>DAINAS010000021.1:0-47903 GCA_036733365.1 Proteiniphilum sp.
AAGCCACAAATGAAATTGTGTGCCTGATTGGGAATTAGTAAGCAGACCCTAATTATTGGAGTGGATATAAGGATGGAATAAGGTTAGAATATCAGAATAGCTTCCCATAATATAGGAAAAGGTTCTCTCGTTTATCTGATGCGCCCCATCTATAGCATGAACCCTTTTTTTGTACTATATTTGTAAGCGTCAAAGATTAGAACGATTATAATTAATGCACAAGATATACTTTTTACTCATCCTGCTGATTGTCAATTCTATTCATCTGTTATCATCGGAACCATCGGCAACGGAAGTGAGAGCTGTGTGGCTCACCACCAACTATGGGCTCGACTGGCCGCGTAACAGAACCAGCCGTGAGATGCAGCAAAAAGAGCTGATCACCATCCTTGACAGTTTGCAGAAATACAACTTCAACACGGTACTCTTCCAGGTGCGGGGCAGGGGAGAGGTCCTTTACCGCTCATCAATAGAGCCGATGTCTTCATTGGTTGTCGGTGGTGGTAATGCTCCCTCTGCTTTTGATCCCCTGGCATTCGCCATTGAAGAGTGTCACAAGAGGGGACTCGAATGCCACGCATGGATTGTCACCTATCCCCTCGGTAACGACCGCCAGGTGAGGAGCCTGGGAAATGCTTCGGTGACCAGGAAGCATCCCTCCCTGGTGAGGAAGTTCAACGGTGAATGGTATCTCGACCCGGGAAATCCGCGTTCCGATGATTACCTCCTCTCAATCGTGAAGGAGATCGTTACCGGCTACGAGGTGGATGGGATTCATTTTGATTACATCCGTTATCCCGATAACAGGGGACGTTTTCCCGACGACGCCATGTACCGCCTCTATGGCAAGGGTAAATCGCGGGCCGACTGGCGGAGGGATAACATCACACGGTTTGTGACCAAGGCATACGACTGGATCAAGCAGGAAAAACCATGGGTTCAGGTGAGCAGTGCCCCCCTAGGACGTTACCGTGCCATTGGCAGCAACGGACATGGATGGACTGCCATGGAGACGGTCTACCAAGATGCCGGTCGTTGGATGCAGGCCGGTAAGCACGATGCGCTCTATCCGATGATGTATTACAAGGATCATCTCTTTTACCCTTTTGTGGACGATTGGATGGAGAATGGCAACCGGCGGATCGTGGTACCCGGTCTCGGTGCCTATCAAATGGTAGAGCTGGGATGGTCACGACAGGATATCCTCAACCAGGTAAATTATACCCGGCAAAACAGGGTTCACGGGCAGGCCTATTTTCGCACGGGCAACCTGCTCGCAAATACCAAGGGAATCCTCTCATCCATAGCAACCTACTATCGTTATCCGGCCAAGCTGCCACCAATGACGTGGCTCTCAGATACCATCCCCGCACCCCCTGCCGATTTGAGGGCGGAACGAAGAGCCGACGGACTGTTTGAGTTGAGTTGGAATGATACCGGTAAGCAACAGAGGGTCACATACAATATCTATCGAACCAAAAGTGACGATTTTAACGTTGATCGGGCGGAGAATCTGTTGGCTGTGGGAGTGAAGGAACCCAATTTTCACCTGGAGGTTGAGGATGACGATCAGGCTTTTTACTACTTCGTGACTGTTTCAGATTCATACCACAATGAGAGTAAACCCTCCACACCTGCATTCTTCTATCACTCGCAAACAATCAAATAGATAGCGGGATGATAAAATGAAATCAATTTCTGCGATTGAAGAGAAATATCAAAAGAGAACATTAGGATAAATCAATAAATTGGAATAATTTTGTAGCAATGGAGGCCAGTCAGAAATTAAGAAAACAGGTGAAGGATGAGTTTATGGAGTACCTCACACTGCATAAACACCGAAAGACGCCCGAACGGTTTGCTATCCTGGACCATATCTACACGACGAAGGGCCATTTTGACATGGATTCCCTCTACAAGTCGATGATTGACATGAACTTCAGGGTGAGCCGCGCTACCCTTTACAATACAATAGATTTGTTGCTGGACTGCGGACTGGTGGTGAAGCATCAGTTTGGCGGTAACATGTCTAAGTATGAGCGGGCCTACGGCAATGAAAATCATGATCATCTAATCTGCACCAGCTGCGGACAGGTATGGGAGACGAGAAACAGCGACCTGCTGACACAGGCCCAACTAAAAAAAATCAAGAAATTCAGCGTCAGTTATTACAGTATGTACATCTATGGTACTTGCAGCAAATGCAGCCATGCCAAGAAGATGGAACTGCGAAAACTTGAGCGTGACAGTAAGGAGAAGAAAAAAAAATAAGTAATCGATAGGTGCTTATCAAACAGGGATGGGTGAACCAAATCCCATTCATCCGATTAACAACACACAAAATATGAAAGTTGATGTAATCTTGGGGCTCCAGTGGGGCGATGAGGGAAAAGGAAAAGTGGTGGATGTGCTTACACCAAATTATGAGATAGTGGCACGTTTTCAGGGTGGACCCAATGCCGGTCACACGCTCGAGTTTGAAGGTGAGAAATATATCTTGAAATCAATCCCCTCCGGTATTTTTCAGGAGGGAAAAGTGAATATCATTGGCAACGGTGTGGTAATAGACCCGGCACTCTTTCGTCAGGAGATTGAGGCACTCGAAGAGACAGGGCACACCCTGACCGACAGGCTCTACATTTCCAAGAAGGCACACCTGATATTGCCCACACACAGACTGCTCGATGCCGCTTCGGAGAAGGCGATGGGCAATGCCAAGATCGGGACCACCGGGCGGGGTATCGGACCTGCCTACACCGACAAGATCAGTCGTCACGGACTCCGGGTGGGTGATCTCTTCCACAACTTCGAGGAGAAATACAGCCAGGCTGTGGCACGCCACAAGGAGATGCTCGATCAGTACGATTTTGAATATGACCTGGAAGCACTCGAAAAACCATGGTTTGAAGGGGTGGAGAAGATGAAGAGTTTTCAGATCATCGAAAGTGAACACTTTATCAATCGCGAGCTGCAGAACGGTGCAAGGGTGCTGGCCGAGGGTGCACAGGGCTCAATGCTGGACATCGACTTCGGATCTTACCCCTTTGTCACCTCCTCCAACACCATTTGTGCCGGTGCATGTACAGGACTTGGAATCGCGCCCAGCACCATTGGTGAGGTTTATGGCATCTTCAAGGCCTATTGCACCCGGGTGGGGAGTGGTCCCTTCCCCACCGAATTGTTTGATGAGTTTGGACAGTTGCTTCGCGACAATGGCCGTGAATATGGCTCAGTGACCGGTCGTCCCCGCCGCTGCGGCTGGATCGACCTGGTGGCGCTGCGCTACACGGTGATGCTCAACGGTGTGACCAAGTTGGTGATGATGAAAAGTGACGTGCTGGACAGTTTTGAAACCATCAAGACATGCGTGGCATACCGCATCAACGGAAAGGAAACTGAAGAGCTCCCATTCGACATCACCGAAGGAATAGAACCGGTGTGGGTGGAACTGCCGGGATGGAAAACCGACATGACAAAAATGCAGTCGGAAGATGAGTTCCCGGAGGAATTTAACAACTATCTCACTTTCCTGGAGGAGGAGCTGGGAGTGCCCATCGCCATCGTTTCGGTGGGTCCCGACAGGGCGCAGACCATCATCCGCCAGTAAAACGGCACACTTTTGGCAGTTGAACTTTTGTGCACACCAAATGTTTAGTTAGAAAATAGAAAAGTTATGTCACCAATTTGGATTCTGTTCATCGCCATAGCGATTGCCGGATGGGCCGTTCAGTCTACCCTGCAGAGCCGTTTTAAGAAATATTCGAAGATACCCCTCCGCAACGGGATGACCGGTCGTGAGGTGGCTGAGAAGATGCTGCACGACAACGGCATCTTCGATGTTCAGGTGATCTCCGTGAAAGGAAGACTCACCGACCACTATAACCCGTTCAACAAGACCATCAACCTGAGCGAGCCGGTGTATGGCTCTTACAGCGTGGCAGCTGCTGCTGTCGCTGCCCACGAAACGGGACATGCGCTACAGCATGCCAAGGGGTATGCACCCCTGAAGATGCGGTCGGCACTGGTTCCCGTTGTCTCCTCCACCTCCAAGTGGGTGATGTGGGTAATTCTGGGTGGTATCATCATGATACAGACCTTCCCGATGTTGATCTGGATTGGTATCGGCATGTTCGCCCTCACCACACTCTTCAGTTTTGTCACCCTCCCGGTGGAAAAGAATGCCACCAACCGTGCGCTGGTATGGCTCAGGAGTGCCGGTATCACCGACAGAAGCAACCATGACCAGGCAGTGGATGCCCTCCGATGGGCGGGTTATACTTACGTGGTGGCTGCCCTCAGCTCGTTGGCCACACTGCTCTACTACATCATGATTGCCAGCGGAAGCAGGAGATAGGAGTTGATTACCTTATAACCTTTAGAAGCGCGGTGCGAAAACATTTTCGCACCGCGTTGCGTTTTATTCCTGCGGGTGGTTGCTGGTAGGAACGAAACAAACATTTTCAAATAGAGGGATCAAAATGAAAACAATTCTGGTGACAGGGGGCTCGGGACTGGTAGGCCGCAGGCTGACGAAGATGCTCATGGAACGCGGTTACAAGGTGCTTTGGCTCAGCCGTGAAAGGGATCCGGAAAGTGATCCGCCACGCTACATTTGGGACTACCGAAACAGGAAGATCGACAGGGAGGCGGTGGAACAGGCCGATATGATCATACACCTGGCGGGTGCCAACCTGGGTGAGGGTCGCTGGAGCGAAGCCCGAAAGAATGAAATCGTGGCGAGCCGTGTAGATACTGCCGCTTTACTGTTTGACACCCTGCAGGAGAGCGAACATAGGATTGAAGCTTTTATCTCTGCTTCCGCCATTGGCTATTACGGGGCTGCTGTTACTGACAAGGTTTTCACCGAGGAGGATCAGCCAGTCGATCCTGATTTCCTGAGTGATACTTGCCGGCAGTGGGAGGAGGCTGCCTTCCGGTTCAACACCCTGCCGGGGGTGAGAACCGTGGCACTGCGCACCGGCTTCGTAGTGGACCGCGACAGTGATGCCTTCAAAAAGATGATGCTGCCCACCCGGCTGGGGGTGGGATCACCCCTTGGGAGTGGAAGACAATACCTCAGCTGGATTCACCTGGAGGATCTTTGCCAACTATATATCCGGGCAATCGAAGAGCCGACGATGAAGGGCATTTACAATGCCGTGGCTCCGGAACAGGTTACCAATGCCGATTTCATGCGTACCCTGGCGAAGGAGATGCACCGTCCCTTCTTCTTTCCCGCAGTTCCTGCCTTTGTCATGCGCCTGGTGATGGGAGAGGCAGCCGACCTAGTGTTGGGTGGCAGCAGCATCTCGGCACATAAGATATTGGAAAGTGGTTTCCGATTCCATTACGAGCATGCTGAGGAGGCAATCAGGGCATCGCTCCGGGTTGCCGATCGTTAGGTTTTAGGAAATGAATGTTGGACAATCATATATTATTCAATGCGTAAAGAAGAGACACTGCGACGGGTGTACCGTCATCCGCTGCTCACTGAAGAGCAGTTAATAACCATCAGTGAAGCACACGTTGAGATTGAAATTAAAAAGGGGGAATTCTTTTTGTCGAAAGGAGAGATCGCCAAAAGTTTTCTGATCCTTGATAGCGGACTGATGCGCTCATACCTATACAATTATGAGGGCAATGAGATCACCACCCACTTTTTCTCCGAACAGGAGGTGGTGATTGATGTCCTCTCCCTGTTTAAGCAAACTCCATCCGACGGCTACATCCAGGCTTTGACCGATTGTTGCTGCTGGCAGATAGAGTTGGAACGGTTCGAACAGTTCTTTCATTCCATTCAGGCAATGAGTGAATGGGGGCGGGCATGGATGTCGGAACAGCTCTTTGAATCGAAACACCGTGCGGTGGAAATGATCACCGAGAACGCTACAACCCGCTACCTGAAACTGATAAAAGAGAAACCGCAAGTGATTCGTCAGGCACCGCTGAAGCAAATAGCCTCCTACCTTGGGGTGACTGATACCTCCCTGAGTCGGATCAGGAAAGAGCTCTCCAAAGGCAGTTTTCTGGCCACACGTTAGCACCGGCTTGTCATATGACAGGTTGCCATCTTTTTTTTCAATACAATATATTTCTTGTCATATGGTAAGTGATTCTTGTTAGTCAGCACCTTATATTTGCAATATAGAATGAATCTAATTAAGTTGGATGAGTATCATTTAAATGGCAGATCACACCAGCATAGATGAATATGTTTATTTTTTATTCTTTGGAACTACTTAAAAAACTAAAAATGATGACAAAATTAAATCCCTACCTCAATTTTAACGGTTCCTGTGAGGAAGCGTTCAATTTCTACAAATCTGTCTTTGGCGGTGAATTCAAGGGCGGCATCATGAAGATGAAAGATATCGAAGGAATGGAGATCGCAGAGAAAGACCGCGATCGGGTGATGCATGTAGCCCTCCCCATTGGTGATGAGCTGTTGATGGGCTCCGATGTGACATCCGATATGGAAGGTACTTACATTGCCGGAAGCAGTACCTACATCAGCGTCTTTCCTGAAAGTCGGGAAGAGGCTGACAGGATTTTCAATGCGCTCTCAGCTGGAGGAGAGATAGAGATGCCGATGGAGGATATGTTCTGGGGCGATTACTTTGGCAGTTTCCGCGACCGGTTCGGCATCCTGTGGATGATCAACTACAACACTACAACCGAGTAAGGTTGAATCTGCGGTTGTGCCTCTCAACGCTGTGAGGCCGCGATCATCTTACCTAAATGCAAAAGAGAGCCGGTTCGATATGAGTCGGCTCTCTTGCTATGCAATAATTTTTGATTATGCCTTCGGATCGAAGAAGGGATATTCCTTCACCGTGAGGAACTCGTTGTCGAGCAGTTTCTTTTCCTTGCGGGTGAGAGGCCTATCAGCAATCTCACCGATGTGGTCCACGCAAAAGGCGAAGTGGCGGAAATCACCCGGGGGGACAATCACATCGGCTCCTACGTTGAAAGTGTACTTCAGCGCGGCGATACCCAGCTCCGGCTCCTCCACATCGATTGGCTTCACCCACGACTTGGGGTAGCTTTTGCGCTCCTCGTCGTTCAGCCAGCGACGGTGTACCAGTCCCTTCAGTGCGATCACCCCCATGCCGCGTCGTTTCGCATCATTGGCCACTCCCGATCCCCAGCCGGCAAGCATATCCATCTGCCAGTTGATGGGGAACATTACCGTATCGAAATCATACATCGACATGGCTCGCAGTGCCTGTACCTGTGAGTGGGCTGAAAAACCCACCTTGCGGATGCGGCCCCGCTGTTTCTCTTTCTCGATCATCTCCATCACCCCATTTGTCGCAAATGCCCGGTCTACATCGTCGGCGGAGGTGAGGCTGTGCAGCTGGTAAAGGTCGAAGTAATCGGTGTGTAGCAACCGAAGTGATTCTTCAAACTCCTTCTCAGCTTCCCCCCGCGATCGCTGGGTTGTCTTACAGGAAAGGTATACCTCTTTGCGGTAAGGTCTCAGCGAGTTACCCAACTTCTCCTGTGCATCGCCATAGGAGGGTGCCACGTCGAAGTAGTTGATGCCCCTGTCATGTGCCCAGGCAACGTAGTTGTCGGAGGCATCCTGACCGTCGCGCATGGAGACTATTCCCCCGTAGACCACGGGGAAGACTTCAAAACCGGTCTTCCCCAGTTTGTGTCTGATAACTTTGTTGCCGGGGTGGTTGCCCGATATCTCTGACAAGTTCTCTGTAGCCATGCCTGTGGATATTTTGCTTGTTGTACCGATTGCCATTGCGCCGGCGACACTTCGCTTGATGAATGTTCTTTTATCCATGATCAGAGGATGTGAGGTTTATGAAGTATGATCAATCCGCTTTTGCGATACGGTAGAGTCTCCCCTCATCGGTAACCGCGTAAAGGGCTCCATCGTTGCCGTCACCCACGTCACGGAACCGTTGTCCCTCATCGGCGAGCAGACGTTCTTCGCCCACGACCCTGTCGCCTTCAATCACAAGACGGGCGATGTGGTTGCTGTTGAGCCCCCCGATGAAGAGGTTATTCTGCCACTCCGGTATCGCTTTGCCGGCATAAAACGCCATGCCGCTGGGGGAAAGCACCGGATCCCAGTAGTAGACGGGTTGTTCCATCCCCTCCTTCGCTGTGATTCCCTCACCGATGGTATTGCCGTTGTATTCGATGCCATAGGTGATGGCAGGCCATCCGTAATCCTTGCCCGGCTTGATAAGGTTCAGTTCATCGCCCCCACGGGGACCCATCTCGCTGAGCCATAGCTCACCCGTCACGGGGTGTATATCCAGTCCCTGCGGATTGCGATGGCCATAGCTGTAGATCTCCGGCAGGGTTCCCTCTTGTCCGATAAAGGGGTTACCCGCTACGGGCTCTCCCTCGGGGGTGATGTGCACAACCTTGCCGTGGGCTGTTTCCAGCTTCTGTGCGTTGTAACGTGTTGCCAGGTCGGACCGTTCACCGGTGCTCACGAAGAGATTTCCCTCTTTGTTGAACAGTAGGCGGCTGCCGAAGTGCATGCTGTTGTCGAAGTAGGGGATGGCGCGGTAGATGATGCGGAACTGTTCAATGGTTGTTTCATCGTCTGAGAGGCGTCCCTTGCCCACCGCTGTAAGCGATCCCTCAGCTGTCCGTTCGGCCAGCGTGAAGAAAAGCATCCCGCTGTTCGCGAAGTCGGGTGCTGGAGCCACATCGAGCAGACCACCCTGTCCACGGTCGTCGACCTCCGGGAAGCCGGTGATGGGTTCACTGAGCGTGCCGTCGCTGGTCGCAATGCGCAGACTTCCGGCCTTTTGGGTGATCAGCAGACGCCCGTCAGGAAGTGCGGTGACCGCCCAGGGCTTTGCAAGTCCTTCGGCAATGACCGTCACCTCGTAGGGGGTGGTGGTCTTCAGACCGCCAATGCGGGTCTGACCTTCGAAAGCGGGTGCATAATCGGTATTGGGATCACGGTTCTCCACCGGGGGGAGGGTCCCACGTTGTGAGATCTGATCCTCAGTCGTCGCTTCATTGCTCTTCTGACGTTCACATGTTGCAGAGAGCAACAGGCTGCTGAGCAGAAAGAGTGCTCCAATTTTTAGGCTATGCATCTTTTTGATTTTTACTGTTTAACTGATTTCTTTTTTAGTAACAAATGGTCACCCGAAATGGTTCAACATGCTGTCGCTGTCTATTTTATTTCCACTTCAATCCATTTCGACCGGTCGGGTGGGGTGGGTGCCTCGATCTCTTTGACCGGGTTTTGCTTCAGTTCATCCAGCAGCACCTTCACTGCTTTCTCAATAGAAGGATCATTCCCTTTGGCCAGCTCCTCAGGGCGGTCCACCACCTCTATATCGGGATAGACACCGATTCCTTCGATGATCCATTCTCCCTCTTCATCGTAGATACCGAAACGGGGTACCGAGATATATCCGCCATCCACCAGGCGTGCATTGCCGGAGATGCCAACCAGTCCGCCCCATGTGCGGGTCCCGATCAGCTTTCCCTCTCCTGTCTTGCGGAAGAAGTAGGGGAAGGCATCGCCACCGGATGAGGAGTAGCCATTAATCAGCATTGCTTTGGGACCGTCGTGGGCGATTCCGGGTGATTTCATTGGCTGTGGCAGTCCGTTGCGGTGCCAGTATACCAGCGTGCGGCGGTTGAGCAGGTCGATCATCCGGTCAGGAATGAAGCCTCCGCCGTTGTAACGGTCGTCGATGATCAGTGCCTCCTTGTGGTTGAAGGCGAGCATTCCCTTAAAAAGCTCCCGGTTCCCTTCGATGGCGGTGTTGGGTACATGGATGTATCCTATTCTGCCTCCGGAAAGACGATCGACCAGCTCCCGACGGCTTCTCACCCAGTCCATATAACGTAGCTCCACTTCGCTGGTGATAGTCTTGACATTGAATTTCTTAGCTCCGGATAAGGTAGGACTGTTGTTTACCGTCAGCTCCACATGTCTGTTTCCCAGGTTCTCCAGCAGTTCGTAGGGGTTCTGTGCGGTCGTGAGTTCCTCTCCGTTGATACGGAGCAGGTAATCTCCCTCCTGTACATTGATGCCACTTTCAGTAAGTGGTGAGCGCCGACTCTCATCCCAATTCTCTCCAGGATAGATTTTTTTGATCCGGTAACGCTTTGCAGAAAGATCAGCCTCCAGCTCTGCACCCAGCAATCCGCCATTGATTCTTTCCACGCGGGCGATGTCACCCCAGTCCACATAGGCGTGGCCGGTATTGCTCTCGCTCACCACTTCGTTGAGAATATAGTCCAGATCGTAACGGCTGGGAAGGTGAGGCAGCAGCCTACCATACTTCTCACGGATACCCTCCCAATCAACACCGTGAAGGTTGTTCACATAGAAGTAATCACGGAAGATGCGGAACGCATCACGGTAAATCTGCTCCCACTCCTTGCGGGGATCGATTTTCATGGTGAGCTGTTCAAGATCGAGCTTTCCATTGTTGACATTCTGACCCGGCTGGTTTTTAGCTACGCTAAAGGTATCTCCTCTATGGTAGATGAACGATTTGCCGTCAGCCGCCAGAATGCCATTACCGGCTCCATCGAGTATCTCTTCCGTTTTCTCTTCCTTGATGTTGTAGCGCATTACCTTGTTTCCCGCTGTATAAAGCAGTCCCTCTTCCACGCTTCCCAGGAGGCGATAGTTGCCCGCCGGGATTGGCAGCGTTTCGATACGGGAGTTGATGTCACTGAAGTCAATGGCGACTGTCATCTTTTCTGACTCCGTATCATCTGCCTTTTTGTTTTCAGAGGCCTTCTCTTCAGCAACAGGCTCTCTATCCTCCTTGTAGGGGGTGAGAGTGGTGCCGTCATCCTGCAGCGGCAGGGCGTATATCCGGGTGGCATTGTTGTAGAGATAATCGAATTCAAAGCTACTGAAAGCCAGGTTGAAGTCACGGTTGGAGAGGAAGAAGAGGTACTTGCCATCGCGACTGAAGAGCGGGTTTCCATCGGAGAAGGTGGCATCGGTAAGCTGGCGCTTCTCTCCACTGATTAGGTTGTAGACCCATAGTGACGACTGGTAGTTGGGGGCTGTCTTGCTGTAGGCAACCCACTCCCCGTTGGGTGAGAAACTGTAATCGGTGATTTCTTCGGCGCTGGCTTCATCAATCACCTTCTGATTACCACTGGCAACATCCACCAGCCATAGCTTCATGGTGCGGTCGCTGTAGACCAGGTGGCTGCTTTTGGGCGACCACTCGGCAGCATGCTTCCACGCCGACGACCCCCGGGTGATTTGTCTTGGTTCTGCATTGTCGCTGTTCTCCAGCAGGTAGAGCTCGTACTCACCCGTGGCATCAGAGTAGTAGGCAATCTGCTTGCCGTCGGGCGACCAGGCAGGGGATAACTCCCGGATACCCTGGGTGCGGGTCAGGTTTTTGATCTCTCCTTTCTCCACAGGGACGGAGAAGATATCTCCCCGTGCTTCGAACAGTGCCCGCTTGCCGGTGGGTGAGAGGCCATAGCTCCCAACATACTCCTTCACGCTCCGGTAGGTGGCCTGCAGGTGGGGATTGTCATAGTGGATACCTACCTTTACCCTGCGGTTCTCGCCCGAGGAAAGATCGAGGAGATAGAGGGCACCCCCCATCTCGTATACCAGTCGTCCGTGCTCCCCCGAGGGCCACATCACATCGTAATCGGTATGATGCGTGATTTGCTCCTCTACACCTGTTTCGATGTTGCGACGCCAGATGTTGAGGCGGCTATCACGGTCGGAGGTGAAGTAGATATCGTTGTCATGCCAAACAGGCCATTGGTCGCTTCCGGCCCAGCTTGTGAGCTGTCGCGATTCGTTCTTTGCAAGATCGTAGCTCCATAACTCTGTAGCACGTCCTCCTTTGTATCTTTTCCAGGTACGGAACTCGCGGTCTACAGGGGTGAAGCAGAGCTGGCTGCCATCGGGTGAGAAGGTGGCGAAGCCACCGTTGACGATGGGTAGTGGCTGCTCGAGGCCTCCTTCCAGATCGACCGTGAAATAACGACCGTTGCGGTCGCCGAAGCTGGTACGGTTGGCCCTGAAGAGAATACGCTTGCTGTCGGGACTCCAATCGAGCACCACGTGGTCGTACCCTCCCCGCGGGGGCATCTCCCCCACGGAGTTATAGTAAGTAAGCTGTCGTGCGGCACCCCCTTCTGCAGGCATTACCCAAATCTGTCTACTTCCCGAATATTCTGCCGAGAAGGCGATCCAACGACCGTCGGGTGAGATCTTGGGAAAGAGCTCCAGGCCGGGATGGGAGGTGACACGACGGGCGTTGCCACCGGCTGCATCAACGGTCCAGATATCACCAGCATAGACAAAGGTGATCAGGTTGCGGTTGATGTCGGGAAACCGCATCATACGGGCATCATCGATGGCGAAAGCCTGCAGGGTGAGCAGGCTTGTGAAAAGTAGAAATGCAAGTTTTTTCATATTTTCAGAGGATCAGAGAATTAGAGGCAGCTGATCAGAATCTCACGTGTCACATCTCCGGTTACGTTACCGTTTTCTCCGAAGGCGTCACCCCGCTCGTTAAAGCGTTTGGCAATGGTCTCAATGGTTTCCATTCCGATGCCCTCCTCCGAGAGACGGGTGGTCAACCCCAGTGAACGATAGAACTGCTCAGTCATCTCGATAGCCTTCTCTGCACGCTCATCTTCTGTTCCTTCAGTGATGTTGAAGATACGTTCACCATATTGTAATAGTTTCCCCTTCTTCTGCTCTTTCAGTACCCTGAGGGTGCCGGGCATTGCAATAGCCAGTGAGTGGCCATGTGTGATGCCGTGAAGTGCTGTCAGCTCGTGCCCAATCTGGTGCGTGGCCCAGTCTTGTGTGATGCCCATACGGATGAAGTCATTGAGGGCCAGTGTGGCAGAAAGCATGTAGTCGGCCATCAGGTCATAGTCAAGCGGATTCTCCTTGATGCCTGGTGCTATCTCCTTTACCGAGAGTAGTACACCCTCAGCCCAACGATCCATCAGTCGTGACTGACCTGGGGTGGTCATATATTGTTCCAGTACATGGGTGAAGGCATCTGCCAGTCCACAGGCTACCTGATAGGGTGAAAGCGAGTAGGTCACCTCCGGATCCAGGATCGAGAACTGCGGATAGGTGCCGAAGAATCCATACTTCTCTTGTGTCTCTTCACGTGAGATCACCGCTGCACCGTTCATCTCTGAGCCGGTGGCCGGAACCGTCATCACCGAAGCAAAAGGAATCTGCTTTTTTGCCACTCCTCCTTTTACAATCTCCCAGGGATCTGTGTCTGTCGCAATCCCTGCGGCGATTAGCTTGGTGCCGTCGAGTACCGACCCTCCTCCAACGGCGAGCAGAAAGTTGATGTTGTTCTCCTTCCCCATTTTAACAGCTTTCCTGAGCGTTTCTACGCGTGGATTGGGCTCTATGCCCCAGAACTCAATGAAGTTGCGTCCTTTGAGAGCCTCTTTGACCTGGTCGTATACACCGTTCTTTGTGACGCTGCCACCACCGAAGGTGAGCATCAGGTTGATGTTATCGGGCAGCAATTCTGCCAGTTTAGCTATTTGTCCCTTCCCGAATACCAGTTTGGTCGGGTTCTGAAAAATGAAATTGTTCATAATTGATTATTTATTTGTCAATGATTTGTTTGTTTCTGATTATCTGCAACAGCGACCAATTTAAATAATTTTACCGTTATTGCTTCCCGTCGCCACCAATGTTTGATTTGCCTATTTGTATTTAACGATTTAATAGTACCTGTTGTTCGAAACAAATGGTTTCAGAAAAGATAAAAGTGAATTTTGTTAAATGCAACAATTAAAATATAAAAATAATAGTATCTTTATCGCTATATTGGTGTGGAAGATTTCATTTTATATTTAATGCCACCCTGATGCATTGGATTAAATTTTATTGTGTAACCTCAAAAAAATGATCATTATGGTATTTATGCTTGTACTGCTGCTTGTTGTTGTATTCTTGTTGCTATACGCTGTTTCGGTATACAACAAGCTCGTTCGGTTGAGAACGTTGGTGGATGAAGCCTGGAGCGGCATCAATGTGCAGTTGAAGAAAAGACATGATCTGATTCCTAACCTGGTGGAGAGTGTAAAGGGATATGCCGCACATGAAAAAGAGACGTTTGAGCGTGTTACGCAGGCTCGGACAGGTGCCATTCAAGCTCATGATCTGAAATCGCAGGAGACAGCCGAAAATAACCTTAACGCTGCACTGGGCCGGTTGATGGTTGTGGCAGAGCAGTATCCCGAACTGAAAGCCAATCAAAATTTTATGCAGCTTCAGGATCAATTGAGCCTGATAGAGTCGGATATCGAGAAATCAAGGCGTTACTACAATGGTACGGTGCGTGAGAAGAACATCCTGGTTGAAACCTTCCCAAGCAACCTGATTGCCGGCATGTTTCATTTTACCAAATCACTCTTCTTTGAACTGGAGAACGAAACAGAGAAAGAGGTTCCAAAAATCAAATTCTGATGAGGCTGCTGCTGACTGCTCTCTTGCTTAGCCTCTCCTCCCTCTGCTTAGTGGGACAGGAGGAGAAAATTCATGCCTTTCACTCAGCGATCGAAATTGAAGAATCGGGTTTGGTTACGGTACTGGAGAAGATTCGGATTTATGCTGCCGGTGACATTTTCAAGCGTGGTATCACACGTGCACTGCCTCTCACCAGAAGAGATGCTGAGAACAATCCTGTACATGTGAATTACAACATCCGAGAAGTGCTGCTCGACGGCAATCCGGTCAACTATTTTACCGAAAAGGAGGGGGGTGACCTGGTACTGTATGCCGGTGAGAGGGATAAATATTTGTTACCTGGTTATTACACTTATGAAATTTCCTATGAGACAGCAGGTCAGATAGGCTTCTTTGCCGATTATGACGAGCTGAGTTGGAACGTAAACGGATTGTCAGACCGTTCTATGGACAGTGTGAGCGCAGTGGTGCGTTTACCTGCCGGGGCTGAAATTATAAGCTCCCGCTGCTATACCGGTCGTCAAGGATCTGCTGAGAGTAACTGTATCTCACAGGCAGATGATGATGCTACCCTGGAGGTACTGGCCGTCAATCTGCCGCCAGAAGAGATGCTCACCCTTTCGGTAGGTTTCACAAGTGGCATTGTAATACGTCCACCGGAACAGCAACCCCGTACCTTCAACTGGTTCGAAAGGAAGGGGCTGGCACTCATCAGCATTCTCTTCCTCTCATTCTTATTCTCCTACTATTTCTACACATGGCGTCGTTATGGGGTAGATCCACAGAAACCGGTGGTTATTCCCCAGTTCGCCCCACCCGATGGTTTGTCGCCCGCCAGTGTGGGGATGCTCTACAAAGGGCATTTTCTTGATGACCTGGTCACAGCCTCTATTGTGAATCTTTCGGTGAAGGGTTTTCTCCGCATCGATGAGGTGGTGGAGAAAAGCGGGCTTTTCGGCCTGCGCCGTGACAAACATTATCAACTGTTGAAACTGAAAGAAGTGGATCACTCACTGCCACCGGAAGAACAAATCGTAATTAACCGGCTCTTTGCAGGTGGGCATATGATCACGCTCACCGGCAAGTATGACGAGACGATTGCCATGATGATGAGTGAATTTCGCAAGAGCCTGAAAAAGCAGCATGGGGCAGTACTTAGCGAAGGTCGTAACCTGAAGTTTCATCTGGTGCCATGGTTGATGTTGCTACTCTATTTCTTTGTCATGGGTGGCTTCGCGGGTAATGAACTACTGCAATTTCGCGCGAACCATACAGCACTCATCGCCACGCTCCTGTTATGGTTGGTGAGTTACCTCCTCTATGCCTGGTTAATCGTACGCCCCGGGGAAAGAAAACTGCAATACCGCTCTGCGGTGGAGGGTTTGAAGATGTACCTCGATGTAGCCGAGGAAAAACAGCTTCAGTTCTTCAATCCACCGACAGTTACACCGCAACTGTTCGAAGAACTGCTTCCTTATGCCATCGCCCTCGATATGGAGAAGGTTTGGGGAGATAAGTTTGAGCAAGCTTTTCTCTCCTCAGCAATTCGTCCTGAACCTTACCGACCCGCATGGTATGGCGGATCATACGTAAACGCCGCTCTCTTCGGACATGCACTCAACAGTACCCTGTCCAATACGTTGAGTCATGCAGCCTTACAGCCACAATCCTCATCCGGTGCGGGTAAATGGAGCAGCGGTTCCTTCGGTGGCGGCTTCTCAGGGATGGGTGGCGGCGGTGGAAGTGTAGGTGGATGGTGAACATCCTCTCCCTTTGTTTGTTCAACCAAAAAATGGATATGAGCGATGCAATGTTGCGCAACCGACTCTTTCCGCTGGATCAGTTCATCTATCCCAAATTCCGCGGCAAGATAATCGATCTCTACCTGCATGCATTCACTACTGGTGAGTATGCACAGTACATAGATTCGCTCATGGCGGGGAGCACCCTGGATAGCCTGATCCGCAAAGGGTGGGGCAATATGACGTTTGTAGGAGATCGTCTGGCAGGTGTTGCCATGGTGATGTCACTGTTGTATGACACCGAATTCCCTACTGCCGAATTGCCATCGATTCCTTTGAGTAGATCGCTCTATATAAGCGAGTTGATGGTTCATGCTGATTTTCGGGGCAGGGGGATCGCGCATCAGATGGTGGCGGATCTGCTAGCTGGTGCCCTTGAAGCATATTCCGATGTGGTGATACGTGTCTGGGAGCGAAACGAACCTGCGCTGTCACTTTATCGAAAATTGGGATTTCACCCGGTCGCTTCGATCCGACAGACCAAGTTGATGGCTCCCGGTGATCCCTTTGAGATGAAAAAGATTTACCTGCACAGGAGCATCGGTTAAATAGAATTAATGTGATGAGAGTAAATAGAAAACGATTAATTTATTTCAAGATATGAAAGATTTACTTGTCAGGACCTTGGACCTGCGAAGCGGTTCACCCGAAGAGAAAAGGAGAGAAATCCGTGATTACTTCCTGAAGACATGGACCATTGATGAGTTGTTATATACCCAGCTGAAATCGGATGAGGTTTTCTATCACCGTGGTGACCCGCTGCGTCACATCATCCTCTTCTACCTGGGCCATACCGCCGTCTTTTTTGTCAACAAGCTCTACCTTGCCGGCATCATTGATCGGCGCATCAACCAGAAGTTTGAATCGACATTCGCCATCGGTGTGGATGAGATGAGCTGGGATGACCTGGATAATAACCACTATGACTGGCCACCTGTGTCGGAAGTACGTGCTTATCGTGACGAAGCAAAGAGTGTGATCCTTGATCTCATTGACAACAGTGCGCTGGAGCTGCCCATTGACTGGAAGAACCCCTTTTGGATCATCATGATGGGAATTGAGCATGAGCGGATTCACCTGGAGACCTCCTCTGTGCTGATTCGTCAGCTGCCGTTAGAGCTGGTACGCTCCGGCCTGTTCGGAGAACGATGTCCATTGAATGGTGACGCTCCGGATAATGAGTTGATTCCGGTTTCAGGTGGGACGATGCGATTGGGTAAGTCCTGGGACCACCCTCTTTACGGGTGGGACAACGAATATGGAAGCCACGAGGAGGAGGTGACCGACTTCAGGGCTGCAAAACATCTCACCTCCAATGGCGAGTTTCTCACCTTTGTAGAAGCAGGCGGATATGATACGGAGCGTTACTGGACCGATGAGGGATGGCGATGGCGCAACTTCCGTGAGGCAGCGATGCCGCTCTTCTGGCGTAAGAATGAGCAGGGATACAGCCTCCGATTAGTGGCTGAGGAGATTGAGATGCCCTGGAACTGGCCTGTGGAGGTCAACTATCTCGAGGCAAAAGCATTTTGCAACTGGAAGAGTGAGGTCACCGGAAAAACATTCCGTTTGCCTACCGAGGCAGAGTGGTACCGCCTGCACAAGGTGTCACGACTGGATGATCTGCCCGAGTGGGGCACCGCACCGGGGAACATCGGCCTGGAGCATTATGCCTCTCCCTGTCCGGTGGATCTGTTCGAGCAGGGTGACTTCTACGATGTGGTAGGCAACGTGTGGCAATGGACCGAGACTCCCATCACCGGTTATCCCGGCTTCAAGGTGCATCCGATGTATGATGATTTCTCCACGCCCACCTTCGACGGGAAGCACAACCTGATCAAAGGAGGCTCCTGGATCTCTACTGGCAACGAGGCGACACTGCATGCACGCTATGCCTTCCGTCGTCATTTCTATCAGCATGCCGGCTTCCGCTACATTGAGAGCGATGCACCTTTAAAGATACAACAGGCCGACTACATAACCGAGGAGGATGTTACCCGTTCCTGTGAACAGAACTGGGGCGAGACAATTGCAGGAGAAAACAATTTCGCCGTGAGACTGGCTCACCTGGCGGGTAAACTGTTGCCGGACAATCCTGAAGCACGTGTGCTGGACCTGAACACCGATACGGGGCGGCTCGCCTTCGAGTTGGCGAAGCAGTTTCGTAATGTCACCGCCCTTGATTTCACTGCCCGCATGATCCGTGTGCCCATTCAGTTGCAGGAACAGGGATACGTGCGCTATACGATGAAAGATGAAGGAGAGTTGCTTTTCTATCGTGACATTGTACTTTCAGATTATGGTTTGTCTGAAACCAGAGAACATATCCTCTTCATGCAGGCAGATGCGATGAACCTGAAACCAATCTTTACGGGGTATGACCTGGTAATCTTGCCCAACCTGCTCGAGGAGCTGAGCGACCCGTTGCACTTCCTGTCGGAAATTCATTCAAGGTTGAATAATGGGGGATATCTGTTGCTTGCATCTACTTACGAGTGGGATCTCGAGAGAACCCCGCGTGACAAATGGCCGGGAGGGTTTAAGCGTGATGGTGAACCGGTTACCTCACTCGATGGTATCCGTGAGGCCTTGGCACCTCAATTCACGCTCTGCTGCGAACCGGAAGAGATTTCACTTCACATCAAAAAATCGACCCGCACCAGCGAACAACGCAGGGTGCAGGTCACCATATGGAAGAAAAATGAGTAGAATTACTCGTTAAACCATCGAGTCAGGGAACTGAAAATGTTCTCTGCCTCTTTTTTCTTTTTCTTTTCTGAGGGCACAAGCACCTTCAGTCCTTTTTGTATGATCTCCACGCTGATCTCACGGCCAGTCTCTACCGGCTCTCCATCGACATGCATCAGCCCCTTTTTTTCACGACGGATGATCAGCTTCTGGGTAACCAATGTGGTCATTTTGCTGTTCTTATCGATGTTCCTGGTGAAGAGCTGCAGCGTGGTCTGTGGTATCTCCAGTGCGTTGAGCGGCTTGAGAATGGAGACGTTCATTTTACCATCGTCCATACTGGCACCGGGGGCGATATAGGCTTCGTTGCCATATTGTGAGGCATTGGCACAGGTGAGCACGAAAGCCCGCTCGGTGAGTGTACCCTCATCGTGTGTCAGTTCATATTCTTCAGACTTGAAATCAACAGCACTCTCCAGGATGTTACGCAGGTAACCCAACGGTCCTCTCTTTTTCTCTTCCGCAAACTTATCGCTGATAAAGGCGTCAAACCCAAAACCACAAGTACAGAAGAAAATTTGGTCGTTGGCCACCCCATAATCGATGGTGCGGTTCTTCCCGCTGAGGATGATTTCAAGGGCTTTCTCCGCATCCATTGGGATATCCAGTTCTCGGGCCAGTCCGTTGCCGGAACCGAAGGGGATGATGCCGAGCGTGGTGTCGCTGTTGACCAACGTACGGGCTACCTCGTTCACCGTGCCATCACCGCCGGCTGTGATCACATAGCGGTATTTCTCCTTTACTGCCTGACGAGCAATCTCGGTGGCATGACCCGGATAGCCGGTGATGCGAATCACCAGGTCATACTTCTTTTGATCGAAGGCGGCAGCAACCATCTCTGGTATGTTCTTCTTCGACTCAGTTCCAGAGATTGGATTGATGATCAGGCAGACTTTTTCTTTTTCCATGATGTGGGAATATTTTTGTTATTAACACACTAATATACTGTTTTGTTTTAACCCTTTTTATTTGTCCTTTCCTGCATTGTTGCGTACTTTTGCACCCATTAAGAAAAAAAAGATGTTACAACCCGATAGCTTGATCTTTGACATGGATGGTACTCTATGGGATAATGTAGATAGTTACGTCATCTCATGGAACAGAGGTTTGATCAAAACCGGTTATCAGAAGCAGGTCACCCGCAATGATATCCTCGGACTGATGGGTAAAGAGGCCCGCGTGATGCTCGACACCATCCTGCCGGATGCAGGTGAAACGGCCCAGGATCGCCTCTTTGAGGCAGTAATCAATGCGTATCAGGAGCTGCTGCCAATGATGAACCCACTCATTTATGATGGTGTGGTGCAGGGGCTGGAGCAACTTGCCCAGAAATATCGGTTGTTCCTGCTCAGCAACTGCGAGGAGGGGGGACTGGTTAACTTCATGAGGCATACTCGTACCACTCATCTCTTTCTGGATTACATGGAACATGGGATGAACCTGAAACCAAAACACCACAACCTCCGGCTACTGATGGCTAAACATAGATTAGAGTCGCCACACTATATTGGTGACACTGACTCTGACAGTCACCAGTCTGCTTTGGCCGGGGTCCCATTTGTCATGGTAACTTATGGTTTTGGGACTACCAATCGCTTTCATTTGCAGTTTGATACTTTTCCCCGGTTGGTGCACCATTACATGAATCAATAAGCAGCCACAATGAAGCCAATCTTTGTCCTTTTGGTCATTGCCCTTTATTTTGGGATGTTGATGCTGATTTCCTGGCTAACCGGCCGAAAGGGAGCTAGCAACGATGCCTTCTTCCGGGCCAACAAGTCATCCAAATGGTATGTGGTGGCAGTGGCAATGATTGGCACGTCCATCTCCGGCGTCACCTTTGTCTCAGTTCCCGGTATGGTGCGCAACCTCGACATGACCTATATGCAGATGGTGCTGGGCTTCTTTTTCGGCTACCTGGTGATTGCCTACATTCTGCTGCCGCTCTACTACAGGTTGAACCTTACCACCATTTACGGCTACCTTGAACAGCGCTACGGAGTCCGTTCCTACAAGACCGGCGCCTGGTTCTTCCTGCTCTCCAAGATTGTGGGCGCTGCTGCACGACTCTACCTTGTGGCTTACATCCTGCAGTCTCTGGTTTTCGACGCCTGGGGAGTGCCCTTTGTGGTGACGGTGACCGGCATCATCCTGATCATTTGGCTCTACAGCCATAAGAGCGGAATCAAGACGATTATCTGGACCGACTGGCTTCAGACGTTGCTCTTCATCACTGCATTGGTGCTGATCGTCTGGCAGCTCTCCTCAAGCATGGAGATGAACCTGGCGGAAATTGTCACCACCATACGAGAAAGCCCTCACTCCCGCATCTTTGTCTTTGACGACTGGCACAGCACCCAGCATTTCCTCAAGCAGTTTTTCAGCGGTATGTTTATCACCATCGTGATGACAGGACTCGACCAGGACCAGATGCAGAAGAACCTGACAATCCGAACCTTGCGGGATGCTCAGAAGAATGTGGTCTCTTACGGCCTGGCCTTCGCTCCCATCAACTTCCTGTTCCTTTCCCTTGGAGTGTTGTTGCTGGCTTATGCCGGACAGAATGGCATCCCTCTGCCCGATGTCTCTGACAACATCCTTCCATTGATAGCTAGCGAGCACCTTGGTCCTGTAGTGCTGGGAATCTTCGTGGTGGGCATCGTTGCTGCTGCCTTCTCTAGTGCCGACTCGGCACTGACGGCACTCACCACCTCTTTCTGTGTCGATATACTCGGCATGAAATCCATAGCAAAAGATATCAAACAGGAGGAACGTGAAGTGCGTATCCGGCGACGAGTACACCTGGGCATCAGTGCCGTTTTCATCCTGATCATCCTGCTGATTGAAGCCATCGGTTCCGACAGCATCATCAACGCCATTTACAAGTTGGCATCATATACATATGGACCTCTGCTAGGGCTCTATGTGGCAGGTCTCTACACGAAGGTAAATCCTGCTGACAGATACGTTCCTTTTGTTGCGATTGCTGCTCCGCTGATTTGCTTCCTAATTGAACTGGCTATATTTCAATTTTTTGCTTACCGGGTGGGGTATGAACTGTTGCTCATGAATGGGATGTTGACCGCATTAGGCCTCTGGGCCATCTCACAAAACAACAAAAATAAACTTGCTTAGACTATGAACATTCAATCGGCAGAATTCATCATCAGCAACACCGATCACCGCCAATGCCCGCAGGACGGGAAGCCGGAATATGCCTTTATAGGTCGTTCCAATGTTGGGAAGTCGTCACTGATCAACATGCTCACCAACCGAAAAGGATTGGCCATGACCTCTTCCACTCCGGGAAAGACCATGTTGATCAATCACTTTCTGATCAACGGTGAGTGGTATCTGGTGGACCTTCCCGGTTACGGGTACGCGCGCCGTGGCAAGGAGGGTCGGGAGAAACTACGGGTCATCATTGAAGATTATATTCTGGAAAGGGAGGTGCTGACCAATCTCTTTGTACTCGTGGACTCGCGACATGAACCACAGCAGATTGATCTGGAATTCATGGAGTGGCTGGGTGAGAATGGCATCCCCTTTGCAATTGTTTTCACCAAGGCGGACAAGCAGGGAAGTGGCAAACTGCAGATGAATGTGAACGCATACAAAGAAAAGATGTTGGAGAGCTGGGAGGAGCTACCCCCCATTTTCGTTACCTCTTCCGAGAAAGCACAGGGTAGGGAGCTGTTGCTGGATTACATCAATGATATTAACCGTTCCCTTAGAGGAAAAGATTAACGGATTGTTCCTCCCGCAATATCAAGTAGTTCGTTTGTGATAGATTGCTGACGTACCTTGTTGTATTCAAGTTTTAACTCATCTATAAGGTTGTCCGCATTGTCGTTGGCAATCTGCATGGCAGTCATACGGGCCGCATGCTCAGAGGTGACCGAGTCGATGTGCATGGTATAGAGCTTCATCTGGATCACTTTGGGAAGTAGTTGCTCCAGGAGGCTGATCTTGTCAGGTTCCACAATGTATTCCTGCTCAGAACCCTCACTCCCGGCACATGGAAGTGCTACCGGTAAAAAGATCTCTTGCCGAACCTCTTGTGTTCCCTTGCTGACGAAGTGGTGGTAAATCAGTTCTACCCGGTCGATCTTACCGGTGATGAACAATTGCATCAACTCCATAGCAATCAGCCGCGTAGCCTTATAGGAGGGTTTGGCAGCGAGTGCTTCATAATCACCGACCGGTACCATTCCCAATTTTTCTACTGATTTGGTAACCTTGTTCCCGATGGGATAGATCAGGATGTTTTCTTTCCCCAGATGCATGTAGCTCTCCATAACCGAAGAGAGCCTGGTTATGATGTTATGGTTGAAACGACCTGCAAGCCCCGTGTTGGAGGAGAATACCACGATGGCTACCCGTTTGACATCGCGCTGTTGGGTGTAAGGCGATTGGAACTCCTTCTCCCATTGCAGCAGATGTTGCAGCAAATGGTTCAGCTTCTGCTCATAAGGATATAGTGTCGCGATGAGCTGCTGTGTCTTCAACAGCTTCGCGGATGAGACCATCATCATGGCGGTGGTGATCTTCTTGGTGGAGCGGACCGATTGTAACCTGCTTTTAATTTCTTTCAGTAGTGCCATTGTCCTTTAGTATTGCATAGATTCGATGGTGTCTGATGCAGCCTGCTCGATGATTTTTCCAATCTCGTTGTTCATGATCCCCTCCTTAAGTCGGTTGAGCACATCATCCCGGTGTTTCAACTCCATGGTGGCAAGAAAAAGCTTCTCAAATCGGTCTACCTCCAACAGGGGAACCTTTTTGAGCAGACCGTGTGTACCACAGTAAAGAACTGCAATCTGGTGTTCCACCCTCATCGGAGTGTGTACAGGCTGTATCAGTAGCTGTTCATTTTTTTGCCCCTTGTCGATTGTCATCATGGTGACCGCGTCCATATCACCACCAAACTTGGTGAAGGCAGCCAGTTCCTGGTACTGCGCCTGGTCGATCTTCAGTGAACCGGCCACCTTTTTCATTGCCTTCACCTGCGCGTTGCCCCCCACGCGGGAGACGGAGATGCCGACGTTGATGGCGGGACGGACCCCTCTGTTATAAAGATCAGCCTCCAAAAAGATCTGTCCATCGGTGATGGAGATCACATTGGTAGGGATGTAGGCGGAGACATCACCCGCCTGCGTCTCAATGATGGGTAGCGCGGTGAGGGAGCCACCACCCTTCACCCGTTCCTGCATGCATGAAGGAAGGTCGTTCATGTGCATCACCACATCCTGCTGTGAGATGATGCTCGCGGCACGTTCCAGCAAGCGGGAGTGAAGGTAGAAGATATCACCCGGATAGGCTTCACGTCCCGAGGGGCGACGTAGGATCAATGACACCTCCCGGTAAGCTACCGCTTGTTTGGAGAGATCATCGAAGACAACCAGGGCATGACGCCCTGTGTCACGGAAATATTCACCCACGGCAGCACCGGCAAATGGTGCGATGTAACGCAATGCAGCCGTATCGGATCCGCTGGCTGCAATCACGATGGTATAATCCATGGCTCCATGTTCGGTGAGTGTTTTCACCAGGGAAGCCACCGTTGAACCTTTCTGACCAATTGCCACGTAAATACAGTAGACCGGATCTCCCTCCTCATAGTTCTTCCGCTGATTCAAAATGGTGTCAATGGCGATACTTGATTTGCCGGTCTGACGATCACCAATGATCAACTCACGTTGACCCCGTCCGATGGGTATCATTGCATCTACCGCTTTGATACCTGTTTGCAGTGGTTTGTTCACTGGCTGGCGGAAGATAACGCCAGGTGCTTTCCTTTCCAGCGGCATCTCCAACAGCTCACCCTTCAAGGCTCCTTTGCCATCGATCGGTTTACCTGTAGGTGAGATCACCCTTCCCAGCATACCTTCTCCCACGCGAATGGAGGCCACGTGGCCAGTACGTTTCACGATGTAACCCTCTTTTACATCGCTGGTGGCACCCAACAAGATGGCTCCCACGTTGTCCTCCTCCAGGTTCATGACAATGGCCTGCATGCCGTTGTCGAACAGCAACAGTTCATTAGACTCTGCATTGCGAAGCCCATATATGCGCACCACGCCATCACTGACGCTGATTACCTGGCCTGTCTCGTCGTACTTGATGTCGGTGTCGAGACCCTCCAGCTGCATCCGCAGAATATCCGATACCTCACTAATTTTGATTCCGTTGTTTGCCATGATCACTTTATTGTTTCATCTTGTTTCAATAGCCGCATCCAGTATCCTGAAACGGTTGCGGATGCGGGATAGTTCGCCTGCCACGCTGGCGTCCCAGCGGTCGTCGTCGAGGTAGAGGATGAAGCCTCCAATAATGGAGGGGTCGACTACAGGCTCCACCTCCAGACTGCCACCTACAATCTGACGGATGCGTTCGATGAACCGCTTCTCTGTCTCCTCATCGATCGGCAACGCAGTGACAAGCCTGCCGTACTGGATCTCAAAACGCTCACGATGGAGCTCTGCATATCGCAGAGCGAAATAGTGAATCAGATCCTCACGTTCATTTTCTAAAATAAGCCGTAACATCCGTTGCAGCGAGGGAGGTAACTCTCCCCCTCCGCAGGCGGTTTGCAGAAGGGACATCTTTTGCTTTTTCGTGTTCATCGTTCCTGCAAGGGCACGACGCAAAGTAGGCTGTTGGTTGAACATGGCGGCCAGGGTCTGCATCCTTCGATAGACCTCCACCTGCTCTCCTGAGTCGATGGCATGTTCCAGCAGCGCTTTCGCGTAACGGGAGGAGATGAGTCCGGTGTTCATTGTCGTCAGGATTTTGAGATGTCTACTTCATCCAGCAAGCGGTCTATCATCTTCATCTGCTCCTGCTCATCGCCCAGCTTCTCCCGTAGAATCCTTTCCGCCAACTCCACCGAGAGGGTAGAGACCTCACTGCGGATGGTGCGCAATGCCTCCTCCTGCTCTGCTTCAATCTTCTTGCGAGCCAAAGCCAACATCTTCTCCGATTCGGCAGCTGCCGCTGCGCGGGCTTCCTCAATCAGCTGTTCCTTGAGTCTGGTCGTCTCCTTGAGGATGGCATGCTGATCCCGACGTGCTTCAGCCAGCATCCGCTCGCCGGTCTGCACTACCTTCCCCAGTTCTTCCTGGGCTTCACGAGCTGCTACCAATGACGCTTCGATGTAGTTCTTCCTCTTCTCAACAGCCTTCAGGATCACCGGAAACCCATACCTGGCCAGTATCAGAAGGACGATTCCGAAAGAGATCATCATCCAGAAGAGCAGTCCCAGTTCGGGTGTCAATAACGACATAGGGCAGTCAGTTTAAAGGATGAAACCACACACTACGATGGCAAACAAAGCGACCCCCTCGATAAGGGCTGCCGAGATGATCATGGTGGTGCGGATGTCAGAGGCCGACTCCGGCTGACGTGCGATCCCCTCCAGGGCCGACTGTCCGATTCTGCCAATTCCAAAGGCTGCCGCAAATACGGCTACTCCGATTGCTACTGCCAATCCTAAAGTACTCAACGCTTCATGCTGTATTTGCAACATCACTGATAAAAGTTCCATACGATTCGTTTAATTGATTATTGGTTGTTATATTTCTTGTAATTATGTTATTCCTATTTGTGTGTCGGATGATTTGCCGTGCTATGTTCCCCGTTACGAACAATATGGGGCTCCACCCGTGCCAGTCCAATGAAGACGGCCGACAGCAGCGTGAAGACATAGGCTTGGATAAAGGCCACCAGCAGCTCCACAAAATCGATGAATACGGTGAACAACACCGATGCGGCTGTCATGGAAGCGTTGATGGTTGCTCCCAGGCTTACCGAGACAAAAATCAGGGAGGTGAGACCCAGCACGATGGCATGCCCCGCCATGATATTTGCAAAGAGACGAATCATCAAAGCAAAAGGCTTGGTGAAAAGGCCTACCACTTCGATGATTGGCATCAACGGAAAGGGAACCTTCAGCCATACCGGCACATCGGGCCAAAATATCTCTCGATAATACTCCTTCGATCCGGTGAAGTTGACCACCAAAAAGGTAGCAACGGCCATTACCAGGGTGACGGCAATGTTGCCGGTCACGTTGGCCCCTCCCGGTAAAATAGGGATCAGACCCATCAGGTTGTTGATCAGGATGAAGAAAAAGAGGGTGAGCAGATAGGGTGAGTAGCGAGCATAATCCTTACCTACGGCCGGTTTAATCACTTCATCCTCTATCATCACCACTGCCATCTCCATCAGTCCGCCAAGCCCTTTCTTCGGTTTCAGCGGATCACGGCTGATGCTGCGTGCAGCAGAGAGGACCAGCAGGATCAGCAGCAGGGAGCTGAAGAGCAGCGAGGCGGCATTCCTGGTAAGAGAGATGTCGAGCGGACGGGCGATCGTACCACCCGGCAGGGACTCTACGATTTTGCCGGCATACTTTCCTTCACTGGCAATGCTGAATCCGCGATAACTGACCTCACCATGATGCAATCGGGAGGAGAGAAAGAGATGCCACCCACTCTGCCTGCTGTGGAGAATCACCGGTAGGGGAATAGATAGATCCCTCTCACCATTGCCTGTGATATGCCACTCATAGCTGTCCGCCAGATGGTGCAGGATCATCTCCTTCACATTGAGCTCACCACCACCGGCTGCCTCTTCATCTGTCTGCAGGGAGGCAGACACCGGGCTGGGGGACAGCAGGGTGATGAGCATCAATGCTATGAATGTGAGGCGTTGTTTCATAATTCTATCGGCTCCTTGGGCGGTTTGTTGTGCTCTGACATGTTTTTGATGTACTTCTCCATCCGCAGGTAGATATAGGTCTCCCATACCAGATCAATCAGGTAGATGATGATGAAGACGATTGCGAAGCTGCGGATACCGGCTTGGTGTATGAACCAGTAGATGAGGATGGTGATAAAGGAGACGAACACCTTAATCACTTTCAGCAGCATATAGAGGTTAACCATCTTCGTGGGATGAGTGATGGCTGAATTGCGGAACTGAGTGATGAAGAGAATCCCGAGCAAATAAAAGAAGAGTGGTATGATATAATAACCTTTTACCAGTAGAGTCGGGAAGAAAGCTTCCAGCAACAACCAGATACCCACACCGGTGACGGCCATCACCACGGTGTGAAATATGAGAAAATTGATGATTAACTTTTTCATTTCTTGGCAGTTTCTTTGCTCACGGAGTCAATACATACTGTAATCCTGTTGTTGAGCACCTCCACAAATCCTTCCGCTACTTCAATCGACAGAAGATGTCCCTCTGCTGCGAACAGGATGGTTCCCTTCCGGAGTGAGGAGATCAATGGTGCATGGTTCTTCAGGACCTGAAAAGATCCCATGGTGCCGGGGAGCGTGATCGATTGCACATTCTCCCACAGATGGTTTTTCTCGGGTGAGAGTATCTCCAGTGTCATTGGGTTGTTTCAGTTTGTTCCATAAGAGCCTTGCCCTTCTCAATTGCTTCCTCAATGGTACCCACGCTCATAAATGCGGTCTCCGGGTATTGGTCCATCTCGCCTACCATGATCATCCTGAAACCACGAATCGTATCAGCGATGGAGACCATCACTCCCGGTTGCCCGGTATATTGTTCCGCCATGAAGAATGGCTGTGAGAGGAACCGCTGCACCTTGCGGGCACGGTTCACTGTGAGACGGTCTTCGTCAGAGAGCTCATCCATACCCAAGATGGAGATGATGTCCTGCAGTTCCTTATAACGTTGCAGTATCTGCTTCACCTCCATTGCCGTGTTGTAGTGTTCCTCGCCCACGATGGCGGGGTCGAGGATGCGTGAAGAGGACTCGAGCGGATCCACCGCCGGGTAGATGCCCAGGGAGGCAATCTTTCGGCTGAGCACCGTGGAGGCATCAAGGTAGCTGAAAGTGGTGGCCGGTGCTGGGTCGGTGAGGTCGTCTGCCGGTACGTAAACCGCCTGCACGGATGTGATCGATCCATGTTTGGTGGAGGCAATTCGTTCCTGCAGGGTTCCCATCTCGGAGGCAAGTGTGGGTTGGTAGCCTACCGCCGAAGGCATGCGCCCCAGCAGTGCCGATACTTCCGATCCGGCCTGTACGAAACGAAAGATGTTGTCGATAAAGAGAAGGACGTCGCTACCTTCACCACCTCTGTCACGAAACGACTCTGCCACGGCCAGGCCGGTGAGGGCGACTGATGCGCGGGCTCCCGGTGGTTCGTTCATCTGTCCAAACACCAGTGTGGTCTGTGATGTTTTCAGCTTCTCGTAATCTATCGTGCTCAGGTCCCACTTTCCTTCGTCCATTCCTTGCTTGAACACTTTTCCATATTTGATTACGCCCGACTCTATCATTTCGCGTAGCAGGTCATTCCCCTCACGGGTTCGTTCCCCTACACCGGCAAAGACCGAGTATCCGTTGTGTCCCTTGGCAATGTTGTTGATCAGCTCCATGATGATTACCGTCTTTCCCACGCCGGCACCACCAAAAAGACCAATCTTCCCTCCCTTCAGGTAGGGTTGTAACAGGTCAATCACCTTGATACCGGTAAATAGCACCTCTTCGGAGGTGGTGAGCTCTTCAAACTTGGGTGCTTCGCGGTGAATGGGGTATTGCTGATCGCGGCTCAGCTTCTGCAAACCATCGATGGGGCGGCCCACAACATTTAACAGTCTCCCTTTGATTTGATCGCCTACCGGCACACTGATGGGGCGACCGAGTGCTTTTACGTTGAGTCCCCGGCTCAGACCGTCGGTGCTCTCCATTGCCACCGTGCGGACAATGTTTTCGCCTATGTGCTGTTGTACTTCAAGAAACACCTCCTGGCCGTCGGGTCGTAACACGTAGAGTGCATCATAGATAGAAGGTAACCTCAATTCGGAGGATTCTGATAATTCAAACCGTACATCTACCACAGGACCGATGATCTGTGAGATGTGTCCGATCAGTTTTGACATAGCAATAAATATAATTAATCAACAGGTCGGCAAGGTGTCGGCCATGTGCAAAGATACAAAATAAGGGGAAGGAAAAAAGCTTTCAGAAAAAAAAGTCCTGTTTCTCCGAAAAGAACAGGACAAGTAGGATTTGATTGTATGAGCCACAAGCGAGGATCGAACTCGCGACCTACGCGTTACGAATGCGTTACTCTACCATCTGAGCTATTGTGGCTTGTATTGCGACTGCAAAAGTAAATAAAAAAATGAGATCTGCCAACCGGCACACTCATTTTTCCTACAACAAAAACGGGCGGCATTGCTGCCACCCGTTTTATGAATTGGAGGTTGTCGTTTATTTCTTTGCTTCCAGTGATTTCTTCTGCTGGTTGCGCATGATGGTGTAGGCAACCGGTGAAGCAACGAACAAGCTGGTAACAGTACCCACAACCACACCTACCAACATGGCGAAGACAAAGCTTCTCACCGCGTCTCCTCCGAAGAAGAGGATGCAGATGATTACCAGGATGGTGCTGAGACCGGTATTGATGGTACGGGCCAGCGTGGCGTTCATTGAGTCGTTGAACAGTTCCCTCAATCCCCGTTTCGGGTAGAGGTGCATATATTCACGCACACGGTCAAACACCACCACCTTGTCGTTGATAGAATAACCCACGATGGTGAGGATCGCTGCCACAAAGGTCTGGTCAATCTCCATCGAGAAGGGCATCACTTTCCAGAGAAGTGAGTAGAGACCAATCACTGCGAAGGCATCAACTGCAAGTGCTGCCACCGTACCCAGTGAGAAGGACCAGTTCCGGAAGCGTGAAAGGATGTAGAGACCCATACAAATCAGCGCTATGGTAAGTGCCAGGAAAGCATTGCGGATCATATCTTCTGCGATGCTCGGACCCACCTTCTGTGAGCTCAGAATATGGTCATCTATCTCTTGTCCCGGTGTGATGAATTCCTGAAGTCCTTCACCCAGTAGATTCCGCAACTCTTGCTCCACATTGTCACCCTCCACATCGATCATGTGGTTGGTGGAGATGCGTACCTGGTTGCTGGAACCGATAGTGATGACACGTACCGATTCTCCGAAGTATGGGGTAAGTGCATCTTGTACATCACCCGTGCGTACCGGTTGGTCGAATCGAACAATGTAATTTCGTCCGCCGGTGAAGTCGATACCCACATTCATCCCCAGGGAGAATAGTGAGATCAGGCTGATTACCACGAAGACAGCAATTGCAATCAGGATCTTCTTACTGTTGTGGATAAAGTCATAGCTGTATTCTTTGAAGATCGCCTTCGAGAATCCGGTGTTGAATGTAAGGTTCAGCCATTTACCTTTCGCGAGGCGGTTTTCATAAACCAGTCGGGTGATGAAGACAGCAGTGATAAAGGAGGCTGCGATACCGATGATCAGCGTGATGGCAAACCCGCGGATGGCGCCTGCTCCAAAGAGTGCCAGGATGATACCGGTGATGATGGTGGTGAGGTTGGAGTCGAGGATCGCCGAGAAGGCATTCTTGTATCCGTCTTCCAGTGCACGGCGCAGTGTCTTGCCTGCTGCCAGCTCCTCCTTGATGCGTTCATTGATCAGTACGTTCGCGTCGACCGCCATGGCGAGCGAGAGTATCATACCGGCGATACCGGGCAGTGTGAGCACTGCCTGGAAGGCTGCCAGTGCACCTAAGGTGAAGAAGAAGTTGAGCAGTAGTGCTCCGTTGATCACCATGCCGGGGATGAACCCGTAAAGCATGATGGTGAAGATGAAGAGCACGATCAGGGCGATGATGAAGGAGATGTATCCATCGCGGATAGCTTCCTGTCCCAGCGAGGGACCTACCACATCCTCCTGTACGATACGAACCCCTGCTTGCATCTTACCCGACTTGAGCACGTTCTCAAGGTCCTGTGCCTCCTGGGGTGTGAAGTTACCGGTGATGGAAGATCGTCCCCCGTCAATACGGTCGTTCACTGTGGGTGCAGAGTAGACATAACCGTCGAGCAGGATGGCAATCGACTTGCCCACCTCTGCACCGGTGATGGTAGACCAGCGACTGGCGCCGGCGGCGTTCATCGTCATGGTTACTTCCCAAGCCGATCCCTGTTGTCCCTGGTCGGCACGTGCGTTGGTCACCACATCCCCTTCCAGGGCGGGTCCACGCTTGCTGCCATCACCCTTGAGAGCAAAGAGCTGGAAATAGGTCTCCCGGGTATCAACCGGTTTGAATCCCCACTTGAATTGCACATCGGCTGGGAAAACATCTTTGTAGCGACGCAACAGGAAGTTTACCGCTGCGGTATCGAGCTTGGATACGGTACCCACCATGGGGCCTCCCACACCGCTCATGGCGAAGTAGGGTTCGTTGAAGTACTCCACAAAACTCCTGGTGATTTGGATCTCTTCCTCTTCTTCAGAAATTTGTGAAAGTGCACTTGTCTCAGCTTCGAGGAGTGCAACCGAGTCGGCAGCTACTGTAGCTGTGGTGTCGGGAAGAGCTGAGCGTTTGGCCATGGCATATTCAGCAGAACGGGCATTCATCTCGTTGAAGAATGCACCCAGCTCATTGACATTGTAGGTCTTCCAGAACTCCAGGTTGGCGCTACCTTGTAGAAGGTTGCGCACACGCTCAGGTTCAGTAATGCCGGGGAGTTCCACCAAGATCCGTTCGGCACGGTCGAGGCGCTGGATATTGGGTGCAACGACACCGAAACGGTCGATACGGGTAGCCAATACATTGAATGAGTTGTCGGCAACACTTGCAAGTTCACTGCGTAATACAGAAATGACTTCGCTGTTGCTGGCTGTGGGACTGACCCGTTCGCTCATGGTGACACTGTAAATGTTGGCCAGCCTGCCTTCGGGGTTGATTCGTTCGTAATTTTGCTGAAAAAGCGAGATAAAGTCTGCTGAACTGCCCCGACGGTTCTCCTTGATGGTTTCCGACAGTGCCTGGTTGAACTGAGGGTCGTCGGTGTTGGCAAGTGAACTGAGCACCTGAGCGGCGTTAATCTCGAGCACCACGTTCATGCCGCCCTTGAGGTCAAGACCCAGTCCGATCTCTTTCTCACGCACCTGTTTCAGTGTGTAGTTCAGGTACACTTTCTCAGTAGACAATGAATCAAGATACTGATTCTTCAGTGATAAGTCTCCATTTGCGTATTGATCCGCTTTCTTGTTGTACTGTCTTCCCACCACGGTGAAGGAGAGGTAGAACAAACAGATCGCCGTCAGGATCAAACTGAAGACTTTAATGAATCCTTGGTTTTGCATTTCAATATTACTTTTTGTTTACAATTTGTTAGTTTGCAGTTTGTTAACCGGTGTTTGTGAATTAAGATCCGGGCACTCAGCAGGCCCCTTCAATTTTAGCGTGCAAATATACGTTTTTTTTATCTTTTTAAGAACAATATCGCCGGATTATTTTCTGAGAGCTAATCCGGCGATATACTTGGTTGTAATGTTTGGTTGCTTATTCAATAAATCCTCTGTTCTTTAAGAGGTAAACCGGATCAGGTTCTGCACCACGGAACTTTTTGTAGAGCTCCATCGGATCGGCAGTGTTCCCTTTTGAGAGTATATGATCACGGAAGAGTTGAGCGGTCTCTTGGTCAAAGATACCTTTCTCTGCGAAAGCCTGGAATGCGTCTGCGTCCAGCACTTCCGACCAGAGGTAGCTGTAGTATCCGGATGCATATCCTTCCGGACTGCTGAAGATATGTGAATAGTAGGTGCTCTTGTAACGGGGGATGATCTGGTCGATCAGTCCGATCTCATCCATGGAGGCTTCTTCGAAGGCATTCACATCATACGTCTGTTCTTCTGTCTGGGTGTGGTAATCCATGTCGAGCAAGGCTGCCGCCACGAATTCGGTGGTGGTGAAACCCATGTTGAACTTGCCTGCAGCTTCGATCTTTTCGATCAGCTCATCGGGTATCACCTCACCGGTTTCGTAATGCTTCGCATACATCTTCAGTACTTCCGGCTTGAAAGCCCAGTGCTCCATGATTTGCGAGGGTAGTTCTACGAAGTCGCGCGCAACGCTGGTGCCTGAAAGACCTTGATAGGTCACCTTCGACAACATGCCATGCAGGGCATGACCAAACTCATGGAAGAGGGTCTCCACGTCATCCAAGGAGAGAAGTGAGGGGGTATCGGCCAGTGGCTTGGTGAAGTTGCCCACGTTGTAGATGATGGGGCGGATGTCTTCTCCATCGCGGGTGGTCTGCTGGCGGAAGCTGCTCATCCAGGCACCGGCACGCTTGCTGGCACGGGGGAAGTAATCCGTATAGAAGAGGGCGATGTGAGAACCATCGGCATCGGTAACCTCATAGGTCGCAACCTCGGGATTGTAAACGGGAATATTGTCCAGTTTCCTGAAGTTGAGTCCCCACAGCTTGTTGGCGACCATGAAGACACCTTCACGCACGTTTTCCATCTTGAAGTAGGGGCGCAGCTCCTCTTCATTCAGGTTGTACTTCTCCTGACGCAGCTTCTCGGTGTAGTACCACCAGTCCCATGATGCCAGCTCAATGTTGGCTCCCTCGCGGTCGGCGATGGCTTGTAACTCGGCTGCCTCTTTTTTGGCCTGGGGCAGTGCGTATGCCCAGACATCGTTCAGCAGCTTGTAGACATTCTCCTCGTTCTTGGCCATCCGTTCTTCCAGCGCATAAGCGGCAAAGTTTTTGTAGCCAAGCAGCTTGGAGCGCTCCAGTCGCAGGTTCACGATTTTGTTGATCAGCGCTTTGTTGTCGAACTCGTTGTCGTTGTTGGCACGTAGGTACATTGCCTTGTAAAGCTCTTCACGCAGGTCGCGATTGTCGGCATATTGCAGGAAGGGGATCCAGCTGGGTTTGTGAAGAGTGAAGACCCATTTGCCTTCCTCACCGGCCGCAGTGGCTGCCTCGGCTGCCGCACTGACCACGCTCTGGGGCAGTCCGGCCAGGTTGGCTTCGTTGTCGATTACTAGCTTGTAGTTGTTGGTCTCCGCCAGCACGTTGTTGTTGAACTGGATGGTGAGTGCGGAGAGCTCCTTGTTGATCTCACGCAGCCGTTCCTTGCCCGCTTCGTCAAGCATGATGCCCGACCGTACAAAACTCTTGTAGTTCTGCTCCAGCAGACGGAACTGCTCCGGTGTGAGATCCAGTGACGCTGCATTGTCGTAGAGTGTCTTGATTCGCCCGAACAGCTTTTCGTTCAGGCTGATGTTGTCACCGTGGGCTGTAAGCTTGGGTGACATCTCGGCCTTGATCTGCTGCATCTCCTCGTTGGTGTCTGTGCCTTCCAGACCGTAGAAGACCGATGAAACCCTGTCCAGAACTGCACCACTGTTGTCGAGTGCCAGGATGGTATTCTCGAAGGTCGGTGCATCGGGATTGTTGACGATTGCGTCAATCTCCTCAACCTGTTGTGCCATGCCGGCTTCAAAGGCGGGAACATAATCTTCTACAGTAATCTGATCAAACGGGGGTGCACCATAGGGGGTGTCGAACTCGCTCAGGAAGATGGCACCTTTCTCGGTGGCTTTTTCCTGGTTGTTACATGCCAGTAATGTCATACTTGCTAATGTGATTAATAGTACTTTTTTCATACGATTTATTGATTGCTTTCTTTGGTGAATTGTTCTTGATTATTATATGCAAAGATAGCTATTTTTCTTTTTGGACGAATTATAATCAACACAAAATCAGGGTATGTTTTGTTTGTTGACAGCTATCAGATCATCCACTGTTTATAAAAAATGTTAAAGAATATGCGTTTCCTCTTGTTTACATTCCGCATCGGTAAAAAGTGATTATATTTGTGATATCAAAATAATATCATAATAAATCTGATTATGGAGACAAAAGAGTTCAGTTTTAAAGGTGCTAAAGTGAATGGTTTTTTGATGTTGTTCCTAATGTTGTTGCTTTTAGGGGTGAATGCATGGTTGTATACCCAACCTCTCTGGGGTATCATTTCCGGTATTGTGTTGTCGGTCGTCTGGCTGATCATGCTGGCCGGTTTTACCAAACTGGAGCCGAATGAGTCTGTTGTCATGATCTTCTTTGGAAAGTACAAGGGGGTTTTGAAGGATACCGGTTTCTTCTGGGTGCATCCCTTTATGACCAAGAAGAAGCTCTCAATGCGCGCACGCAACCTGAACGTGAATCCAATCAAGGTAAACGACAAGGTGGGTAACCCGGTACTGATTGGCCTGGTACTGGTCTGGAAGTTGAAGGATACCTACAAGGCGATGTTCGAGATTGATGCACAAACCATGGCCTCCTCCAAACCGGCCAAGGAGGGAGTTCCGACCTATTCGGTGAGCAAACAGATGGATGCTTTTGAGAACTTCGTCTCTGTGCAGAGCGACGCAGCACTAAGGCAGGTGGCAGGTCAGTATGCCTACGACAACAACGTGGTGTCGGACAACGAGCTTACCCTTCGTTCCGGTGGCGATGAGATCAATGAGGATCTGCTGAAAGAGCTGAACATAAGGCTCGACATGGCGGGCATCGAGATCGTGGAGGCACGCATCAATTATCTCGCCTATGCTCCCGAGATTGCTGCTGTGATGTTGCGGCGCCAGCAGGCGGAAGCAATCATTTCTGCACGCGAGAAGATTGTGGAAGGAGCAGTGACAATGGTGAAGATGGCGCTCGACCGGATTGAGGATGAAAGCATCGTGGAGCTCGACAGTGACAAGAAAGCTGCAATGGTGAGCAACCTCCTGGTGGTACTCTGTGCCGACGAAGCTGCACAGCCGGTGCTGAACACAGGTTCGTTGTACCAATAATCAAATAAAGGAGCGAATGAATGCCTAAGAAGGAGAAAACAACAAAGAATTTTGCCCTGCGACTCGATGCAGATACCATGGCAGCCCTAGAGAAGTGGGCTGCCGATGAGTTCCGCAGCGTGAACGGACAGATTCAGTGGATACTGGATCAGGCACTCAAGAAAAGCGGACGCATGAAGTAAAACAATATGTTAGAAACTTGAGTTGCTAATCTACCTCCTGAGAGATCCAGAACAGAGATATTGCATATGGAAAGAGGGTGTATTCACATTGTGATACATCCTCTTTTGCAATATTTAACTATGCGATTTAGTTAAAAAACTAGATAGAATAGTTTGGTAACTAAGAATGTTAGTTATATTTGCAGCATTGATTATAAAAGTTGAGTATGATGAAAGAATTGACAGCAAAAGAAGAAGAGGTGATGCGCTATTTTTGGGACAAGGGGGCGTTGTTTGTGAAACAGCTACTGGAGTTTTACCCCGATCCCAAACCACATTTCAATACGCTATCCACCTACGTGCGTTCACTCGAGGAGAAGGGTTTTTTATCACATGAGTCGTTTGGTTCAACCTATCGATACTACTGTGTAATCAGTGAAGAGGAGTATCGCACTGGTACGCTGAAGAATATTGTGAAGAAATATTTCGACAACTCCTACCTGAGTGTTGTCTCATCACTGATCAAGGAGCAGGATCTCACCGTGACGGAGGTCCGCAGGTTGTTGGATGAGGTGGAGAGATTGCATGATAAAAAATGATCGACATGGAATACCTGCTCTATTATCTGCTTCGCGCATCGGTCTCAATGGTTCTCTTTTACGGCTTCTACAAACTGTTTTTCGGTAAGAACACCTTCCACGCTATCAATCGTTTCGTGTTGATTGCGCTAGCGCTGTTAACAGTTCTGCTTCCATTGTTCCGATTCAATTTACTCCCTGAATTGAGCAGAATTACTATTTCTGATCATCCAACGTGGAATTTGTCAAACATTCCCATAACCGAGTTTTCAAGTATGACAGCAACACAGCCGATGTTCCCCTGGAGAACGTTGCTTCTTGTTGTTTTTGTGGTTGGTTTTTTGTTTGCTGTTGTGCGTTATCTGATTGGATTTTTACAGATCATTGGCATTATTCGTAATTCTTGCAAAGAGAAAATGGATGATGGTTCAACACTCTGTATGAGTGGCAAAGAGATTGCACCCTTTAGCTGGATGAACTATGTAGTGTTGAATGGGAATGATATCTCGAAACGGAATCAGGCTATTATCCGGCATGAACAGGCACATGTTCGCTTGCACCACTCGTACGACATGATTCTTTTCGACCTGTTTACCTCCTTTTTCTGGTTCAACCCCTTTTCCTGGTTGTTGCGCCATGAGATTCGTGCGGTACATGAATACCAAGCCGATCAGCAGGTCCTTGTCAATGGCATTGATGCAAGACAATATCAGCTATTATTAATCCGCAAGTGCGTGGGTGAACAAAAGTTTGCATTGGCAAACAATTTCCACCAGCGCGACTTGCACAAAAGAATTCAAATGATGATGAAAAAGAGCAGTGAAAAACAGCTGAAATGGCGTTACACCGCCGCATTCCCCCTCTTGTTCCTGGTAATGGTCGCACTCTCCGTTCCGAAATTAAATGCAAGCATTCCCGATAAAGCAATTGAGAAATCACATGAGAAAACAGTGAAGGAAGGTGAATCAATTATTCTATCGGAAGATTTTGTTGAATTCTCCAATGGTTCACTTGAATTGGGGAAGGTGAGAATTGTAGCAAAAGATGACTCCATTGCAGTTGCTGCTAAAGTGGGAGATCAGTCGGACACGACCCGGGCTCAAAAAATGAAGACCAAACAAAAAGAGTTGAAGATAGTGAGAGTGATCGGATATGGATCGATGAATGATAAAGATTCGATTTCTATGATTGCGAGTGGCGGAGTGGGAGCTCAACCACTCTACATTGTGGATGGCAAAGAAGTTGCGTCACTCAGTGAGTTCGATCCTGAACAGATTGAGTCCATAGAGGTGCTCAAACAGCATGCTACCGATAAATTCGGCGAAAGAGGCAAAGAGGGTGTCATCCACATCACTACAAAAAAAGAAGTGAGAAAGACAATTGGCTTCAATGATGAAAATAAACCCCTTCTGATCCTGGATGGTGTGATTCAGGATGCTGCATTTGAACTGAATTCCGTTTCACCCGATGAGATTGAGTCGATAGAAGTGCTCAAGGGAAATTCTGCAGTGAAACTCTATGGTGAGAAAGGAAAGAATGGTGTCATCCTGATTCACCGAAAAAAATCGACCAACTGATAATCATAATTTTGCCATGGGGGTATAGGCATCGTGGTAAAAGATGAGGGTGCGTTTCTCTTTTTTTGCCTTGTCGAGGAACCGTTTCTTCTCCTCCATGGCGACAGCCACACTGTTGTCGTAGGCCGAGAGCCAGCTGAGTGCGATGTTGAGTGAGGTAGGCACCACGTCGCCCGGGAAGGCATACTTCTCTCCCTCCGTTTCGAAGAGTACCACGATCTGTCCCTGTGTGTGGCCGTCGTAAAGTTCCAGCCGAATCTGGTCATCCAGCACCGTGTCTCCCAGCACGAACTGCAGCTGTCCCGCATCGTAGACCGGTTCGATGTTCTCCGGGAAGAAGGAACCCTTTTCGAAGAGGGTAGGGTTGCGGTAGTTCTTCCACTGTGCGAGGCTCACCCGGTAGGTGGCATTGGGAAAGGTGGGAACAGCTTCATTTTTTTCATTCAACACCGTGCTGGCACCGCAGTGGTCGAAATGGAGGTGGGTCAGGATCACATCGGTCACCTCTTCCGGTTCGAAGCCGATCTTCCGGATCTCCTCCACCATGCTCTTTTGGTTGTAGGGTTGAAAGAATTTCAGCCGCGCCTCATGCTTGTCCCCCAGCCCCGCATCCACCAGTATCCGCCGGTTGTCGGTCTCGATGAAAAGGCAGCGCAGCGACATCTCACACATGTTCTTTTCGTCCACCTTGTACTTGGCCGACCAGTACTTTTTCGGCACGGGACCGAACATCACCCCACCATCTCCCAGAAAATAACCCGATTCAATGATATGAAACTTGAGCATATTGTTGTATTTTTGTGGCAAATTTAGTGAAAAGTTTCGGGTGCATTGACACCCCTCCCCAAAACCCTCAGGAATGAAGATCCCCGACAAACAGGAAAATATTGCCGAGTACCTGCTTTACATGTGGCAGACAGAGGACCTGTTGCGTGCCTGCAACCTGGATATCGATCAGGTGCAGCGATCACTGATTGATTCTGCCTATGCCACTGATGAGGAGCGGGCGACAGCGCGCGACTGGTACGAGGGACTTATCATGATGATGAAGAGCGAAGGGGTGCAGCAGGAGGGTCACCTGCAGATCAACAAGAACCTGATCATCGACCTTACCGATGTGCATCTGCGGCTCCTTAAAGATCCCAAAGAGTCTGAGTACATCGCGCTTTACTACCACGCGCTGCCGCACATCGTGGCTTTGCGGGCGAAGGCGGGCGACAAGCAGCTCCCGGAGCTGGAGACCTGTTTCACCGCCCTCTATGGTTACCTGCTCTTGAAGCTTCAGAAGCAGGAGATCACCGGAGAGACACAGGCTGCCGTGGCTCAGATCACCTCGTTGTTGCGACTGCTGTCAAAAAAGTACCAAACCATTGACCAACAGAAAGAGGAGTAAGCGATGGCCATATTCACCGGAATGAGCAAAGCGTTGGGCGGCACTGAAAAAGAGTCGCAGAAGGAACAGTACTTCTACGGGCTGGTGCAGCAACATGTGCTGGTCACCGGCGGTGACGGACAGCTGGGCAGTGCACTCAGGGCACTCACCGGGAGGATGAATTTGCCATTTCGTTTTTACTTCACCGATGCGGGAGAGCTGGACATCACAGACCGGTCGCAGATCGAATCATTTGTGGTGAGGCAGCAGATTCGGTATATCCTCAATTTTGCCGCCTATACGGCTGTCGACAAGGCAGAGAGTGACTGGGAAAAAGCCTATGCGATCAATGCCGCCGGTGTGGAAAATATCGCCCAGGTGGCGAAACAGCATGGGGTGAAGGTGATTCACATCTCCACCGATTTTGTATTCGACGGCCAATCCTCTGTTCCCTATAGTGAGGAGTCGGAACCCCATCCCTTGTCGGTCTATGGTGAAACGAAGCTGAAAGGGGAGCAGCTGTTACAAGTAGTGGGTGGTGAGTGGCTCATCCTGCGCACCTCCTGGCTCTACTCGGAATATGTTTCCAACTTTGTGAAGACGATGCTGCGGCTGATGACGGAGAGGGAGCTGCTCACCGTGGTGGACGATCAACGGGGCAGTCCCACCTATGCAACCGATCTGGCAGAGATGATGATCCATATCCTGCAACAGAGTGAAGCGAATGGGTGGAAGAATGGGCTCTTTCACTTCTCGAACAGGGGCGAGACCAGCTGGTATGGCTTCGCAGATGCGATCAGGAGAATGGCCGGTATCGAAAACTGCAAGCTGGTGCCGGTAACAACGGAGGAGTATCCAACGGCTGCACGACGCCCGCCCTACAGTGTGATGGATCTCACGAAGATCTCTGATAGCTTCCGGGTGGAGATACCCACCTGGGAAGAGGCCCTGCAGCGTTGCATCCAAAATGTAAAACAAAGCTTATAGCTTACTGCTTATAGCTTATTGCTTATAAAGAAATGTCATTGAAAAAAGAGATAGAACGCCGGCGGACCTTCGCCGTAATCAGTCACCCCGACGCGGGAAAAACAACCCTGACCGAAAAGCTGTTGCTTTTTGGTGGTGCCATCCATGTGGCGGGTGCAGTCAAGTCGAACAAGATCAAGAAGACAGCCACCTCCGACTGGATGGAAATCGAGAAGCAGCGCGGTATTTCCGTGGCCACCTCGGTGATGGGCTTCGAGTATGATGATTATAAGATCAACATCCTTGACACCCCCGGTCACCAGGACTTCGCCGAAGATACCTTTCGTACGTTGACAGCTGTGGACAGCGTGATCGTGGTGGTTGATGTGGCGAAAGGTGTGGAGACCCAGACACGCAGGCTGATGGAGGTGTGCCGCATGCGCAACACCCCGGTAATGATTTTTGTGAACAAAATGGACCGTGAGGGCAAAGACCCTTTCGACATCCTGGATGAACTGGAGGAGGAGTTGCAGATTGCCGTACGGCCGTTGAGTTGGCCCATCGACATGGGAGACAGGTTCAAGGGTGTCTACAACCTCTTTCAGAAAAGCCTCGACCTTTATCAACCCAGCAAGCAGGTGGTTACTGAATCTGTGAAGCTCGGTATCGATTCTACTGAACTGGAGAAGCATCTTGGAGAAGAATTGTCGGAAAAGCTGCGTGACGATGTGGAGCTGATTACCGAAGTCTATCCCGATTTTCAAAGGGAAGAGTACCTTGCCGGGCGACTGGCGCCGGTCTTTTTCGGGTCGGCACTCAACAACTTTGGTGTGAAGGAGCTGCTCGACTGCTTCGTGGAGATCGCTCCATCGCCCCGGCCGGTGAATGCGGAAGAACGGAAAGTAGAACCTCTCGAAGATGCTTTCAGCGGTTTCGTCTTCAAGATCCACGCCAACATGGATCCCAACCACCGTTCCTGCATCGCCTTTGTGAAGGTCTGCTCCGGCCGGTTCGAGCGGAACGTCAATTATAAGCATGTCCGCTACAACCGTATGATGAAGTTCTCTTCTCCTACCGCCTTCATGGCGCAGAAAAAGGAGATCATGGATGAAGCCTTCGCAGGCGACATCGTGGGGCTGCCCGACAACGGCAACTTCAAGATCGGAGATACCTTGACCGCGGGTGAGGAGCTTCACTTCAAGGGATTACCCAGCTTTTCACCCGAGATGTTCAAGTACATTGAGAATGCCGACCCGATGAAGTCGAAGCAGCTGCAGAAAGGAATCGAGCAGCTGATGGACGAGGGGGTGGCGCAGCTCTTCACCAACCAGTTCAACGGGCGGCGCATCATCGGTACGGTGGGACAACTCCAGTTCGAGGTGATCCAGTACCGATTACTGCATGAGTACGGTGCACAGTGCCGCTGGGAGCCGATCAACCTCTACAAAGCCTGCTGGATTGAGAGCGATGATGCGGCGCAGCTGGCCGACTTCAAGAAGCGCAAGTTCCAGTACATGGCGCACGACAAAGAGGGGAGGGATGTCTTCCTGGCGGAATCGAACTACATCCTGATGATGGCACAGCAGGATTTCAAGGGTATCCGATTCCACTTCAACTCGGAGTTTTAATCCTTCGCCATGTGAACGGTCATCTGCGGGAATGGGATGTTCAACCCATGTGCAACCAATGCTTCGTAGGCCTGTTCATTCAGGTCGAAGGTGACCGGCCAGAAGTCGCTCCCCTTTGCCCATACCTTCAGCGTAAAGTCAATGGAGCTGTCGTTCATCTTCACCATCCGGGCGGTGGGCTCAGGATCGTTCAACACCTGCGGGTGTTTCTCCGCGATATCGAGCAGCAGCCGCTTTACCAGTTCCACATCTGAACCATAGTCCACGTTGACGGTCAGATCCACGCGACGCGTGGCCTGTGTGCTGTAGTTGGTGATATTACCGGTAGAGAGTGGTCCGTTGGGGATATGTACCGTCTTGTTGTCAAAGGTGGTGAGAGTGGTGTAGAGAATTCCCACCGACTGTACCGTACCGGCCATCCCCTGTGCTTCTATATAATCTCCCCCCCTGAAGGGTTTGTTGAAGAGCAGCATCACCCCGCCTGCAAAGTTGGCAAGGTTGTCCTTCACCGCCAGACCCAGTGCCAGACCGATTGATCCGATTAGTGCGACCAGTGAAACGGGCTTCGTCCCCACGATGTTGATGATCAGTATGATCAGCGTGGCGAAGAGTGCTATGTTGAGGATGTTCATCAAGAAGCTGCGCAGTGCGATGTCGTCGACTCTTCTGTTGAGCATCCGTTTAAAAACCTTGTCAATCTGTTTGATAATCCATCGTCCCAGATAGAAGATAAGGAGAGCGATTAGTACCTTGCCAAGAAAATCGATGCTGCCGGTAAGAAAATGATCGAGCAGTTCCTCGAACTGTCCTGTTTTGATCAATTCGGCTGCGGTGGGTGATTGTTCAACGACTGGGGTTACTGACTCTGTTGTGGCGGTTTCCGCCTGTGCGAATAAGATTTCGTTGGGCATGTAGAATGTTCTTTTTGATTTTACAGTGATTCAAACAAAGATAACAATTTTTTGTTTACATTTGCCCTGATAACGTCACTTCAACCCCTCTATGAGAAAATATTATTCACTGATTATACCCTTTTTATTTTTTACTGCTTCACTTACAGGGCAGGACTACCAAGCTTGGGTGGACCATGCCGCACGCCACATCGAAGCAGACCGGCTCGACAGTGCCGCGATATCGTTGCAGCGTGCCATGTCGCTCGATCCGGTGAATGAGAACAATCCGGTTTTGCTGCTCAACCTTGGAATCATCCAGCGACAGCTGGGGCATACCGATGATGCCTTTGTCTCCTTTACGGCTGCACTGGCAAACAACCCGATACCGGAGGTGGTGCTGCACCGCAGGGCGTCGCTGCTGAGCGAGATGGGCCGCTATGATGAGGCGATTGAGGATTATACCTCACTGATTGAACGCTACCCTGATGATGTGGAAGCCTATTACAGGAGAGGAGTACTCTATCTGGAGCAGCATGACAGGCTCAAGGGGGAGGCTGATTTCGTGAAGGCGAATGAACTTGATCCCAATCACTTTTTCACGCATTTAAGCAAGGCGCTGCTTTTCAAGCTGGAGGACAACTGGGAAGCTGCGGAAAAAATTTACAGTGGGCTCATTGAATCAGAACCCAATCCTGATCCGAGTATTCTGCTCAATCGTGCCGAGTGTTATGTGCATACCGGGCAGACCTTTCGGGCATCGGCCGACCTGCGCAGCGTGGAGCTCTCACAGCGTGACAACCCCTATTTCTACTTCCTGCGGGGCCGCGTACGCCTTGATCAGTTCGACAAGGTGGCGGCCAGGGCAGATTTTAACAAGGCCAGGGAGATGGGATATGATCTGCCCCTGGTAGATGAATGGATCCAAAAAACCAAGTAATTTTTGTCACATGAAATGGATTAACCGAAACGACAGCGAAGCCAACTACGAAGATCGCAGGGGCAGGGGGCACGGGAAACGAAATGCAGCCGTAGGGGGGCTGGGGGCGATCGTGATTGCCATCATCGCCCTGCTGCACACAGTTGAATGAGAATTACATCCGCCCTACGCTGGTCACCTTCACCGATGCCACGGTATCGGAATGTGGGGGTGCCACAGAGTCGGTGGGCCCCTTCTACTGCCCGGCGGACCAGAAGATGTACATCGACCTGGACTTTTTCCACCAGCTTAAATCGGAGTTCGGTGCCAAGGGCGACCTGGAATCGGCCATCAGTGCCACCACGGCAGTTGGAGACGATACAATCCAAAAGCGCTCCATGGGCTACAGCGTACCTGACTCATTCACCCACGGCACGGCGGCACAGCGCACCTACTGGTTCCGCAAGGGAATGGAGACCGGTGATATCCGCCAGGGTGACACCTTCAACGAACCGGGACTACGTTAATTGATAAATCAGTAAACATTCTGATTGGACTCTCTTTCCCTGCTGGTTGTCAGAAAGCATGTAACAGAAAACCCATATGGCTTGCCATATGGGTTTTCTGTTACATTAAAAGTACACCCGGCGAGAATCGAACTCGCATCGTCGGAACCGGAATCCGGTATTCTATCCATTGAACTACGGGTGCCTGAATCTTTATCTTAATCTGAAAGAGCCGTTTTCCCATTCAAAAAGGAGCGTATCACTCACCAGAAATGGTTTGATCTCCTCTGTTTGATCGTCGGTTAACCGCTCCCTGTAATGCAATCTGAGCGTCAGATCTGATCCTGTTTTACCGAAGCGGGCTGAGATTGGAAAAATGTCCGGCAAAGATACGGCATATTTGTAATTATCCGAATTTTTATTCGAAGAATTGAAGAAAATTTCTTTGGAAATCTCCGGAAGAAACAATTCCTGATCTATTTTCTCCCAGTTGGTCGTATAAAATGAGATTCTGCTGTCGCATACCCCGGCACATACTGTATGGATGACTGAGACAATTAGTGAATCGCTGGAGAGAGGCAACACCTTGAGCTGAAGATCGCCTGCATCTGAGGTGCGAATGTGCACGAAATCATTACTCTGTGCAATCTTGTCGATCTCACCCAGTGCATAGGGGACAGATGTTTTTCCGCTGTCCACCAGTAACATGGTCTTGTTGGCTTCGGAAACACCGGGAAGCAATTCCGAGGGCATAGAACGGAACAGGTCGGCTATTGTTTGTCCTGTAGCCGTCATTGAAAGCAGCAACAAAAATATGGTCGTTATCTTCTTCATCATGTAAAATTTATCGTGTAGAAATACTCCTCTCTGGAGCGTTTATTATTGGATTGGACTACTCCTGATCAGTTGCGAGTGGTGGTGCAAAATAGGTTCCCACTTTAAGGATGTGTGCGATATCCCTTGTTCCGTGAATCGTCACCCTTATCTTTTCCGGTGCTACATTACCGAAGCGCAGCAAACGCTTGTAACCTATTGTGGTCCCTTCGGCCAGTGATGACCACTCTTTATTGATCCAGCCTTCAACAGTAAAAGATTCCACTCGTTGTCCTTTTCTGATATCCTCCTGCAGCATCACAGTGTTAATCGTTTCCCCCTTCTTGACCATGTATTCTCTTGAAGCACCCGTGCGGGCCTTCCATTCCAATTCACCGTCAGTAAGCAACTCATTTTCGAAGAGTGTGGAGAGATAATTGCCAAACTGCCTGAGTCGTTCCGCATCATTTTCATGTATTCTTCCCCTGGTGTCGGGGGGTACATTGAGGAGGAGTACCGAATTCATTCCTACAGACTGAAAATAGATATCAATCAGATCTGAAAGACTTTTCACTTTGTCATCTTCCTCGGGGTGGTAAAACCATCCCGGACGAATCGACACGTCGACTTCAGAAGGATTCCAGTAAAGGGTCTTTGCCTCCTTGATCAGTTCCCTGCTGCCCAAATCTTCAGAAGTATGTGAGATCTTCAATCGCTCATTTTCACTTTTAATCGATTCGTTGATTTCGGGATAAAGGGGAGTGACACTCCATTCAGTTTCACGCCCCAGACCGTTTTCGTTTCCTACCCAACGGACATCATCACCCATGTTTGCTTTCACAGCTCCTGGTTGCAGACTGTCAATCACGTTGTAAAAACGCACCCAATCATACTCCTGTTTCTTCCCGTTGGGCGCTTCTCCATTGGCTCCGTCAAGCCACACCTCATCAATTGCACCATATTGGGTAAGCAATTCGGTAAGCTGTTTGACAAACATATCGTTGTATCTCGGCGAATCACCATAACTCTGGGCATTGCGGTCCCATGGAGAAAGATATACGCCAAACTTAATATCATATTTGTTGCAAGCCTCTCTTACTTCACGCACCACATCTCCCTGACTGTTGCGCCATGGTGATGCTGCTACCGAATGGGAAGTGGTTTGGGTGGGCCAAAGACAAAAACCATCATGATGTTTGGCGGTGAGGATGATCATTTTGAATCCGGCTTGCTGGAGTACAGTTACCCATTGCTCGGCATTGAAATCGGTTGGGTTGAACAACGCAGGGTCTTCGTTGCCGTCACCCCATTCTTTTCCTGTGAATGTGTTGATCCCAAAATGAATGAAGGCGGTCAATTCGAGTTGCTGCCATGCGTACTGCTGTTGTGTGGGAACGATATATGCAGACAATTTGACTTTCTGATCGGTGGTGAGAATATCGGGAAAAGTAAGTTTCTTTTCAAAATAGGTATTGGCTCTTTGGTTGCAACTTGTGGTTAACAACAACAACGAAAGTAATCCAAACACGATATTATTTCTCATATGGCTTCTGATATGTTCAATAAAGAGCAAAGTTACGATATTTTATTTGAAATCGAGCAAAAAATAAAGCCACCCCTGATAGGGGTGGCTGAGCCGATCTGTTGTATTTTCAGCTTATTGATTTTGTTAAATCGGCAGCTTACTCAACAACTTCTACAAGGCTGTCGGCAGCAGCGACGGCAGCCGCTTCTGCAGCTTCGATAGCAGCCTGGATGCTGTCAGCCTGAACTTTTGCAATGCTGTCAAGACGAGCAGCTTCAATTA
>DAINAS010000022.1:0-45233 GCA_036733365.1 Proteiniphilum sp.
ATATCGTTTAATTTGCTGATTTTCAGAATAAATATCTATTATTCAGCAGACCCTACTTATTGAAGCGCGGGATCTATATTTGAATTTGTTATCTTATTCTGCAACTCACAATTGGCAAAATTTATGGGTACTTGCAAACACAAAACTTCCTAAATCCAAAGAGTGGGTTTCAAAAGAATGGGTTTCTCAACAACTATTAGATCCAGTACGTACTCAAACACTGAAAATACCATTGGTCGACACCATTTTATATGACCGTATTCCCATTGATTGTGGCGAATACAACAATTTGCCCAAAGGAGCAACAGTTGATTTTCCGAAGCTCTCAAAAAAGTCGCTTTTACCGAATCTCTGGAGTCTGTGTAATAATGCTTATTTCATTCTTCCTATTGAAAAAGATTATCTGAATTGGGCTGAAATTATTTGGGCTGAAAGGTATTTTGTTGGTTTGGAAAACATAACTACACTCATTGAAAAAAAAGGAGATATCGATCAACTTGCCGAATCTCTTCAAAAAGATGAATCGCAAACTAAAAAATGGTTGAATGACTTTTACACTCTTTTGGATGAAGAGGGAGAATATATAAAAAATATATCAGGAAGGACAATCTTTCTTAATCAGAATGGGAAGTTCAAAAAGAAAGAAGATTTAATTTTTGAAAAAGAGATTATATCTGATACACTCAAAGATATTGTAAATGAACTTGGTACTGATTTCAGGGAAAAACTGCTGGATTTGGAAGTAAATGTACAATTAGCTCCAAATGCTTTTTGTAATGCGGAGATGGTTGCAGGAGAAATAACAAAACTGATACGACCCAGATTGGCAGAAATTCAACGTACTCCTGAAACGAAATTAATATTTAAGAAATTATATCTTTGGTTCAATCAAAATGCGAAACAAGCAGACGAGATATTCGATTTTTTATACAAAAACAAGCATAAGTTGTTGGACGACGAAGAGATTGTTTCGAGTATTGAAAAAGCGGATTTTTTTGACTCACTTTTAGCTTTGGACGCTAATCTATCGCCCGAAAGAATTCTCGAACTACTAGAATTGGAAGAATTGAGCAAAGGTTTTTCTATTGATAAAACATACACACCAACCGAAGAGCAAAAAAGAATTAATTTTATGAATGGTTGGAAAGGAGAAGCCTTTGTTTATAAAAAGCTCTTGGAAAAAGAATTCAATGTCACTTGGGTAAATAAATCCGATACTACAACAACCAACGAGATTATCGATTTTGAAGGAGAAACACATTATATCGACGACAAGATGAATAAATTTGATTTGGAAATAAAGTTCCCGAATGGGCATAACTTTTTTGTTCAGGTAAAATCGACCTCTACAGATATATCGCGTGCCGATGAAATTGCAATGCCGATAAGTGTGCGTGAATGGAATTTCATAAACGAAAAATCGGATAGCGATTCCTATTATTTAGCTCGCGTATTTAATGTGAGTTCTTCACCCGAAGTGTACTTTATGAGGGTAGATAAAATTGGAACTATTTAATTAACAATATTATGGCAATAGAAGCGATAGATCCTAAAGAAGGTGATCGAAACGAAGTAAAATCTCAAACATCTGCCTTGATCCCCATAGAAAGAGGTTTCTCAAACACTAAAATTTGGATGGCGGGAATGTTGAAAGTGAGAAGTCCTTTTTTTGATGAATCAATGATACTGTATGGATTCATTGGGAATTATGACAATATAAATATCGATGATTTTAAAGTAAATGGCATGACTATTCGTTTTGCAGACGTAGATGGAGATTATTATGATTCTAAAGAAGAAAAAGTATATCCAAAAGTAATACCTGATTTGAAGCAAAGTGCTTTCTATGAGTTGTTTCCTATGATGGACAGTATTCGTCTAACAGAAACTATTTGGAAAGATGGTAGAGGACGTTCTCAGTTGAGTAATGACAGATATGATCCGGAAAAAGCAAACTATTATTTTTTTGAGAGTAATATCCATCCTGAACCAAGTGTCGCCTCGGATGGTATTCTATTGGTTTGCAAATATATAAAGTATGGAAAAACAAAATATGCGTTATTTGCACCACACGAAGTAATGCTAGATAAACAATAAACGACAAGTAATTATGGCAATTGAAAATTTGGATTTGAGCAATCAACAAGATCAAAATAATAATGTGCCCGTTGTCATTAATGCCGGCACTGCATTCGAAGCAAATCAGATATTAATCGCAAATATGCAAAAAATACGACATCCGTTAATGGATTGCGAGATGGTGTTGTATGGGTTTATCGGAGAAGTATCGTCTGATGTTATTTTTGATGAAAATGAGGTTGATGGATTAACAATTAGATTTAAAAAACGAAATAGTAATGGATTACAAAGCTTCACAATATTTCCAAAGATTCTAGTCGACCTGAAAAAACACAGATTTTATGATTTATTCCCTCAATTAGAATCAATAAAGTATTCATGTTTGGATCATTCTGGAGGTCATAAATGTAGGAGAGAAGATGACCCTGGAAATAAAATAAATTATTATTTCTTCAAGAAGTTTTTTGATACCATACCTGAAGTATTTTCTGATGAAGTCTATTTTGTGTGCAAATACAGAGAAGACGGTAAATTTAAGTATGAAATTTTTTCACCGCATGAGGTTAAGGTTGAGGGATAGATGGGGTGATTATAGATATGAGAATGATACTTCTCCTGAAAGTGTATTAAATTAATAATGTGGAAGGTAATAAGAGTAACTGATTCACTTTGATTTGACTTTCGACACTGATCTGTTTGATGAGTGGCTGTGTGATTATATTTGCACAAGAGTGTTATATACAATTTATTAATTCAAAAGTTTTAAGATTACCATATGTCTGAAACAAATTTTACCTGGATCGATACACATTACAAAATCGCTGAATACCTGAGCGAAAAAGAAGATAAACAGAAGGGCCTGATTCAATTGTTGAAAAGTATCGGGATCGGCCCGTTTAATGATAAATCAAAGGAAGGAAAAGAATATGATATTGATCTCGAAGAGATTGATCCGTTTACCTTTTTCTGTTATCTTCATAAGTACTCAAGTACACGACTCACGTATATAAAGGCACTCGCGGAGAAAATTGGTGCTCCTGAACCACAAGATGACAACGGTCTTCCAACTGCAAATGCGCAAAGAGTCTGGATGTTCCCCCCCAAATATGAGCGCACAAACAATGAGATAGCAAGGTTATGGGATTTTTTCAGGAAAGCACGAAACGGTAATCTTACGGATAAGGAGTTCAAAGATGTGCTGACAATTAAAAATGTGGCTATCACTAAACTGACAGAAGTGCTTTTTTACATCGACCCTAACAAGAACTTACCAATCAACAATCCCATTCAATCATACTTGAAGAATGTATTTGAAATTAATCCTAAGATAAAAACCTACTCCGATTATACCTCACTTCTAAAGGAAATAAGAACCAAAACTGATTCACCCTATTATCAGATCTCACATGATGCCTGGGTATGGAACGAAAATCATAAAGTTTCCTCCACGAAACCAAGTAATAAATCTAATGGACGCCGTTACTGGCTCTATTCTCCCGGAGAAAATGCTATTTACTGGGAGGAGTTCTATGACCAGGGAATCATGGGGATCAGTTGGGATGAAATAGGTGACATCAGAGCTTATAAAACAGAGGCTGAAATCAGGAGTGCCATTATAAAGGCATACGGTGGAGAAGGGACCAAGTCAAACAGCGTGAAAGCGAATATCGATTTTCGTGATGGGATGAAGAAAGGGGATGTCGTTTTCGTCAAAAAAGGGATGAGTGAACTTCTTGGATATGGAATCGTTTCATCCGATTATATTTATGATGAGAACCGTGTTTCTAACAAAAAAATTAGGGAAGTCGATTGGAAAATAAAAGGGAGTTGGGATATACAGCATAGTCTAGTTGTCAAGACATTAACCGATATCACGCCCGTTAAATCGACTTCACCTGAATATAAAACCTTTTTTCAAATGCTTTTCGGTCACATGGAAGTAGGTGAACCGGAATTAACTTACACTGTGAAAGAAAGACCGAAAGAGGAACTTAACTACTCCCTGAACACCATCTTTTACGGCCCTCCGGGTACCGGTAAAACTTACCACAGTCTGAAGCGGGCAGCAGAGATTGTAGCCGGCAGAAAAATGGAGAGTTACGAGGAAGCACTTAAGATTTACAAAGAGAACCTGCATGATACCATCGAACTGATCACCTTTCACCAGAACTACAGTTATGAGGATTTCGTCCAGGGACTCCGTCCTGATGTGGAGAACGACAGTCACTTGACCTTCGAGAGAAAGGATGGGGTATTCAAGGTGATGGCAGACAGGGCATTGAAAAACCTGAAGGATTATCACGAGCCAGAGAAAAGAAAGAAAACATTCGAAGAGGCGTTGAAGCAATTCATTTTACCCTTGGAAGAGAGTGAAAAGGAGGAGATTGAGGTGAAGATGAAGAAGGTTTCGTACTCCATCACAGCAGTATCCGACAAGGCGATCGATTTCAGAAAAGCAAGCGGGGGAACAGCACACAAACTAAGCCTTTCCACCCTTAGAAAAATGTACGACGAGGAGTCCACACTCGGTATGAAAGGATTGCTTGGTTATTATGACGCTTTGCTGGAGAAGCTGTTGAGTATTGGCAAGGATTCATCGGCAAAGGAACAAGAAGCAGAGAAAAAGAACTACGTATTGATTATCGATGAAATTAACAGGGCCAACATCTCACGTGTGTTTGGTGAGCTGATCACACTCATCGAGGAGGACAAGCGATCGCACGGTAAACGGCCCATGGAGTTGATTCTGCCCTCGGGCGACAAGTTTATCGTTCCATCCAACCTCTATATCATCGGAACCATGAACACCGCAGACAAGTCGATTGCCCTGCTCGATATCGCCTTGAGACGTCGATTCGACTTTGAACCGATGTTCCCGGTGTATGCCATTGAAGAAGCAAGTATTCACGACACGGATGTACTTCGAAAACTGAACGAAGGAATCATCAAAACAAAGGGTTACGACTTCCAAATCGGTCATGCATACTTCATGGATGAGGAGAACAATCTTGTGAAACGGATGAACAGGAAGGTGATCCCGCTGCTTCTCGAGTATTACATGAACGATGAAAAGGAGGTGAAGGCATTGCTGCATAATGCCGGATTGATCGTAGATGAAGACAAGTGGCCCTTGCAAATCTCAGGGAGAAAAGAATGATCACCAACCTGTTTGAATATAATAACAAGACCCCTGTGACTGACAGTATGGAGGGATTGGAGGAGTTTCTGGATTCTCTGTGGAACAAGCGGGAGAAATATAGTCATTTCAACGGGAAGGAAACAGACAAGATTGAATCACAAAGGTTTTTGCAATTTCTCCACAAGACGGGAGAACTGAAGTCGAACAAGTACGTGGGTGTGATTCACTACAACGGAAACCGGATCAATCTGCTTCCGAAGATCTTCTTTGATCCGCAAAAGGAGTACACCGATAACGATATTTGTCATATGCAGAACCATCTGCTTTGGTGGCTGAGCTACTGTCGGAAGATCCGGTTCCCCAATTATCAGACTTCGCTGGGCAGCATGCAGAGCGATTTCTTTGAGGTGTTGATTTATCTCTTTTCGAAGTATACCCGGGAGTTGTTGGGATCTTCGGTCTACAAACAGTACCAAGAGGTCAGCAATGAACTTTCATACATCAAGGGGCGACTCGATGTGAACACTTACCTGAACGATCACGTGAGCTGTGGCAGGTGGCACAAGCTGAGTTGTACGTACGACGACTTTCTGACGGACAACAAGTTCAATCGTATCATCAAGTTTGTTGCGAATCGGCTTTTTGAAGTGACAAGAGTTGTGGATAACAAGAAGTACCTGAGAGAGATCCTCTTTATGCTGGACGATGTGTCGGATGAGCGAGCAACCGCCGAACAATGTGTGGGGATCATCTTTAATCCAATGTTCGGGGCTTTCGAGACGGTGCGTGATTACTGCCGTCTTTTCTTGTCGCACAGCATCTCGTTCGACTATAAGAGTGACCTGAAACTGTTTGCTTTCCTGCTGCCCATGGAGTATCTCTTTGAAGATTTTATCTTCGGATTTATAGATAAAGAGTTGAGGGATGTAAGAGCCAAGGCGCAAAGGAGTGAAAAATACCTGGATGAGGGCCGAACTTTTAACCTGCGACCGGATCTCTGGATCAGAACAGCTGAAAAAGAGTTTGTAGCCGATACCAAGTACAAGATTGTCTATTCTGATGAAAGAGATCCCAAGAAAGGGATTTCGCAGAATGACCTCTACCAGATGCTGGCCTATGCTGTCCGGTTCAAGGTGAATGATATCATTCTCTTTTATCCCAACACCCTGGGTAAAGAGCAAGAGGTTGAGTCGGAGATTATTATCAAGGACGCTCTGGCAGATGATCAGCAAATCACCATACGAGCACACCAGGTTCCGATAATCAATCGTGCCCTGTTTGTTTCTGATGCCATGTCTGAACAACATCTTTCTAAAATGTTCTTATCTACCGAGAATGAGCTGAAAACTCGGCTGAGAGAGATATTGGTGGTTTGAAAGAATATTCTGATATTTATTGGAGAATCGTTTCAATTTGTATGAGTATTTCTTAGTTTACAACTATTGTAGGCAATCGTTTCGCTAAACAGATAGTTAATTGTAATTTAACTTCAGAATATTCTCCATTTGACACAAGATGTCAAAATAAACTATTTTCTTCGTCTCTTAATTCGATGGAATCAACCAAAATACTGTACTATGAAGGAATTACCGGAAATACCGATCAACCGGTTTCAGCTGGCGGTGCTGCTCGACGAGTTGGAAAATCATTTTTACAATTTTGTACTTGAGAATCTTGTCTATTGCATTCAGTGTAGAGGGTTTGCCGCTGAGGGTGTTGAGTTGGAGACGCTCTTCCTGGACAGTTTGAACGACATCAGGGTGGAAGGCCGCTGCCGCAAGTGCGGGGGCAGGGTGGCACGTCTGTTTGAGTTCGGTGAAAAAAAGGAGTTCAACGAGAAGGCCCGCCGTTTCCGCAAATCGATCAGTGAATTACAGTCGTAATTTTCATTTTTTTACTATCTTGCACAATTGTTGATCTTAAACCTTAACTGACCATGGACCAACCCAAGCTGGAGCGACTGCTCCGACTGATGAAGCTGCTGACAGCCAACAATTACCTGACCGTGGAGGAGATCGCCGCCAGGCTCTCCATTACTCCCCGCTCGGTCTACCGTTACATCGATACTTTCCGTGAGGCGGGCTTCGTGATCAAGAAACGGGATGGCTGCGTACGGCTCGACAAGTCGTCGCCCTACTTCAAGGATATCAGCGAGCTGATCCACTTCACCGAGGAGGAGGCTTACATCCTGAAGTCGGCCATCGAGAGCATCGACGAGAACAACATCCTGAAACAGAACCTCAAGAAGAAGCTCTACACGGTTTACAACTACAAGATCCTGGCGGAGACCATCGTCGACGGTCGTCACGGCAGAAACGTGCGGCAGCTGGTAAGCGCGATGGAGAGGGGCCAGAGGGTGATGTTGAAAAAGTACGCCTCCTCGAACGGCAACGACATCCGCGATCGCAAGGTGGAGGCGTTCGCCTTCACAACCAATTACGAGCAGGTGTGGTGCTACTGCCTGGAGGACAGTGAGGTGAAGCTCTTCCGCGTTTCCCGCATCGGGGCGGTGGAGATCCTCCCCGAACCCTGGCAGCACGGTGAGGCACACGTGGCAGGTTATATCGATATCTTCCGGATGCACAGCAGCGAGCGGCTGCCACTAAAGCTGAAGCTGGGCTTACGCTCCACCAGCCTCCTGCTGGAGGAGTTTCCCCTGGCATCGAAACAGCTGCGGCAGATATCGGACAACGAATGGATGCTGGAGACCGAGGTATGCTCATACGACGGGGTGGGGCGCTTCGTCCTCGGACTGATAGGCGACATCGAGATCATCGATTCACCGGAGTTCCTGCAATACATTGCAGACCAGGTGAAAAAGATGAACGACTCGCTGCAGCCAGTCAGCGATTAAACCTTTGCATCAACACCGTAAGTTGCATCGAATGTCATAGTTCCACGAAGAGGCTATTCGAATGATGATCGTGGTTGCGGCTCGTGAAATAGATCCAGCAAACGGTGTTGGAGGAATTCCAATCGTTGGGAAGCTCTACGGTGGCGTTGCCTTCGGAACGTTTCGCGATGAAATGCGACCGGTTGAGTGATTGGGAGGGGGTGTGGAACAGGATGACGTTTACAAGGTCTTCGGGTTGGCACCATTGCTCCCTGGGAGGCAGCAGCGGATCCCAACGAAGGGTGAGATGCCCGGTGTCGGGCAGGAATGTTGCCGTCACACTCTCCGGCAACAACACTTCACCTTCAGCCAGCAGAACCTGGCTGAAATCAATGGCGAGGTCGGGGTACTCACCCACCACGCATTCCTTGATTGTTTTACCGACCAACGAGCGGTAGGCACGGCTGTCGTTCCCGTAATTCTCTTTGATAAGCTTGTTGAAGGGTGAGAGTCCCTTGTTGACCAACGAGACCTTTGCTCGTTGTGCCAGTTGTGCCGGCGACTTCGGATCGCGGGGGATGGTGTGTGCCCGGACGAATTGTTTGTTGTTGAGCACATAGGCGACGATCGGACCAATTTTGCCTGATACACCGCTCAGAAAGGGAAATTTCGAAATGGCCATGGCGATTGATTTTTAGTGTCTCCTGCAAAATAACATAATATATTGATAACCACCAAATAATCATCTGCTTTTTTTCTGAACGAATGCTGCTGTTTTTGAAGGCTCTTCTTATATTCTATGTTAATTGCACCCTTATACCCACTCCCATGATTATGGGAGTGGGTATAAGGGTGCAATAAGGGTGCAATAAGGCTAGAGCTTCCCAACACCCATGAAAGTTTCGAGAATTACCTACCTGGAGAGTGCAAAAATCCGGCAAACTTTTCGTCAGATGAGTGTGAGAATCTTTCTCATGCAAAGTTGTCAACTAGCTTCCAGGGAACATCACCTGTTGCAGTGACTCAGAGGGGGCCTCTCAATCGAGGTGGATGAACAGCGAGGTGCGTTCCCGCTTTTCGAGGTTGCGGGTGCGATGTCCCTTGCCGCCGGTATCTTCCATCAGCAGGATCTCTCCCGCCTGAAACTGTCGTACCTCTCCGAGGGAACTCTCGATCTCCACACCACCATCGAGCAAGACGATGTACTGCCGTTGCGGCGCGTGATGAAAGTCGTAGTCATAGTCGGCTGAAACGGTGCGCATTTGCAACGTGGTGACTTTGATGTTGTCTGACAGTCGTCCTATCTCACCCCGGTCGGTAAGGGGTACTTCAATCTCCTCGAACCTGGAGTCGCCGTTTGAATCGGCATATACACGGGTAATTTTCATAGATACGTTTGATTTGTTTCTTTGGATGATTTCAGGGGAGGATGAGTTGGTTGACCAGCATGATCTCCTCTTCGGAAACGGTGTGACCGCGTCCCGGATAGATTTTCAGGGTGACATCAGCTTGCATCTCACGGAGGATTTGTGCCGATTCGGTTACCCGCTCTACAGGCACATGATAATCGGGATCACCGCTGCCAAGGAAGATGGGGGTTCCCGCAAAATCGCCCTGGTAGGGGCTCCTGTCGATCTCCTCACCGATGAGGCCGCCGGTGAAGGCGACGATGCCGCCGTAGCGGGTGGCGTGGCGCGCGGTGAATTCGAGCGTGAGGCAGGCTCCCTGCGAGAAGCCGAGGAAATAGATGTTCCGGGTTTCGATCCCAGCAGCCTGCACGATGTCGAGCGTTCGGCCTACTGTCTCCAGGGCTGAGGTGAGCCAGGGTTCATTCGTTGCTGCCGGTGCCATGAAGGAGTGGGGGTACCAGCTGTTCCGGCTTGCACGGGGTACCAGCAGGGCAAAGCCCGGCAGTTTGAGATGGGGCGCCAGGGAGAGGATGCTCTCCGCGTCGGCACCTCTTCCGTGCAGCATGATCATAGCCTTGGCGGCCTTCTCGAGCGGTTCCCCGCCGTACAGGATATCCAACGAGTGGTTCATTTTTGTTCCTATTTTAGAGTTGTGGCAGGTGGGCTTCGATCTCATTCCGCATGCTTTCGTAGCGACCGGGTAGCTTGAGTGAGCTGCCCAGGCTGTCAAGCGGTTCATCGACCGTGAATCCGGGGTTGTCGGTGGCCAGTTCGAACAGCACGCCGCCCGGCTCGCGGAAGTAGAGGGAGTAGAAATAATCACGATTGATCTTCGGGGTGATGTGGAGGCCGGCGCTCAGCACCTTTTCGCGATACTCCATCAAAATATCATCGTTCTTCACCCTGAAGGCGATGTGGTGGTTGGTGCCGGCAGCATTGCGTCCGGCAGGTGCGGTGGGGGCTTCGATGATGTCGATGAGGTTAGCCGTGTCGATGGCATCGGTGGCAAAGCGATAGCGGTTGCCTTCCTCCTGACTGAGGCTGTATCCCAGAATGTCGGTGAGGACATTGGCGGTGGCATCGGCCGAATGCAGGGTGAGCGTAACGGCATGAAATCCCTTCAACGCCACCTCCTCTTTCACATCCTGCGTGGTCCAAGGCTTCCGGTTGTCTCCCTTGGCGGGTTCGATGAGCTGTAACTGCATGCCGTCGGGATCGTTGAACGAGAGCACCTTCTCACCGAAGATCTCGCTCTCACGTGTGGTGATGCCCTGTTGTCCCAGTCGCTCCTTCCAGAAGCCGAAGCTCCCTTCGGATACGGCGAACGCGGTGTGTGTGGCCAGTCCCGTCCCGTTGGTGCCACGACCGATCCCCTCCCAGGGGAAGAAGGTCATGATGGTGCCCGGTGTGCCCTGCTCATCACCGAAATAGAAGTGATAGGTGCCGGGATCATCGAAGTTGACGGTCTTTTTGACCATCCGCAGACCCAGCACCCGGGTATAAAAATCGAAGTTCTTCCTGGCGTCGTTTGAAATCGCCGTAACGTGGTGTAAACCTAATATTCTCTTATCCATAATAGTATTGTTGCTGTGATTCTTCTGTGCAGATGAATTTAACAGTTAAGCGGGTGGTTTGTTCAAAACTGCATTCTTTCCCTTCTTTTGACGGGAAAGACCCCACAAAACGGTTCCATCCAATATGTAAATCCAGCAATCTCATGGACAATGATCGTGATTTTAATTTGTTTTATCACGATTGCAAGGATCTTCACCAACAAAGAATATCCTTAACAGTAGATTTCCGATTATGACCAAAAGCTTTTTCATGAAGTAGGGTTGGATTTGTCTTTTCATCCATTTTATTGATGCAAAAATAGATCGTGATATTGTCAACTTCTGTCAACGGTTGTTTTTTATGACAATTTTTGCCTATCTTCGCTTGTTGCCTGCACCATGCGTGAAGGCAGGTTGTATCGATTGAAAATTAAATAGAACAGAGCATGTCAAACATCGGATTGATCATTGAAGAGCGAGCGGCCAATATCGGCAATTTCATGGTGGGACGGTTGCTACCCTTCCGGCAGAAGCGGATGGTGGGGCCTTTCGCTTTTATCGACCATATGGGACCCGCGGAGATGGGAACGGAGGAGAACCTGGATGTGCCGCCCCATCCCCATATCGGCCTCTCTACGCTTACCTACCTGTTCGAGGGGGCGATCATGCACCGCGACAGCATCGGCAGCGAGGTGGAGATCATGCCGGGGGCGGTGAACTGGATGACGGCCGGCAGGGGGGTGGTGCACTCCGAACGGACTCCCGAACGGATGAGGGGCACCCCAACACGGCTCCATGGCATGCAGATATGGGTGGCACTGCCTACGGAGCTGGAGGAGACGGAGCCCTCCTTCACACACATCCCCGCGGAGGAGATCCCCACCTGGGAGAGGGAGGGGATAGCGATGAAGCTGATTGCTGGAGAAGCATTCGGGCAGAAATCACCGGTACCTGTACACAGCCCCCTTTACCTGATTGAATTGAAAAGCGACAAGCCTCAGACATTCGACCCGGGCGATGCGCTCTACGGTGAGAGCGGCCTCTACATCCTGGAAGGTGAGGTACAGAGTGAGAACTACCGCTTCGGGCCGGGGAAGCTGTTGATCGCGCAGAACAGTCGCCTCTGTACGTTCGAGATGGGCCCCAACACGACGGTCTACCTCTTCGGCGGCGAACCGTTTCCGGAGAAACGGTTCATCGACTGGAACTTTGTCTCCTCGCGCAGGGATCGGCTCCAACAGGCGAAGGAGGATTGGATCGATCGACGTTTTCCGGAGGTGCCGGGAGAGACGGATTTCGTACCCTACCCATCATTTAAATAGAGGAGAAATGAAAGCATTACTAATCGGCGCCACGGGTGCCACGGGCAGCGATCTGCTCCAGCTGTTGCTCGGTGACAGTAAGGTGGAGCGTGTGGCGATTTTCGTGAGGAGAGATCCGCAGATCACCCATCCGAAACTGGAGGTGCATCTGATCGATTTTGACAAGAAGGAGCAGTGGCGCCACCTGGTGAAGGGTGACATCCTCTTCTCTTGCCTTGGTACCACCCTCAAAGATGCCGGCAGCAAGGAGGCACAGTGGAAGGTGGATCATGACTACCAGTACCGCTTCGCCGAAGCTGCACGGGAGAACGGGGTGGGGACCCTCCTGCTGGTCTCCTCGATGAACGCTTCCCTTAAGTCGCCATTCTTTTATGCACGGATGAAGGGGGAGCTGGAGGAGGCGGTGCGCAAGCTGGGATTCCCCAGGCTGATGATTTTCCGGCCTCCTTCGCTGATACGCAAGGGGAGCGACCGTGCCATGGAGCGGGTGGGGGTGAAGCTGATCGGCTTCCTCAACCGGCTGGGACTCCTAAAGTCGATGCGCCCCATACCGACAGAACGACTGGCTCAGGCGATGCTCTACGCAGCCAAAAGCTTCAGGCGGGGGGAACATATCCTGGAACCGGTCGATATTGATAACCTGGTTTAGATATCTTAAAAAAAGCAATTGAAAAAAAAATGATGATGAAACGACCCCTCGCTCTTCTGGCTACTCTTTTATTTCTATTGCAATTCTGCCTTTCATCCTGTAAACCGGAGGAGATTCCTGATGATGTGGCAGAGGAGGAACCGGAGAATGAGGTTGCACCGCTCTGCTCCATTACACTGGAGGGAGAGAAGGTCACGCTGTTGGAGATCAGGGGGGAGGCTTCCTCTCTGGTCATTCAGGTGACTGCCAACAAGGAGTGGACGCTCAGCAGCAATGGCAGCTGGTGCACCCCATCACACCAGTCGGGCATGGCAACGACAACGGGAGCTCCCCTGGAGGTGACGCTACAACTTGAGGCGAACGAAACGGATGCGGTGCGGTCAGTGCAATTGATACTCCGGGCTGATACGGCATCGGCTGTGCTGGAAATCTGGCAGAAGATTTATGTTGATGAGGCTAAATGGGAGACCGCCACTACAGCTGTTGTGAACATGAAGGTGGGATGGAACCTGGGCAACACGCTCGACTCCTACGGCGAATGGATAGAGCTCTGGACGTCCAACAAGCCGTCGGACTACGAGACCGCATGGGGTAATCCGATCACCACGCGTGCGATGATTGCCCGCTTCAGGGAGGTGGGTTTCAACGCCATCCGCGTGCCGGTCACCTGGGATCAGCACATCGATGCGGACAACAATGTGGAAGAGGCATGGATGCAACGAGTGGAAGAGGTGGTAGGATATGTCCTGGATGAGGGGATGTACTGCATCCTCAACGTGCATCATGACACCGGCACCGAGGGATGGCTGCAGGCGGACTTGAGCAACTACGGTTCCATCAGCATGCGTTACAGGAAGCTGTGGGACCAGATCGCAAACCGCTTCAATAAATATGACAAGCATCTGATTTTCGAGTCTTACAACGAGATGCTGGACAAGCAGGGCCGGTGGACCGAGACCAATTCTGATGGCTACAAGGCACAAAATGCGCTGCTGCAGGATTTCGTGGAGGTGGTGCGCGGCACCGGTGGCAACAACCGTTACCGCAACCTGAGTATCAACACCTACTCGGCTGCACACTCACCACTCACGCTCAACAGCTTCATCGTACCCGATGATGTGGTGGAGGACAGATTGATCGCGCAGGTGCATGTGTACAGCCCCTACGATTTCGCGTTGAATGAAAATAGTCCCGTCAAGCTCTTCACCAGCCAGGGAGAGCAGGAGATCAGCGATATCATGGAACGATTGGACCAACGCTTCATCACTAAAGGTATTCCGGTAATCATTGGCGAGTTTGGTGCGATGGACAAGGATAACATGCCTGAGCGGGTAAAGCATGCCGCCTACCTGGTGAACGAGGCTGCCAAATATGGTATCGTCTGTTTCCACTGGATGGGACTCCTCGACCGCAACACCCTGGAGTGGGCAGAGCCGGAGCTGGTGGAGGCGATCATCGGGAATGCAAAGTAAGGGTTCTTTTACAGCTCCCTGATCCAGATGTTGCGGTAGGCCACCTCCGTGCCGTGGTCCTGCAGCATCAGCGGGAGCCGACCGTGAGGGGTATAGGCGGGATAACCGATGTAGGGGGTGTCGCCTTTCAGCTCAACGTTATTCTGCACCAGGATGCCGTTCAGCACCACTGTGATCAGAGCGGGCGATTCAAGTATGCCGCCACTGCCGAAGCGGGGAGCGCGCCAGTAGATGTCGTAGACCTGCCACTCGCCATTGCGCGTGTAGGCATTGGCTAGCGGCGCCTGCTGCTTGTAGATGCTGCCCACCATGCCGTTCACGTAGGTGGGGTTGTTGTCACCATCGAGTACCTGAACTTCATATTTCGACTGTAGGAAGATGCCGCTGTTGCCGCGGTTCTGACCGTGGTGCTGTTCCGGAGCGGGCGACTTGAATTCGATGTGGAGCTGTACATCGCCGAAATGCTGCCGAGTCATGATGCTCCCCGTGCCGGGTTTCACCGTCAGCTCCCCGTTGCGGATCGCCCAGGGGGCATCACCCTTCTCTCCCTTCCATTGGGAGAGGTTTTTTCCGTCGAACAGGATGATAGCGTCGGAGGGAGCTGCTCCCGTTGTTTTACCCGGCTCTACCTTCGGTGGTACGGGAGCGTACCACTCCGTTTCTTCCGGCACCATCTGGGCGGAGAGGGTAAATACCAAAACGAAAAGGGCGGATGTGAGAAGTGTTTTTTTCATGTTTAAACCTGTTGGTTGATTGAACAATTGTTTCAGGATTTGAAAATAGTACTTTTTCTCCGAATACCGAACAGTTTCTGCCATTTTCTCCTAGCCACACAAGAAAAAACACTCACCGAAAAAGTTCGATGAGTGTTTGATTAATAAGTTGTAGCGAGAGGGGGGCATGATCCCCCGACCTCATGATTATGAATCATGCGCTCTAACCAACTGAGCTATCTCGCCAACATGTGAAAATGGGAGGTCTCTCCCCAATTCGAGGTGCAAAAGTAGCAACTCTTTTTCAATTCTGCAACCTCCGGAACAAAAAAAGTCGCAATTGCATCGAATTTATTCAAGCGCCATCAGGGCGAAGGATGCGAGCCAGTGCTCACCACCGTAGTTGCCCTCGAAAACGTAGGGCAGGGCGTCGCTGAGCAGTCGCTCCGATGTATCAGTGAACCACCCTCTCAGTGGGTGCTCCGGCGGCAAGGCTTCAGCTATCTGCTTCATGCACCATGATTTGGAGAAGGAGAGCCCCACCAGGTGAACGATCTGAAAATCATTGATGTCACTCACCTCTGCGCTTAGGCTGATATTTGCCAGGCTTCGTTCATCGTAGTACTGCTCCAACCATGCTGTGAATGTCTCCCGTGGCAGTATCCTCCGCATCAGGTCGGCGACCTGAAGGCTGGGGGAGAAGAAATCGGATCCGTCCGGTTCCAGGTAGGCGGGTATGTTGCAATCGTTCAGGTAGAAGGCTTTCGACTTCTCAGTCAGTTGTAGGAGGAACTCTTCATCGCCCGTTGCACGTGCCCAGTCGATGGCGAAACCCATGGCGAAGGCGGAGTTGGGATGCACACCCGTGCGGTTGGGATAGGTCTGTTTGGGCAGGTATGCCTTCCAGGTTGCGACGATGTGACCGGTGAGCGGTTGCATGTACTCATGCCATTGCCGCGCCAGCGGATCGTTCCACTTCATCAGCTCCTCATCCAGCTTAAGCAGCCAGGCCCACCCGTAGGTGCGCTCAAAACTGGCTGCAGATTCAAACCTTGTAAAATATTCTGCCTCAGCGAGTAGTTTTGATTTTGTGAATGAATGGTTCAGTATTTCTATGATCGCCTCCCGGTTGGGCAGGGTGGGTCGCGTCCTCAATAGCCGTACAAGCATCCAGTGTCCGTGTACGCTGCTGTGCCAGTCGAAGCAGCCGTAGAAGACCGGGTGCAGCTCCCCGGGGGTGAGCTTTGCCTCCTGCTCATTGTTGATGATATGTGCCGTTTTGTTGGGGTACTCCTGCTCGATGCAGCCCAGTGGCAGTTCCGACAACTTGACAGCAATCTCATCGGTAAGTCGTGGGGCCTCTTGCGCAGCTGAATGCAGCGGCAAAAGGGTGAGCAGGCAGAAAAGAATTGACAGGGAATAATTTTTCATGATTAACAGGTTTGGAGGTTCTTGTTTGTTTTTCAAAGATAATAATTTTAGGGATAGTCTTTGCAGGATAGGGCATTTCGGTTTAAAATTGTAATTTTGCACTTGAACGATTTTGAGTCACACGATTTTCAAAACAATACAACGTGATCTATCCCGATAACTTCGAACAGAAAATTGAGTTCACACGGGTGCGGCAACTGATCGCCGACCGCTGCCTAAGCCCCCTGGGCAGGGAGAAGGCGGAGGAGATGTGCTTCTCTGCCTCTTTCGCCGAGATCGATGCCCTGCTGGCACAGACCGAGGAGTATGTGCGCATCCTCATGGAGGAGGATGCCTTCCCGGCCGGTTATTTTCACGACATGCGACCTGTGCTGCACCGCATTCGGCTGGAAGGCTCCTGGATAGACCAGAGTGCGCTGTTTGAACTGCGCCGCTCACTGCAGACCATCAACGGCATCATCGCCTTTCTGCGGCGCGACGTGGAGCACCCCCAATACCCGCGGTTGATGGAGCTGACAGGTGATATTGCCACCTATCCCGAGATCACCCGCAAGATCGACACCATCCTCGACGGCTTCGGCCAGGTGAAGGATCATGCTTCGGCGCGACTGTCGGAGATACGACGTGAGCTCTCATCAGCAGCCAGCGGCATCTCACGCAGCCTCAACTCCATCCTGCGCAAGGCGCAGGCGGAAGGGTATGTGGACAAGGATGTGGCGCCCAGCATGCGCGATGGACGACTGGTGATTCCGGTCAACCCCTCCTACAAGCGGAAGATAAAGGGGATCGTGCACGACGAGTCGGCTTCGGGTAAGACCGTTTTCATTGAACCCTCGGAGGTGGTGGAGGCCAACAACCGCATCCGTGAGCTGGAGGGGGAGGAGCGACGCGAGATCATCCGCATCCTGGCGGAGTTCACCGACTGGCTGCGTCCCTTCCTGCCGGAGCTGCTGGAGTCGTATGAGTTCCTGGCTAAGATCGACCTGATACAGGCCAAAGCCTCCTTTGCACAACAGATAGGTGCCATCCGCCCCGCGCTTACCGACGAGCGGCTGATCGACTGGGTGGAGGCGGTGCACCCGCTGCTTTACCTATCGCTCAAAAAGCAGAACAGAAAAATTGTGCCGCTCGACATCACACTGGAGGGGGAGAACCGCATACTGGTGATCTCAGGACCCAACGCCGGCGGCAAGTCGGTCTGCCTCAAGACGGTGGGGCTGCTGCAGTACATGCTGCAGTGCGGGCTGCTGATACCGCTGAAGGAGAACTCCAGGGTAGGTTTGTTCAGCGATATCTTTATCGATATCGGCGATGAGCAGTCGATCGAGAACGACCTCTCCACCTACAGCTCCCATCTGATGAACATGAAATATTTCGAGCGGCATGCTGGTGACGGTACGCTGTTGCTGATCGACGAGTTCGGCAGCGGTACCGAGCCCCAGATAGGGGCAGCCATCGCCGAAGCACTGCTCGACTGTTTCAACAGCAGCCGCTCCTATGGCGTGATCACCACCCACTACCAGAACCTGAAACACTACGCCAACGAGCATGAGGGTGTAGTGAACGGTGCCATGCTCTACGACCGCCACGAGATGCAACCTCTTTTTCGCCTCTCCATAGGAAACCCCGGCAGCTCCTTCGCCGTGGAAATTGCCCGCAAGATTGGGTTGCCGGAGGAGGTAATTGCACATGCTTCTGAGATCGTGGGGAGCGAATACATCAACATGGACAAGTACCTGCTTGACATCGCCCGCGACAAGCGCTACTGGGAGCGGAAGCGCGATGAGATACGCCGTGAGCGGAAACGGCTGGAGGAGGCGGCCACGAAGTATGAAACGGACCTGGAGGTGATCAACAAACAGAAGAAGGAGATTCTGACAGAGGCAAGGCAACAGGCGGAACATCTGCTTGCCGAGAGCAATGCCCGCATCGAGCAGACCATCCGTGAGATCAGGGAGGCGCAGGCGGAGCGTGAGGCGACACTCAAGGTGCGCAACGAGCTGAAAGGGTTCCGTGAACAGGTGGGCGGTACCGGACGTGAGGAGACAGGTGTGACATCTCAGAAAGAGGGAACACAGCAGACCCCACGCAAGAAGGTGAAGAAGAAACAGGTGCCTCCCGAACAGAAACAAGCGCCAAAGGAGGTTTTGCCCGGGGTGGGGGATGCTGTCCGCATGAAAGGACAGACAAGTGTCGGGGAGATCATGGAGGTTTCAGGTAAGAAGGCAACGGTAGCCTTCGGCATGATAAAAACAACTGTTCCGCTGGAGAAACTTGAGCGGGTGAGCAACAACCAGATCAAACGGGAACAGAAGGCTTCCAACACTCGCGACCTGATACAGGAGCGCAAGCTCAGTTTCAAACAGGATATCGATGTGCGGGGAATGCGGGGAGATGAGGCGTTGCAGGCGGTGATTTACTTCATCGACGATGCCATCCAGCTGGGTGCTGCACGCGTACGCATTCTGCACGGTACCGGTACCGGCGCACTGAGACAGATTATTCGCGAATACCTCGCTACTGTGAATGGTGTGAGCCACTTCGCAGATGAGCATGTGCAGTTTGGAGGTGCTGGCATCACCGTCATCGACCTTGAATAATGCAATATAAAAATGAGTATTTAACAGATGTATATTTAAAATATTTATTTAACTTTGTCGTTAATTTAAAAATGCGATATAAATAACTGATAATATCCCTGCCGATGGTTAAATTTACAAAACCTTTCTGGGTAGCCAACTTTGTGGAGCTGCTCGAGCGACTGGCCTATTATGCCGTATTCATCGTCATTACGCTCTACCTCTCCAACGTGTGGGGTTTCTCCGATATCGAGGCGGGTGTCATTGCGGGTATCTTCTCGGCCATGCTTTACCTGTTGCCCCTCTTTGCAGGGGCTTATGCCGATAAGATCGGCTTCCGTTCTGCCATCATCCTGGCGTTCGCACTGCTCACCGTGGGCTATGCCGGATTGGGCATCCTCCCCACACTGCTGGAAAGCGCGGGACTGGTGGACTATGAGATGACCACCACTTATACCGGCCTACAGGATAGCTACCTCCGCTGGTCGATCATCGCACCCCTGGTGCTGGTGGTCATTGGCGGGGCTTTCATCAAGTCGGTCATCTCCGGCACGGTGGCGCGCGAAACCACTCCCGAGAACAGGGCGCGTGGCTACTCCATCTTCTATATGATGGTCAACATTGGTGCCTTCACCGGCAAGACGGTTGTGGACCCCCTCAGAAGGAGCATGGGCGACCAGGGACTGGTCTACCTCAATTATTTCTCTGCAGCGATGACTCTCCTGGCACTGATCGCCGTTTATCTCTTCTACAAGTCCACAAAGACGGAAGGTAAAGGAAAGAGCTTTCTTGAGATTGGCCGCTCCATGGGTAAGGTGTTGCTCAACGGGCGACTGATGCTGCTGATCATCATCGTGAGCGGCTTCTGGATGATACAGAGCCAGATGTATGCCACCATGCCCAAGTATGTGATCCGCATGATCGGCGAGAGCGCCTCTCCCGGATGGTACGCCAACGTGAATCCTCTGGTGGTCTTCCTGGCGGTCAACTTTGTCACTTCGCTGATGAAGAAACGGAGCGCCATCACCTCCATGATGATTGGCATGATTATCATCCCCTTTTCGGCACTGTTGATGTCGCTCGGATCACAGGTGGGTGAGGCATACATCCTGGGGTTGCATCCCGTGGCCTTTATGATGATCGTTGGCATCGCCTTTCAGGCACTGGCGGAGTGCTTCATCTCACCCCGCTACCTGGAGTATTTCTCCTTGCAGGCTCCTACCGGAGAAGAGGGACTCTACCTGGGCTTCAGCCATCTTCACTCCTTTTTCTCCTTCCTCTTCGCCTTCGGACTCTCCGGCTTCCTGCTCGACAGGTACTGCCCTGATCCGAGGCTTTTCATGAATGAGGTGGGTGTCGTGGACAGCGTTGCTTATGCCGCTGCGACACAACACGCACATTACATCTGGTACGTCTTCGTGGGGATTGGTGCCATTTCGGCCATCGCACTCTTCTTCTACGCCCGCATCACCAGGAACATGGACCGGAAAAAGGAGGCAGCCGTTTGATCGTAATAATTGATGAAAAGTATACCCGCAGGAAAACAACTTTCCCGGTAGGATGTTAATGAAACGATAAAATCAAACAATAAAAAATAATTAATCATGAAACTGGATCTGAGTTCACACATAACACTTGATCGCGTTCCAAAAAAATATTACAAGCCTGAAAACGATTTTGAGGAGTACAACCTCTCACGGTATGAAAAACTGGCCATTGAAATCTATGAGGAGCCGCAGTGGGCTGCCAGGAATGTTGCCGAAGAAATCGTACAGGAGATGTTGCAAAAACAGCATGAAGGGAAGCCGTTTGTGCTGGGCATCAGCGGTGGGGCATCGCCGATACCAGTCTACGAAGAACTGGTGAGACATCACAAGGAAAAGGGAGTAAGCTTCCGCAACCTGTTGGTGTTCAACACCTACGAGTTTTACCCGGTGCTCGATTTCGCTTTTAGCAACCTGCAGATGTTGAAAGAGGTGTTTCTTGATCAAATCGACATGGAACCTTCCAACATCTTCTCTCCCGATGCTACCGCCGAGAAGGATTTGATCGGTGAAAAGTGTGAGGAGTATGAGGAGAGACTCCGGCAAAAGGGAGGGCTCGACTACCTGTTGCTGGGACTTGGCAGCAAGGGAAATGTAGGCTTTAATATGCCCGGCAGCAGCCTCCACTCGCAGACACGCTTGGTGATGCTTGATGGTGACTCCCGTAAGGACATCGCTCGCAACTTCGGTTCGCTCGACAAGGTTCCGGTGAGCGCCATCACCATGGGACTCTATGACATGATGAACGCCCGCAAGATTGCATTGATTGCATGGAACGAACAGAAGGCAGAGAGCATTCGTGACATTGTGGAAGGGCCCGTGAGCGACATGGTGCCGGGATCTATATTGCAGACACATACTGAGACCAAGGTATATGTAGACCTGGCAGCAGCTTCCGCGCTGACACGTATCAGTCGCCCCTGGCTGGTGACCAATTGCGAGTGGACCAGCAAGCTGATCCGTCGCGCCATTGTCTGGCTCTGCGAGGTGGTGGACAAGCCAATACTGAAACTGACCAACAAGGACTACAATGACAACGGACTGAGTGAACTGATCACTCTCTATGGCTCGGCTTACAATGTCAACATCAAGATATTCAACGATCTTCAACATACCATTACCGGTTGGCCAGGAGGTAAGCCCGATGCTGACGATACCTACCGCCCCGAACGGGCAAAGCCCTATCCCAAGAGGGTAATCATCTTCAGTCCCCATCCAGATGACGATGTGATCTCAATGGGAGGTACATTCCAGCGGTTGGTGAGCCAGGGACATGAAGTACACGTGGCCTACCAGACATCCGGAAACATCGCCGTGGGAGATGAAGAGGTGATTCGTTACATCTCCGTACTTAACAGCATGCGCAAGAAGTTCACACCCGAGAACAGGGATCTGTTGGAGAAGTACGAGAGTATCCGCAAATATCTCTTGTATGAGAAGACCAACGAAGATATCGACACCCCCGACATCCTTTTCATCAAAGGACGGATCCGTCGCGAGGAAGCCCGCTCAGCCGATCGTTACGTGGGCCTGCCGGAGGAGAATGTTCACTTCCTGGACCTTCCTTTCTACGAGACCGGCAAGGTGAAGAAGAATCCCATCAGCGAGAAGGATGTGATGATTGTGAAGGATTTCATCGAGACCATTAAGCCTCACCAGATATATGTTGCAGGTGATCTGGCCGACCCGCATGGCACACACAAGGTTTGTCTCGACGCCATCCTTGCGTCCGTAGACATGATCAAGGAGGAGGAGTGGTTCAAGGATTGCCGCGTATGGATGTACCGTGGTGCATGGATGGAGTGGGAGATAGACCATATTGAGATGGCGGTGCCCCTTTCTCCCGAGGAGTTACGCCAGAAACGCAACGCCATCCTCCGTCACCAGTCGCAGATGGAGAGTGCACCCTTCCTGGGCGACGATGAACGGCTCTTCTGGCAACGCTCCGAAGAACGCAACCGCACTACGGCCGATACCTACTGGAAGCTCGGATTGGCTTCTTACGAAGCCATTGAGGCTTTTGTGGAGTATCTCCCGGTGTGATGTACCGGTGAACGTTCCTAACCTCCCGGAGTGTGAGGCTACTCCCCGCCATTGCCTTTTTTATACATGCGTTTCTATGGTGATCCGGAAAAATGTTGTATATTGTGGCCCATATTTTAACAAGACTAATGGCGAAAGAGAAGTTTCATATCGAGTTCCTGATGGGAAGCGCTACCCTGAACAGTTTATGGCGCATGATAAGCCAGATTGACGGACTATCGGAGTGGTTTGCTGATGAGGTACTGATGGATGAAACGGAGACACGCTACACCTTCCTGTGGGGGAAATCGTCAAACGATGCACAAATTGTTTACAGCAAGCCCCAGACTCTAATCAGGTACCACTGGCTCGACGAAGAGGATGATAACATCTACTTCGAGTTTATCTTGCGTAAGCTGGATCTCTCTGGCGAGATGACGCTCGAGATCACCGATTTTGCTGAACCGGATGAAAAGGGAGATGCCATCACACTCTGGGAATCGCAGGTGGAGCTGCTCAAAAGACGCCTTGGCGTTTGATGCAACCCAACATGTGAAAGGAGTTGCTTTAATCATCTTTACATTTTTCAAACCACGATTCTCCGTTTGATTTTACTATCTTTGTGATCAAAACTGACTGATCTCTTTTTGTGCGAAACGGATGAATAGAATTACCTACATAAAGCGGTTGTACAGGTATATCCTGACCACTTTCATCCCGCTTTTCCTGATGACCTTCGTCATCTGCCTCTTCCTGGTGCTGATGCAGTTCCTGTGGAAGTATGTGGAGGACATGGTGGGCAAGGGACTGGAGCTGAATGTCATTGGGGAGATGTTTTTTTATGCCGCCCTCAACCTGATTCCACTGGCACTTCCACTGGCAATACTGCTGGCATCGCTCATGGTTTTCGGGAACCTGGGGGAGAACCTGGAGCTGCTCGCCATCAAATCGGCCGGCATCCCCCTGCTCAAGACCATGAAGCCGCTCATCATCCTCATCGCTTTCATCAGCCTGGGTGCTTTCTTCTTCCAAAACAATGCCCTCCCCAGGATACAGACCAAGTTCTACTCACTGTTGATATCGATCCGACAAGCTTCTCCCGAACTGGATGTGCCCGAAGGGGTCTTTTACAAGGAGATTGACGGCTACAACCTATACGTTGGAAAGAAAGATCGCGAGACAGGCATGCTTCATGATGTGCTGATCTATGACGTGGCCAGCGGTTTCAACAACATGGCGGTGATCGTTTGCGACTCGGCACGGATGAGCATGACCGAGGACAAGACCATGCTCATTTTCACCATGTACAGCGGACAGCAGTTCCAGAACTTCACTGAGGGCTCTTCATCACGTTATCGTGCCGATTTTGTGCCCTATGCACGGGAGAATTTTGACACCAAGACCATGATGATCTCATACGATGCCAACTTCAACCGGATGGGGGAGGATGTAATCGAAGGCAGCTCTACAAGCAACTATGTATCGAAGAACCTTTCTGAGTTGAGTGTCTCTATCGACTCGATGACGGTGATTCTCGACAGTGTGAACCTGATGGATCGGAACCTGATGAAGAACTACTCCCATCTCTCTTTCAGGAACAGCTATCCCGCCAATCAGAAAGATTCGTTGATTTTGGCAGCACGCTCTTCAACAGTGGAGACAGAGGTGCCGCGACCCGATACCCTGCTCCAGTCGATGACGTTGAACAAACAATCTTCCGTATTGCAATCCGCCTTTCACAAAGCGGAAAACAACAGCAACGAGTTCCTCTTCCGCTCACTCAATAAGACTACTACCCGTAAAACCATCAACCGTCACTGGGTAGAGTGGCACCGCAAGTTCACCATCCCCTTTACCTGCCTCCTCTTCTTCTTCATCGGGGCTCCGCTGGGATCTATCGTCCGCAAAGGGGGACTGGGTACACCCATTGTCATTTCAGTGATCCTCTTCATCATCTACTACATCGTCGACAACGTCGGATACAAAATGACCCGCGACGGTGTCTGGGTGCATTGGTTCGGTATGTGGTTCAGCGCACTCACCTTGCTGCCCATAGGGGTCTTCCTTACCTACAAGGCAATGAACGACTCGGTGATCATGAATGCCGACACCTATACCCAGTTTTTCAAGAGGCTCTTCTTCATACGCGAGAAACGATCTTATCCGGTGAAGAGCGTGGTGATAGACAAACCCGATTTCCCTGCCATCACAGCGATGATGGAAGAGATTTCCCATGATACAAATCACATCCTGGAGAAATACAACGGCTTCTCATACAGGGATTATTGGAGCAATGAGGGCTATGAGCAGGAATTGCGTACCCTTAAAAGCAAGATGGAGATCACCCTCAACCAGGTATCCAATGCGCACGACCTCGACATACTGGCGAAAGCAGAAGAATTTCCCGTGCTGATCAGCAATTTAAGGATCTTTCGTCCCGGTTCTCTGCCGTCTCGCATTGCGATGTATTTCTTCCCGTTGGGCATCCTCCTGAGGCTGCTCTCCTATCCCTTTGAAGTGCGCATCAGGAAAGACCTGAGAAGCATAGCCCAGCGCAGCGAAGAGCTGGCAGGGGTCATTCGCAAGGATTATCCCCTGGTATATGAAAAAACCGCTCAAAACCAATTCATATAAATGGAACAAAAAATTATTCTGAACACCATTGAAGAAGCCATTGAGGAGATCCGCAAGGGCAACTTCATCATTGTGGTGGATGACGAGGACAGGGAGAACGAGGGGGACCTGGTGATCGCTGCCGAGTGCATCACTCCCGAAAAGATTAACTTCATGGAGACCCATGCGCGTGGTCTGATATGCGCACCTATCACCCGCGAACGTGCTGAGGAGCTCGATCTGCCCATGATGGTGTCGCATAACACATCTGTGCACTCAACCCCCTTCACCATATCCATCGACTTGCTCACGCACGGATGTACAACAGGTATTTCGGCTTACGACAGGGCACAGACCATTCTGGCGTTGACACGCCAGGAAACAGCCCCCGAGGACTTCGGTCGTCCCGGTCACATCTTCCCCCTGCGTGCTCAGACAAAAGGTGTGCTGCGCAGGTCTGGTCATACCGAGGCTACAATCGACTTTGCTCGCCTGGCAGGCCTCTATCCTGCGGGAGCACTCGCCGAAATAAAGAGGGAGGACGGCTCTATGGCACGGCTGCCTGAACTGATGGAGATGGCACGCAAGTTCAATCTGAAAATTGTCTCAGTGGCCGACCTCATCAAGTACCGCCTGAAGAGCGAGTCGCTTATCGAACGGGGGGAATCGGTACATCTGCCCACTGCCTATGGTGACTTCCGGATGATTGCCTTCCAGCAGATCTCGACCGGTCAGGAGCATGTGGCACTTATCAAGGGTGAGTGGGGTGACGATGAACCCCTGTTAGTGCGGGTACACTCATCCTGCATGACAGGTGACATCTTCGGCTCAATGCGCTGTGAGTGTGGCGAGCAACTTCACAAGGCATTGCAATTGATAGAGAAAGAGGGTAAGGGTGTACTGATCTACCTCAACCAGGAGGGCCGCGGCATTGGTCTCATGGCCAAGGCGGCGGCGTACAAACTGCAGGAGGAAGGCCTCGACACCGTTGATGCCAACCTGCACCTCGGTTATCAGGCCGACGAACGGGACTATGGTGTGGGTGCTCAGATCCTGCGGAGCCTGGGGGTATCCAAGATGCGACTGATGAGCAACAACCCCACCAAGCGTATTGGCCTGGAAGCTTATGGCCTTGAGGTGGTGGAGAACGTGCCACTGGAGATCGAGCCAAATGCTTACAACCACTTTTACATGGAGACCAAGAAGAAGCGGATGGGTCACCAGCTCAAAAGCTTTAAGTAGCATCTGTAACAGCTCGTTGTGTTGCGGTGAAATGAAAACAACGATCGAAAACTGTCTATGGAACTTCTTTATCTGCTGATAGGTTTCGTGGTGGGAGGCCTGATCGCCTGGATTATGGGAACCCTCTTCATGCGGACGAAGATGATCCCGAAGGGCGATCATGCGGCACTGGAGGAGAAAAACCAGTCGCTGCACCGCTCACTGGCAACTGTCACTGCCGAAAACAGGGCTATGATGGAAAAGATGGAGGGACAGAAGAGTGAGATCGAAGCCCTCCACAAGCAGTTTAACCTGGAGTTTGAACAGATCGCTAACAGGATCCTGGAGGAGAAGAGCGAACGATTCACCCGTCACAACAGAGAGAGCATCAACATCATCCTAAAGCCATTGGAGGAGAATATTGACCGCTTCCGCAAAAAGGTGGAGGAGGTCTATATCACCGAGGCCAAGGAGCGTTTCTCGCTGGGCGAGGAGGTGAAAAAGCTGCGGGAACTGAACGACCGGCTCAGCACCGAGGCTGTAAACCTGACAAACGCTCTCAAGGGGAACAGCAAGACGCAGGGAGACTGGGGACAGATGATTCTGGAGAACATCTTGGAGCGCTCCGGCCTGGTGAAAGGGCGTGAGTACTTCGTACAGGAGTATTTGCGCGATGCAGATGGCAACACACTTACCAATGAGCAAGGGAACCGAATGCAGCCGGATGTGATCATCGTCTACCCCGACGAACGGCGGGTGATTATCGATGCCAAGGTGTCGCTTACCGCCTATGCCAACTACGTGGGGAGCGATGACCCTGCGGAGCAGCAGCGACTGATTGGCGATCACCTGCGCTCCGTGCGGCGCCACATAGAGGAGCTGAGTCGCAAGAGCTACCAGGAGTACGCCGTATCGCTCGACTTCGTGATGATGTTCATCCCCAACGAGCCGGCATACCTGCTGGCACTGCAACATGAGGAGTCGCTGTGGCAGTACGCCTACGAAAGGAAGATCCTGCTGATCAGTCCCACCAACCTGATCGCCGCCCTCAAGCTGATCGCTGATCTATGGAAAAGAGAGTATCAGAACCGCAATGCTATCGAGATTGCCGAGCGGGGCGCCGCCCTCTATGATAAATTCGTTAACTTCATCGGTTCCCTCACCGAGATCGATACACATCTCGAGCGGGCACGACGAAGCTACGACAACGCCTATGGTCAGCTCACGTCGGGTAGGGGAAACCTGATAGGTCAGGCGGAGAAGCTGCGTGAACTGGGTGTCAAGACAAAAAAATCACTTCCTTCATCCCTCACAGATGAGGCTGAGGATGTTTAAATGAATAAAACCAACAGCTGAATGCTGCATGCTGACAGCTGTATGCTAAAAATTAAAAAACCATGTACGGAAAAATGCAACAACACCTCCAGGCTGAATTGAAGGCCATCGAGGAGGCAGGACTCTACAAAAGGGAGCGGATCATAGTCACCCCACAGCGGGCGGAGATTAGGGTAGAGTCGGGACAGGAGGTGCTTAACTTCTGCGCCAACAACTATCTGGGGCTCTCCGACCACCCACGACTCATCAATGCAGCGACAAAAGCACTGGAAGAACGCGGCTATGGCATGTCGTCGGTACGCTTCATTTGCGGTACACAGGATTATCACAAGCAACTGGAAGAGACCATCAGCCGCTTCTTCGGCACCGACGATACCATCCTCTACGCCGCTTGTTTCGACGCCAACGGAGGCCTCTTTGAGCCGCTTTTCACCGATGAGGATGCTATCATATCGGATGCCCTCAACCACGCCTCCATCATCGACGGCGTACGCCTCTGCAAAGCGAAGCGCTACCGCTACGCCAATGCAGATATGGAAGATCTGGAGGCAAAACTACAGGAGTCACAGGCACAACGTTTCCGCATCATCGTCACCGACGGTGTCTTCTCCATGGATGGCAACGTGGCGCCGCTCGACCGGATCATGGAGCTGGCCGTACAATATGATGCGCTGGTGATGGTGGATGAAAGCCACTCAGCCGGCGTGGTAGGCAGGACCGGCAAAGGGGTGACGGAACTTTACAACCTGCAGGGTGAGGTGGACATCATCACCGGTACGCTGGGTAAGGCTTTTGGTGGCGCCATCGGTGGATTCACCACCGGACGGCAGGAGATCATCGACATGCTGCGGCAGCGGTCACGTCCCTACCTCTTTTCCAATTCCATCCCCCCCCTGGTGGCAGCGGCCGGCACCGAGGCATTCCGCTTGCTACAGGAGTCGAATGAGCTGCAGGACAAGCTGCATGAGAACGTGGACTATTTCGTCAGTCGCATGAAAGAGGCAGGCTTCGACATCAAGCCAACACAATCTGCCATTTGTGCCGTGATGCTCTACGATGCTAAGTTGTCGCAGCAGTTCGCTGCCGACCTGCTGGAGGAGGGAATCTACGTCACCGGCTTCTATTACCCCGTGGTACCGAAAGAGCAGGCACGCATTCGTGTGCAACTCTCCGCCGGCCATAAACGTGAACACCTCGACAGAGCCATCGCCGCCTTCACCAAGGTAGGAAAGAATTTAGGAATCATATAACAACCCCTTACAACTGACAACTGACAATATGAAAGCACTCGTTAAATTGCGTCCCGAGAAGGGCATCTGGATGGAAGAAGTTCCCGTTCCCTCAATAGGGGTGAATGATGTACTGATTAAGATTAAAAAGACATCAATCTGTGGTACCGACCTGCACATATACAAATGGGACGATTGGTCGCAGAAAACCATCAAGACACCCATGACGATTGGCCACGAGTATGTGGGCGAGATAGTGGACATGGGGAGCGGTGTTACGAACCTTAAGGTGGGCGACCGCGTGACGGGCGAGGGTCACATCGCCTGCGGTCACTGTCGCAACTGCCGTCGCGGCAAGCTGCACGTCTGCGAGAACACCATCGGTGTGGGGGTAAATCGTGACGGTGCATTCGCGGAGTACCTTTCACTACCGGCTTCCAACGTGGTGAAGCTCGACCCGCGCATCCCCGATGAGATTGCTTCCATCATGGATCCATTTGGCAATGCCACCCATACGGCGCTCTCCTTTCCACTGATCGCCGAAGATGTGCTGATCACCGGTGCGGGACTGATCGGCAGCATGGCCACTGCCATCTGCCGTTTCGCAGGGGCACGCTACATTGTGGTGAGCGACCTGAGTGATTACCGCCTAGAAATCGCCCGCAAGATGGGAGCAACCCTCACGGTGAATCCCTCAAAGGGAGAGACCATTGCACAGGCAGTGACGCAACTGGGCATGCGTGGTTTCGACGTGGGGCTGGAGATGTCGGGGTCACCTGCCGGCTTCCGCGAGATGATTGACAACATGTACAACGGATCCAAAATCTCACTGCTGGGTATCCTTCCCAACAACACACAAGTTGACTGGAACGAGATCATCTTCAAGGCGCTCACCCTGAAAGGCATTTACGGACGGGAGATGTGGGAGACATGGTACCAGATGGAACAGATGATCGTTTCCGGTATCGACCTCACCCCCATCATCACCCATCGTTTCCTTGTTGAGGAGTTCCAGAAAGGGTTTGATGTGATGGAGAGCGGTCAATGTGGCAAGGTGCTGCTCAGCTGGGAGTAATTAATCAATACTTTAACAGATCGCTTGCCTTGTCGATAAGATGGTTTATTTTCTGCATGGGTGTGCTACCCTCTTGCTGTGGGAGCAGTGCAACCTCCTCTTCGGCTTTCGGTTCCTGCGGCTCGGGGTAAGCATACTCATCGATTAACGACATGTTTTCCAGCTGCCAATGGTTGGCACTGACCACTTCACCGAGCAGTAGCTTCATCTGGTCGGCGGCGATCTTCATCAAACCGCTTTTGAGGGCAGCCTTTTTCACCTGCTCCTTGGCCAATTCCTGTATCTTCTGCAGGTCGCTTCGACCGATGAAGTTGAAAAGATCATCTTCAAAGTAGTAGTAGTTGAAATCGGTCTCCACTGAGAAGATCTCTGGCTTCGGGAACTCCAGCAAACGCACCCGCTTCTGCTCTTCATCAATTTCCCAGCGGCACTTCTTCACGTCGTAGCCGATCAGCACCCGTGCACGTACAATTACCAGTGCCTTTTTGGTGGAGGGAATGAATTTTAGCAGTTTCTTGGTATTCTCGTAGTTGTAGATTTCGTTGAGCTGACCTTCCGCCAGCACGATCTTGAAGACACGCTTCACACCCTCCACCACCGTGTGTGACTCGCTGCGCACGCCCGAGGATGCTCTTCTTGCATTTCGCAACTGTACCCACAAGTAGGTGATAAGTCCGCCCGCCAGGAGGCCTGTGACCAATAGGCCGGTCACGTTCGGAGCTGCCGTACGACTGGTCGGTGTAAAGGATCGGTAAAGGTAAGCCGCAATCAACAGCAGTAGCAATGCAGCGATAATAATGACTGCTGTCTTAGCGATTTTTTTGGTCATAGGGCAGTGGTTTGTTATAAAACGCAAAAAGAGGAGGAAAGGTTTGTTTTTTACTCATATTTTCTGTTCATGCATGAATGAGTCTACAGGGTATCTGAAATATTATCTGTAATTTTGTGCACTTAAAACGTCACCAACGAGATGAAGACACTTATTATACTGCGACACGGCAAAGCCGAACAAGATACAATGGCCAAGGATGATTACGACAGGATACTCACAGAACGGGGGCGAAAGAATGCCCGGGATATGGGTGACTATATCGCAAACCGTTTTGGTAAACCCGACCTCATTCTCGCCTCATCAGCCAGAAGAGCTCACGAAACAGCCATCCAGGCAGCACAAGGCCTTACATATTCCGAAGAGATGATTCAAACCGATCAGAACCTCTATTTTGCACCTGCCGCCTGGATCCTCAACAACCTCTCCAAGTTGCCTGACAGCGTGGAGAGCTGTCTCTACGTGGGTCACAATCCAGGTGTGACCGAGCTGATCAACGATCTGGGGGTACGCCTCGACAACCTCCCCACCGCTTCTGCCGTCTGCTTCGAGTTTCAACTCGATGCGTGGGTGGAGATCACACCGGAAAAAGCCAATTTCCGTTGGATCAAGCTGGCGCGCGAACTTTAAACTTACTGCTGCCGGGAGAGTTGCTTATAAGGAGCTGAACAACAGCCATGTGATCAGCAGAGTGAGCAGTATGTTAAAGGTTTGTGCTGTCAGGAACGACCAGATGTATTTGGTATTCTCTTTCTTGAAGATATAACGGAAATCGGTCTCCAGGCCGATGCTGACGAAAGCCAGCGAGAAGAGAAGTTCCCGTGCTCCCTTATTGGCCACTTTCGACAAAGCCTTACCTGTTTCCAGATCGAAAGCAAAACTGAACACCAATGATGCTGCCATGAAACCGAGCACGAACTTTGGGAAACGCTCCCAGAGAACACTCCCCGAAGGGCGGATGTCACTGTTGGTTCCCTTGTAGGACCAGTAGATGGAGATGGCAAAGGCAGCCACTCCCAGCAGCACGTTCTGTGCCGACTTGATGATCACACTGTATTTCTCAGCAGTTTCACCAATGAACTTACCGGAGGCTACTACCGCTGCGGTGGTGTCGATGGTGCCACCCAGCCATGCACCCGCCACCTCCTGACTCAGACCAATTATTTGAGCCAGCCAGGGGAGTAGATACATCATCGGGATGGCGATGATCAGTACCAGTGAGATGACGAACGAGAGCTTCTTGGGATCTCCCTTCATAGCACCGCTGGTGGCCACTGCCGCCGAGACACCACAGATGGAGACCGCGCTTGAGAGTAGAATCGACATCTCCTTGTCGATGCGAAAGAGGCGGGTTGCTATCCAGAAGCTGAAGTACCAGACTGAGAGCACCACGATCACCGCCTGCACCATGCCAAGAGATCCGGCCACCATGATTTGTTGAAAGAAGATGGAACTACCCAGGATCACCAGTCCCGCTTTGATGTAGTATTCACTGCGGGCCGCCGGTGCCAGCCATTTGGGCAAGCCGATGGTGTTGCGGATCAGCAGTCCGATGATTACGGCAAAGAAGACCGATTCAAAGCCGGTGCTCTTGATTAAGGGGATGCCGGTAAGGCTTCGTGAAAGCCATGCCAATAGAAAGATGACACCGAAAGAGAGCAGGAACTGTCCCCTGTCGCGGTTGCCCATGAAACGGTACCCCAGCCAGGCCAGCAATGCAACTATAACCGATACGGCAGCATAGTGCTGCATCACCGATGGGATAAGAATCACAAATAACAGTATCACTCCACCGATGATGGTAGCTACCCAATCTTCATTTTTTAATGATTTCAACATAAAAGGTCGGTTTACTTACCCGAGGCGGGTAACGAATTTCTTACATGATCTTTTGAATGATTGACAAAAGTAAAAAAAAATTATGAAATAGAGATAAATGTTCTTTTCGATTCCCCTCTTCTTTGTCATTGCTCCTCAAAAGAGAGTGTTTTGTCGATAAAACCGCGTTGTTCATCTATTTCATTTGCCGTAGACCCTTGCAGGAACTATTTTTGTGGAGTGTTTCTAAATTTATTTCAATTACGAATCAAACAATCTGTTAAAGACAAAATGAAAAAAATATCACTCTTACTGATTGCCATCGTTGGTACATTGCTTACATTAAATGCTCAGACTGCAACAACCAACAATATCTCCGGAAGACTTATCGACAGGGATACCGAAGAACCGGTATCGCTCGCCAACGTGCGCATTCTGAAACAAGCCGACAGCACTTTTGTCACCGGCAAGGCAACCGACGAAAATGGTCGTTTCTCGATTCCCGTGAGCCGGGGAAGTTATATTGTACAGGTTTCATACATTGGTTATCTCGAACAATTCCGAAATGTTGAGGTGAATGCGCAACAACCCAATGTGAGGCTGGGAGACATCCTATTAGGCAGCGACAACATCCTGCTCTCCGAGACAGTGGTGACTGCCAAGGCGGCAGAGATTGCCGTGAGGGGTGATACCCTGGAATACAATGCCGACTCCTACAAGGTGACCGAGAGTGCGGTTGTGGAGGATCTGCTCAAGAAGATGCCCGGCGTGGAGATCGATGCAGAGGGTAAAATCACCGTCAACGGTAAGGAGATTACCAAGATCCTGGTAGATGGAGAGGAGTTCTTCAGTGATGACCCGAAGGTGGCGTCGAAGAACCTGCCGGCAAGGATGGTCGACAAGCTGCAGGTGCTCGAGCGTAGAACGGAGCAGGCGCAAATGACCGGCTTCGACGATGGCGAAGAGGAGAACGTCATCAACCTCACCGTGCGTCCCGGCATGAAAGAGGGACTCTTCGGCAACGCTTTCGCCGGCTATGGCAGCCAGGAGCGCTACGAGGGCAACGCCATGGTCAACTACATGAAGGACAAGGATCAGTATACCTTTCTGGGTAGCATCAATAATACCAACAACGCCGGTTTCTCAGATCTCTCCAGCGCCATGTTCGGTAACATGGGTGGCGGTGGCCGCAGAGGCGGATGGGGTGGCAATAGTGGTATCTCCACCTCCGGGAACACCGGCGGCAACTTCAGCAAGCAGTTCTCACCCGAGCTGAAGCTGGGTGGCAACGTCCGCTACGGATTCACTGATACCAACGTCAACTCGGATGTCTTCACCCAACACATCCTCAGTGCAGGCAATACCCTGGAGGATGAACGCAACCGTTCAAACAGCATCAGCCAGAACTTCGGGGCTGACCTCCGCCTGGAGTGGGAGCCCGACTCGGCTACACGTATCATCTTCCGTCCTGCTTTCTCCTATTATACCAATGAACGCAACGAGATGGGTGAATTTTATACCGAGAACGAATTATCGGGAGATACCATCAACTATGGTGACTCCGACTACTTTTCAGAGGGAACCGGCAAGAACTATTCATTCAACCTCGATGCCAGCCGTGAGCTGGGAAAGGAAGGGAGGATCCTGAGTGTGCAAGTGAGAGCACAGGGCGGTGACTCTGAGAACGACGGAACAAGTCTCTCGGGGACCTTTTACAACGGCACACGTCCCGACGACCTGATTGACCAACGTTTCACCAACATCAGTGAGAACCGTTCATTGAGGGGGTATCTCTCCTATGTGGAACCGTTGGGCGAGAGTCATTATCTTCAACTAGCCTATCAGTATCGTACAAACAACTCCGATTCAGACAGGGACACCCGTACCAAGGATGACGCCGGTAACTACACCGTGCTCGACACAGTCTACAGCAAGCGATTGGAGAACAACTTTGTGAGTCAGGAGATCGAAGCCAACTTCAAGGGGGTGAGAGAGAAATATGACTACATGTTCGGTTTCTCCATACAACCCTCCTCCTCACGCAGCAAAACATTCGTGGGTAGTAACATGATCTACGAAGGTGAGCAGAAGGTGGTCAACTACTCACCCATGGCACAGCTCAACTATCGCTGGAGCCGTACCAAAAACCTGCGGCTGCGTTATTTTGGTGATACTGATCAGCCCTCAATCGCACAACTCTCACCCGTGGTGGATGTGAGCAATCCGCTCAACATCAGTTACGGTAATCCGGACCTGAAACCATCCTTTGAGCATCGCCTCAACATCCGTTATCAGTGGTCCAACCCGGAGAAGGCCAGCTCGTTTAACACCTTCGTCAATGGTGGTTATATGACAAACGACATCGTCACCTCTTCCTTCACCGATATCTCCACCGGTCGCCGGGAGACCACCTACCGCAATGTGGAGGGCAACTGGAACGTGAACGGGCGTATGATGTTCAACGTGCCGCTGAAGAACATAAAGTTTTCAATTTTCTCCATGTCGTTCGCCAGCTATAGCAACACAAACGGATTTAGCAACAACGAGAAGAACACCAACAAGCGGATGTCGCTGATGGAGATGCTGGGACTCAATTATCGTTCCGATCAGTTTGATTTTGCCGTGCGGGGGAATGTGAACTACAACAACGTGACCAACAGTCTGGAGGGTCAGCAGAACCAGAACTATCTCAACTACGGGGGGAATGCCTCAACCACCATTTACCTGCCATGGGATATAAGCCTGGAGAGCGATATCAACTACTCCACCAACTCGGGTTATACCGATGGCTTCGAACAGAACGAGTGGCTCTGGAATGCCTCACTGCAGAAAACAGTCTTCAAGCAAAAGAACGGCACCATACGTTTTAAAATTTACGACATCTTGCAACAACGCACCAACATCAGCCGTAGTGTGACCTCTAACTATATCCGTGACACCACGACCAACACGCTGACCAGTTACTTCATGGTGCACTTCGTCTATCGGTTCAACATCTTCAAGGGGGGTGCCACCGCACAGGATATGATGCCGCAGAGAGGTAGAGGTTACGGTGGTGGTCGTGGCAGAATGTAACAAGGTTATTCAATTTGAGTAAAAAAATGAAATGGGACAGGCTTTGAAACAAAAAACAAGGGGCAGTTGGAACAACCTGTTTGTGCACCTGTTACTATGGGGGGTGATTTTCATCCTCCCATACTTTTTTATTGATTCGGAACGCATCTTCACCTGGCGTCCGTTCCTGCGTTCCATACCTGAGATGGTTGGTTTTCTGATGGTTTTTTACATAAACTTCTTTCTCCTGATAGAGAAGTTGCTCTTTAAAGGCAGGAACAAGGCGTTCATACTGTGGAACATCGTACTGATCATTGCCGTCTCATTCATCATGCACTATACACGCGAACTGATGGAGTTCCTGTGGCCTTACCTGCGACCCCGCTGGCGCGGTCGACCCAATGGGAACAATTTTTTCCCGCTATTGTTTTTACTGCGCAACTCCACCTCGCTCTTCATGATGATGGGGTTGAGTGTGGCTCTGAAGATGACGGTACGATGGCTCCAGGTGGAGAATGAACGCAAGGAGTTGGCGAAGGCCAAGTCGGAGGCGGAGCTTCAGAACCTGAAGAATCAAATCAATCCGCACTTCCTGCTCAACACACTCAACAACATCTACGCCCTGATAGAGTTTAACCCTCCCAAAGCTCAGCAGGCTGTGATGGACCTGAGCAAGCTCTTGCGCCACTTGCTCTATGACAACAACCAGGCTTTTGTTCCATTGAAACAGGAGGCTGATTTCATGCGCAACTACATCGAGCTGATGCGCATCCGCCTGGCCGATCATGTGAAGTTGACCACCCGCTTTGATTATTCTGACAGCAGCAACACCCTTATTTCTCCGCTAATTTTTATATCTTTGATGGAGAATGCGTTCAAGCACGGCATAAGCGGTGAGCATGACTCCTTCATCGAGATCTCGTTAAAGGAGCATCCCGACGGGAAGGTGGAGTTTGTGACCCGTAACAGCTACTTCCCAAAAAGTGGTTCTGACAAGAGCGGCAGCGGCATCGGTCTGGATCTGGTGAAACGAAAACTGGAACTGCTCTATCCCGATAGCTATCTGTGGCATACCACCGTGGAGGATGATGTCTATTCAACCGTGCTGGTGATCGACACAAAAAAACGAAAGGATGATACTGAACTGCTGGATCGTTGATGATGAACCACTGGCGTTGTCCCTCCTCGAATCATACGTGGAAAGGACTACCTTTCTGCGTCTCACCGGGAAATACAGTAACGCCCTCACGGCTATGAAGCGTATTGAGGGTGAGAAGGTGGATCTTCTTTTCCTTGATATTCAGATGCCGGAGGTGAACGGGATGGAGTTTGCCCGCATCATTGGCAGCCACACCCGGATCATCTTCACCACCGCTTTTAGTGAATATGCCCTTGAGGGGTATAAGGTGAGTGCCATCGACTATCTGCTGAAACCATTCTCCTTCACCGAATTCCACTCCGCCGCCAAGAAGGCACTCAACTGGTTTGAGATGACCGAGCAGAAGCCTATCGCGGAGCATCGGCAGGAGAAAATAGGCCTCTTCGTGAAATCGGAGTACAAGCTGATTCACCTCTTATATGAGGATCTTCTCTATATTGAAGGGTTGAAGGATTATGTGAAGATCTATACCGAGCAGGATCCCAAACCGATCCTCTCGCTCATGAGCCTCAAGTCGCTCGAAGAGGAGCTGCCTGTCGATCGTTTCATGCGGGTGCATCGTTCCTACATTATCCACACGAACAAGATCAGCAGCATCAACAAGAACAGGATCATCATCGGAAAAAAACAGATCCCGATAGGGGAGACCTACCGCCGACAGTTTAACTTGATGATTGGAAACAGGTGAGTTGCATCCTGAATGAGTAAAGATATTCCAGGCGTGTCCTAACAATGAGAAAGCCGTTCCTGCCATAGTGGCGGAACGGCTTTCAGTATCTTTAGCAGGGTTGCTCTCTTATGAAAGAGTAGCAGTGAGCATCCAAACAGTTTTTTCCTGAGCGGAGATAAAATCACCCATCAGGGCTACCGTGCCCTCATCGTCACCTTCGGAGGCTGTCTCAAGCACCTTGCGTTCCAGTGAGATCAGCACCTTCAGGTTGTCGAGAATCAGCTTGAGGATCTCCTTGTGGTCGCTTACCACCTCTGTTTCCTTGATGGCAGATGCTTTCAGGTAGTCGCTGAAATTGTGTGCAGGGACACCACCCAGCATCAGGATCCGTTCAGCTATTTCATCTACCTTCTCAGCTGCGTCATCGTAGTATTCTTCAAAACGGGCATGTGCTCCAAAGAACATTACACCTTTCACGTTCCAGTGAAAACCGCGCAGGTTGGTGTAGTAGACCTGGAAGCTGGCCAGCAGCTCCTGAAGTCCGTCAACTGTCTTTTTTACATTCTTGGGGTCTAAACCTAAATAATCCAATGTTTTCATAATTTAATTCTTTTTTTGTGATTGTTCTGATTGATTTTTCTGATACAAATATAACGATTATTTACATAGGTTCAAAATATGAGGCGCACTATCATTCATAGATTTTAATTATGCAATTGAGGACTGGATGCAGTTTAGGGTCTCATCAGAAATGATATCCGAAGCTTACATAGGGGTGGAATTTTCGTGAGAGACCGGAGTAACCCAGTTCCAACCTTAACGGTCCGGCAATGGAGAGAAATGAGTAACCCGCATTGAATCCCCAGTAATCATCTCCCTTGTAGAGATTGTAGAGATGATTGTTGTGTAGGGTGTAATTGAGGTTGGCGTAGAGGTAATTGTTTTGCCTGAATTGGTGGTGTATCATCGCATCGGCTGTAACCACCATGTTTTCCAGTAACTCCATTCCTGCGGAACCCTGAAGTGCTATTTGCTGGGGCAGGTAGTGCCCGTCTCTTCTTCCCCCCACGAAATTGCGGTAGATAAACGGAACACTGTCGTTCATCACATACCGTGCGGAGATGCGAGGTGTGAGAAATGTCTTTTCACTCAGTGGCAATGGCTTGGCGAAATTCATGTTGAGCACGCTGAGTGGCAGATTCTCCTTCATTTGCACAAAGTTATCGGTGTGAAGTGAATAGCGAAAGGAGAAGTATTGTCCCGATGAGGGGAAATAGATGCTGTTCAGGTTGTCATATATCCCATTGATCATGTAATTGATGTAGAGGTGGTCTTCAATACCCTGCGAATTTGGAATCTCATTTCGTTCCAGGAGGTTGAAGAAATCATAATATTCGAAGCCTGCACCGAGATGTAGTTGTACGTTGCCGAAATAGAACTCGGAGAAATTCAGGTTCAAACCATTGCGCAGCACACCCAGGTGATAGGAAAGCTGCCCTCTGTTGTAGATGCTCAGATCGTTTTTGCTGATTCGATAGCTTATGCCCCCTTTGTAAAAGAGGCCGTTGTTGATGGTATAGTCAACCTGCAGGTAAGGATCGCGACTGAGTCGCGTGGTGATATCAATCATTGAGTTATAGGACTCACCCAGCCGGACAGTTGTGTTGGCAAGGATTGCTGCCATATCGCTGGTGTCAAAATGGAGACCCAGGTTAAGGGTGTTATGCTCCTTTGGCTCCACTAGGAAAACCAGGTTGAAGGGTTGGTCACCATCGAGTCGATAGGTAACACGCGAAAAGAGGCCCGCACCATAAATGCGCGCTGTCATTGCATCCAGATCGTGGCGGGTGACCTTTTCAATTTTGTCAGGAATCATGCGCAGCATCCATTTCACATCACGGGGCGAGACTCCTTCCACGCTGACATGCTCGATCAGCAGGGTGTCAAATTGGATATAGGGGTTTTGCCGTGCTCTTACAGGGGGATCCTCACCGGTGATCCCAAGCGATGCTTTCAGTGTCATGAGGGCTTCCCATTGCTCCATGGCGGCCTGCTCACCACGTGCGATCAATGAGTCGATTGCCGGCTTCTGGAAATCCATTGATCCGTAAGGATGCACATCGGGTGTGATCAGGAAATCGGTGTCATCGATATTTTGCAACTTCTTTTCTTTCCCTACGAAGTTTGAAAGATGTTCGGCTATCTCTGCAATGTTGCCACGGTTCTTTTTGATTGTCTTCTCATCGGGGGGAATGATCACACCGATCACTATGTCTGCCCCCATCTGTCTGGCAAGATCAACCGGGTAGTTGTTAACCACTCCCCCGTCAATCAACAGCATGCTGTCTTTCTCCACCGGTGTGAAGACTCCCGGTATAGCCATGCTGGCTCTGATGGCTTCAGGTAAGATCCCCTTCCTGAAGACCACCTCCTTGCCGGTGCGTGCATCAGCGGCCACACATCCGAAGGGTGTGGGGAGATCATCGAAATCCATCTCATGTTGATAACCGATGGTGAGGTTCAGAAAGAGGCTGTAAAGGTTTTGACCGGAGAAGACACCACGCGGCAGGCTTACATTACCGCTTCTTTCCCTGATGTTTAAACTGTATGGGAGGGAGACGATGAATTCGTTCCGTCTGTCTCTTTGTGTTGCGGGAAGGTTCTCACGGTAGATGTTGTCACTCATCAGATAGTTCCAGTCTTGCTGTTGTATCAGCGAGTCGATCATCTCTGCATCATAACCCACGGCATAGAGACCGCCCACAACAGCTCCCATGCTGGTACCTGCAATGTAGTCGATTGGGATGCCCGCACGTTCCAGCACCTTGAGTACACCCACATGTACAAACCCTTTGGCTGATCCTCCGGTGAGCACCACCGCCACTTTCTTCCGGGGTTGCTCTTCACCCTGCATGAAGGTGATGTGAAAGAGGAATATCATCAACAGGAAAACAACTTTCTTCATTGATCAACGAATTGAAACACGCCAATGCAAATATAGCAAATTTTAATTAAAAATGGATGTCGAACATAACGATGAGTATTTAGGATGTCGATTGTCTGAAAAAATTTCTACTTTTGTTCATTGTACCCCTGCTTTGTGGCAGATAGAAAGTCTGAAATATGAAAAAAAGAGAAATCGGCAATACCGGTATGATGGTAACACCCCTTAGCTTTGGAGCTTCCTCCCTGGGGGGGGGTGTTTCACTCCCTGAAAGAGGATGAAGGTATCGAAGCGGTGCTGACAGCGTTGGAACATGGGATCAATTTCATCGATGTGTCACCTTACTACGGGCATCTCAAAGCGGAGAAAGTGCTGGGGAAGGCATTACAAAGAGCGGACCGGAAGAGCTATTACCTCTCTACCAAGGTGGGACGCTACGGCAAGGAGGGGGTGAATGAGTGGGATTACTCGGCACGAAGGGCAGAGGAGAGTCTCTATGAGAGCATGGAGCGGCTGCATGTCGATTACATCGATCTGATCAACGTGCATGACATTGAGTTTGCCGATCTTGACCTGGTCTGCAATGAAACACTGCCTAAATTGGTAGAGTTACGGGAGAAAGGTGTGGTAGGGCATGTCGGGATCACCAACCTGACACTCCGCCATTTCGTCTATGTGATTGATCATGTGCCACCGGGCACCGTGGAGTCGATCCTCTCTTTCTGTCACTATACACTTAATGATGATGCCCTGGGTGATTACCTCGGCTATTTTGCACAGCATGGGGTGGGTGTGATCAACGCCTCTCCTTTCTCCATGGGATTGCTGACAGAGCGGGGTGCACCCGATTGGCATCCGGCACCGGAGCCATTGAAAATGCTTTGCCGGAAGGCAGCCGACTACTGCCGGGAGAAAGGAGAAAGCATTGAAAAGCTGGCCATACAATATGCCGTATCGAATCAACAGATTGCCACCACGCTCTTCAGCACCACCCGCAGCGCATCGGTGATGCAGAACCTGCAATGGATGGAGGAGCCTCTCAACGAGGAGTTGCTGGCCGATGTAAAGAGAATTTTGGAACCCCGTTTCAGGGACACCTGGCTGAACAGTTAAACAGGAAATTTTAGGAACTATCACAATGAAAGCAGTAAAGATATTAGCTGTAGGGCAGGTCGTCTTGCAGGAAAAGGAGATGCCGGTGGCAAAACCGGGTGAGGTGTTGTTGAGAGTGATCTACGCCGGATTCTGCGGATCGGACCTGAATACCTACCTGGGGATGAATCCGATGGTGCGCATGCCGGTGATCCCCGGTCATGAAATCAGTGCCGTGGTAGAGCAGGTGACAGAGGGTGTTCCGGCGAACATAAGGGTAGGGATGCGCTGTACGGTGAATCCCTACACCAGCTGCGGCAACTGTCCCTCCTGTCGCAACGGACGTCCCAACGCCTGCCAGTTTAACCAGACCCTGGGTGTGCAACGCGATGGTGCCATGTGCGAACAGATTGTTGTACCCTGGCAAAAGGTGATCACCGCCGACAACCTTAATGCCCGGGAACTGGTGCTGGTGGAACCACTGAGTGTTGGTTTTCATGCCGTAGCGCGGGCCGCTGTCACCGACCTGGACGTGGTGATGGTGATCGGTTGCGGGATGATTGGCACCGGGGCTATCATCCGCGCGGCACTGCGGGGTGCACGGGTGATCGCGGTAGACCTGGACCATCAGAAGCTGGAGCTGGCAATGCAGTTGGGAGCGACGGATACAATCCACTCCACAGAGGAGGATCTGCATACCCGCCTGATGGAACTGACAGGAGGGATGGGACCCGACGTGGTGATCGAGGCGGTGGGCTCACCCGCCACCTATCGCATGGCGATCGACGAGGTGGCGTTCACCGGTCGGGTGGTTTGTATCGGCTACGCCAAGTCGGAGGTCTCCTTCGAAACCAAATATTTCGTCTCAAAAGAGCTGGACATCAGAGGCTCGCGCAATGCTCTGCCGGAAGACTTCCGCGCCGTGATCGCTTACATCCGGCGCAACCGGCTTCCCGCATCGCTGATCACAGCGGTATATCCTCCGGAGGAGGCGGGAGAGGCATTGCAATATTGGTCTGAGAACCGTGATAAAGTACTCAAAATCATACTCGCATTCGAATGAAAGCAGATTATCCCATCATCGACGCCCACGCCCATCTATGGCTCAGGCAAGATACAACAGTTGAGGGGCAGAAAATTGAGACCCTCGCCAACGGGCGTTCACTCTTCATGGGTGAGATTCGGCAGATGGTGCCTCCCTTTATCATTGATGGCCGCAACACTGCCGAGATCTTCCTGTCGAACATGGACTATGCCCAGGTATCGGCAGCTGTGATCACACAGGAGTACATCGATGGAGTTCAGAATGATTATCTGCTGGAGGTGCAGCAGCGATACCCTGACCGCTTTCTCTGTTGCGGCATGGTGGATCTTCGCAGGGAGGGGTGGCTCAGCCATGCATCGGAGCTCTTCCTGCAGGGTTTCAGGGCGCTGAAGATCCCGGCTAACCGCTTGCTGATGTCCGACAGAAGGATATGGCTCACCACCGATGAGCTGATGGAGATCTTCGGGGAGATGGAACGACGGGATTTGCTGCTCTCGATAGACCTGGCCGATGGTGCTGCCCAGGTGGCTGAGATGGAGGAGATCATTGCCACCTTTCCCAAATTACGGATTGCGATTGGTCATTTCGGCATGGTGACCCGTCCCGGGTGGCAGGAACAGATCAAACTGGCCCGTCACCCTAACGTGCGGATTGAATCGGGTGGGATCACCTGGCTATTCCATGAAGAGTTTTACCCCTATCAGGGAGCCATTTGGGCGATTAAAGAGGCTGCATCGCTTGTCGGCATTGGGAAGCTTATGTGGGGTTCCGATTATCCCAGAACAATCACCGCCATCACCTACAGGATGTCATACGATTTCGTGCTTCGCTCCGCATTGCTCACCGATGCGGAGAAGGAGATGTTCCTCAGCAGCAATGCCCGCCGGTTCTACGGTTTCAGTAACCTGAAAGAGTTGCCCTACATCAAAAACATGTCTGAGTGAACACAACCTGCGGATGGCTTCCGTTGGTATGAATCAAAGCCGATACACTACGACCGGACAATTGCTGCATTATCAGACAACTGCTATTCCTCGCCCTTTAGTCCAAACTGACGGGCTAACAGAGCGTATGCCTTTCTTCGGGCGTTCATTTCAGGGTAGCCATCCAACATGATGATCTCATCGGCACCCGTTCTTGCAGCCCACTGATGCAGTTGATGAGCCACCTGCTCAGGGGTGCCAATCACGAACTTGTTCATCTGCTGATTGCGTATTGCCTTCTCCTGCAAGGTGTATGGGTAGTTGCTCGCTTCTTCAAGGGTAGGGAAGGAGGTGAAGCGTTTACCGGTGGCCAGCATTGTCCACATCAAAAGGGTGGGGGCAGCCTGATAGTAGGCCTCCTCCTCTGTTTCAGCAGTAAAGACACTAATGGAGAGAATAGCCTTCGGTCGGTCGTAATATTTTGAGGGACGGAACTGCTGCCGGTAAAGTTGCATCACGGGTACTGCCATCTCGGCATTGATCTGCGCCGCAAATACAAATGCCAGTCCCTTTTGTATGGCAAATTGCACTCCTCCCGTGCTGGATCCCAGCATATAGATCTGTGGCACCAGTGACGGATCGGGATTGGCTATTATCCTGGAGAACTCATGATCTTCCGGTAGGTCATGACCAAAGAAACCAAAGAGCTCGTCCAGTTGCCGGGGAAAGGTGTCTTCGCGCAACACTTCCCAGGAACGACGCAGTGCATATGCTGTTCTGCCGTCGGTGCCGGGGGCACGACCAATGCCCAGGTCTATTCGTCCCGGGTGCAGCGCCTCAAGCATGGAGAAGCGTTCCGCCACACTCAATGAGCTGTGGTTGGGGAGCATCACACCTCCGCTGCCCACCCGTATCCTGTTGGTCTTCGAAGCCACATGCGCCATGATGATCTCCGGGAACATGCTCATCAGCGAAGCGCTGTTATGGTGTTCGGCGAACCAGTAACGGTGGTAGCCCAGCTCTTCCGCCAGGATGGCGATCTCGGTGGAGTTGTGTAGCACCTCACCGGCAGAGCGGTTGCTTTCTGAATAATAAGCCAGGTCGAGTATGGAAAATTTCAAGTCGTTCATATGGAATGGTTGTTCCTGTGAGTAACCATCTCGTCGGATGCTTTGTTCAACTGATCTTCCCTACAGGGCTTCACATAACACGCAATTTCACCTATATTTGGTCGTAACTGATTCTTTACTGCTTCGAATCTATTAGAACGAGATTAGAACCATATTAGAACCATATTAGAACGAGATTAGAACCAATACCGTACCTAACCTGAAGGAAATGGAAGAAAACGATTCAAATGGGTTTGGCCCATGCCGGTCTCATAAAAAAAACACTCACCGAAATGAATCGATGAGTGTTTTGTGTAGTGGGCGTTGACGGATTCGAACCGCCGACCCTCTGCTTGTAAGGCAGATGCTCTG
>DAINAS010000023.1:0-45071 GCA_036733365.1 Proteiniphilum sp.
GAATTATACCCTTGAAAATGTGCCTTCCAACGCAACCATTCAGTTCAGTTACATTGGGATGCTCTCGGTAGAAGAGCCCCTCAACGGCCGTACAAACATTAACGTGGTGATGAGCGAAGATGTGCAGGCACTGGAAGAGGTGGTGGTGATCGGCTACGGCAGTGCCAAGAAACGAGACCTGACCGGTTCTATCGTCAGCGTAAGTGCCGAGGAGATCGCCAACAGGCCTACCACCAACCTGCTCTCTTCCGTGCAGGGTAAGGTTGCCGGAGTGCAAATCGTAAACAGCGGCCGTGCCGGACAGGACCCTGAGGTACGTATCCGTGGTACCAATTCTATCAACGGTTACTCCCCGCTTTACGTGGTGGACGGACTCTTCTCCGACAACATCAACTACCTCAATCCTGCTGATATCGAGTCGATGGAGATCCTGAAAGACCCCTCTTCGCTTGCCATTTTCGGCGTTCGGGGAGCCAACGGGGTGATTATCGTCAACACGAAACGGGCTAAACGGGGCCAGACGGTGGTCAACTTCAACAGTTCACTCGGCTTCAAGGATGTGACCCACATGATGCCGATGGCCAACGCGGCACAGTTTCGCGAGTTATATGACGAACAGCGAGTCAACCAGGGACTCTCCAGCTTCGATTACAGTGACTGGCAAGCCGACACCAACTGGCAGGATGTGATTTTCCAGCAGGGATTTCTCACCAACAACAATGTCAGCATCACCGGTTCGGGTGAGAAGAACCGATTCTACCTCGGCATCGGCTACACCTCCGAAGAGGGGAACATCAAATATGAGAAATACTCGCGGTTGACACTCAACCTGAGCAGCGAGTACAGCGTGAGCGAGGCACTACGCTTCGGCTATCAAGTGAACGCTTCCAGGACCAACCCCACCGACGCCAAGGGAGTGAGCGGTGTCATCAGGGCAGCTCCCATCGCTCCGCTTTATGACGCAACAGGAGGACTGATTCACACACTGCCTGATTTTCAACGGGCGCAGGTGTGGAACCCCCTCATTGAGGTGGAGGCAAGGGCCAACCATGCCCAAGCACAGAACCACCGTGCGGCGGGAAACATCTACGGGGAGGTGGACTTTCTGGAGCATTTCAGCTTCAAGAGCACCTTCTCTCTCGACTATGCAGTGAACGAATCCCGCAGCCTCAGCCCCATCATCACGGTCTACAACCCCGACATAGAGGGGGCGGAAAACCTCACCACCAGTGAGTCGGTATCACAGTCGAAATCGACCCGGACCGTGGCACAGAGTGACTACATTCTCACCTACAGCAACTCCTTTGGTTCTCACAACCTGACCGCCACCGCGGGTGTCACAACCAACTTCACCGAATACTCCTCACTTGGTGGTTCGCGCAGCCAGAATATCGAAGAGATCATCTTCTCCGTTCCCAGCGATGACACAGACAAGTGGTGGATCTCCTCCCTTTCAAACAAATCGATGTCAAACAGTGGGAGCCAGTACAAGCGATTCACCATGTCCTACCTTCTGAGGGGGCTCTACAACTATCAGAACCGATACCTCTTCAACGCCTCCTACCGGCGAGACGGTGCTTCAGTCTTTCGCTCGGTGGGTAACACCTGGGACAACTTCTACTCTTTCGGTGCCGGTTGGGTCGCCTCGGAAGAGGATTTCATGAAAGAGCTGGCGCTGGTCGACTACCTGAAGTTCAAGGGTTCCTGGGGCGTACTCGGTAGTCAGAACACCGGTGGGTACAACTACCCCACCTACCCACGCCTCCAGAGCTCAGGCAGTGCCGTCTTCGGCGACAACATCATCACCGGCTACTCGGTACAGTACCTGCCCCAGAATCTCAACTGGGAGAAGACACACGCCTGGGAGGCTGGTTTTGAGGTCAACCTGCTCGATAACCGTTTGCGGATCGAACCAGTATTCTACAACAAAAGCACCCGTGACATCATCGTGATGCTGGCCGGTTTCTCCGGAGCCAAGAACTCATTGGAGAATCTGGGTGAGATACGAAACAGAGGACTCGAACTCTCCGCTTCCTGGAATGACCAGATTGGCAGCGATGGGCTCTCCTACTCGCTGGCAGGTAACTTGACCACCATCGATAACAAGGTGCTCTCTCTCGGCCGCGGTCCCGAGGATGCCATCTTCGCCTCGGGAGGTATATCCCGTTCACTGGAAGGTTATCCCGTGGGACACTTCTTCGGATACAAAGTGGCTGGTGTCTATCAGAACAGAGAGGATGTGAAGACCTACTTTCCCAACAGCGTGGGGAGTGTCGCACCCGGCGACCTGAAGTTTGTGGATGTGAACGGCGACGGCGCCATCACACAGGAGGACCGCACAATCATCGGCAACCCAACACCAGATCTCACTTATGGCCTCAGTCTCAACCTGGACTACCGCAACTTCGACTTCGGTGTCGAGATGATGGGGGTCTACGGAAACGAAATCTACCGCACATGGGATGACCCCACCTATGCACAGCTCAACTACCTAACCAACCGCATGGATCGCTGGAACGGCGAAGGGACCTCCAACTGGGAGCCAATACTCAACCCCTCCCGTTCCATCAACCTGATCAACTCCAACTACTTCATAGAGGATGGCAGTTTCTTCCGCATCCGCAACGTTCAGCTGGGCTACACCTTTGAAACTGAATTGTTGCAGAGGGTATACCTCAAGTCGCTACGGCTCTTCGCCAACGTGCAGAACCTGAAGACCTGGACACGCAATACTGGCTATACCCCCGAGATTGGAGGCTCTGCCCTCGCTTTCGGAATTGATGGCGGCACTTACCCCATGCCGATGATCTATACCTTTGGTCTGAACTTAACTTTTTAAACTGACAGCATTATGAAATTGAAAAAGATATATTTTTGGCTCCTCTTTGCAGCGATGTTCTCTCTGACGCCTGTTGGCTGCTCTGACCTTCTGGACCAGAAGCCACAGGGCGAATGGGTAGAGGGCGATGAGGGTAGCGGCGGTTCATTCCAGTCCGACATCTTCACCCTCTATGCAAAACTACGTGGTTACCACGTCACTTCTGGCACCACCGCCCTGGCCATCCACTCCTTCCGCTCCGAGGATGCGGAGAAAGGGAGCACCGCTTCCGATGGTGCCGCACACGGCAGAATGTTCGATGAATTCGAATACATCGCCACCAACGGCCTGATTGGCTCCTACTGGACCGCCAACTACGAAATCATCATCCTGGCTAACAAGATCCTCGACGACATTGCACAGAGCCAAGCGGACAAGGGAACACTCTCCGAGGGTGATCTGATTAACCGATCAGAAGCCCACTTCTTCCGTGCGTTTGCCTTCTTCAACCTGGTACGTGCCTTCGGTGAGGTACCCAAAATTGATTTCCGTATCAACAACGCCGAGGAGGCCAACATTCCCAAATCACCCACAGCTGAAATCTATGCACTGATCGACGCTGACCTGGAGACAGCAGAGGCCCATCTACCCCAGAGCTGGCCACCAGTATACACCGGCCGCCTCACATGGAGTGCTGCACGGGCGCTTCATGCCCGCACCTACATGATGCGAAACGACTGGAATAACATGCACACCGCAGCGATGGAGGTGATCCAGTCGGGACTCTACAACCTCAACACCCCCTACAACCAGATTTTCCGAGAGACGGGAGAGAACAGCAGCGAGTCTGTATTCGAACTGCAATGTACCGCCACCGCCTCTCAACCCGGCTCCAACGACATCGGCAGCCAGTTTGCACAGGTGCAGGGTGTCAGGGGTGCCGGCGAATGGAACCTGGGATGGGGTTGGCACACCCCCACGGAGCTTCTGGCAGACGCCTTTGAGGAGGGAGACCCCCGCAAGAACGAGACGCTGCTCTACTTCATTAAAACCGGCGAAAACCCCTCTTCCATCCCGGCGAATCAACCCTACGGTGAGAAACCTATCTCCAACGCCGATGTAATCAACAAGTACTACAACAAGAAAGCCTATACCAATCCCAGCCTGCGGGCCACCTACACAAAGGGAGGCTTCTGGTACAACATCCGGCTGATACGTTACGCCGACGTGGTGCTGATGGCTGCCGAGGCTGCCAATGAACTGGGAAATACAGGAGAAGCGTCGGATCTTCTTGAAATGGTTAGGTCGAGAGCACGCGGCACAAACGCATCCCTCCTCCCCAAAGTGACCACAACAAACCAGACAGAGATGCGCGATGCCATCCGCCACGAGCGTCGCGTGGAGCTGGGCATGGAGTTCGACCGATTCTACGACCTGGTACGCTGGGGCATCGCCCAAGAGGTGCTGCATGCTGCCGGCAAGACCGGTTATCAGGAGAAACATGAACTGCTTCCCTTGCCACAGAACGAGGTTGATAAATCAAACGGTGTACTGATACAAAATCCTAACTATTAACACAACGATCGCTATGAAGAAAACAACATATCTCTTTATTCTGATGATGACAGGGATCATCTTCACCTCCTGCTTTCAGGACCTGGGACAGAACCCCCCGTTCGACTTCCCCGAACAGCCCACACCACCGCCCATCGGTGCTGACGGCCAGATGTTCTACCTTTCTTTTGATGAGGATCTGGAGGATTACCAAAGTCTGATGGAAGCCGCTGTGGTGGGCACCCCCACCTTTACAGACGGCAAGAGCGGCAAGGCTTATGCCGGCGCTGCCAACAGCTACCTCACCTTTGACGTGGCCAACATGGCGGCACCGCTCGGCAGTTCGATGACCTTCACCTTCTGGTACAAGGTGAACGGCACCCCCGACCGGGCAGGCATCCTGGTGATCGGCCCTCCGCATGAGGGAAAACCAGCCAATGCGCAAAACAACCGCACTGCCGGCATCCGTATCTTCCGTGAAAATGCGGGAGGCAAACAGCGGGTGAAAGCCAATATTGGCAATGGTACGGCAGACAGCTGGCTAGACGGTGGGACAAAGGCTGACCTGGATCCGGCAACGGCAGGATGGGTTCATGTCGCCCTGGTCCTGTCACCCGACAAAGCCTCCTTTTACATGGCAGGGGTGGAGGTGGCTGCGTCCAACTTCACCGGTATCAGCTGGAATGGTTGCGACATCATGTCGATCGGCTCGGGTGCACCCCGCTTCAATGAGTGGGGACACCTCTCCGACCAAAGCCTGATCGACGAGGTGCGAATCTACAACAAAGCGCTCCCCGCTTCGGAGATTGAAAGGCTGTCAAATCAATAAGCAGGAGAGCTGAAATCTGAGAAATCAGGGAAACCCACCGGTTCTACATCCCGTTGAATCGGTGGTATTCAAAGAACAGAAAAATGAACAGAGCAATTGGTATATGGACAGGCATCCTCTGCTCCATCCTCCTCTGGGGTTGTGGCAACAGCGATGAGCTACCGCCGCCTGCCTTCTTTCAACTGGAGAGCATCCGGATTGGAGAGGTGACGGATGCTCCCGTCTACCATCGTTTGGATCCGGCAACTCTCATCACCCTCAATTTTTCGGAGCCGATCGATCCAGCCACACTGGCAGCCAACATTACCCTGCAGCACAAGAGTGGTGAAAGGATAGAACTTCACTTCACACCGGACCAGTCGGAACTCCATATCGAAGCGGTGAACAGACTGGTCGCCTTCAGCGACTATCGCCTCGAGATACACAACGGCCTGAGAGCCCTTTCCGGCAGTAGGATCACCACGGGAAAGATTATCCCGCTCACCACGGGTCTGGACAGTACCGACAAGTTCTCTCGCATTCCTGACGAGGAGCTGCTGACACTGGTACAGCGACATACTTTCCGCTATTTCCGCGAATTCGCCCACCCAGTGAGTGGCATGGCCCGCGAACGGACTAGTTCGGGTAACACCGTCACCACCGGTGGTACCGGTTTTGGCGTGATGGCAATGATAGTCGCGACCGAAAGAGCATTTATAACCCGGGAAGAGGCACTCCAACAGGTGCAGCAGATCGCCACCTTCCTAGAGCAGAAAGCCACCAGGTACCACGGCGCCTTTGCCCATTGGATCCATGGTGAGACGGGTGAAACAATCCCTTTCAGCACCTATGATGATGGAGCCGACCTGGTGGAGACCGCGCTGCTTATACAGGGGCTGCTCACCGCCAGGCAGTACTTCAACCGCATCACGCCGGAGGAGACAACCCTGAGGGAGGTGATCACCCGTTTGTGGGAAGCGGTGGAGTGGAACTGGTTTCACAAAGGAGAGGAACAGGTGCTCTACTGGCATTGGAGCCCCACATACGGATGGCAGAAGAACTTGCCCATCAGCGGATGGAACGAGAGTCTGATCGTCTACCTGCTCGCCGCCTCCTCCCCTTCGCACGCAATCAACAGGGAGTTGTATGAGCATGGATGGGCACGCGGCGGCAACATGACCAACAACGCCACCTACTACGGGTATCGGCTTCCGCTGGGACCACCACAGGGAGGACCACTTTTCTTCGCCCACTACTCCTTCCTGGGCATTCGCCCAGAGGGGTTGAGCGACCGTTATGCCGACTACTGGGAACAGAACCGGAACCATGCCCTCATCAACTACAACCATTGTGTGGCAAATCCTAATGGCTACTACGGCTATGGCAAAGAGTGCTGGGGACTTACCGCCAGCGATGGCGAAAAGGGTTACAGCGCCCACTCACCCACCAACGACCGCGGGGTGATTGCCCCCACGGCAGCCCTCTCTTCAATGCCCTACACACCGGTGGAGTCGATGAACGCACTCCGGTTCTTCTACTACAAGCTGGGAGACCGTATCTGGACGGAGTATGGCTTTACCGATGCATTCAACCTCTCGGAGAGATGGTTCACCAATCAGCAACTCGCCATCAACCAGGGACCGATCATCCTGATGATCGAGAACCACAGGAGCGGACTGCTCTGGGACCTACTGATGAACGACGATGAGATTAAAAGGGGACTTACCCTGCTGGGATTTCTTTGGTAATACAGGAAACTGTCCAGTCAATTAATAGCTGATTAAATTAAATAAATTGAAAAATAAAATTACATATCTGATTTTAATGTCGTTGTCACTGTGGGTATTCATCTCGTGCCGTTCCCACAAAGCGCTTTTTGTAGTGCTCCCCGATACACAAACATATCTGGAAGCCTACCCGGAAGTATTGGAATCACAGTTCAACTGGATTTCCGACAACCACAACATGATAGATGCCCTTATTCATGTGGGGGACCTTACACAGGATAACCATCCCGTGGAGTGGATGCTGCTCTCCCGCTACTTTTCCGATATCGAAGAAATTGCGTTACCTTACACCTTTTCACTGGGTAACCACGACATGGGAAGTAAACCTGGTCCGTTTGCTGATCAACACGACACCTCACTGGCCAACAGGTTCTTCCCGGTGAGCCGCTTCAAAGCGAAAAAAGAGTGGGGAGGGAGTCATGGTCAGATGACTATTGACAACCATTACATCACGCTTCGTGCGGGAGGTAAAGAGTGGCTTATTATGAGTCTTGAGTTCGGCCCATCTGATGATGTCCTCGACTGGGCAAACAGGGTGGCTGAAGAGAATCGGGATAAATGGATAATCGTCAACACGCATGCCTATCTCTACAGCGACAGTACACTGCTTGACAATGGTGACTGGTGGCGACCGCAATCCTACGGAATTGGAAAAGACACCACCCGTACTGTCAACGATGGGGCACAAATATGGGAGAAATTTGCATCTAATCATCCCAATATCGTGGCCCTGTTTTGTGGACATGTTCTCAACGAAGGAGTAGGCACCCTTGTGAGCAACGGCAAACAGGGGAACAAGGTGTATCAAATGTTGGCAAACTATCAAAGAGGAGTGAAGGGCTCAGAAAAAGGAGGCAACGGTTACCTGCGGATTGTCACCTTTGACCGGAAGAAAGGAACGCTGGAGGTGAAAACCTATTCTACACTGGAAGACAAATATCATCCATCTCCGGCGCACAATTTTATTTTCACTGATCTGAAACTGAACAATCGGCAGAAAAGACACTGAATATATATGTTCTCTCAATCCATCAATCAATCTAAAAAAAGAGATAGATGCAAATGAAAAAAGGTTTATACACGACACTGGCAATGATTATTACGGCCACTCTCTTCTTCACTGCCTGTGGCAACGACAACAGAAAAAAAACAGCCTCCCCGGAAGAGAGACGAACGATCACATTCGCATCGGATGAAGAGCTGCTCAATTACATCCAGCACAGCCATCTCAACTATATGTGGGAAGGTGCAGAGCCCACCTCCGGACTGGCTCGAGAACGGATTCACATCGACGGCAACTACCCACAGAACGATGCTTCTGTAGTGACCACCGGCGGCAGCGGTTTCGGCCTGGCAGGACTGATTGTCGGCATTGAACGAGGATTCATTCCCCGTGAAGAGGGTGTGGAGCGGTTGCATACAATTGCCGATTTTCTGGCTACTGCCGACCGTTTCCACGGGGTATGGCCCCACTGGTTGGAGGGTTCCACCGGAAAGACAAAACCCTTCAGCAAGAAAGACAACGGCGGAGACCTGGTGGAGAGCGCCTTTCTGATGCAGGGACTACTCATCGTACGTGAGTATTTCAAGAATGGTAACCCGGTAGAGCAGGCACTCGCTGCCAAGATCGACATCCTCTGGCGGGAGATGGAATGGGACTGGTACCTCAACGGGCAGGATGTACTCTACTGGCACTGGAGTCCTGACTACGGCTGGGAGATGAACTTCCCATTGGAGGGATACAACGAGTGCCTCATCACCTATATCCTGGCAGCTTCCTCACCCACCCATCCCATCCCGGCATCGGCATACCACAACGGGTGGGCACGGGGAGGTGAGATTAAAAGCAGCAAAAGTGCCTTTGGCTATCCTCTGATTCTCCGACACAACGGAGCTGAGGCATATGGCGGTCCACTCTTCTGGTCACACTACTCCTACATAGGTCTCAGTCCGAAGGGACTGAGCGACCGGTATGCCGACTACTGGGAGCTGAACCGCAATCATACTCTGATCAATCATGCCTATTGTGCGCAGAACCCAAAAGGGTTCAAAGGATACAGCGATGCCTGCTGGGGACTCACCGCAAGTTACTCGGTGGAAGGGTACACCGGCCACAAGCCAATGGAGAACGACCGTGGAGTGATCACCCCCACGGCAGCACTCTCCAGCTTCCCTTACACACCTGAAGAGTCGATGAAGGCATTGAAACATTTCTACTTCGAACTGGGAGACAGAATCTGGGGAAAATATGGCTTCTACGATGCCTTCAGCATCGAACATGAGTGGTACCCACAACGCTATCTCGCCATCGACCAACTCACCATCGCCCCGATGATCGAGAACCACCGCAGCGGACTGCTATGGAACCTCTTTATGGATGCACCAGAGGTTCAGGAAGGCCTAAAGAAGCTAGAATTCAAATAAGATTTCTGAGATTGGAAGGTTGATCTGTTTGTAGTTTGGAAGCTTGAGGCACGAAATTCAGAAACTAGAAACATAGAAGCAGAATCAGAAGACAAAAATCAACATAAAAAAAGAAAATATGAAGAAGATTGCAATTCCAACGGTGTGGATAGTAGCGATTATGCTCATTGCCTACAGCTGTTCACCCGCATCCAACAGGTCCGGTACTGACAGGTGGGTCAGTTACAGCGGTGACAAAAAAGTGGAGAGTCGTGTTGACTCCCTGTTGAAACTGATGACCCTGGAGGAGAAGATCGGTCAGATGACCCAGTTCTCCGCCAACTGGTCCATCACAGGGCCGGTGATGTCTGACGACTTTAAACCCTACCTGGAAAAAGGACTGATCGGCAGTATCTTCAATGCCACCTCGGTGGAGGGGATTCGAAACATGCAGCAAATTGCGGTCGACTCTACCCGGCTGGGAATCCCCATACTCTTTGGTCAGGATGTGATCCACGGTTACAAGACCATTTTCCCCATCCCCCTGGCGGAAGCCTGCTCATGGGACCTGGAGATGATGCGCCGCACCGCTGAAATCGCTGCTATCGAGGCTGCGTCCGACGGTATCAACTGGACCTTTGCCCCGATGGTAGACATCGGACGTGATGCCCGCTGGGGTCGCGTGATGGAAGGGGCTGGCGAGGATCCCTACCTGGGCAGCAGGATTGCCGAGGCACGTGTCATCGGTTTCCAGGGAGGGGTCGATGGCAAAGCGCTGGGTGACCAACAGACCTTGCTAGCCACGGGGAAACATCTGGCTGCTTATGGTGCTGCTGAAGCGGGAAGGGATTACAACACCGCCGAGCTGTCGGAACACACGCTGCGCAACATCTACCTGCCTCCATACGAGGCAGCGGCAAAGGCAGGGGTCGGGACCTTCATGGCCTCCTTCAACGAGATCAACGGCGTGCCGGCTACCGCTGACCGATGGCTGATGGCAGATATCCTTCGCGATGAGTGGGGCTTCAAAGGATTTGTTGTCAGCGATTACACCGGCGTGAATGAACTGGTGCCACACGGTGTGGCAGTAGATGAGCAACATGCAGCCGAGCTGGCAATCAACGCCGGTATCGACATGGATATGACTGGAGCTTCCTTTATCAAATATCTCAAGAAATCGGTAGAAGAGAACAAGGTATCAGAACAAGCAATCAACAATGCAACGAGACGGATACTGGAGATGAAGTTCCTTTTGGGTCTCTTCGATGATCCCTACCATTATCTCAATGAGGAGCGTGCAAAACAAAACACCATGACCACGGAATTCATGGAAACGGCACGGAAAGCCGTAGCCGCTTCGGTGGTACTATTGAAGAATGAAGGTGCCCTCCTTCCCATACCGAAAGATAAAGCGGTCACGCTCGCACTGGTGGGACCCTTAATGAACGACTCTATCAACCTCAACGGTGAGTGGGCCGGTCTTGGTGATAGGAACAAGAGTGTCCCCATCCTCAAAGGACTTACCGAGAAATATAGAGATAGTGCCGTAAGACTGATTTATGCGGAGGGTTCATCAATTGATAATACCACACCCGGCAAGATCGCAGAGGCGGTCACTGCCGCCCGCAGGGCAGATATCGTAATCGCAGCTGTGGGTGAGAGCTTCCACTGGTCGGGTGAGGCAGCCGTTCGTACCGATATCCGATTGCCGGAATCACAGCGGCAACTGCTGGAAGCACTGAAAGAGATAGGAAAGCCAATCGTATTGGTTAACTTCAGCGGTCGTCCTCTCGACCTCTCCCGGGAAGATGAAGAGATGGATGCCATCTTGCAAGCTTGGTTCCCAGGGACACAAGGGGGGCACGGCATTGCTGATGTGATTGCTGGTGATTACAATCCCTCGGGACGACTGGTGATGTCGTTCCCACGTAACATCGGCCAGATACCAATCTACTATAATCGGAAGAACACCGGTCGCCCGGTGGACCTGAACAATGAGAGAGTCGACTACAAGTCGAACTACCTCGACAGCTCCATCACTCCTCTCTACCCCTTTGGTTATGGGCTCAGTTATACGACCTATACCATCAGCAACTTGACCCTCGACAAGTCCTCCATGAAAGCGGTGGATGACCGGATTATCGTCACCGCCTCCGTGCAGAATATAGGTGAAAGGGATGGTGAGATGGTGGTGCAGCTCTATGTGCGCGACCTTGTAGGGAGTACCACCCGGCCTGTAAAGGAGCTTAAAGGATTTCAAAAAATCGCCCTGAAAGCAGGAGAGAGCAGTCAGGTCTCCTTCACGCTACACTCCGAGGCACTGGCTTTCTACGGCATCGACATGCAGAAAAAGACTGAACCGGGCGACTTCAAATTGTGGGTGGCACAGAGTTCGGACGACAACGAGAACGAAGTTGCCTTTTCGGTGGAATAAAACGACACTGCAATGAAAAAAAAACTTACTATATGGTCGCTGGCGATCTCCGCACTCACCACGATGGCACAGCAGGTTGAGCAGCGTCCCAACATCATCTTCATCCTGAGTGACGACCATGCCACCCAGGCCATCAGCGCTTACGGACATCCCATCTCGGCGCTGGCACCGACACCCAACATCGACAGGATTGCCAACAATGGTGCCACTTTCCGGAACAACTATTGTGCCAACTCCATTTCCGGTCCCAGCCGCGCCAGCATCCTCACCGGCAAGCACAGCCACAAGAACGGTTTCCTCGCCAACTGGAACAGGGCATTCGACGGATCACAACAGACCCTCCCAAAAATTCTTCAGAAACATGGCTATGAGACTGCACTTATCGGTAAGTGGCACCTAATCTCGAAACCGACCGGCTTTGACCACTGGATGATTCTGAACGACCAAGGGGATTACTACAATCCCGACTTCATCACGGAGAGTGATACAGTAGAGTATGCCGGCTACGTGACCGATCTGATCACCACCTTTACCAAGCAGTGGCTGCAGACAAGGGAGAAGGGACAGCCCTTCTTCCTGATGATGAACCACAAGGCCTCCCATCGCAACTGGGTGCCGGCAGAGAGACACTACCATCTCTTTGAAGATGTCACCTTCCCGCTGCCACCGACTTACTTCGATGACTACGGGGATCGCTTTGCGGCGGCACACCAGGAAATGAACATATACCGGGACATGTATGAGGGACATGACCTGAAGATGGTGACCGGTGTCGACAGCGACACGCTGCTCTATGACCCTTGGCCTCAAGCCTTCCTGGGAACCATGACTGCCGGAGAGCAAGAACGTTTCTTCGATGCCTACCGGGAACGCAACAACGCCTACCACACGACGTCGATGACGGAGAACGAGATCGCCGAATGGAAGTACCAGCGTTACATGCAGGATTACCTGGCCACTATTCGGGCGGTGGATGAAAGCGTGGGGCAGCTGCTCAATTACCTGGAGGAAACAGGGCTGGATGAAAACACCCTCATCATCTACAGCAGCGACCAAGGTTTCTATTTAGGTGAGCATGGCTGGTTCGACAAGCGATTTATGTACGAAGAGTCATTCGGAATGCCCCTTCTGATGCAGTACAAGGAGCATATCCAGCCGGGCACACAGGTTGAGGGATTGACACAGAACATCGACTTTGCCCCCACCCTTCTCGACTTCTGCAGCATTGACATACCGGAAGATATTCAGGGTGAGTCTTTCAGAAAATTGGTCGAAACAGGCCGAACGCCTGAGGAATGGCGAAATTCTCTTTATTATCATTACTACGAATACCCCGGCTTCCACAGCGTCCGTGCCCACTACGGTATAAAAACGACACGCTACAAACTGATCCACTTCTACGGGGAACAGAAGTGGGAACTCTACGACCAACAGAACGACCCACTTGAGATCAATAACCTCTACGGCGAGAAAGGCACAGAACAGATTACCCGCCAACTGAAGCATGAGCTGAAAAAACTGCAGGCAACGTATGATGTGCCCCCAGACCATCTACAACCCGGAATAAAATGAAACCTATGAAACGAACCTTCGTCATTCCCCTGATTCTACTGGTAGCGATTATGCAACTCTCCTGCGACACCGAGCGGCAGGAAATCAAACCGATGGCAACAGCAGATAGAAGCCAGTCCACCTACTGCAACCCGATAGACATCGACTACACTTACATGTCGCACTATCGCGCAGAGAGGGATGTATCATACCGCTCTGGAGCAGATCCGGCGGTCGTAAACTTCAAGGGTAAGTACTACCTGTTTGTCACACGCTCCCATGGCTACTGGGTATCAGAGGATATGAGCAAATGGAGATTTATTCGCCCACAGAACTGGTATTTCAGTGGCTCCAATGCTCCAGCCGCAGCAGTAAATGATGATAAAATCATCGCATATGGTGATCCCTCAGGTTATGGTCCCATAATTGAAACGGATAATCCAGATTTGGGAAGTTGGAAAACAAATTATGCCGTAATCAACCCACCGGGTGGAATACAGGACCCCAATCTCTTTGTGGATACAGATGGCAGGGTTTACCTGTTTGAGGAGTCTTCCAACCGATGGCCCATCAGGGGTGTGGAGCTCGATGCCGAGAACTACTTCATCCCGAAAGGAGAACAGGTCGATCTTTTCAAACTCGATCCCGACAACCACGGATGGGAGCGCTTCGGGCAAGATCACCGTTCCGACGTGGCGCCTTTCATTGAGGGACCTTGGATGGTGAAGCATGACAGCACCTACTACCTTATGTATGGTGCCCCAGGCACGCAGTGGAATGTCTATGCTGATGGGGTGTATACTTCCGACAACCCCCTGGGGCCCTTCACCTATGCCCCCTACAACCCGGTGGCATATAAGCCGGGCGGTTTTCTCAACGGCTCGGGTCACGGCAGCGCGGTAATGGATAACCAGGGGAATCACTGGCACTTCTCCACCATGGCCATCTCGGTTAACTACAAGTTTGAACGCCGGTTAGGTATGTACCCCGCCGGCTTTGAGGAGAACGGACAGATGTATGTCAACACTGCTTATGGTGATTACCCCCACTACCTGCCCAATGTAGAGGTGGATGATCACAAATATCGCTTCACTGGATGGATGCTGCTCTCAAAGGATAAACCGGTGACGAGCAACTCGGTGCTGACCGGTGTACATCGAAACGTGGCGGATGAAGATGAAAAGGGATACTTGCCGGAACAGGAGGTTGCTGACTACAGCATCGGGAAGATCAATGATGAGAACATCCGCACCCTCTGGGTAGCAGAGAACAACAGGGACACCCTTCGCTTCGAAATGGACCTGGGTCGCAAAATGACCTTAAGAGCCATTCAATTGAACTTCCAAGATTTCAACGCCACCATTTTCGGTAAACCCGACACGCTGCGGCAGCAGTTTGTGATCGAGACCTCTGTCGACGGGAAAGAGTGGCGAACTACCGTCGACTACTCGAAGAACAACGAGGACCGTCCCCACGCTTATGTCGAACTGGAAGAGCCGGTAGAAGGACGTTACATCCGCTTCACCAACAAATATTTCCCCAACCGCTACCTCGGCATCGGTGAGTTCCGCGTCTTCGGCAACGGCAAAGGAGAAAAACCTTCCCCACCGAGCTCATTTAAGGCTGTGCGACAGACCGATGCAAGGAACGCCGACATCAGCTGGGATCCAGTAAAAGATGCGATGGGGTATGTGCTTTATTGGGGCATTGAACCAGACAAACTGAATAATTCGGTGATGATCTACGACAAGACAGCCTATGAGCTACGTGCTCTTAACAAAGGGGTGGAATATCATTTCGCTATTGAGGCGTTCAACGAGAACGGTATCTCACCACAGACCAAAAACTGAAAGTGTGTGGAGAGGGCGGAAGGCTCCCCACACTTTTTAAAGAATCTTATGAGATTCATGCCAATTGATTGACTATTTTTGTAGGCAACAAACAACATAAGCATGAACGAAAAGATACAAAATCCCTCTCCGGATGAGATCAACCTGGAGCGTATCAACGAAGGGAACCGGGGCACCCTCATGGCCTCGCTGGGGATACACTTTACCTTACTCTCCAAGGGTCGCTGCGAGGCAGTGATGGGGGTCGAGAAAAAAGTGTGCCAACCCTTCGGGATACTGCACGGGGGGGCCACTCTGGCACTGGCAGAGACTGTGGCAGGACAAGGATCACTGATGCTATGCGGCGAGGGCGAGGTACCTGCCGGCATCCAGGTGAGCGGCAACCATCTCTCCCCGGCAAGGGAGGGTGAAACAGTTCATGCCGTGGGAACCATACTACAGCAGGGACGAACCATCCATATCTGGAACATCGATGTCACGGCCGGAGACGGAAGAATAATCTCCACCGTACGAGTGGTCAACAGCATACTGAAAAGACGATGAGTGACGAAGAGAAGCATCTGATCCTGGATGCACTGATTGAACGGGATGCCTCCTTTGCCATCTGCCGACTCCCCGGAGAAACGGAACCTCGCTTTGTGATGCAGCAGAGTGGCACTCCTCTGCGACTGCAGGATTTGGAGTCACTGAACGACCAGAAAGGGTTCGTGGTGGCTCCTTTCCGAATCACCCCCTCCTCACCGCTGCTGGTGATTCGTGCAGACCAGACAGTGATGCCCCAACTCTCCGACCTACTGGTGACTCCTGCATCTGAACAGTTCGAAGAAACCAAAAAAACGAATGACCCTGAGAGAGTCCACGGTGGCAAAATTGATTACCGGGAACGTTTCCTGCAATTCATGCAACCGCTGCGGAGCGGCAGGTTGGAGAAGGTGGTGCTCTCCCGGTGTAAGTGCGTGGTGCGCCGGAAAGGTTTCTCGCCGGGGCGCACCTTCTGGCGGGCAGCACAAAAATATGAACGCTCCTGTGTTTATCTCTTCCATACACCGGAGAGTGGTACTTGGCTGGGGAGTACACCCGAGATTATCCTCACCGGTAAAGAGAACAACTGGCAGACCGTTGCCCTGGCGGGCACCCGCTATCCCCGTTCAGGGCATGTTTCGTGGGACGACAAGAACCTGCGTGAGCAGCACTTGGTCACCTCCTACTTGCTACGGCAACTCACCTCTTTCCGGATTACCCCCGAGATTCACGGTCCCTATACCGCACGGGCGGGTAACTTAGCCCACCTGAAGACCGATATCCGCTTTGAACTGCCTGCGGAGACAGCGATAGGATCGCTGCTGCAGGCTCTCCACCCCACCCCTGCTGTATCCGGGCTGCCAAAGGAAGATGCTTTCGACTTCATACAGAATCATGAGGGGTATGACCGTCGCTACTACACCGGTTTCCTGGGGATGTTAGACCGGGAGGCGGAGACCACCCTCTACGTCAACCTGCGCTGCATGCAAATCGGCAAAAACAGGCTCACCCTCTTTGCCGGCAGCGGCTTACTGGCTTCCTCCAGCTGCAGGGAGGAGTGGAAAGAGACAGAGCAGAAGATAGGAACGATGGGGAGTATCATTTAATCGCTGAAATCATGTACTCAGACAAAAAAAGTGTATTGCAATTGACAGCCTTGCTCAAGGCACATGGTATCACCCGGGTGGTGCTCTCCCCTGGCTCACGCAATGCACCACTGATTCACTCCTTCGCGGGGGACAGTGACTTCACCTGTTACAGTGTAGTGGATGAACGGAGTGCCGGCTTTTTCGCCTTGGGTGTCACACAGGCAGTGCAACAGCCGGTGGTAGTATGCTGTACCTCCGGAACCGCGGCACTCAACCTGGGACCCGCAGTCGCAGAGGCCTACTATCAACAACTCCCGCTACTGGTGATCACCGCCGACCGCCCTCAGGCATGGGTCGGGCAAATAGATGGGCAGACCATCCCCCAGGAGAAGATGTTCGGCTCAATGGTTCGTCGTTCGGTACAACTCCCCGAGGTGAAAGATGAAGAGGAGGAGTGGCACTGCAACCGGCTGATCAACGAGGCTATCCTGGCCATCAACAATGATGGCATCTACGGTCCGGCACACATCAACATCCCCCTCTCGGAGCCGCTCTTCTCTTTCAACAGTGAGCAACTGCCGATAGTAAGAGTGATCCGCCGGTCAAGAACGACTTACACGCTTCCGCGGGATGTGGAAGAGGATTATTTCGTTCGGTTCCGGCAAACTGAGAGGAAGATGATCATCGTGGGGCAACTGCCCCCTGGTCACGGACTCTCAGAATCCCTGCAAAAACTGTCAGAGGAACAAGGGGTGGTGCTGCTGGTTGACCGGCTCTCCAACATTCCCGCCGCTATGATACACCGCTATGATGCCCTGTTACGAAGCGTAGACGAGGAGAAGCAACAGGAACTGACACCAGAACTAGTCATCACACTAGGGGGGCATCTCACATCCAAGCGATTGAAGCATTTCGTCCGAAAGGCGGAAATCAGGGAGCTATGGCACCTCACCCCCTCGGGGGAGGTGACTGACACCTTTCAGAAGGTGACCGAGCTCATTCGGTGCGAGCCTGCTGTTTTTCTGCAACGGCTGGCAGCAAGACCGGTCAACAGGGGCAGCAATAGGTTCCGGCAAGACTGGATCAATGAGGCAGCCACAATCACTCCACCTAGGGCTCTCTTCTCCGACCTTGCTGTAACTGGGAGCTTCCTGGAACAGTTACCTGTGGGAGCGGCCCTTCACCTGGCCAACAGCCAGGCAGTCTACCAGACCCAGCTGTTCACCCCCCCTGCCGATGTGGAACTTTTCTGCAACCGGGGCACCAATGGCATCGAGGGATCGCTCTCCACCGCAGTAGGTTATGCTGCAGCCTCGGGACGGCTCACCTTCCTGCTGACGGGTGACCTAAGCTTCTTCTACGACATGAATGCTCTCTGGAATCGCCACCTCTCTCCGAATTTGCGCATCCTGCTGAACAACAACGGCGGAGGCGGCATTTTCCATACCCTGCCGGGATTAAACCGGTCGGAAGCGCTGGACGACTACGTGGCGACAGCACACCACACCGAGGCATGCAGATGGGCGGAACAACAGGGTTTCCGCGTAATGACGGCCCGTAACGGAGAGGAACTGCAGCAACAATTGCCCCTCTTCATGAACAGGGAAGGGGAGCAACCTGTTTTACTGGAGGTCTTCACCTCGATAGAGGAGAACCGACAAGTGATCGCATCCTATTACGAACAATTCAAACACAATAGAAAATGACAAAGAGAGAATGGACCCCCATCAAGGAATATGAAGATATCTTGTTTGATTCTTACAACGGTATCGCCCGCATCACCATCAACCGCCCCCGCTACCGCAACGCCTTCACACCTACCACCACCACAGAGATGAGCGATGCTCTTCGCATCTGCCGCGAGATGGAGGAGGTGAACGTGGTGGTGCTCACCGGTGCCGGCGACAAGGCCTTTTGCTCCGGTGGCGACCAGAACGTGAAGGGGAAGGGAGGTTACATCGGTAAGGATGGCGTGCCGCGCCTCAACGTGCTCGATGTACAGAAACAAATCCGCTCTATCCCCAAGCCGGTGATCGCCATGGTGAATGGCTACGCAATCGGCGGCGGACATGTACTGCACGTGGTATGCGACCTCTCCATTGCCTCCGAGAATGCCATCTTCGGTCAGACAGGGCCCCGTGTGGGAAGCTTTGACGCCGGCTTTGGCTCCTCTTACCTGGCCCGCATCGTGGGACAGAAGAAAGCACGTGAAATCTGGTTCCTCTGCCGCCAGTACAACGCGCAGGAAGCACTCGAGATGGGGCTGGTGAACAAGGTGGTGCCCTTCGACCAACTCGAGGATGAGGTGGTGGAGTGGGCAGAGACGATGATGCAACACAGCCCCCTGGCGCTGCGTATGATCAAGGCGGGCCTCAACGCCGAGCTGGACGGGCAGGCAGGCATCCAGGAACTGGCTGGAGATGCCACCATGCTCTACTATCTTACAGAGGAAGCACAGGAGGGGAAACAGGCCTTCCTGGAGAAACGGAAACCCAATTTCAAAAAATTCCCTAAACTACCCTAACCTGCAAAGAACGTGTTCACTACCGAGATCATTCCCTACACTCTTCGCTTCAAGCAGCCTGCCGGCACTTCCCGAGGGGTCTACCGCGAGCACCGGGTATGGTATGTAGTGCTACACGACAATGAAGATCCAACCCATATCGGTATCGGCGAGTGCGCACCGCTGCCAGGTCTGAGCTGCGACTACAATGCCCGCTATGCGGAAACGCTCAGCCATTTCTGCCGGATCCTGGAGGAGCGGCAGCAACTGGACATTGAGCCAATACGCCCATACCCCTCCATTCTCTTTGGCCTGGAGAGCGCCCTACAACATTACCAACAGCACTCGTGGCAGCTTCTGGAGAGCCCTTTTAGCCGGGGTGAGGAGGGAATCCCCATCAATGGACTTATCTGGATGGGCAGTTATGATGAGATGCAACAACAGGCAGAAAAATTGCTGCAAAAAGGGTTCCAATGCATCAAGCTGAAGATTGGCGCCATAGGGTTTGATCAGGAACTGGAGCTGCTGCAGTTCATCCGCAACAACCATCCAACCATAACCCTCCGCGTGGATGCCAACGGTGCCTTTGCACCCAGAGAGGTTGATGAGAAGCTTCAAATGCTCGCCCCGCTGGATATCCACTCCATCGAACAACCGATTAGGGCGGGACTGTGGGAAGGGATGACCCGTTTATGTGAGACCTCTCCCCTACCCATCGCCCTCGATGAGGAACTGATCGGCATCCACCGGCCGGAGGAGAAGAGAAGGTTGTTGGAAACGATCCGACCGCACTACATCATCCTAAAGCCATCACTGCACGGCGGTATCAGCGGTTGCAATGAATGGATCACACTGGCTACCGAACTCGGGATCGGATGGTGGATCACCTCAGCCCTGGAGTCCAATATCGGCCTCAACAGCATCTCCCAATGGTGCGCCACCCTCGGCAATCAACTGCCGCAGGGACTCGGCACCGGTTCGCTTTACCACAATAACATCCCTCTGCCGTTGTCGATTAGGGGTGACAATCTATGGTTCAACCCGTCGGGTACTTTTCCCGATAAACCCTTGCAAACATATGAATTCCATCACGATTGAGGGGGTATGCTATCGGCATGAGTCGTTTTTAGGTAAGAATCTTCCCTCTTTTGCCTCACTCACCCCTTTCCATCGTCAGCTCGCCCTCTTCCTAAAAGAGTGGTATACCCCATCCCCGCTGCTCACCCTGCACACCTCTGGGTCCACCGGCAATCCGAAAGCAATCGCTGTTCGCAAGGAGCAGATGATGCAGAGCGCGGCCATCACCTGCGACTACCTAAAACTGAAAGAGGGTGAGACGGCACTGCTCTGCCTCCCGCTAGAGTATATTGCCGGGAAGATGATGGTGGTTCGTGCCCTTTACGGAGGACTCAACTTGCTTCTGGCGGATCCTTCTGGTCGTCCACTGGCGGGAATCGATCATCAAATAGACTTTGCTGCAATGGTGCCACTGCAGGTCTACAACTCCCTTGAAAGAGAAGAGGAGAAAGAGCGGCTCATGGGTATCGGTAAGCTGATCATCGGTGGTGGTGCCATCGACCCGCAACTGGAAGCGGTTTTGAAAGATTACCCTCATCCAATATATTCCACCTATGGGATGACAGAGACAGTATCCCATATCGCACTGCGGAGGATCAGCGGACAAAAGGCAACTGAAGGATACATTCCTCTGCCTGGCGTCCGAGTGAAGATGACGGAGGAGGGAACGCTACTGATCGATGCCCCCCTGGTGGCTGATGTGCCGGTAATCACAAACGACATCACGGAGATAGCAATTGATGGCTCCTTTCGCATCATGGGAAGAAAAGACAACGTAGTGAACAGCGGAGGCATCAAGATACAGATCGAAGCCATGGAGGAGGTGCTACGCCCACATATCGGCTATCCTTTTGCGGTCACCTCGATACCGGACCCTAAGTTGGGAGAAGCACTTGTACTACTTATCACACCTTCCTCAGACCCCGCATCTATCGGCGAAATATGTTCACAATATCTTCACCGCCTAGAGCAACCGAAACATATCCTTGTCGTTGAGTACATTCCGCTGACCGGGAGCGGCAAGACCGACCGAAAGGCCACAAAAAAAATGGCATCGGAACAAGTTCCGATGCCGGGTAATTTATCAGGAAACGGTTGATACATTACGAATCCCTGTCGCCTCCCTTTCCGGGTGACCGACGTAACCGGAATACTTTTTTTGTCCCATCTCCTTTCTGGTCACGTAAGGAATTCTCCTCACGTTTACCGTAGGGTTTCTTCTGAATACTCTTTGGCTTATCGTCACTCCTCCCAAATGATCGTCTGCTATCACGCTCTCCATCAGATGAGCGACGTGCAGGCTTGCGTTCGGAATTAAATGAACGTCTCTCCGATTTCTCGGCGGGTGCCTCTCTTTCTTCACGTTCCTCCCGACGCGACCGGCGATAACCCTCTCTGGAGTTGCGCTCCTTCAGGAAGGCGTCTTCGCGTCGATTGCGAAAACGCTCCTCACGAGATTGTTCCTTACGCTTGCCGGAGAAAATTTCATACTCTCGCATCTCACACTCTAGTGCTCCGTTGTAGAGAAAGAAACGGCGGTTATGTTTCAGCCCGATGGCATCGAACGACTCCTTGCGGTAGCTCAAGATGTAGGCATTAAACCCTGTAAATACATGTTTCAACCGTTCACCAATCATCCCGTAGAGTTCATCCAGTTCATCCACCTTGATTCGTTCTCCGTAAGGGGGATTGGTGATCACTAATCCCTCCGGTGCAGGGGCTTCGGTATACTGCTGGAAAGGCTTTACACTGAGCTCTATCTTGTTTTTAAGTCCCGCGTTTCTAATGTTACGCTCTGCAACTGAAATTGCAACGGGTGAACTGTCGGACCCGATGATGCGGTGTTTAAACTCCTTCGCCCCCGAGTCATCATTATAGATCTGACTGAAGAGTTCCTGATCAAAATCTTTCCATCTCTCAAAGCCGAAGTGCTGGCGATGGATACCCGGAGGAATTCCCAGGGCGATCATGGCCGCTTCAATCAGTATGGTGCCAGACCCGCACATGGGGTCCACCAGCGTACTCTCACCACGCCAGCCCGACTTGAGGATCATGCCGGCGGCCAATACCTCACTAATTGGTGCTTCGGTCTGTGCCACACGGTAGCCTCGTTTGTGTAACGACTCGCCCGAACTATCGAGAGAGAGGGTGCATTTGTTATGAGAGATATGGATGTTAAACACCATGTCTGGGTTGGTGAGACTCACCGAGGGACGTTTTTCGTAACGCTCCATGAACCAGTCGGCGATGGCATCCTTCACTTTATAGGCGACGAACTTCGAGTGGGTAAAAATGTGGGAATAAACCACCGCATCAATCGAAAAAGTGGTATCCAGGGAAAGATAATCCTCCCAGTTCACCTGTTTCAGCGCCTCGTATACCTCATCGGCACTCTCCGCCTTAAAGGAATGGATTGGTTTAAGGATGCGCAATGCAGTCCGGCAATGGATATTGGCCTTGTACATCAGTGCCTTATCACCGGTAAAGGATACCATTCGGGTGCCTATCTCCACGTTGTCAGCGCCAAGGGCGATCAGTTCTTCGGCAAGAACATCTTCAAGTTCCGCCATGGTTTTGGCAATCAGTGAGAATTGTTGGGATTCAATCATTCTAGTTATTGGGATTAATCGGCTGCAAAGATAACGATTTTAAGCTTCACAACGTCACCTTGATCTTTCTCACTTTCGATTCGTTGCCGAAGGCATCAAGTGCAGTCACCACATAGGTATATCGATTTTCACCCCCTTCATAGGGGAGAATGAAGAAATTGTCATGTGTCACAGCCAACAGATGCTCCGCCTGTTCAATGTCGATTTTCTCACTCTCGCGGAAGCGATAGAGGACAAACTTCTGTGCTTTTTCCGGCTGTAACGGTTCTCTTTTGTGCTCCCAGGTAAGGAAATGCATATCTTCGGTAAATTGTTCGATGAGCTTTTTCACCTTTTCTGGCCTTCCCTCGTGCATATGGGTGTAAGCAGGAATCAGCGCCTTGCTTCGGTGTATGGCCTGGCGGAGGGTATCGGCTGTACCCTGAACATTTTCAAGGATCTGATAACCGTACCAGTAGCAGTTGCCATGTACCTGCGTCATCTCGCGTGTCATACGAATCTTAGTCTGTAACTCCTGCCTGTCTAGACTCCGCTTGAGGTCTTGCCCGATGTAGAGATGCTTCCCATAATTGTGGTCGTTCCACCATTTAAGCAAAGTGGTGTAGTCTGCTGCGTTATGCCCTCTCTCCCAGTAGAGTTGCGGCAGGTTGTAGTCGATCCATCCCTTCTCCACCCAGAGACGGATATCGGCATAAAGGTCGTCGTAGTTCTGTAATCCGTTGGTGTCGCTCCCCTCCGGATCGTTGCGCTTATTACGGTAGATACCAAACGGACTGATACCGAAACGCACCCAGGGTTTAATCCCCGCGATGGTGTATTTGATCTGCTGTATCAGCAGGTTTACATTGTTGCGGCGCCACTCGCCACGCTGAGAGGCGTTGAATCCCTGCGATGCGGCATAAGCATCGAAACTGTTGTCATCGGGAAAAGGAGTGCCGGCAATGGGGTATGGGTAGAAATAATCATCCATATGGATGGCATCCACCTCGTAACGGGACACAATATCGCGCACCACCTCGCAGATGTACCCCCTGTTCTCTGGTAAGCCGGGGTCAAAGAAGAGCTGGTTACCGTACTGCAAGAAGCGTTCGGGATGACGGTGATAAAGATGATCGGGAGCAAGTGCGTTCCCCATGCTGGTTTTTACCCGATAGGGGTTGAGCCAGGCATGCAATTCCATACCTCGCTTATGGCATTCATTAACGAGAAACGTCAACGGGTCGAAGGTCGGGTCATCAGGAGCTTTGCCCTGATCTCCGGTGAGGAAACGGCTCCAAGGCTCCAACTCAGACTGATAAAAAGCATCTGCCTCGGGACGCACCTGAAAGATTACCGCATTGATGCCAGCTTCGTCGAGTTTGCGTACCATCTCACTCAGATAATGCCTCATGGCAGCACTGTTCATCTGGCGGTAACGCGACTGTCCCACAGTCTGGATCCAGGCGCCTCTAAACTCCCGTTTGGGAGTCTCAATGGCTACATCGACCGGCAGGCGACGTGCGGTACCGCAGGCAGAAAAAAAGAACAGCAAGAGAAGAAAAGCAGTCGGGAGGAAGATTTTTCTCATTATGAAGCAGAAATAGACAGGTTTTTTATGGGACAAATATATAATCATCACTCCCCAGCAACAGATCAGCCAATTGTTGCTTGGGATAGACCACGATGCGACTGTGGTGCGGAAAACGATTCTCCAGTCGGGTGGGGAGACTTTCCATGATAGGGAGGTGGGAGATGTAACCCACGTGAGCAGAGATTAGAATCACCATGTCATCCTTTCTGATCCGGTCACCACAGGAGAGTGGATTGTCCCAGTCAGTGAAAGGTTGGAACGTAAAGCTACTCGCCTTTTTGTAACCGGACATCACCTGTTGTGTCTCGGGGTGTCCTAGATGCAGCACCGGTATGGAGAGCTCAGAGGAGAGTTTGGTCACTTTGTTGACCCACATCCCGAATCCTTCTTCCTTCTCAGCCGATGGTGGTGAGATTACTACGATCCGTTTGTGGGTGATCAGGGTCTGTTCGACATGACAAACAAAGAGGTTCTTATCCATGTTCTTAACCACCAGGTCCACCTTCTCTCCCAACAGCTTATCCCATAATCCAGCCTTGCCGGGCCACCCCATGATGACGATGTCAGACATGGTTTCACGGGCAATTCGCACGATTCCATCAGCAGGGTTGTGGTCAATAGTGGTGAGAATATCCACGTTCACCTCGGCAGCTTTGGCTGTAGCGACAAACTCCTGAAGCTTTTTTCGAAAGCTGACAATATTTTTTTCTGCCTCCCTGTTGTTTGGCACCACCCCCAGCAGCGAGATGGGGTTTATCGATTTCTTATCTTTCAGCAGGAGGGCCAACTCTACATGGTGACCAATATGAGAGGGGTTGGCAATCGGCACCAAAATCTTCTCTTGTGCAAACTCGCCCATGGTAGCGGGTGTGAGGGGTGCGTTCTCCTCACTGAGGGCAATTCTTCGGGCCGACTTTTGCGTATAGACCGAAGCCACGATGCAGGTAATCAAAATCAGAATAATAGTGCCATTGAGGATGTACTCGTCTATAATGCCTGCCCTATAGCCCACAATAATGACTGCCAAGGTGGCTGCCGCGTGTGAGCTGCTGAGACCGTAGATCAGCGTCCGCTGGGTGGATGTGAAACGAAAACTCTTCTGGGTTGCCCATGCTGCCAGCCACTTTCCAGTTAGTGCCGCCACGGTGAGAGACAACGCTACTACCAGCGTCCGGGGTCCCTGAAAGACCACCGAGATATCGACCAGCATCCCTACCGAGATAAGGAATACCGGAATAAAGAGGGCGTTGCCGAAGAACTCGATCCTGTTCATCAAAGCTGAAGTGTGCGGAATCAACCGGTTTAGAGCCAGTCCCGCCGCAAAAGCACCTATGATTGGTTCGATGCCGCCCAACTCCACCAGAAAGCCGGAAGCGAATACAATCAGCATTACGAAGATATAGTTGGAGTACTTTTCTGATTCGGAGTACTGAAAGAACCAGCGGGCAATGCGGGGAACTACCAGGAAGATTATACCTGAAAAGAGTGTCAGTGAAAGCAACAGCCTCAGGAGGAAGCTGACATCAAGACCTCCGTTTTTGCCTGACAATACCACAGCAAGGATGATTAGTACCGCAGTATCGGTTAGAATAGTCCCCCCCACAGTAACTGCCACGGCTTGGTTGCGTGCCACACCCAGACGACTTACTATGGGATAAGCCACCAGTGTATGGGTTGCAAACATGCTAGCGGTGAGAAAACTGGCATTGGCCTCGTACCCAAGCAGGTAATAACAAACCGGAAAGCCAATAAGAATAGGAATAATGAAGGTATAGAAACCGAAGAGCAGACTCTTATTTTTGTTCTCCATAAACTCACCTAGATCCAGCTCCAATCCTACAATAAACATGATATAGAGAAGGCCTATGGAGGAGAACATCTCCACTCCGCCATGGGCATTGTCAATCCAGTTGAGACCGTGGGGGCCAATCAGCACACCGGCAATGATCAGACCGATGATACTGGGTACATTGATTCTCTTGAGCAGGATCGGAGCCAACAAAACGATCAGCAGGAGGATGGCAAATATTAAAACTGGGTTGGTAAACGGCAATGCAAATTCATGCTGTAATTCGGTGATAAAATCTGTCATTGGAGTTACTTTTTTGTTTTCGAAATGGAACGGCTGAAACATAGACCACCCCTATCATGGACAAAAATAAATAAAAATATTTGATTTATTTGCCCCTTTCATCCTTTTTAGGTGCCTGTAAAGTGATTATCTTTGTTGGTTATAAAACAGCGATATGAGCAATTCAAAAAATATCGAGATCATCGGTGCCCGGGTCAATAACCTCAAGAACATCGATGTATCAATTCCCCGCAACAGTCTTACCGTCATTACCGGCCTCTCAGGTTCCGGCAAATCCTCTCTCGCTTTTGACACCCTCTATGCAGAGGGACAACGCCGATACGTGGAGAGCTTATCAGCCTACGCGCGCCAATTCCTGGGCAGGATGAACAAACCGGAATGTGACCAGATCAGGGGTATCCCCCCTGCCATCGCCATCGAGCAGAAGACCACCTCCCGTAATCCCCGCTCAACGGTGGGCACCTCAACCGAGATTTACGAGTACCTGCGACTAATGTATGCACGCATCGGCAAGACTATTTCGCCTGTTTCGGGTGAGGAGGTGAAGCGGCACTACGTGCAGGATGTAGTAGAGAAGATGAAAGAATACCGACCCGGTACGCGAATGGCAGTGCTCTCCTCCATACAGTTGCGAAATGGGCGTAACCTACGGGAACAACTTGATATCTTGATGAAGGAGGGGTTCAGTCGCGTAGATGTGGGAGAACAGTTCTACCGCATTGACGAGTTGCTCGAACAACAGCAGCTGCCACCAGCGGAAGAGGTGTTACTGGTGATCGACCGTCTCTCCTGCTCTCCTGACAAGGCAACCGTGAACCGCCTCTCCGACTCGGTACAGACTGCCTTTCTGGAAGGCAACGGGGAGTGCATCGTCCGCTTTTGGGGAGAGGAGGGGATGGAAAGCTTCACTTTCTCTAACCGGTTCGAAGCAGACGGCATCACCTTCGAGGAGCCAACCGAGATGATGTTCAACTTCAACAACCCCGTGGGAGCCTGTCCCAAGTGTGAAGGATTCGGCAAGGTGATGGGCATCGACGAGAACCTGGTGATACCCGACAAGAGCCTCTCCCTGCAGGAAGAGTGTGTGCAGTGCTGGAGGGGAGAAAAGATGAGCGAGTGGCGGAGGGAGTTCGTACACAATGCCTACAAGGTAGATTTCCCCATTCATCGTGCCTATTATGACCTTACGGAGGAGGAGAAAGATATCCTCTGGAATGGGCGTCACGACCAGGACCTTTACGGCATCAACGACTTCTTCAGCATGCTGGAGAAGAACCTCTACAAGATACAGTACCGTGTGATGCTGGCGCGTTACCGTGGGAAGACCGACTGTCCCCTTTGCAAGGGGGCTCGGCTGAAGCCGGAAGCGCTCCACGTGAAAGTCAGTGGTAGGTCGGTCTCAGAGCTGGTGATGATGCCTGTGACGGAATTAAAGGATTTTTTCAGCAAGCTCTCCCTCGACGAAACCGATGCGGCTGTGGCCGAAAGGCTGCTAACAGAGATCCACAACCGGCTGCAGTTTCTCATCAATGTGGGACTGGGTTACCTCACACTCAACCGCCTCTCCAACACCCTCTCGGGGGGTGAGAGCCAGCGCATCAACCTTGCCTCCTCACTGGGCAGCAGCCTGGTGGGTTCGCTCTACATTCTCGATGAGCCCAGCATCGGACTTCACTCACGCGATACAGGCCTGTTGATTGGGGTGCTGCGTGACCTCCAACAACTGGGTAACACCGTGGTGGTGGTGGAGCATGATGAGGAAATCATACGCGCAGCGGACCACATCATTGATATCGGTCCAAAGGCAGGACGATTGGGAGGTGAAGTGGTTTACCAGGGTGCTGTGGCAGACCTGAGGGAAAAAAGCAACAGCTACACGGTGAAATACCTCACAGGTGAGGAATTGATTGAATTACCTGACAGCCGCCGGAAGTGGAACAACTACATCGAAGTGAAGGGGGCTAGGCATAACAATCTGAAGAATATAAGCGTGAAGTTCCCACTCCACGTGATGACCGTAGTCACCGGTGTGAGCGGTTCAGGAAAGTCGTCACTGGTGAACAACGTGCTTTACAACGCGCTTCAACATCACTACAAGGGCACCGCCCTCGAAAGGGCTGAGTTCAACGGTATCGGTGGAGACCTCAACCTGATGAAGGGAGTGGAATATGTGGACCAGAACCCCATCGGGAAATCATCCCGTTCCAACCCTGTTACTTATCTCAAGGCATTCGACGAGATTCGTAAGCTCTTTGCAGCACAGCCGTTATCCAAGCAGTTCAACTTCTCACCCGCCTACTTCTCCTTCAATGTGGAAGGAGGCCGTTGCGAGGAGTGCAAGGGAGAAGGGACCATCACCGTGGAGATGCAGTTTATGGCCGATATACGACTGGAATGCGAGTCTTGCCACGGCAAACGTTTCTCCCCCGAAGTTCTTGAGATTGAATACAGGGGAAAAAGCATCTATGATGTACTTGAAATGACGGTAAACCAGGCTATCGAGTTTTTCAGCCAACAGAAAGGTGCCACTGAGAAAAAGATCGTTAAGAAAATGCAACCGCTGCAGGATGTGGGGCTGGGTTACCTGAAGCTGGGACAATCCTCCTCCACCCTATCGGGAGGGGAGAACCAGCGGGTGAAACTGGCTTACTACTTGGGGGAGGAAAAGGCGCAACCAACCCTCTTTATCTTCGACGAGCCCACCACGGGACTTCATTTTCATGACATCAAAACCCTCCTTAAGGCATTCAATGCACTGATAGAACGGAGTCATACCGTGCTGATCATCGAACACAACATGGAGGTGATCAAGTGCGCCGACCACGTCATCGACATCGGTCCCGAAGGGGGAAAAGCAGGTGGATACATAGTTTGCGAGGGTACACCTGAGCAGGTGGCAGCATCGCCTGCATCACATACCGGCCGTTACTTGAAGGAGAAGCTGGGCTAAAGAGATCTTAGAAGATATTCCTGCCTATCCAGTAGGAAAGCACAAACAACAACACGACCAATGCCGACCATCTGCCGAAGAAAAAGCGTTGCAGTCTGGGGTAACGGTGTCCACCTCCCAGCCACTCCAGCCAAACTCCTAACAAAATATAAGGCAGCGCCAACACCATCAGCGGATTATAACCAAGAGCATCCCCTGGTTGAAGGTGCAGCAGGCTATGAATAGCCCGTTGTGAGCCACAACCTGGACATTCCAAGCCTGTAGCCGCACGGAAGGGGCAGAGCGGGAAAAAGGGATCGGTGGCTGGATCGCACGAATAAAAGAGGAAAAGCACTGCCGGCAGCAACAGCAGCAAGAGAGTGACCATTCCTCTTTTTACTTTGTTTTTCACCACAAATAAACAAACAATCAGAAGTTATACCCGCTGGCGTTGTTTTCGATGATTTGCTCCATCGTATCAGGCAGCTGTCCTGTTGCTAACAGGAGACCCCATATGATGATATAGAGCAGCCCGGCGCCAACCGCTAGAAGAGTCCAGATTTTGGCCTTCGCTGCCGCTCTTTCAGCTTCAGCATATCGGCCGTTGTAATAGTTTGAATCGACCTTTGCGGCGTATACGATCCCCACAATCCCGAATGGAAGACAACATAGTACGGTGGCAATAATTGACTGCCAGAGCCAGTTGTTCGGCTTCAGGGGTGGGATCTCGTCCTGCACATCCGAAGCGGATGGGGGAATGGGTGGGAGCGATTGAGGAATATCACTCTCGTGATTATACATTTGATCTTCCATATTCTATCTATATGCAATTCTTTCAACTAGCTATTTAACAACTCACTCAGTCCTGCCATTGATCCTACAAAGACAAAAATGAGAATTATTGCGATGATGATCAACAACACCCAACCGATGGCGATCCACATGGCAATCCTAGTCCACTTACCGGCAGCACGTGACGCTTCGACAGCAGCGGCATAATCACCCCTGTTGAAGAACGACTCCACTTGTGCCGCATATACGATGGCAATAATGCCAAGCAGGCTTAGAAAACTGCTACAAAGCAGGAAAGGCAGGATGGTGACCAGGATAGACTCCACCAACCAACTCTTGGGCATCTGTTGAGTGCCTGCTGCAGTACTGTAACCGGCATGCTGAACCTGATCGTGCGATGCCACTTGTTGTTGTGCAACAAAAGCAGCATCACCGGTGAAAAGTGGCGCAAGCTCCTCCACCTCTACTGCAGGCTTCCATTGCTCCATCCCCTGTGTCCAGACAAGTGTTTCTTTTCTAATCTGCTCCATTCTGAGTTCCTCGGGTGAGAAGGTCCCTTTCTGCTTCCCGTACGTGTCGATGTAAAAATAACGATTCATATGCTATTATTTTATTGGTAATCTTCAGGATTGATGGTGATGGTGCGGAGTAGTTGTTGTTGTTCGTTGTTGTAGACATATTCCAATATCACACTGTTTTCACGAAAGATGGCAAGTTCTTCGTTGGTGGAGAACATGGTACGAATGTTGTCGGTGAGTGTTGCCAGCCGTTCCGACAGCAGAGAGTCAGGATTTTCCGTATTGAGTACAGAATAACGGTAGCGGAAGTGATTGTCTCCAGTCACACTGGCCTCCTCAAAACGTGTATAAGGATCGAGCATCACGGGAGCAGACTCATTGAGTTCTTTGGCCATCTCCGAAAGTCTGTCATTCAGGCGATTGTCTACTTTCCTGTTACATTGGATGAAGAAGGATGCGAGGATGAGCAAGGTGAACAGAAGAGATATTTTTCTCATGCAGCATTGTTTTATTTTACAAAAATAAAAAAACTTTATCATTATATATCAGGATCAGGATTTTAATTTCGCATACCCACCGAATAGTAAACGATTGAATGTGTGCTCCAAATAACATTCACTCACAATGATGTCATCACTGAAAGCTTCTTGTAGAATGAAGTTGGCAGAATGTCTCTCGACATCCTGCCAATCATGTTAACCTTAAATCTAATACTATTATGAAAAAACCACGGGGCAAATATAAAAAAGAAATTAAAACCCTCCAAATTATTTCAATAAAAAAATAAATATATTTCTTTTCGATTAATTTGTAAGATACATCACAACAATTGCAATCATACCACCGGTAAACCCATCCCGGTAATTTTTCGGTAAAGGTCGAGCGCATAGACATCGGTCATTCCCGAAACAAAGTCGACCAATGACTGTAACCTGCCGTATAGCGTGTCAGCATCTGTTTCATATTGACCGGGAATCCTATTGAGCAAAAGCGTTGAATAGGCATGATCCGGTTTACGAATGGCATCGGTGAATACATCTAGCAGGAAACCGATGATTCTGTATCCGGCCAACTCGATGTCAAGCACATCCTTTGAGCGATAGATATTTTGAACGGCAAATGCGGAACAAGCGTTGTAAGCAGCTGCGGTTGTCTGCGAGAGATGCCTGATGAGCGAACCATTAAAACTGCCGGAAAGGATCTCTTCTTCGTTTGCAAGGAAGACCGATGCGCACTCCTCGATAAGCAGTCCGATGACCGAGGTACGGAGATAGGCGATCTGCTCGTTCAGATCACTCACCATCGTAAGAATCTCTTCTCGACGTTTTCTGCGTTCCCCTTCAAAGAATCCCAGAAATAGTTCAATTGCCCTATCAGTAGTAATCAAATGCAATTTGTGGGCATCCTCAATATCCATCACCTGGTAGCATATATCATCAGCAGCTTCCACCAGATAAACCAGTGGGTAACGGGCAAAGTGAAGCGGATTGTCTTTGAGACGCCTGATGCCAAGATCATCAGCAATGCGGCAGTAATCCTTCTCCTCGGAAGCAAAGAAACCAAACTTATTCTTCCCTGAACTCAGTTCTGAAGAGTAGGGGTACTTCACGATGGAAGCCAATGTGGCATAGGTCATGGCAAAACCACCCTTCCTTCGGCCCCGAAACTGGTGCATCAACAACCGGATAGCGTTGGCATTACCCTCAAAGGAGGTGAAATCGGACCAGCGACCTCCCTCTGACTCCACTTGCTCCCGAAGACAGGCTCCCTTTCCTTCGGAGAAGAAGGTGGAGATCGCCTTTTCACCCGAGTGCCCGAAAGGGGGATTGCCCAGATCGTGCGCCAGACATGCCGCAGAAACAATGGCTCCAATCTCTTCTAGATGTGCACCAGATGCAGGATAGCGTTCACGCAACTGTCGCGCTACGCTCTCACCCAGCGAGCGACCCACGCTGGCAACTTCCAGGCTATGAGTAAGTCTGTTGTGTACAAATACGCTCCCCGGAAGTGGGAAGACCTGTGTTTTGTTCTGTAGACGGCGGAAAGGTGAGGAAAAAATCAATCTGTCGTAGTCGCGCTGATATTCCGTTCGTTCGTGTGACCGTGTATCCTCGTATTGCTCCATTCCGAATCGCTTGGCCGATAACAGTTGTTCCCAGTTCATATTGCTCTGTTTCATCTTACGCAAAGATATGACATTCTTCTCAAACATAACCCTGTGATGTGAGTGCTTTTCCAAGAACAATGGTTCATCACATTATTATTTTTTTGATAAGATTACATCAAAAAGAGAGGCAATTCCCGTAATTAAGCGTAAATTTGTGACAAATTTACTGAAAGGTTTATCAATGACTGACATCATAAAACATGAATGCGGTATAGCCGTAATTCGTCTGCTCAAACCCCTCGATTATTACTACAAGAAATATGGTTCCTGGCAGTACGGGCTAGACAAGCTCTACCTGTTGATGGAAAAACAACACAACCGTGGCCAGGAAGGTGCCGGGATAGGTGCCGTGAAGCTGGAGGCTTCTCCCGGTAACGAGTTTATATCGAGGGAGAGAGCCCTGGGATCAAGCGCCATCTCAGAGATCTTCACACGGGTACACGATTCATTTCGACAATTAAATACTGATCAACTTAAGGACCTCTCCTTTGTGAAGCAATCGGTGCCTTTTGCAGCAGAATTGTTTGTAGGACACCTACGCTACAGTACCACAGGCAAGAGTGGCCTCACCTATGTTCATCCCCTCTTGCGGCGCAACAACTGGGCTTCACGAAGTCTTGCACTGGCAGGTAACTTTAACATGACCAATGTGGATGAGATGTTTCGCCAGTTAATCGAAGATGGACAGCACCCACGTGATTATGCCGACACCTTCGTAATGTTGGAGTCACTTGGTCACTACCTCGATAGGGAGGTACAGTACCAATACGACCACCTGCAGCGGGAGGGCTTGAATGGCCAGCAGGTGAGTCATCAGATAGAGGAAAGATTGGATATCCCATTCCTGCTGAAACGTGCCTCACGTATCTGGGATGGCGGTTATGCCCTCTGTGGACTGATCGGTAGCGGTGATGCCTTTGCCCTTCGGGATCCATGGGGCATCCGTTCCGCTTTTTACTATCATGACGAGGAGGTGGCCGTGGTGGCATCAGAACGTCCGGTAATTCAGACTGCTTTCAACCTGAAAAAGGAACAGGTGCATGAGCTGCAACCGGGTGAAGCATTCGTGGTGAAGCGCAATGGTACCATCAGCCTGCAACAAATACAGGAACCAAAGGAGAAGATTACCCCATGCTCTTTCGAGCGAATCTACTTCTCACGCGGGTCTGACTACGACATCTACCGGGAGCGCAAGAAGCTGGGTGAACTGCTTGTACCCAAAATCATCGAGGCTATAGACGATGATTTCGACAACACCGTCTTTTCTTTCATACCCAACACGGCGGAGGTAGCATACTACGGTATGCAACAGGGACTAGAAGACCACTTCAACCACCGCAAGGCACAGACCATTCTGGAACGGGGCAATTCTCTCAGCAAAGAAGAGATTGACAACATTCTATCTAAACGAGTGCGCTCCGAGAAGGTTGCCATAAAGGACATCAAGCTGCGTACCTTCATCGCACAGGGGAAGACACGTAATGATCTGGCTGCGCACGTCTATGACGTTACCTACGGATCACTACGTCGTGGCAAGGACAGTTTGGTAATCATCGACGACAGTATTGTGCGGGGCACCACTTTGAAGCAGAGCATCATCAAGATTCTAGACCGACTCGACCCCAAGAAGATCATCATCGTCTCCTCCTCCCCACAGATTCGCTACCCCGACTGTTACGGCATTGACATGTCACGCATGAGCGAGTTTATCGCATTCAAGGCAGCAATTGAATTGCTCAAGGAGCGGGGGATGCAGCATCTAATTGATGAGGTATACCGCAAGTCGGTGGCACAGAAATACAAACCGAAGGAGGCGATTGTTAATTATGTGAAGGAGATCTATGCTCCCTTTACCGATGAAGAAATCTCGACCAAAATCGCGGAGATGCTCACTACACCCGACATCAAAGCTGAGGTACAGATCGTTTTCCAGAGCATTGAGGATCTCCACAGGGCCTGTCCCGGAAACAACGGCGACTGGTACTTCTCTGGCAACTACCCCACCCCTGGTGGAAACAGGTTGGTCAACAACGCATTTATCAACTACATTGAAGGTGACGAGCATGGACACCAACAACTGACTATTGACTTTAAGAGTGAGCGGCATGATTGAACGCATCATCATCCTGGAGAGCGTTGACCCGGTAGTTTTCTTCGGCATCAATAACAGTAACATACAGCTATTGAAGACACTCTACCCGAAACTGCGGATAGTGGCCCGTGGCAATGTTATCAAGGTGATCGGCGAGGAGGAGGAACTAACTGTTTTCGAGGAGAAGGTTCACGAGTTGCAAAAGTTCAGCATCGAGATGAACCTGCTTCGTGAAGAGGACATCCTGGATATAGTGAAGGGAAAAGCTCCCGCGATTGTCAACGCTGACAATCTGATCATCCACGGCCTGAACGGTAAGCCGATTGTGGCACGTACCGCCAACCAGAAAAAGCTGATGGATGCCTTCCAGGAGAATGACATGCTCTTCGCCATCGGGCCTGCCGGATCGGGAAAAACCTACACCGCGATCGCCCTTGCGGTACGTGCGCTTAAGACAAAGCAGGTTCGCAAGATAATACTTAGTCGCCCTGCGGTGGAGGCGGGTGAGAAACTGGGATTCCTACCGGGAGATATGAAGGAGAAGATCGACCCCTATCTGCAACCGCTCTATGATGCTCTGGAGGATATGATTCCTCCTCTCAAGCTCAAAGAATACATCGAGACCAAGATAATCCAGATCGCACCGCTCGCTTTTATGCGGGGACGAACGCTCAATGATGCGGTGATCATTCTCGATGAGGCACAGAATACCACTCGCCCGCAAATAAAGATGTTCCTCACACGACTGGGCATCAACGGCAAGATGATCATCACCGGTGACATCACTCAAATTGACCTGCCCCATACTCAACAATCGGGACTGGTTCACGCATTGCGGGTATTAAGACATATCAGAGGCATAGGTACTGTTGAGTTCAATAAAAAGGACATCGTTCGTCACAGGCTGGTACAGCAGATTGTGGAGGCCTACGAGGGAGAGGAACGGGAAACCAAAAACTGGAAACCTGGTGAACAAATTGAGGGGTAGAATCATTCATATAGAAGTGATTTATCCCATAATCAATTCAACACATCATTTTTAAGCTAATCAACATATCAATATATCTACCCTATGGATACGCTTACTAGAACAGATTATAAATTTCATGGACAGACTGGTGTCTATCACGGGAAAGTGCGGGATGTATACAGCATCGGCGAGGACAAACTGGTGATGATCGCCACCGACCGCATATCGGCATTCGACGTGGTGCTCCCCAAGGGAATCCCCTACAAGGGACAGGTGTTGAACCAGATTGCCTCGAAGTTTCTCGATGCCACCGCTGACATCGTCCCCAACTGGAAGCAGGCTTCACCCGACCCGATGGTGACAGTGGGAGTACGTTGCGAACCCTACAAGGTGGAGATGGTAATCCGCGGTTACATCACCGGCAGCGCCTGGCGTGAATACCTCAAGGGAGCACGCAATCTATGTGGTATCCCTCTCCCGGAGGGACTCCGTGAGAATCAGCGTTTCGAGACACCACTGATCACTCCAACCACAAAGGCCGATGAAGGTCACGACGAGAACATCTCGAAGGAGGAGATTATCGCACAGGGACTGGTAAGCCGGGAGGAGTATGAACTGCTTGAGAAATACACCTTTGCTCTATTCAAACGGGGTACCGAGATGGCTGCCGAAAAGGGACTGATTCTGGTGGACACCAAGTATGAATTTGGGAAGAAGGATGGAAAAATCTACCTCATTGACGAGATACACACCCCCGACTCGTCGCGTTACTTCTATAGCGAAGGCTACGAAGAGCGTTTTGCAAAAGGAGAAGAGCAGCGGCAACTCTCGAAAGAGTTCGTAAGGAAGTGGCTCATGGATAATGGATTCCAGGGTCAGGAGGGACAGCAGGTGCCCGAGATGACCGATGCCTATTGCGAGAGTGTATCGGAACGTTACATTGAACTGTATGAAAAGATCGTCGGAGAAAAATTTGTGAAGGCGGATGCCGACAACCTGGCAGCCCGCATTGAAAAAAATATCACTGCATATCTGAACCTATGAGTTACAAGGTGGAACAGGTGAATCCCTATAATGGGGAACAACGCAAGAGTGAACAGGTGAAAAAAATGTTCAACGAGATTGCACCGAAGTATGACAAGCTGAACGGAGCCCTCTCTCTGGGTATCGACGACTATTGGCGTAGCGATGCAATACGTGAATTGCGCCGTTACCAGCCAAGACACATCCTTGATATCGCGACCGGTACTGGCGATTTTGCACTGCTTGCCGAGAAGATTCTCCATCCAGAAAAGATCTACGCCGTTGATATCTCTGAAGGCATGATGTCCGTTGGCAATAAGAAGGTTGCAGCGAAAGGTTTGGAGCATGTCATCACCTTCGAACAGCAGGACTGTGCCACCCTTACCTTTGCCGATGAAAGCTTCGATGCTGTAACCATCGCTTTCGGAGTGCGTAACTTCGAGGATATCGACAAGAGTTTCAGTCAGGTGCTTCGGGTTCTCCGACCGGGGGGAATCTTCCTATTCCTGGAGCTCACTACTCCTGAACAAAATCCGATGCGGTCTTTGTACAACAGTTACACGAAGCATGTGATGCCGTTTCTTTCAGGCATCTTTCATACTGAACGTAAGGCTTACGAGTACCTACCGGAATCGATTGCGGCATTTCCTCAGGGCAGGGAGATGATGCTTATCCTGAAAAAGAACGGCTTTCGCAACATCCGGTTGCGACGATATACAATGGGTGTGGCCACCCTCTATATGGCAGAGAAATAGGAAATATGGAAACGTATGGACTTATAGGCTTCCCTTTGAAGCACTCCTTTTCTGCCCGTTTTTTCAGTGAGAAGTTTGCCCGTGAGAATATTGATGCTGAATATCTCAACTTCGAGATCGAGGACATCATGGAATTGCGCCGGGTAATCCTCTTCAATCCCTCACTGAGGGGGCTCAACGTCACTATCCCCTACAAGGAGCAGGTGATCCCTTTTCTCCACACGCTCTCACCCGAAGCGGAAGAAATTGGTGCTGTGAACGTAATCAGGGTGGTTCGACAACCTGGTGAAATGTATAACTATCATCTCACTGGCTACAATACCGATTACATTGGTTTCAGAGAGTCACTTCGTCCACTGCTCCGGAATGAAATTCATACAGATGCTCTTATTCTTGGCACTGGGGGTGCTTCCAAAGCTGTTGGCCAAGCACTAAAGGATCTGCAGATCACCTACCGATTTGTCTCACGTACACCTGCGGAGGGACGCTACAGTTACGATGAACTGACATCCGAAATCATCAATACACATAAATTGATCGTGAACGCTTCACCTGTGGGGACCTTTCCCCAAATTGAACAATGCCCGGCAATTCCCTATGAAGCACTCTCTCCGAACCACCTTCTTTACGACTTGGTTTACAACCCCACGGAAACACTCTTTCTGAGAAAGGGTAAAGCTATGGGTGCAACCGCCCACAACGGAAAAGAGATGTTGGAACTGCAGGCAGAAGCCGCTTGGAAAATCTGGCAACAGCAGGATTAGGTCAGTATATCGGAAGTAACGACTACTCCTTCTCGATTCATTCTGAAGATTCCCCCTTTCATAAAAAAATGTCCGCCCTCTCAGATATCACATTGAGAGGGCGGCTCATCCCTGTTACGCATGAAGAGTGTCTTAACGTAGAATATATATAGTGGTGCGATAGTGTAGTCGGTTTCTGTCCATAACAGGGTAGTTCATTTCACAATTATTCTTTAACGCTTACGGTTCTTGTTCTTCAACCGTTTCTGCTTGTTCCTTTACTATAGGATCCTTGCTCACCTCATTGCCTTTTTCGTCGAGCAATACTTTCTTTTCAGACTGATCCTGCTTATTGGTCAGTACAACCTTTGTAAGCTGTTTCTCCACATTGTGCTTTAAAACTTTCACATCATAGTCTGCAAGCAGAGCCTTCACTGCTGCCTGTACTTCCGGGTTCAGCTCTTCCAGTTTTACCTCTACAAAACCATTCTCATCCTGTGACACGGCTTCTATTTGAAAATGACTGGCAGCTTGAAGTGTCTGAATATTGGCAATCGCGCTCATACCGGCAATCATTGCAATTGTTAGAATCATTTTTTTCATAACAAATAATTTTATCATTAAACATTGACTTTATTAACCCTGATGATTTCAATCCAATAAATCATCCTGTACCATCTAATACACAAATTCCGTGCTGAAAAAGTTCAATTTTCACCAACACAAGGCTATACCTCTGATCTAATGCACATTATTGAATTGCCCAGATTTCATTACCTTTCCTTGACATCACAATAATACCGGGGAAATTGTAGAATTCCTCCACACTTCATTGGGGAAATTCCACAAGTAAAAAAGATTGTATCAGTAAATATTTACTGTTTCATCTAAAATAATTACCGTATATTTGGGACTATCAATGCAATGCTCAACTAAAAATAAGGAGAAATGGAGTCCAACAGCTCACCGGAACAACGCATCAGAATCAAAATCGGTTTGATCCTGCTGGTGGTAATCCTCTATTTTGTCGGCTTGTTTCTCTACTCCGGCCGTGTCAGGGAGGAGATCAGGCAGCAAAAGGTGGAGATGGAGCAATCGCGCCAGTTGGTCTCGCTCAACAATCAATTGATACGATCTATACAGCTGGCACAGGAAATGCTGAATAGCTACCTGCTCTCCCCACGCAAAAGATGGGTACAGGAGTATGATTCGATCACTTTGGAGATCGAACAGCAGATAAAGGACGTGAAGAAACTCACCTCCGATACCGAAAGTGAGTTGCTACTGGAAGATGTGGACACACTGTTACAAGAGAAACAACTGATCGGTGAACGTCTTATCCAGCTGATCCGTTCTCAGAACCCTATCACCACAATCGACAACAAGATTGAGACCTTTGATGAGATGGTACGGGACACGATAGTGGTGACCACCAGCCAAGATACGGTACGAACTCTGGAAAGCAGTAAACGAAATTTCTGGGGCCGTTTGAAAAACCTTTTTGATCCGAAACAGGATGTTGACACAACTGTCACCATCGCTCATGTACAGCAGGAGGCTTGGAGTGCCTCACGCCTTGATACCGTAATTTACAGCGATCTGAAACAGATTACACGCGAGGCTACGGAAAACTACACGACCCGTATGGCCGGCATCGAACAACAGGTGCGCGGACTGATCTTTGCCGAACAAAATATCTCACTACGCATCTCACATCTGATCACACAGTACTACCACGAGGCTATGGAGAAATCGAAGAAGGGAGCCGACAAAAGTGAAGCACTCACCCGTCGTATTTTTTCCTTCGCCCTCACTGTAGGTATCCTTTCATTGTTGCTGATACTCTTCATCGTATTGTTGATTGTGAACGACCTGAACAAGGGACAGAAAGCGCGTAGCGGCCTGATAAGAGAGAAGCAGCGCAACGAGCAGTTGATCGAGAGTCGCCACAAGCTGCTTCTCACTGTGTCTCACGACATCAAGACTCCCCTCAGCTCAATGATGGGCTACATGGAGATGTGGGAAAGCGATGAGATGAAAGATGAGCGACGACGGGAGCTGAACTCTGCCAGAAGCTCTGCAAGACATATCCTCAACATGCTTTCCAACCTGCTGGAATTCTCACGCATGGAGCGGAACAGGGGAGTACTGCGCAAAAACCGTTTTGACATGCATGTACTGATGGAGGATATCCTAGACATGTTCTACCCTCTGGCAGAGGAGAAAGGGTTGCAGCTGCGCTATCAGAATCACCTCCCCCACCCCTTTGTCACCGAGAGCGACCAAACCCTTCTGAAACAGATCCTGGTGAATGTAATCTCAAACAGTGTGAAGTACACCCATGAGGGAAGTGTGACCATCGATCTTCGTCACCAGGTTAAATTGGAAGTCACGATTACTGACACCGGTATCGGCATCGGAGAGGCCGATCTGAAAGAGATTTTCAAGCCCTTCTCTCGCTTGGGAGATCCCTCCAAGTCGGAGGGCAGCGGCTTCGGCCTCTATGTCACGCGGGGTCTGGTTGAGGCACTGAAAGGGGAGATCACGCTCTCCTCCGTAAAAGGAAAGGGCACCTGTGTGGTGATCCGGCTTCCGATCGAACTCTTTGAGGAAAACAGCACCACAAACAATTCTCATGTCTATACTTCAGGGGGTGTAACTGCGGAGAAGATTCTTATTTTTGAGGATGACCCCTCGCTGGGGAACATGCTCAGGGAGTACCTCTCACGTCAGGGATGCAAGGTGAAGCTGTGCAGTGATCCGCGCGATGTGAATGGTTTCGTGAGGGTGGTATCTTCGTTCGATCTGGTGATTACCGATCTGCAGATGAGAGAGGTAAGCGGAACCGGGATCCTTCGGTTGGTACGGGAAATAGATCCGCTGATTCCGGTGTGGTTGATGACAGCCCACGACGACTACACCCCCGAACGCGCCGTGCAGGAGGGATTCACCGGCTTACTGGCTAAGCCCGTACGGTTGGAGAACCTGCTCACCCTCATTTCCCGAAAAGACTTAGGATTGCGTAAAGATGGAGCCGGGACGGTAGACTCCTTTCCGGGACTTACTGCCCTCTTCGGCAATGACCGGGAGGCAATCCGGGAGATATTGGCGGAGTTTGTGGAGTCGGCAGAAGAGGATATGTCAACACTGTCGGAACTGATCGACGAGCATCGGTATCGTGAGGCACAGCAACTATGTCACCGGATCCATCCCTTTTACGGTCAGATTGGTGCAGAGGAACTGACAATGCAGATGCGCAGGATGGACCGTTTGCGGGAGGAAGAAGAGGATGCCTGGCCGGAATGGGAGGATGTGTTGCGGGTGACGGTGAAACAGGTAAGAGAGTTTATCGCTGCCATCAGGCGCGATCATTTATAAATCGATACCATACTGGTGCATCTTATTGTAGAGTGTCTTGCGATCCACTTTCAAAAGATTGGCAGCCTTGGTCTTGTTCCCACCCGATAGCTCCAGGGCACGCAGAATTTTATCTTTTTCATTTCCTGGATCACGAGCAAGCGAAATCTCACGTTGTTGTGGTCCTGTCGATTCATCACTTACAATCTGTCCTGTTTCGGACAGGTAGGGCAGCGTCGCAGGTGTGATCTCGCTGTTTCGACAGAAAAGCACGCTTCGCCGCATCACATTACGCAGCTCCCGTAGGTTTCCAGGCCAGCCATAGTGTGTCAGTTGCGACAATGCCTCCGGAGTGATATGCTCAGCATTTTTCTCCAACTCACGGTTGGCCTCTTTCATGAAATGTATGGCATAGAGTGCGATATCCTCTTTCCGTTCCCTCAAAGGCGGTACCGTGATGGTGAACTCGTTGATACGGTGGTAGAGATCCTCGCGGAAGCGCCCTTCAACAATGGCCTTCAGCAAGTCTTCGTTGGTAGCTGTCACGATACGCACATCCACATCCAGGTCGGCCGCCGATCCTACGGGACGGATCTTTTTCTCCTGCAGTGTGCGTAGCAGCTGCATCTGTACCCCGTATGGAAGGTTGCCCACCTCATCGAGGAAAAGAGTACCACCATCGGCAGCGGCAAAAAATCCACTCTTGTTCTCCAGCGCGGTGGTGAATGATCCTTTCTTATGACCGAACAGTTCGCTGGGTGCCAACTCCGCGGAAAGCCCCCCGCAATCGACCGCCACGAAGGGTCCTTCTGAACGGTTGCTGCGCTGGTGGATGAGTCTAGCCACATGCTCCTTTCCAGTACCGCTCTCACCGGTAATCATTACTGCCATCTGAGTTGGCGCCACCAGTGCCACATGCTCATACATCTCAACCACCGGTGCACTTTGTCCAATCACAATCGCCTCCAGTTCAGCAGGGCTTACCTGCTTCTGTGATCGGTGCATCTTCTCTGACACGACTTCTTCTCTACTGGTGTTGCAAGCGGAGTCGATCTTCTGCGACAGGATTGAGGGGTTGACCGGTTTCTCAAGGTAATCGAACGCTCCCATCTTGATGGCTGAAACGGCTGTCTGCACATCTCCGTAACTGGTCATGATGATCACCGGCTCCCTCCTCCCTTTCTCGTTGAGCCATGAGAGGAGCATGATGCCGTCACCGTCGGGCAAACGCAGATCCGACAGCACTACCTGAAAAGTCTGCCTGGAGAGCACCTCCTGAGCAGCCTCCATCCCGGTAGCAAGAGTCACACCAAAGCCGTTTCTTTCAAACCACTTGTGCAGCATCGCCCCGAAGGAACGGTCATCTTCCACAATCAGTATTCTTCTGTTCACATCCTGTTTATTAATGAGAGAATGTAAAGATAGTTTATTTATCCCGATTGCTACAAACTGAATGATGTCATTTTATTTCCTCCTTTGATGCATCATTCCCAATATACATGTAAGATGGGGAACAGAGAGGGATTTATACACTCGTTAGAAAGTTGTATCTTTGACGGAAAATTTAGTTTCATGTACGATCAGAAGAATGAGCTCACCCTGCGGCAGAGAAGGGTGCAGCAATCTATTGCCGCCATGCAAGCCGATGCCTGCATCATCACATCACCGGTCAACCAGTACTGGCTATCTGGCTTTGTTTTCGACGGTTACCTGCTCCTCTACCCTGAGGGTGAGGCTCTGCTGTTCATTCGGCGCCCTGCCGGTATCACAGACGGACGTGCGATAAGCATACGTAAGCCGGAACAGATTCCCTCACTGTTGTGCGAGGCAGGATATGCTCTGCCACGGCGGCTGTTGCTGGAAGCCGATCAGCTTACCTTCAACAGCGCCACCCGCCTGCAGGCAGCTATGGAAATGCCGGAGACTCTGAACATCTCAGGTGAGTTGCGCCGGCTACGCTCGGTGAAATCAGACTGGGAACTGAATCAGATACGGGAAAGTGCCCAGTTGCACCGGCAGGTTTATGAACTGATTCCCTCTCTCTACCGACGTGGCATGAGCGACCTAGAGCTGCAGATCGAAATTGAACGGGAGATGCGTCTCCATGGCTCGGTAGGGATCTTCCGTTCATTCGGGGAGAACATGGACATCTTCATGGGGAGCATGCTGGCAGGCGACAATGCCCAGGCCGCATCTCCCTTCGACTATGCACTGGGGGGCGGTGGCATCTCACCACTGCTGCCGCTGGGGGCAAACGGCACGAAGCTACTGCCGGGGATGACCCTGATGGTGGATATGGCGGGGAACTACCGCCCATGGATGGACGACATGAGCCGCACTTTCGCGATTGGAGAGGTTCCCGACCTGGCCTTTGAGGCACATCAACTCTCCATCGACATCATTCGTACCTTAGAACAGACTGCCAAAGCCGGCACCCCTTGTGCCGACCTCTACCTCCTGGCAGAGGAGATGGTACAGGAGAAAGGAATGCAATCTTATTTCATGGGCACAACCCAGCAGGCGAAATTCATCGGTCATGGCGTGGGACTTGAAATCAACGAGCCTCCGGTGCTGACACCCCGCTCTAAAGAGATCCTGGAAGCGGGTATGGCCATTGCGGTGGAACCCAAGTTCGTACTCCCCGGCATCGGCCCCGTGGGTATCGAGAACACCTACATCATCCATGAGAACCGGGTGGAAAATATCACGCTTTGCGAGGAAGAAATGATCGTGCTTTAGTATGTAATTCGTTCGGATCTCGTTCGGATCTCGTTCGGATCTCGTTCTAATCTCGTTCTAATCTCGCTCTAATCTCGCTCTAATATCGTTCTAATCTCGTTCTAATATATCTGAAGCAGATTAGAGTGAGATAAAGCTCAATTGAGAACCAAAAGCATCCCTTGTCACCAGATACCCGGTGCATGGTAAATACCCGCACATAAACGAATGCCCCGCTCCACAACAAAAAAGCCCCCGGGTTTTCTCCCGGGGGCTTCTGTAAAGGACGGCGGCTACCTACTCTCCCACTTGTGTGCAGTACCATCGGCGCTATTGGGCTT
>DAINAS010000024.1:0-44035 GCA_036733365.1 Proteiniphilum sp.
TAATTTGTGCAAAGATTGTTTTTCCTTTATTCATAGCCTGCAGAATGTGGCTCAAATGCCGATTCACAAAACTATGATTTCTAATCGAAAAATAATTTTATCCTTGTAATATATTGAAATTTATATTAATAAACCATGTCTGAAAATTTTTCTCCGGACAGCAATGTTGCCGATTATAAACAATATGCCCAAGCTTCGTTGCAGGGGCTACGTCTTCTTTTCCAAAATGCATAGCTTCGCCAGATTATGGACACTCATACGAACACCCATCTTGAATTTCTCTTAACCACCCTCGACAACCTGAACGATGCCATCCTAGTGGTGGACCAGGCAGGCAAGGTATTGTACACCAATCATGGATTCGACCGACTCTTCAAACCCCTGGTAGGCAACATCGTGGAGTGGACGTTTGACAAAATGGTAGCCGAGTTTGACGCCTACGACCTGAACGACCAATACCTCCCTCCCACGAAATGGCCGTTTGCCAAGATCATGAAAGGTGAAAAAGTGTTCCAGGAAAAATTTAAAATCATCCTAAAGTCGAACAACAATAGCAGCGTATTCATCCAGATCAGCGGGGGACCGGTCAAATACCCAGGTGCTGAACAGACCTACTCAATCATCTCGGCCAGCGACATCACAGCTCAGCAGAAAAGCTTACGGCAGTTACGGGAAAGCGAGCAGAAACTGAGCCTCTTCATTGAGCACGCCCCGGCTGCCCTCGCCATGTTTGACAGGGATATGAGATACATTGCCGCCAGCAGACGGTGGCTCGATGATTACAGGATTGCCGGCACCAATATCATCGGAGCCTGTCACTATGAGATCATCACCGATATTTCAGAGGAGTGGAAAACGATTCACCGCAGAGGGTTGAAGGGTGAGTATATCAAAAACGACGATGACCGCTTCGTGCGGGAGGATGGTTCGGTGCAATACGTGAAATGGGAAATGAGACCCTGGTTCAATGATGAGCATGAGATTGGCGGCATCATCATCATGTCGGAAGAGATCACTGAGCGTAAGCTAAATGAAAGAAGATTGATTGAAAGCGAGAAGCGATTTGCAAACATCTTCTATGACAGCCCTCTTCCCATCGCCATCACAAGGCTGTCTGACGGCGAAATCATCCTGGTAAACCCATCCGTAACCAAGTTCTTCGAATATACACAAGAGGAACTGATCGGGAACACCACCCTTGAAATGTTTTTCTGGGAAGATGCAGCCCAACGTCAGGAATTTACCGAGAAGATCCGCTCTCACAAAAGCGTAACGGATATGGAGACTTCGACAACCCTGAAGTCAGGTGAAAGACGGCATGTGCTCATGTGGGGAAAGTTGATTGATTATTATGGCGAAGAATGCGTATTGCTTGAGATCATCGACATCACCGAGAAGAAAATTCAGGAAGAGAAAATCAGGCTGCAAAACGAAAAGATCAACGCCATTCTTTACTCACTTCCCGACAAACTGTTTATCCATGATCTCGATGGCACTTTTCTGGAAGCATACAGCACCAACCCTGACGGCTATATCGTGCCCCGGGAGTATTTCATCGGGAAAAATTTGCACGATGTGTTCCCTGATGAGATTGCAGACCTCAATCACCGCTATCTTCAGGAATGTCTGCAAAAACGGGAACCGGTGTCTCACGAGTTCTCGACCGATTACAAGGGTACCTACTCCACCTTCGAGGTTAGGATTGTCCCCTTTCTGGAGAATCAGGCCATCCGCTTTGTGCGTGACATCACCAAAACCACAGAAGCCGAAAAAAAGATTTTCAAACTAAGCAAAGCCATTGAAGAGAGTCCCATAGCCATTATCATTACCGATACTGAAGCGAACGTCAGCTATGCCAGCAAAGCATTTGAAACCATAACAGGCTATTTGACCGATGAGGTGATCGGCAAGAACATGCGAATCCTGAAATCGGGTAAAAATAAGAAGGAGTTATATGCCAAAATCTGGCAGACAATACAATCGGGAAAGATGTGGGAAGGTGAGCTGATCAACAGAAAAAAAGATGGTTCTTACTACTGGGAACACATGTCAATCACCCCCCTCTACGAAAAAGAGCATCAGTTTACCGGTTATCTGGCCATACAGCAGGACATCACCAAAGAGAGAAACAGGGAGCAGGAGATCAGGAAACTGAACAGCAGCCTTGAACGCAGGATCGCAGAACGCACGGCCGAACTGCAGGAGAACCAGGACAAGCTGATGCTAAGCCAGCGCATTGCCCAATTGGGTATATGGGAATTCAACACCCACACCGGGGTGGTGAAGTGGTCGGATGAGACCTACAAGATCTTTGAATGCTCCCCCGACAAACCACCCTATTCCTTCAAGGAGTTTATAGACACCATACATCCCGAAGACAGGGAGCAGTTCGTGGAGAGTGCCTACTCGATGTCCAGCGAAGTCAATACCGTCACCTTCACTCTTCGCCACTACACGGAGAAGGGAAACCTCAAATGGGTGAAATATTACATCAAGGGGGTGTTGGATGAAGGGGAAGGACATCAGTTCATGGGTACCCTCCTTGACATCACTCCCGAGAAGGAGAGAGAGCGGCAGCTCGAAAAGGCGGTACATGAGGCGGAGGAGGCCAACAAGGCGAAAAGCATCTTCCTGGCCAACATGAGCCATGAGATCCGCACCCCCCTGAACGCGATCAATGGATTCTCAGAGATCCTCTACAACACAATAGAGGATGAGAAAAGGCGTTCGCAGGTTGCTTCCATCCGCAACAGCGGACGCAACCTGCTGAGAATCATCAACGACATCCTGGACCTCTCGAAGGTGGAAGCGGGCAAGATCGCGATCGAACGGGAGTCGATGAATTTGATGCAGGTGGTTGCTGATGTATGCGGCATGTTTGAAACCACTGTCGCGGAGAAAAAACTGCTCCTGACCATTGCCTCTGACATCGACTCAACCCTCACGCTGCTGATGGATGAAACACGCTTGCGGCAGATTCTCTTCAACCTTGTGGGGAATGCCATCAAGTTCACTGCTGAAGGCGGTGTGACCGTTGATATCACGCACGAACTGAAAGAGGGCAACCTGGTGGATTTGAAGATTTGCATCTCTGACACCGGGATGGGCATATCGGAAGACCAGCTGGAGGCGATCTTCGAACCTTTTGTACAACAGGAGGGACAAGGTCATAAGTACTATGGCGGAACCGGGCTGGGGCTTACCATCAGCCGCAGGATGGCTGAGGCAATGAACGGGGAGATCACCGTGAAGAGTACACTGAACGAAGGCTCCGAATTCACACTCATTTTCAGAGACATCGCCAAAGCAGCTTGCATACCGGAAAAGAGGGAAAAGAGCTTCCATGATTACATGGAGACCCGGTTTGAGGAGAGCACCATCCTGATCGTGGATGACATTGAAGACAACAGAAAACTGTTGCTCAATGCACTGGAACATACCGGAGCCCGCCTGCTGGAAGCAGAAAATGGGTTGCAGGCGTTTGAGACAGCCACAAAGGAGAAGCCCGACCTGATCCTGATGGATAAACGCATGCCGGTGATGAATGGCAAGATGGCCTGTAAAATGTTGAAAGAAAATCCCGCAACGGCAAACATCGTATGCATCGGGGTGTCGGCAACCATAAGGATCGGCAATGACGAGAGCGCTTCCCACCAACTGTTCGAGGAGAACATCCTGAAACCGATCTCTTACGAGAAGCTTTTTGAGATTCTGATCAAATATCTGAAGAACACCCAGCAGACAACACGACCGGCACCTGAGAAGCGTGAAGCGTTGACGGCGGCAGAGCAGGAGTGGTCGGATGCATTGAAGCAGCATGCCCGGGAAGAGTTGCTTCCCCTCTACCGGCAGGTGATGAGCACACAGCTGATGGACGAGATGGAAGATTTTGGCAGGAGGCTGGCGGAGGCGGGCCGCCGGTTTGACAACAAAATACTGATCGACTCCGGCAACAGGATCGTGGATTATGCCGATCAGTTTGAAGTGAAGAAGTTAACCAAGCTACTGAAAGAATTGGAGCTTATGCTAAACCATGAACTTTAAAGGAGAAGAGCAATGACAACAACACAGGAGAAAAAGAAAAGGATTCTGGTTGTGGACGACAACACTGAAAACATCCGGGTGATCGGCAGCATCCTGCGGCAACAGGGTTACAACGCCGGATTTGCCATGGATGGACAACAGGCTCTGGAGATCCTGAAAGGCAGCATTGAGGAGTTTGACCTGATGCTGCTCGATGTGAACATGCCGGGGATGAATGGCTTCGATGTGTGCCGTGAAATTCGTCTCATGGAACGGTTCGACGAGCTCCCGGTGATATTTCTCACCGCCAACACGGAGACGGCCCAAATCGTGGAGGGATTCAGCAGCGGGGGGCAGGACTACGTGACAAAGCCCTTTCAGGCGGACGAGTTGCTGGCGAGAATCAGTACCCACCTTGAGCTCAGGGAAAAGAGGGCGCTGCTAAAGCAGATGAACGAGCTGCTGAATGAGAAGGTGAGGGAGCGCACGCGGGAACTGGAGGAGTCGAACCAAAAGCTGGTGAGGGCTTATCGTGAGCTCCGGAAACTGGATGAATCGAAAGCGGTCTTCCTCCGCCTGATCAGCCACGAGATCAACACCCCCCTGAACGGGGTGATTGGCTTCGCCGATTTTTTAAAGGAACAGCTGGTGTCCACCGAATATTTCACGATGATCGAGAAACTGAGCGAGTCGGCTCACCGGCTGAACGATTTTGCGCAGTCGAGCCTGATCATCACACGGATGCGCACGACACCCGATGAGTACGGCAAGACGATGATCGATATTAAAGACGTGGTGGATGACATTCTGATCAGCAACCGTGAGCTGGTCGACAAGAAAAACATACGGGTAGATCTGTTCTGGAATGCAACCGATGCAACGATTCCCGCCAACCATGAGCTGATGACCCTCTGCCTCAACCACCTCTTCAGGAACGCCCTGCAGCACACGCCCGACAATGGATCCATTGCCATCGCATGTCGCACAGGGGACAGCCGGCAGATCCTCTCCTTCGAGGACAGCGGACCGGGCTTCTCTGAAAGATCATTCGAAAACATGTTTAAGCCCTTGTCTACAGCAGATGAACTAATTGACAACCACAAAGGCCTGGGGCTCTCCATCGTGAAGCTCATCGCCGATTTCCATGAGGCCGGCATCCAGATATCCAACAGACCGGAAGGGGGCGCGAGGGTTGAATTGCGATTTCCCAAAAGGGAGGCACCGGCACTGTGAGTTGAAGCAACCACAATATTCCGGAGCGCTCAATTTTCGGTGAGAGGGTCTGAAATTATCGGGGAAAGATGTACTTTTGTAGATGATCCAGCTCAACGAACAGCAACGCATGGCGGCCGAATTTGAGGGAAAGCACCTGCTGGTGCTTGCAGGCGCCGGCACGGGCAAGACAGGCACCATCATCGCCCGGGCAGACTATCTCCTCCGCAAGGGAGTGCAGCCCAACCGCATCGCCATCCTCTCCTTCACCCGCAAGTCGGCCAGGGAGATCGCTGAGCGACTCAAGTTGTCAGCGCCGGGCGGCATCAACAAGAAAGAGATCACCGGCAGGACCTTCCACTCATGGTGCAACGAGATCATGCACCTCTACCCCGACCACTTCCCGCACCACGGCTACACACCCCTCGACGAGGATGACCGGCTGAGCGCGATGGCGCTGGCACTGGGGAAGAACTTCCGCGACAGCAAGAAGGAGAAGGTGAAGAAGGAGGTGGTGACCGCCATCTACTCCTACGCCGTCAACACCCTCTGCAGCCTGTCGGAGGCCATCCTCCACGTCCGCTACGGCAACCTGGAGAAGGAGGATGAGCAGGTGAGGCAATATGTGGAGGAGGACCGGAAGCTGATTGCGCCGGTCATAAAAAAATATATCGACTATAAAAAGGAGCGGCGCTACATCGACTACGACGACATGCTGAGCGTGGTGGCCACACAGCTGGAGCGCGATGAAGCGCTACGCGACGCGGTGACGAAGCGATACCGGCATGTGCTGGTAGATGAGATGCAGGATACCAATCCCCTGCAATACAAGCTGCTGAAATCGTTCGTCGAGGGATCGCACCTCTTCTGCGTGGGCGACGACGCGCAGAGCATCTACGCTTTCCGGGGTGCCGACTTCCGCACCATACACTCCTTCACAGAGATCATCCCCCGCTCAGAGAAGCTGAAGCTGCTGCGCAACTACCGCTCCACGCAGGAGATCCTGGATCTCTCTAACTGGGTACTGGAACAATCGCCACTCCGCTATGACAAGAAGCTGGAGGCCCACAGGGGCAAGGGGGAGATGCCCTCGCTGATCCACGTGGAGGACGACTGGGAGGAGGCGGACCTGATTACCGACGGGATCCTGGATCGTGTGGCGGAGGGGGGTCGCTATGCCGACACCATGGTGCTGGGCCGCTCGGTATGGTCGCTCTCGAAAGTGGAAGGGGCCTGCCTCAGCAAGAAGATCCCCTACGTGAAGTATGGCGGCACCTCACTGATGCAGAGCGCCCACGTGCGTGACGTCGCCTCCGCCATGCGAATCGTGGCCAACAGCTATGATGAGATTGCCTGGATACGTTTCCTGCAACTCTGGGACGGTATCGGTGAGATAAAGGCCAGTCGCATCATCTCACGGGTGATCACCCTCGCAACCTTCGCCGAGATGATCTCCTGCCTGCAACAGTTTGAGGGGATGGAGGTAAACGCCGCCATCCCAGCCACGCTGGCTGCCGTGAGGGAGTATAACGACCGGCCGGCACAGGCCATGGAGGCTGCCGTGAAGGCGATGCAGCCGATGCTGGAGAAGAAGTACCGCGAGGAGTGGACTTCCCGTGCCTCCGACTTTGAGGTGCTCCGTGAGGTGGCCCGCTCATCGGGCAGCATCACCGAGTTCATCACCGAGTACGTGCTGGACCCCAAGGCGGAGACTACCTTTAAGATTGGCACGAAGGAGACAGACGATGCGGTGGTGCTCTCCACCATCCACTCGGCAAAGGGATTGGAGGCGGAGATCGTGCACATCCTCAACCTCAATCCAGCCAGCTTCCCCTCGTCGCGCACCATCCTCCAGGGTGAGGGGGCCATCGAGGAGGAGCGGCGCTGCCTCTACGTGGCGCTGACACGCGCCAAGAACAGCCTGAACCTCTACCGCAACGTGCGTTCGCTGCACACCCAGTACAGCGATGCAAACCGCCACGAGCAACTTTACTTCCTTAACAACCTCCCCCCGCACCTGGTGAAGATCCTGGTCAACGGGCAGGAGAAAAAAGATTTTCCTGCACCCTTCAACCCCAAGCAGGGTGAGGCCGACTTCCCCGACTTCGATTTTGGCTAACAGGCTCCACCGGAGGTGCCCTGTAACAATAAATTTGACTCAGACCTATGGCAACGGTAATCCTTCTGATCATCATTTACCTCTCATTTATCGGACTCGGTCTACCTGATACAATGCTGGGTGCTGCCTGGCCGGCGATGTACAGAGACCTCTCCGCCCCCATTCATTATGCAGGCATCATATCGATGATCACGGCTGCGGGATCAGTTGTCTCCAGCCTGATGAGTGCCAGGATCACACGTTTTGCCGGTACGGGTGTCGTCACCGTAAGCAGTGTCTTCCTCACCGCCATGGCTTTAATCGGGTTCTCCTTCTCCAACAATGTTGTATGGCTGTTCATCCTGGCCATCCCCCTGGGTTTGGGGGCCGGCTCGGTGGATGCCGCGCTCAACAATTACGTGGCACTGCACTTCAAGGCAAGACACATGAATTGGCTGCACTGCTTCTGGGGTATTGGTGCTTCTATTGGCCCGTTGATCATGTCTGCCCAACTAAAAGCCACCGGCTCCTGGTCACAGGGATACATGACGGTTGGCATCATCCAGCTTTGCATCGTGATTGTGCTGCTCGCCACATTGCCACTCTGGAAGAGAAGCAAGAGAGAACAGGGTGATAAGCATGCAGAAAGTACCCCGCATCTCTCATTCAGAAAAATTGCACAACTGCCAGGTGTGAAACAGATGCTGCTGGGTTTCTTTTGTTACTGCACCATTGAGGTGGTGGCAGGGACCTGGGGAACAAGCTTTATGGTTACCGTCAGGAATATATCACCTGAGAATGCTGCCCGCTGGATTGGGTTATATTACATCGGAATCACCGCGGGGCGTTTTATTTCCGGGCTCTTCACACTGAAGATCAATAACCTGCAGCTGATACGACTGGGACAAATTGTGATTCTCCTGGGCATAGTCTTAATGTTATTGCCTTACAACGCTTCCATTACTACGGGTTTTATGGTATTTGGACTGGGTTGTGCACCCATCTTCCCGAGCATGTTGCATGAAACCCCCCGGAGCTTCGGGAGAGAGTATTCACAATCAATCATCGGGATGCAGATGGCCAGTGCATCTTTGGCGTCAACCATCATGCCGATGATATTCGGTAGCCTGGCTTCGGCATTTGACTTCTCAATATTCCCCGTTTTCCTTGGTGCGCTTCTGCTGATCAGCATACTGTTGATCGAAGCATCAAAAAAGAAGAGCCGCCGGTTAAAGACCGGATAAATGGCTGGACCGGAGCAAACGCTTCGTTTGATGGTCAATACCCGGTCTTTCACCGGTTTTATTTGCATAACACAATTTGAACAGAATTATGGACAACCCGGAATGATCATAGTGCGACTCGGCAACAAAAATTTATCAATCTGTTTCTCATTGATTTACTTTGACCATTATTAATCATTAAAAATTAAAAGGATGAGAACAATGTTTATCTGTTTTACACTGGCATTTTCTGTTGCAATCAATGCAGCTTATGCCCAAAGCAAGCACACTGTTGAATACCCGGATCAATTGCCGGGGGACATAATGCTGGATCGTTCAATCAGTCGGTCGTATCATATCACAACGGATTATATGGATTACGACCTCATGGGTAATTTTCTCAGAAAAACGACTATTGAAGGAGACTATACCACAGGGCTGGAAGGAGATTCGGTACGGTGGAACAATGTATTTGATACTTCAACAGATGAGGAGGGACAACCATTCAGTGAGAAAAAGGATTTTCTTGAAAACTTTACTTACCTCCCTACTCCGGAAATTGTGAACCCCCATTTTTTTAAGAATATGCCGGAAGATGAAGGGTTTCGTATGAAGAATCTTATCTGGGATATGTTCATGTTACAGGATATCGCATACTGGTACTGGGATTCTTTGAGACTGAACCGGGATTTTGATGCAAGTGAATTGAATGAATCAGTTGATCTTGCCGGAGATGGTGCATTTGAGAACAAGAACTTCAAATTGAAATGGCTTGGCACGACAAGAATGAATGATGATATTTATGCGATTATCAAATATTCTACCATGAACAACAAAGTCAATATTGAGATGGAAAACCTCTCAATGAGGGGTAGAAGCCATTACTGGGGCGAAGTATATGTGTCGCTTACCGATAAGCATGTTGAATATGCAACCCTTACCGAAGATGTCATCATCGACCTTTCAGTAAACGGCCAACCGGGAATTAAAGGGTATGTAGTGAGGTTCATCACCTTGTCACGAACAAAATAAGAGAGTGATATGAAGAAGCACATTTCAAAAACAGGATTCTGGATGCTTTACCATGTGGGACTGTTGATCTTCAGCTTCGTTGCTGCTTTTGGGATTAAATATCAGCAAACCGGGGATTGGTTCCCTCCAACGGCTATGGTTGCTTTTATCAGCATATTCCTGATGGCTGCCGGTATCGGGTACATGGCTGTTTTTATGGTAAACAAGGCAAGCAGGTATAATCAGGCCCGGATAAATAAAATGATTCTGCCGGCATTATTGCTGTTTTATATCTTGGCTTACATGATCGCCAACATCGCAATCACAATCGGTGTTTTCGGATGGTTTATATATATAGGCAGGGATCTATCGGAATTCTGGCACCACCTTTTCAGGTATGAGCTTAATTTCGCAAGTGGACAGTTCTTTGTATGGCTGATGTTCTTTACCATCGCATTTTTCTATACCCTCTGGCGTAAATCAGTCACGAAAGGACAAAAACTGAGGGAAGAAAACCTGAAACAGAGATACCAGAATCTGAAGTCGCAGGTCAATCCCCATTTCCTTTTCAACAGCCTCAACACCCTTTCTGAAATTGTATATGAAGATGCGGGGAAGGCAGACAAGTACATCCGGAAACTATCCGGGATTTACAGGTACATTCTGGAAAACGAGGAGACCGACCTGATACCGCTGGATAAAGAGATAGCATTTGTGAAACAATACTTCAGCCTGCAAAAAGAACGCGATAACGATAAAATATCACTGGAAATTGATCTGCAGCATGCCGGCAAATTCAAAGTTATTCCTGTATCTTTACAGATACTGGTTGAGAATGCCCTAAAGCACAATGTGATGTCGCAGGAGAACCCGTTGATCGTCCGGATATATGATGAAAACGGGTATGTGGTGGTCTCCAATGTGATGCGGAAGAAAAATATAATTGAACGCCCGACTCAAACAGGATTATCCAATCTGAAGGAGAGGGTGAGGCTGATCATGAAAAAAGAGCTTGTCATCAACGAAGAAAACAACCATTTCCTGGTAAAATTACCACTGATTGAATTTGAAAATGAAAGTACTGATTATTGAAGATGAACGGACTGCTTCGCAAAAGCTGAAGCGATTGCTGGGAGAAACAGACCCTGACATTGAGATTATTGATGTGCTGCAGTCCGTGGAACAATCGATCAACTGGTTTCTGAATCATCCGAAACCGGACCTGATCTTCATGGATATCCAGCTGGAAGATGGTATCTGTTTCGAGATTTTTGAAAGCCACCCGATTGATGTTCCTGTTATTTTCACCACTGCCTACGATGAATACAGCTTAAAGGCATTCAAGGTGAACAGCATCGATTATCTGTTAAAACCAATTGATCCGGAGGAGCTCAGAAATGCGATCAACAAATTCAAAGCACATTACAATCAAACGGATCATGCAAGGTTCGCGTCAATCATACATCAGTTGCAATCGAAAACGAAAGAGAGGTTTCTGATCAGGATAGGGGAACATTACAGGTCGGTACAGACCTCATCGGTCAACTGTTTCTATGTGAAGGAGAGATGCAATTTTATTCTTGTTGAGAATGGGAAAAACTACCCGATTGATTATTCACTCGATAAGATTGAGCAATTGATTGATCCAAATACATTTTTCAGGATCAACCGGAATTGCATCATCAACTACTCCGCCATCCGGGACATCATTGCCTACTCATCAAACAGACTGAAGATCAAGCTGAAAGAGTGGACAGACAATGAGGATATCATTGTAAGCCGTGAACGCGTTACGGCTTTCAAGGAATGGATGGACAGATGATCCAAATGAATTAAATGAATCATGAATACAAACTCAGGATGAAGTAACTATCTCTTTTTATAGCTACAAGTGTGGACGGCTACATTGCAAAACCCAGTGATGATCTCAGTTTCTTAAAACTCGTTGAAAATGAAGGTTTCTTTGCTCCTCTGTAATTTTTTCCTCAATTTTGATACCAATGGGATAGAACAGTAAAACGGGATGTGATGCCGGCAAAAAAAAGGGAGGAACAGTTCTTACAGCTAATGAATCACTGCAGCGGCATACTGCAAAAGGTGTCGTTGCTCTATACCGAAAACGAGGAGGAGAGAGCCGACCTGCTGCAGGAGATCATCTACCAGTGCTGGCGATCCTTCCCCTCCTTCAGGGGGGAGTCAAAGCCATCGACATGGGTCTACAGGGTGAGCCTCAACACCGCCCTGGTCTACCGGAGGATAACAGCCCTGCAGCAGCGCGAGTTAACACTTGGAGTTGATCAGATTGCCGATCTGCCGGCAGAGCAGCGAGAGGAGAACCCACAGAGAGATGCATTGCTGCAGGCCATCAGATGTCTTCCGAAAACGGAGCGGATGATCATCACCCTCCACCTCGACAGCTACAGCAACAGTGAGATTGCTGCCATGACCGGCACCAGCAAAGGGAACATCGCGGTGAAAATTCACAGGATCAGAGAAACGTTAAAAAAACAATTGAAGGAGGAAAAGTGATGGATGAGATCAGAGAGAGATGGAATAAACTGGGCGATGAGATGCAGGAGAAAGAGAATAGTGTTACGGAGATATTCAGCCGCGACAGGTCGGCACTGTTGCTGGCAAGACTGAACAGGAAGATGAAGCTGGGACTCATATGGAATATCGTTCTCATGCTGCTGCCGGTTGTGGCGGGGGTTTATCACCGTCAGTCGACAGAGATGCTCTGGCTGCTGGGAGGCTTCTTCCTGATGATGCTCGTCAACCTGCTCTACAGTGGCAACCATTACCTGACGGTGAGAAGAAGTGCGTTCATGCAGGAGAACAGCTGCAGGATGCTGGAGCGATACCTGAAAGCGGTGAAGGGCACCCTTCGTTTTGAGAGGGTCTGGAGCCTCTTCACCATTCCGCTTTCATTGATCATGGCTATCCTCTACACCCAGCTGCTCCGCTACGACTCCTTCGCTGAGATCAGGCCGGAGAGCCCCGTACTGATTGTCACCGCCCTGCTGATGGTGACGGCGGTGCCGGCAGCGATCCTATGGACAGGATGGTCGCAGCGAAAAGCATACGGGGAGGAGATCAGGGAGCTGAGAGAGATGATCGCGATGCTCTCAGCCCCTGATTAAACCAATTACCTCGACCGGATCTCCCGACGCATGAAAGCCAGGTAGGAGAGGATGAAACAGATCAGTGTAAGGGCTATCAGCCCTGTGAGCTGCGGCCATACCAGCAGCAGGCTCTGCCCCAGTGGCAGGGGACCAGGGATGGCGCCCTGCATCTGCTCCATGGTGAGCGGCCCCAGGCTGCGCAGCGAAGGCATCAGCAACGTGGAGGTGGCCTGGCTGAACAGCTCGTTGGGCATCACCTGCATCAGCAGGAAGCGAAACCGCTCGAACAGATAGACCGACCGTCCCGTGGCGTAGGGTGATGGTGCTGCCGCCTTGATCAGCACGTTGGCGATCAGCGGGTAAAAGACCGTGAAGAAGAGCCAGACGGCGATGCCTGACAATGCCGAGGTGGCAGGCTGCCGGAAGCGCACCGAGAAGTAGAGCGACAGGTTGAGCCAGAGCGCCACGTAAACAATGCTCAGCAGCGTGAAGGAGAGGATTCGCATGAACTCGGCCGGCGTGGGCGGGATGCCCAGCGCCAGCAGCCCGGCACCGATCACCAGGAAGCTGAGCAGGAAGAAGAGCAACGCGATCACCAGCAGCGCCGCGGTGAACTTGGCGTTGATCACGTAATCACGAGGGATGGGCTGCGCCAGCAGTCGACTCAGCGTACCCCTGTTCTGCTCCGTGTTGATGGCATCGAACCCCAGGCTGATGCCCAGCAACGGTCCCAGGAAACCGATGAAAACAAAGTAGGGAGGCAGGCTCCCGTCAGACAGGGTGAAAAGCTTCAAGAAGAAGAACTCCTCCTCGCCACTGCCGGGCTTCACCGCATCGGCGATACCTGAGAGAGCGGTGTAGAGCGATCCCACGCAGGTGAGCAGGATGATTGCCATCAGGATCACAACCCGCCAACTGCGGATATGGTCGCTCATCTCCTTCAGCACCATGGTGCGGAAGACACCCGGTGCGGCTCCCGAGGAGCGGAAGGTATCAAACTCCCTCCGTAGCGAAGGTATTAGCCGCCGCAACAGATCCTCCCGGTAGGCGGCTGATAAAAATCTATTGAGTTGCAGTGTGATCTTCATTGCCGGTTCCTCCTTCAAAATAATGATGATAAATATCTTCCAGACCATACTCCCTGCTTTCATCCGAAGCACTGTCAAGGAAAAGCTGACGGGCGAGCGAGGCGATGTTGCCCTGCGCCAGGAGATGACCCTTCACAAAGATCCCCACACGGTCGCACACCTGTTGCACCTGATGCAGGTGGTGAGAGGAGAAGAGCACCGTGATACCCTCCTCGCGACTCTGCGTGACGATCAGACTCAGGAAATCACGAATACCGGAGGGATCGATGCCGAGTGTCGGCTCATCGAGGATGATCACCTCCGGATTGCGAAGCAGCACATCGGCAAGGCCCAGTCGCTGCCGCATGCCGCGCGAGTACTTGCCTGCCTTCTTGGCGGTCTCCTCTGACAGCCCCACCCGCTCCATCAGCTGCAGTGCACGGCTGCGGGCCTCACGCTCGGTGAGGCCGTTGAGGCGCGCGGTGTAGATCAGGTTGTCGAGCCCGCTAAGGTCGTCATAAAAACCCACATCCTCGGGGAGATAGCCCACATGGCGTTTCACCTCAATGGGTTGCCGCACGGGGTCGAGACCGCAGACACGCACGCTGCCGCCGCTCGGCTCGGTCATCCCCATCAACATCAGGATGGTGGTCGATTTACCGGCGCCGTTGGGACCCAGTAGGCCGAACACCTCACCGCGACCGATCTCAAGCGTGAGATCATCGACTGCGGCGAAATCGCCATACCTCTTCGTAAGATTGCTGGTTACGATGGTTGCTCTCTCCATGGCCTACCTCCTCCCATATTTTCGGAAAAGATAGACAACCGTACCAATGGCTCCCAGAATGATCAGAATACCCAGCCAGCCCCAGAGCAGCGGTGTCTTGACCGACATGCGGAACGAGGCGGTGGAGGTGGCTTCCGGCGTCTGCGCCGTGAGATTGAGCACATAATCGCCCGGGATCGACTTGTCGTAGGCACGCACCTGTGCCTTCACCTCAGCGCTCTCACCCGCGGCAATCAGGGGAATGGTGTCGGGCGTGAAGGTCACCTCCCATCCCTGTGGCTTGCCGGCGCTCATCCGCACGCTGCTCAGGTCGGTGGAGCCGCTGTTGCGTACCACCAGTTCTATGTTTCTGCGACGGCCGGCAGTGATCTTCTCACTCAGACGTCCACTGAGGGTGCTGAGCTCGAGACCGTAGCTGCCCGAGACATCCGCCTCCAGCTCCAGGCGGGCGGTGCTGCTGCCGGTGCTGGCAACCACCGGTATGGTGTACTTACCCGCTTTCACGTTGTAGGGCGCCTTCACCTCCACCTGGATATCCTTGCTCTGCCCAGGCTCTATCTCCACGGAGGTGGCCTGCTGGTAGTTGGGCTTGAAGACAACTGTCCAGCCACGTGGTGCGTGTGAGCTAAAAGCGTAAAGCTGCTTCTCACCGGTCTGGTTCTCCAGCTTGGTACGGTAGTTGAAGTTAGAGGTGGCATGCCCCTGCATGTTGGCCTGGTCGGCAGTGAAGACGGTCTTCACCGTGCCCTGCTCCGACACCTCCACCGTGAGCGGCAGCACGCTGTGGCCGCGGGCGGTGACACGGAAGGTGTAGAGACCCTTCTCAATGTCGAAAGGGAGTTCCACCTTCAGGTTGAGGCTTTTCTTCTCACGGGGCAGCACCGAGATGGCCTGCGCGTTCCAGCCGCCGGAGCGGAGCGTCTGCTTCCACCCTTCGGGGAGGCCTTCCACACCTACCTCTGCGGTGGCGATAGCACCACCGTTGTTGATCAGGTCGATGGCATAGTCGATGGTCTCGCCCGGGGGGACAGTAATACGGGGGTAAGGGGTGTAGAGGCGCAGTGATTGCGCCATGGCAGCCTGGCTGCCGGAAACGATCATCAATAAGAGTGGCAGAAAAAAATGGGTCAAAATCTGCTTACGATCCAACATAAATAATCCTCCTTTCGTTGTAAAATTTGTGATTGAAAAGTATAACTGTTGTTTTGAATCTTCTTTCTCTTTTTAACTTATGGCGGTCATTTTTCGCAATATGAGTCTTCAGGTTTTGTTGGTCACACGAGATGCCGGTGGAGGCCGGCATTCGGTGCTGGGAATCATTATCTCCCGGTTGCAAAAATAAAAAATTGGGATTTAACAAAAAACCTTTTTTAAATAATTTAACCGGAACAATAGGCTCATCGCTCCCTGTCCCGGTCATTCTATTCACTTCACTTTTTTTCTCCTACCGGTCGTGCTCCACCCAGATCAGCTCCGAGGTGTCATAGCCGATCTCCCCGGCGATACGCAGGTAACGCTCCTTCACATCGTCGGGGATGGTGGTCTCGCGCGCCAGGATCCAGAGGTACTTCAGGTTCTTCCCGGCCACCAGCGCGTAACGGTACTCCTCGTCGAGGGCGATCACATTGTAACCGGAGTAGAAGGGCCCGAAGAAGGATCCATAGTGACTTTGTTGATTTCATCATATTTTTGGTTTTTTGTCTGGTTTTGTTAAAACGGTGTCTCCTGCGGCTGACCGGTAAGCGGAGTATGAGGGATCATCGTACCCCCTCTATTTATAACAAGATAGCGGCAAAGAGGTTTTGTAAATCCGGGAATTATTTATTTGCTCCTTAAGCAGAATAGGATTATCTTCGGGGATCCATTGATATTGATATTGACACCTGCAGCCAACTCAACCCCGGGAGCGACAGATGTCACCAAACAACATAGATCATGAAAACAGAAAGATTGGCAGCGGTCCTGCTGATAGTGACCCTCCTGCTCCTTACTGCCTGCACGGCAAAAAAAGAGAACCGCTTCGTGACACGCACCATCCACAACCCGGTACTGGCCGGATTCTACCCCGACCCGAGCGTCACCCGTGGTGCCGACGGCTACTACATGGTGAACTCCACCTTCGGCTACTTCCCCGGCATACCCATCTTCTACAGCCCCGACCTGACCGGCTGGAAACAGATAGGACATGTACTGCACCGCCCGGAGCAGGTGCAGTTCGATGAGCGTAAGCTCTCCAACCAGGCGACTTACGCGCCCGCCATCGAGTACCACGACGGCACATACTACGTGGCCTGCACCGAGGTGGTGGGACGTGGCAACTACATCGTGAAGGCCACTGACCCGGCAGGGCCCTGGTCCGAGCCATTCCTGTTGCCTGAGGTGCAGGGCATCGACCCCTCACTCTTCTTCGATGAGGATGGACGTGCCTGGCTGGTCTACAACAGCGGTGCACCGGACAACAATCCCCTGTGGGACGGGCACTGCACCATCCGACTGGTAGAGATGGACATGGAGACTATGCAGGTGATCAGTGAGCCGGTGATCCTGGTGAATGGTGGTGTAAACATCGACAAAAAGCCCGTATGGATTGAGGGACCCCACCTCTACAAGGTGGAGGGACGCTACTACCTCTCCGCCGCCGAGGGGGGCACCGAATTGAACCATAGCCAGGTGATCTTCCGAAGTGACGCCATTACGGGGCCTTACCTGCCATGGGAACAGAACCCAATCCTCACGCAGCGGGACCTCGACCCGGAAAGAGAGAACCCGATCACAAGCACCGGCCATGCCGACATGATTCAGGACCTGGCGGGCGACTGGTGGGCCTTCTTCCTCGGCTGCCGTCCCTACGAGGGGAACCATTTCAACACCGGGCGGGAGACCTTCATGGCTCCGGTGAAATGGGTGGAGGGATGGCCGGTAATCAACCCTGATCACATGGAGATTCAACTTAGCTATCCTTTCACCGCTGCGCTGCCGCGTCTGGAGGAGCCACAGCCGTTGCAGGGCAGCTTCGTGCGCTGTGAACAGTTCGACACCCCACAGCTTAGTAACCACTGGGTGAGGATCCGAGCCGACGGAGGAGAGTGGTTCCAAATTGACACGACAGACAGCACCCTCCGGATAGAGCTGCTCCCCGCAAAGCGAATGCAGGGAGGGGTTCCCTCCTACCTGGCACAGAGGCAGCAACACCTCACCGGCCATGCTGCCACGGCGCTCTCCTTTTCACCCGCGGGTGAGGATCAGAAGGCAGGCATTGCCGTGCTGCAAAATGAGGAGCGTTTCTACTACCTCTGCAAGTCGCTGGAACAGGGAGCTCCCGTGGTGCAGCTCTACCAATCAGGGAAGGGGGATGACCCGCAGGGAATGACGCTGCTGGCATCGGCACCGCTGGGGGGTGACCGGCCTCTGCGCCTCCTCATAGGGGCAGAACGCACTCGCTACCGCTTCTTCTTCTCGGAAGAGTTGGAGGGCGACAACTGGCAGCAGCTGGGTGAGGAGCAGGATGCCCGCTACCTCAGCACACAGAGTGCCGGGGGATTTGTGGGATGTACCTACGGACTTTGGGCCCTCACCCTGAAAGATGAGAGCCCAAAGGAGGTTGCACGCTACCACTGGTATGAGGTGGGCGGAAACGATGCCCCCAGCGGGGAGTGATCACCACTCCAGGTCTTCCATCAGCCTGTCGGAGTGGAGCAGTGTGTCGATGTACTGTGCCCGCTTGTAGATGAGCAGGTTGTCGTTCTTGTTGAGCACGCTTTCAGAGAGCTTGCCCCTGAACTGATCGATGTGCTGATACTGTTTGATTTCCATCCATTCGGCAATCTCACGGTTGATCTTGCCGATCTGCTCCACACCGTTGCGATAGACGGCACTCACCACCTGTACGGCAGCAGCACCGCTGAGGAGCAGCTTGATGGCATCCTCACCAGTATAGATGCCGCGGCTGCTGCATACATCGGTGTTGATGCGTCCGTAGAGCATGCCGGCATAGCGGAGTGATTTCTTGTACTCTCCCCTGTGGGTAAGGTTGAAGGCGCGGCGGTGTTCCTCCCGGCGGATGTCCACATCGGGCTGGAAGAAAGCGTTGAACAGCACCAACCCCTTCACACCGGCCTCATCGAGACGCTTCGCGAAGTGGAGGATGTTGGTGTAGTCGGAGCTCAGCTTCACGCTTACCGGGATGAAGAGCTGCTGACGAATGGCGGCCACCAGGTTGATCTGTTGCTGCTCGATGGTCGCTGCATCGAGATCGAAACGCACCGGGATCTGGTAGAGGTTGAGTTCGATGCCGTCCACACCGGTCTCCTCGATCAGCTTAGCATAGCGGAGCCAGGTTGATTCGTTCACACAGTTGAGGCTGGCGATCACCGGCACGGTGAGCTTCTCCTTAGCCCGACGCAGCTTCTCAAGGTAGTACTCCACCTCCGAATGTTCCACGCTGGGGTGGTGTGTCACCGACTCGGCATGAATCTCATCATACTGGCTGATCTTTTCGTCCAGCTGGAAGCTCTCCATTTGAATCTGTTCTTCAAAAAGGGTTTTGAACACCACGGCGCCCACGCCCGCTTCTTCTGCCTGCAGCAGCTTGTCACTGTCGGTGGATAGTTCTGATGCGCCCAGGATGACGGGACTCTTGAGCCTGATGCCCATGTAAGTTGTTTCCATGTTCTTCATATGTTTGTTGATTTGATGATTCGTAGATTAGCTGATGGGATAATTGGCTTATTATGCAACGCTCTTAGATAATAACACTCCTTTGATGGGAATAGTTTACTGCCGGTGCGGTTAATTGCGCACCTCCTCGAAGACAGTCTTCACATGCTCGTTGCCCAGTCGGTTTTTGAGCCACTCCTCGATGCGTGAACGGTCGGCCTGCCGCAATCCGTTGCGGGGAAGGGTGAAGACCACCATCGGCACCATGCCCGTGCGCTGGGTGGAGTCGTTCACGGAGGAGAAGAGATAGGTCTCGGCGTATGAACAACCGGCAATCTGCGGGAAAAGGGGCTTGATCTCGGAGAGGATCTTTTCACCGAAGAGGGGGATGTTGCGGATGCTGTCCACCCTTCCTTCCGTCTGTCGCAGGGTGAAGGTGGTGGCGGCCAGCTGTCCTGCCAGCCGTTCCGATTCAGACTGGTATTTCCGTACGTTCTCCTGCACCATGCTGGCATCATATCCCTGGCGGATTTTCAGCCGTGCTGTATCGAGACGGTGGATTAGTGCCTTATTGATGATCTCTCCCCTGATGGAATCGTTCAGTCCGTAACCGGAGTAAAGAAGCTCTACCGTGCGGGTGGCGGGGTGCACCTGCCGGTTCTGAAGGTAGTTGCCACCCAGCAGGGTCACCTCTCCGATGAAGGTTTCCGCCCGCTGTGCAAACTCTTCATTTTTCACCAGGTTGACACCAAAGATGATGCTGGGGCCCAGCGTGAGGAGGATGACGGCGGAGATGACACGGTTCACATGTTTCTTCCTGGCGGGATCCACGATGGAGCGGATGGGGAACTTGAGGAACTGACAGACGATCAGCGCGGCGAAGGCGATGAACACGGTGTTGATGGTGAAGAGGTAGAGTGCCCCGAAGAAGAAGTCGAACTGCAGCGTGGCCAGGCCGTAACCGGCTGTACAGATGGGGGGCATCAGTGCGGTTGCGATTGCCACACCGGGGATCACGTTTCCCTTCAGACGACTGCTCATCGCCACGATGCCGGCAAGGCCGCCGAAGAGTGCTATGATCACGTCGTAGATGGTGGGACTGGTGCGAGCCAGCAGCTCAGAATGGGCCTCATTAATGGGTGTGAGCAAAAAGTAGAGCGCAGAGGTGAGGAGACTAACCCCCACGGCAAAAGTGAAGTTCTTCAGTGAGCGACGCAGCAAGAGGAAGTCGTAGGTGGCAAGGCTGTATCCCATCCCGTTGATAGGACCCATCAGCGGGGAGATGAGCATGGCGCCGATGATCACCGCCGTGGAATTCATGTTGAGCCCAACCGAGGCCACTACGATGGCAAACATCAACACCCATAGGTTGGTACCCCGAAAGACGATTCCCTTTTCAATGTTCTCATGAATGACATCATAACCCTCCATCTCACTGCGCAGGTCAAACCACTGCAGCAGCTTTTCTATCCTCTTCCCCATGACGTTTCATCTTTTCGCAAATCTACGAAAAAAAAGATTCCCCGCACACAGGCGGGGAACAATTTATGGGGAGCATCAACAAAAAAATAGGAGGTCAGAGCACGCCTGTTTTCCTGAAGATGGCTGTGATATATTCTATGGAGCGGTCCACCTGTTCAAAGGTGTGGGTCGCCATCAGCGAGTAGCGGATCAGCGTGTCGTTAGGTGCCACGGCAGGGGGTACCACCGGATTGACGAAGATGCCCTCCTCGAAGAGCAACTTGGTGATCAGGAAGGTCTTGTCGTTGTCACGCACGTAGAGCGGCAGGATGGGTGTGGAGGTGGGACCCAGTTCAAAACCCCGCTCACGGAACTGGTTGATGGCGTAGTCGGTCAGTTCCCAGAGTCGTTTCACCCGTTCAGGCTCCGCCTTCAGGATGTCGAGCGCGGCCGAGGCGGCAGCGGTGGCCGCCGGCGTGATGCTGGCACTAAAAATGTTGGTGCGGGCGTTGTGGCGCAGGTAGTTGATTACCGGATAGTCGCCCGCCACGAAACCACCGATGGAGGCAAGCGACTTGCTGAAGGTGCCCATCACAAGGTCCACATCGTCCAGCAGGCCGAAATGGTCGCAAGCACCGCGACCATTGTAGCGCTTGCCCATCACTCCGAGACCATGCGCCTCATCCACCATGATGTTGGCCTTGTACTTCTTTGCCAGCTTGACGATCTCCGGCAGGTTGGCCAGGTCGCCCTCCATGCTGAAGACACCATCCACGACGATCAGCTTCACCTTGCGCGGGTCACATCGTTTCAACTGCTTCTCGAGTGAGGCCATGTCGTTGTGCCGAAACTTGTACTTGGTGGAGAAAGAGGTGCGCAATCCTTCGATGATGGAGGCATGGTCCCGTTCATCCCAGATGATGTAATCGTCGCGGCCGGTGAGACAGCCCAATACACCCTCGTTGACGGTGAAACCGGTAGAGAAGACAATCGCCTCCTCCTTGTGCATGAAGTTGGCCAGCTTGCGTTCCAGCTCCAGGTGTATGTCGAGGGTACCGTTTAGGAAACGTGAGCCGGCCATGCCGGTACCATATTTCTTGGTGGCAGCAATGGCAGCCTCCTTCACCCTGGGGTGATTGGTCAGTCCCAGGTAAGCATTGGAACCGAACATCAGCACTTTCTTTCCGTTGATGACCACCTCTGTATCCTGATCGCTCTCAATGGCCCGGAAGTAGGGGTAGATGCCGGCAGCTTTTGCACGCTGCGGGGCATCATATTTCATCATTTTTTCCTTTAAAAGATTCATCTGAAGAAAATTAATCAAAAAACAGAGCTCAGCATGCAACGCCCACTAAAGCAATTGTTTTCTTGGAAACCAACGTACAAAGATAGCAATTAATTTATATTCTGCCTGCAGTGCACATTTTTTTGCATCTGGGGGTGATAGGAAGGGTTTCTGAAAGAACATTTTTCGCCATTGAGCGTTTTATTTACAAGTAACAAAAAAAGAATAAATTTATGGTAAGCAAAGAACTTGAAACAGCTATCAACAAACAGATCAACGCCGAATTCTGGTCGGCCTATCTCTATCTCTCCATGTCGGCCCATTTCGCGAACAAGGGATTACCCGGCTTCGCAAACTGGTTCAACGTACAGTTCCGTGAGGAGCAGGATCACGCCCTTAAGCTGATGAACTACCTCATCTCAAAGGGCAACAGGGTGGAGCTGACACCCATCGAAAAGGTTGACACCGAATGGAACTCCGTGCTGCATGCCTTTGAAGATACGCTAGAACATGAAAAGGTGGTCACCTCACTGATCAACAATCTGGTATCCCTATCCCGCAAGGAGAACGATTATGCCACTGAGAACATGCTGCAGTGGTTCGTGAGCGAGCAGGTGGAGGAAGAGGAGACTGCACAGGGAATGATCGATAGCCTGAAGTTGATCGGCGACAACGGCTTCGGCCTCTACACCATGGACAAGGAGCTGGCACAGAGGAGTTACACACCGCTGGCCACAGCACAGGCATGACGATGGACCCAAAATACAAAAAACTGATCAAATGCCTGCTGCTTGACGCGGTGGGCATGGCATCTGCCGCCATCCCCCTGATCGACGTGGTTTGGGCGCCGGTGGCTGCATCCATCAGTTACAAGATGTTCGGTGAACGGCGGGGTAAGTACACCTCGCTGATCACCTTCGTCGAGGAGCTCCTGCCGATAACCGACGTGGTGCCCTCCTTCACCATCTTCTGGTTTATCTTCGACTTCCTGGGTATCGGCAAGGAGAAAATAATTTTCACCAACCAAAGCCAATAACTGATAACTGAAATTCAATGAATCTGAAAAAAGTTTTTAGCACCCTGGCGGTGCTTTTGTTGCTTCTAACCTGCAGCAACCCGATCAACGGCAACGACAAAACGCTGCTCTGGAAAGTCTCCGGTAACGGACTGGATCATGCATCCTGGATATTCGGTACGCACCACCTGGTACCACTCACCTTCCTCGACAGCATACCCGGTATCCAAGAGGCGTTCGACAAGAGCGAGCAGACAGTGGGTGAACTCGATATGGGCAACATGGGGCAGATGCAGATGGAAATCATGGGCAGGGCTATGATGCCTCAGGGGACGACCTATGAGTCGCTGATGAGTGAAGCTGACCGGGCTAAACTGGATAGCATCCTCACCAGCCTGTTGGGTATCGGCCTCGACCAGTTCGGAGGACTCCGTCCGGCGATGCTGCAGAACCTAATCTCGGTGACACTCTACCAACAATACTACCCCACCCTCACCGATGGTGTGGGTCTAGACCAGTACTTCCAGGAAGAGGCGCTGAAGCAGAACCGCCCCGTTGTGGGGCTTGAGAATACCGACGACCAGATTTACGTGCTTTTGGAGATGCAGCCACTGGAACGGCAAGCGGAGCTGCTGGCCTGCATGATCAATCACCCTGAGCTGCTGAAGGAGCAGATGGACAAGTTGCAGCAGACTTATCATGCACAGGACCTTGAGGCGCTCTGGGCACTCTACACGGAAGAGGACCCGGCAGATCCCTGTCCTTCCACTAAGGAGGAGAAATATGCGCTTAACGGTGCCCGCAACGAGAAATGGCTGAAAAAGCTCCCGACGATCATGGCAGATAAATCCTCGTTCATTGCCGTAGGGTGTCTCCACCTCCCGGGCGAAGAGGGGCTGATTGAGGGATTAAGGAAGCTGGGCTACAAGGTGGAACCTGTGCACTAAACCCTCTTCTCCAGCAACACCACATTCTCCACGTGGTGGGTGTGGGGGAACATGTCGACCGGCTGCACGCGCGTCACTTGGTATGCAGCATCGAGCAGCTTGAGATCGCGTGCCTGCGTGGCAGGGTTGCAGCTCACATAGACGATACGCTGCGGTGCCGCCAGCAGGATCGCCTGCACCACATCATCGTGCATCCCCGCACGGGGCGGGTCTGTGATCACCACGTCGGGGCGGCCCTGTTCAGCGATGAATTCCGCGGTGAGCACATTCTTCATGTCTCCCGCATAGAAGCGCGTATTCCCGATGCCGTTGATCTCTGAGTTGATCTTCGCATCGGCGATCGCCTCCTCCACATATTCGATTCCGATCACCTCTCTTGCATTCCGCGCCACGAAGTTAGCGATGGTGCCGGTACCGGTGTAGAGGTCGTAGACCCGCTCCTCACCGGTGAGTTGTGCAAAGCTGCGCGCCACCTCGTAGAGATGGTGCGCCTGCTCGCTGTTGGTCTGGTAGAACGACTTGGGACCAATACGGAACTGCAAGCCCCCCATCTCCTCGATGATATGGTCGCGTCCTTTCCAGACCAGTACCTCCCGGTCGGTGATGGTGTCGTTCGCCTTGCTGTTGATGATGTAAAGCAGCGAAGTGATCTGCGGAAATTCGTTGGCAAGATAGCCCATCAGCTCCTCTATCTTCTCCCGGTCATCTTCGTAAAAGACCACGATCACCATCCACTCACCGATGGAGCTGTTGCGGATCAGCAGCGTACGCATCAGCCCCGCCTGGTTGCGCAGGTCGAAAAAGCTGTAGCCATGATCGAGGCAGTAACTGCGTACGCTGTTGCGAATCCGGTTGGCAAGATCGTCCTGCAACCAGCACTTCTCGATATCGAGCACCTTGTCATACATACCTGGGATATGGAAGCCGAGTGCGTTCATCTGCCCGAACTCCCGACCGGAGTGCACCTCCTCGTTGGTGAGCCACCGCTTGTCGGAGAAAGTGTATTCCATCTTGTTGCGGTAGAAGGTGGTCTGCGGAGCTCCCAGGATAGGGGTGATCTCCGGCAGCTCCACCTTCCCGATGCGGGTAAGGCTGTCCTCCACTTGCTGCTGCTTGTGCCGCAGCTGCTCTTCGTAGGGGAGGTGCTGCCACTTACAGCCACCGCAGACACCAAAGTGCTGACAGAAAGGCTCGCTCCGCAGGGATGAGAGTTGCCGGAACCGCACCACGCGCCCCTCGGCAAAGCTGCTCTTCTTACGGGTGATCTGAATGTCTGCCACGTCGCCTGGTGCGGCGAAGGGTACGAACAGCGCCATGCCATCAACCTTCGTCATCGCCTTTCCTTCGGCAGCTACGCCGGTAATCGTCACCCCCTCCAGCAGCGGGAGCTCTTTTCTCTTTCTTGCCATTGTTCGTTGTTTTTGGAATGCAAAGATAGACAAAACGCCCCACCTTTCGATGGAGCGTTTCGCCAATTTATTGTAAAGGATGTGGTTTACCTTGTGCGGATATCGATCGATGCCTTGCGCAATCCTTTCGCTTTCGCCTCGAATGTGAGGGTACCCGGTTGTTTGGATGACTCCACGATGGCCACCAGTTTGCCGTTGAAGAGATGCATTTGCGGCAGGTGGAACAGATCGAGACTGGTGGGGTCACCATTGGCAGCGGCACGGTAGCTGCCGGCGCCCTTCACGCTAAAGGAGACCAGTTCATTGATGTTGGGACAAGGGTTACCCTGGCGGTCAACCACTGAGACGGTGATGAAGGAGAGATCCTTGCCATCGGCGGTGATCTCGGTGCGGTCTGCCTCCAGCACCAGTCGGTGGGGTTTGCCGGCGGTGTGCATCTCTTTCGTGGCAGCCACATTGCCCTCAGCATCATAAGCCACGACCTTCACCGTGCCCGGTTCATACTTCGTATCCATCCACATCAGGCGGTAGCGCTTCTGCCGCTCAAGCGACTGCTGTGCCTCTTTGCTGTAGCTCCCCTCCAGCGGGATGGAGAGATCCTTCGTCCGCACACCCTGGCTCTTGCCGTTGATGAAGAGCTCAGCCGAAGGGTGGTTGGTGTAGACAAAGATGGGTGTCACCTCCCCTTCGCGTCCTTCCCAGTTCCAGTGGGGCAGGATGTGGAGGGTTTCCGCCTCCCTATTCCAATGGCTGCGGTAGAGGTAAAAACGATCCTTGGGGATGCCGGCCAGGTCCACCGCCCCGAAGAGGGAGCTGTGGCTGGGCCAGTGGCTGTAGTAGGGGGTGGGCTCACCCAGGTAGTCGAAGCCGGTCCAGATGAACTCACCGATGGTGTAGGGTAGATCCTCGTGCTGGATGAAGTCATCTTCCGGCAGGTTGGACCAGCTGGCATGCTCCAGGTCATAGGAGGAGGCCTGGTGGTCATCGTACATCGCCATCGCCTTCCGCTCCACGGGGAACTTGTAGACGCCGCGCGAGCTGAGTGCAGAAGTGGTTTCACTCCCCAACACGATCTGCTGCGGCAATTTCTCATAGGCCTCTTGGTAGCGGAAGGAACGGTAGTTGAAGCCGGGCACATCCAGGATGGCGGCCATATGGTTGGAGAAGACATGATCGACACGATCCATGCCGTTGGTGACGGGACGGGTGGGATCTTCACGGTGGCAGATATCCTGCAGGAAGCGGGCTGTTTTGGCACCTTGCGGGTTGCTCTGCTCCTCCACCTCGTTGCCGATGCACCACATCACTACGCTGGGGTTGTTGCGGTAGTGGTGCAGCACGTTGGTGACATCCTTCTCCGCCCATTCTTTGAAGTAGCGGTTGTAACCGTTGCGTACCTTGGGAATGGCCCACTCATCGAAGGTCTCCACCATCAGCATCATCCCCATCTCGTCGGCAATGCGGACATACTCCGGTGCCGGCATGTTGTGCGAAGTGCGGATGGCATTGACCCCCATCTCCTGCATGATGCGAATCTGGCGGCGGATGGCTGCTTCATTCACGGCACCACCCAGCGGTCCCAGGTCATGGTGCATGCAGGCGCCTTGAAACTTGATCTTCCTACCGTTGAGGTAGAAGCCGTCGTCGGGACGGATCTCAATGGTACGGATGCCGAAGGGGGTACTGTAGCTGTCGACGGTGTAACTCATCTCCGTCGTCCTGGTTGTGCTCCCATCAGTGGATTCGCTTCTCTCTCCCTTGTACAGTACCGACTGTACGGTGTAGAGATTAGGCTGCTGCACATCCCACAGTTGTGGATCCTTCACGATCAGCGTCTGTTCCAGTTCATCACCGTCGAATCGGGAGAACTCCTCTTCCGTCTCGGCCACCACCTTTCCGGAGGGATCGACGACAGAGCTCTTCAGCCTGAGATAGTGCTTGTCGGTGAATCCTTCTCCACGATGCACTTTGGTCCGCACTTTCACACGGGCAAAATCATCATTCACCTCGGGTGTGGTCACGTAGGTACCCCACTGAGGAATATGCGTTTCATTTGTGGTGATCAAGTGTACGTTGCGATAAAGGCCTGCACCGGGGTACCAGCGCGACTGCTCATCGAAATTCTCGAGGCGTACCGCCAGGCTGTTCGCTTTCCCATCAACATGCACCAGATCGGTGATATCGAAATAAAAGCTGTTGTAACCGTTGGGCCAGAAGCCTGCCTCCCGGCCATTCACATAGACGCGGGCATTGCTCATGGCACCATCGAACTGAATGGTTACCCGCTTGCCTGCTGTGTAATCGGGCAAGCTGAAGCTGTTACGGTACCATCCCACCCCGGTGAAGGGGAGCCCGCCGGTACGACCGTAATGCTCGATAGCAGAGGTCTGTCCATCCTGCACGATAGCCATGCGATGGATGTCGTTCTCCTTGTCGAAAGGACCGTAGATGGCCCAGTCGTGCGGCACGCGGACCGACTGCCATGCGCTATCGTCGTACGTCGCTTCCGACGCACGGGAATCATCCTCCCGGCTGAACTTCCATCCCTCTTCCAGGGTGACTTCTGTCCTGTTCTGCCCCCATGAAAGCGTGAGCCCGGCCATCAGGGCGATGCAAACCAATATCGATTTCTTCATAATTCTATCTATTATTCAAACTTACAGATAATTGACAGCTATCAACTGAACGAGCAGTTGGGCTGCGTCACCACCTGAAAGAAGTCGTTCCCCTTGTCATCGACCAGGATGAACGCAGGGAAATCTTCCACCTCGATTTTCCAGATAGCCTCCATGCCGAGCTCCGGGTACTCCACGCACTCCAGGCTCTTGATGCTCTCCTGTGCCAGGATGGCTGCCGGACCACCTATACTGCCAAGGTAGAAGCCGCCATGCTTCTTGCAGGCGTCTGTTACCTGCTGGCTGCGGTTCCCCTTGGCAAGCATGATCATGCTGCCGCCGTGCGACTGAAACAGATCCACGTAAGAGTCCATGCGTCCCGCAGTGGTGGGGCCCATCGATCCGGAGGCGTAACCCTCGGGGGTCTTGGCCGGTCCCGCGTAATAGATGGGGTGGTCCTTGACGTACTGGGGCAGTCCCTCGCCACGGTCGATACGCTCCTTTAGTTTGGCATGTGCGATGTCGCGTCCCACAATGATGGTACCACTCAGCGAGAGGCGCGTGGAGACGGGGTATTTGGATAGTTCTGCAAGTATCTCCACCATGGGGCGGTTGAGGTCGATCTTCACACCACCCCCTTCGCCTGCCTGGCGATACTCCTCAGGGATCAGCCGTGCCGGATTGTCCTCCAACTTCTCGATCCAGATTCCATCGCGGTTGATCTTCGCCTTGATGTTGCGGTCGGCAGAGCAGGAGACACCCATACCCACGGGACAGGAGGCGCCGTGACGCGGCAGACGGATCACCCGCACATCGTGGGCGAAGTACTTGCCGCCGAACTGGGCACCCAGTCCGAGCTCTTCGGAGGCTTTCTTCAGTCGCTCTTCCAGCTCAATGTCGCGGAAGGCTTGTCCCAGCTCGTTCCCCTCGGTGGGGAGGTTGTCGTAATACTTGGCCGATGCCAGCTTCACCGTCTTCAGGTTGGCCTCGGCGGAGGTGCCGCCGATGACGAACGCCAGGTGATAGGGCGGGCATGCAGCCGTGCCGAGCGATTTCATCTTCTCAATGAGGTACTCCTCCAGACGGCCCGGAGTGAGCAGTGCCTTGGTCTCCTGGTAGAGGTAGGTCTTGTTGGCCGAACCGCCTCCCTTGGCGATGCAGAGGAACTTGTACTCTTCGCCTTCGGTGGCGTATAGATCGATCTGGGCCGGCAGGTTGGTACCGGTGTTCACCTCGTCGTACATGTTGAGGGGTGCATTCTGCGAGTAGCGCAGGTTCTCATTCACATAGGTGTTGTAGACACCGCGTGAGAGCGCCTTCTCGTCGTTGCCGTCGGTCCAGACACGCTGTCCCTTTTTGCCCATGATGATGGCGGTGCCGGTATCCTGGCAAAAGGGAAGGATTCCTTTGGCCGAAATCTCTGCGTTGCGCAGGAAGGTGAGTGCCACATATTTGTCGTTCTCGCTCGCCTCCGGGTCGGAGAGGATCTGTGCCACCTGCTCCTGGTGGTCGGGGCGCAGCAGGAACTGTACATCGCGGAAAGCAGCTTGTGCCATCAGTGTCAGCCCCTCGGGCGACACTTTGAGTATCTCTTTGTCTTCAAATTGCGAAACCGATACATGTTCGCTCGTGAGGTGGTAATACTCCGTTTTCTCTTCCGACATGGGGAAAGAGGCCTGATACCTGAATGGTTTTGTTGCCATAGATGAATTGCTTCTGTTTTATCTGATTATAATTTGGTTTTTACATAAAGAGACAAAAATACAAAGAAAAAACGGCTCCCGAAAACGGGAGATTGGCAAACATTGTCAACAATTTATAAATTCAGGGCAGCGGTTCTTGTCACGGGATCTTTTTGTTTCCGCTATCTGTCTCTCTATCCTACTCCCGGGGATGGGTCATCTCGTCCGGCCGTACCCAGCGGTCGAACTCCTCAGCGGTCACATAACCCAGTCGCACCGCCTCCTCCTTCAGCGCGGTGCCATTGCGGTGCGCCGCGTTGGCTATCTCGGCCGCCTTGTAGTAACCGATGTGGGGATTGAGCGCCGTGACCAGCATCAGCGAGTTGTTCAGCAGTTCCTGAATACGCGGGAGATTAGGCTCGATACCGGAGGCGCAATGCTGCTCGAATGAGAGGGCTGCATCACCCAACAGACGGACACTCTCCAGGAAGGCGGCAGCCATCATGGGCTTGAAGACATTCAGCTCGAAGTGGCCCTGCATCCCGCCCACGGTGATGGCTGTGTCGTTGCCGATCACCCGTGCGCAGACCATCGTGAGTGCTTCTGCCTGCGTGGGATTCACCTTCCCCGGCATGATGGAGGATCCCGGCTCGTTCGCGGGGATAAGGATCTCACCGATGCCGCTGCGGGGACCTGAAGCCAGCAGGCGGATGTCGTTGGCAATCTTGTTGAGCGATACCGCCACCTGTTTCAATGCTCCGTGTGACTCCACCAGTGCATCGTGTGCGGCAAGCGCCTCGAACTTGTTGGGTGCTGTAACGAAGGGCAGTCCGGTGAAGGCGGCAATGTAGCGGGCAACCGCCTCATCGTAACCACGAGGAGTGTTGAGCCCAGTGCCCACAGCGGTGCCACCCAGTGCCAGTTCGGCGAGGTGCGGCAGTGTGTGCTCTACGGCTCGGATGCCATAGTGGATCTGTGCGGCATAACCGCTGAACTCCTGTCCCAAAGTGAGTGGGGTGGCATCCATCAGGTGGGTGCGCCCGATCTTCACCACCTCGGCCATCTCCTCCGCCTTGGCAGACAGCGTTTGCTGCAGGCGGCGCAACCCCGGAAGGGTCACCTCGGTGATCATTTTGTACCCGGCGATGTGCATGGCTGTGGGGAAGGTGTCGTTGGAAGATTGCGACCGGTTCACATCATCGTTGGGCTGCAGAGTCTTCTCTCCCTCTCCCACCCGCTTGCCCGCCAGCTGGTGGGCACGGTTTGCAATCACCTCGTTCACGTTCATGTTGCTCTGGGTGCCCGATCCGGTCTGCCATATCACCAGCGGGAACTGGTCGTCATGCTGCCCCTCCAGGATCTCATCACACACCCGTGCGATCAGGTCACGCTTCTCCCTGGAGAGCACCCCCAGCTCATGGTTGGCATAAGCAGCTCCCTTCTTCAGGTAAGCGAAGCCACGGATGATATCTAGCGGCATGGATGCCGGCGCACCGATGCGGAAGTTGTTTCTTGATCGTTCTGTTTGCGGACCCCAGAGCTTGTCGTACGGCACCTGCACCTCGCCCAGGGTATCTTTTTCAATTCTGTAGTTCATATTTGCTCAATATTAAGTAACAGTTCTGTTACTGATTGTTGCGATTTCCTCAAAGATAAAAAGAATATACGAAATGTTATTATTTATAACTGATATAAATAATTCCTCCGGAAATGGCTATATTTGCGGTTCGAAAAAAGAACTGAACAAAAAGATGCGTCTTTCAGAACTTAAAACAGGACAAAAAGCCTACATTACCAGGGTGAATGGCAACGGCGCTTTCCGCAAGCGGATCCTCGAGATGGGATTCGTAAGGGGGGAGGAGGTGCGTTCCATCCTGAATGCACCGCTGAAGGATCCCATCAAATATGAGATCATGGAGTACGAGGTCTCCCTGCGCCGCAGCGAAGCGGTGATGGTGGAGGTATCAGTGCTGGCCTCGGACGCACTTGCAAGAACAGATGATGATGGAATGCTCACAGAAGTGGAGCAATCGCAGAACGGATATCTTCCGGCATATTCACACAACGGAAACAACAACGGCAGCCACCACATCGAGAAGAACATCCGGGTAGCCATGATAGGCAACCCCAATGCGGGAAAGACCTCCATCTTCAACCTCGCCTCGGGAGCACACGAGCATGTGGGCAACTACAGCGGTGTCACCGTCAACTCGAAGGAGGGAACGCTGACACATCAAGGATACACCTTCACACTGACCGACCTGCCCGGTACCTACTCGCTTTCCGCTTATACCCCCGAAGAGCTCTTCGTGCGCAAGCATATCCTGGAAGAGAAACCGGACGTGATCATCAACGTGGTCTCCGCCTCAGCGCTGGAGCGCAACCTCTACCTCACCACCGAGCTGATCGACCTGGAGGTGCCGGTAGTGATCGCCCTCAACATGTACGACGAGCTGGAACAGAGCGGTCGCACCTTCGACCATAAGACCTTCTCAGATCTGATCAACACACCGATGGTGCCTACGGTCGGTAAAAGAGGTGAAGGGATCCCACAACTGCTGGAGGAGGTGATTGCGGTGTACCGGCAAAAAGAGTACAGGTATGTGCAGATACCCTATGGACGGGTGCCGGAGAAATCGATCGCCATCATGGAGCGGGAGCTGTCGGTTACAGAAGCAACGCGTTGGAAAGTACCGCTTCGCTACCTCAGCATCAAGTTGCTGGAGGGGGACAAGGATGTGGAGCGGCAGGTGAGACAACTGCGTGAGCAGGAGAAGATCCTGGCACGGCGCGACAAGGAACGGGCATATATGGAGAAGCTGCTGCGGGAAGATCCGGAGTCGGCTTTTACCAACGCCCGTTACGGCTTCATCGCCGGTGGGTTGAAGGAGACCCTGAGCGAGAAGACCCAGTTCGCCGACAGCACCAAGCTGATAGACACCCTGGTGACGCACAAGTACCTGGGCTTCCCCCTCTTCTTCGTATTTCTTTGGTTGATGTTCGAGGCCACCTTCCGGCTGGGAGGCTATCCCATGGCAGCCATCGAATGGTTGGTGGAGCAACTGGGCAACCTGGTAAGAGGAAACATGGCAGAGGGACCGCTCAAAGACCTTGTCGTGGACGGCGTTATCGGCGGCGTGGGAGGCGTGATCGTCTTCCTTCCCAACATCGTGATCCTCTACCTCTTCATCGCCTTCATGGAGGACTCGGGCTACATGGCCCGGGCTGCCTTCATCATGGACAAGGTGATGCACCGCATAGGCCTCCACGGCAAGTCGTTCATACCCCTCATCATGGGTTTCGGCTGCAACGTGCCGGCCATCATGGCCACCCGCACCATCGAGAGCCGCAGCAGCCGTATGATCACCATGTTCATCGTCCCCTTCATGTCCTGCAGCGCCCGCCTGCCGGTATACATCCTCTTTGTGAGTGCCTTCTTTCCTTCGAGCGGGAGCCTCATCCTGTTGGGACTATACGCCTTCGGCATACTGATTGCGGCTCTCACGGCGCGGCTCTTCCGTGACACCCTTTTCAAGGAGGAGGAGACCCCCTTCGTGATGGAGCTGCCCCCCTACCGCATGCCTACGCTCAAGTCGGTCACTACCCACATGTGGGACCGCTCGCGGCAGTACCTGCAGAAGATGGGGGGGCCCATCCTGATCGGCTCCATCATCATCTGGTTCCTGGGCTACTTCCCCCACAACAAGGAACGCGAAGCTGCTTTCGACGGGCAGATCGCACAGGCAGAAATGCAGCACGCTGCGGGCAGCATCAACGAGGAAGAGCTCGAAGTGAAGATCAGCGAGATTGAACACAACCGCAACACAGAACACCAGGTAAACTCCTACATCGGACAGATCGGTCATTTCATGGAGCCGGTGATGCGGCCGCTCGGGTTCGACTGGAAGATATCAGTGAGCCTCCTTTCGGGGATGGCCGCCAAGGAGATCGTGATCAGCACCATGGGGGTGCTCTACACCGGTGACAGCGAAGACCAGCAGTCGCTGCAGGAACGATTGCAATCGGAGAGTTACGCCGACGGAACACCAGTCTTCACCCCGCTGGTGATCGCCGGGTTCCTGCTCTTCGTGCTGATCTATTTCCCCTGCATCGCCACCATCGTCGCCATCAAGGAGGAGTCACACTCCTGGGGATGGGCACTCTTCAGCGTCTTCTACTCCACCGGCCTGGCTTGGCTTGTCGCCTTCCTGGTCTTCCAGGTGGGGAGCCTGTTCATGTAGGATTAACGAAAGGTTATCGAACCAATTAAAGAATACAATTGTTTAGAAGATATGGATCTGCAGCTATTTATCGTCATCATCATCGGGATCATCGTGGGAATCATCCTCCTGCGACAGATCTACCACTTCTTTTTCATACAGAAAGACCACACACGCTGCGGAGGCTGCAACATGTGTGATCTGCCGAAGAAAGAGTCCTCCACAGGAGCATAGTCCTGTTTCTCTATTCATCACCATAGGATACCACAGCTGTGTGATAACATGTGCAGCGATATCTGTTTAACCTCTAAAAAAAGTGATTATGAAACCCATTCGATGGATCATTCTGCTGTCATTTCTGGGATTGTTCTGCATGACCTCCTGCGAAAAAGAGGTTAAAGAATGGACCGAATTGCCCCCAGAAACATAGAAAGGAGCAAATACCATTGGCTGCCTGGTAAACGGAGAGTTGTGGGTGACAAGTAAGCTACCAGGTATATATAAATTCCCTCCAATGAAGGCGGAGTATAGAGACTACGGTAACTATATACATTTAGATTTCTATGCGGGAGGGAAAGAGGGTAGAATGGGATTTTTTATAAAAAATCCAAAGCTCGGTTCCAATAGTGGAAGGGTATCTTGTGGATTTGATCTTTACCCAGAATGTACCGTACTGGTATATGATTTTGCAGGTATTTACATCACTAAGATGGATTTAGAGAATAAAATTTTAAGCGGTCGTTTTGCGTTCGAAGTACCCTGTACAGAGGATGCAAACAATGTATTGCATATTACCGAAGGCCGTTTTGATTTGTATATGAGTGTACTCAGGTAATACAATCTTAAAAAATGTCATGAAAAAAATATTACTTTTTTTATTATTGCTTCATCTATGTTTGGCAATTCATGCGCAAAGAGGCTGTCTCAATATACAAATGAGATGGCTTTTTTTCATCCCAGACACTAAGATTCGCCTTATATGGCTTTTTACTGCGTATCAATTCAGTCGTAACTGACTCTAATCTGGTTCGAATCTATTAGAACCATATTAGAACCATATTAGAACGAGATTAGAACGAGATTAGAACTTGTAACGAAGAAGGTAGGTTGTCTCTTCCTGAAATAGGGCTACTCAAACTCTAACCTAAAAACAGAAAAAGGCCATCTCATACGATGAGACAGCCACTTTGCAAGATTTCCAGTCATTGGAGATATCCTATCCCCCGTAACCTCTTATATCCTCCGAGTGCTACAATAACCCCTTCTCTTATCCCAGCAACCGTTTCAATACGCTGAGGTTATTATCTGAGTCGGGCTTCTTCCCTTCTGCCGTATGCAGTTCTGCAATCCGGTCGGCATAGTTCTCATACACCTTGTGCTTCACGATCTTCATGGTGGAGTTGACCATCCCGTTCTTCTCGCTGAAGGGCTCCTCGATCACCGCGAAGGCAGAGGGAATCCAGCGGTAGGGGAAAAGGCCATCGTGCTTTCCACCCTTCATATAGGCCGCGATCTCACCGGCGATGATGCGTGCCGCCTCGGCCGGATCAGAGGTGCGCCGTTTCAGCGCCTCCCGGTTGAGGGTAAGCAGAGCCGTGGTGTAAGGGCTCTGGTTGTTGTGCAACACGCACTGGTCGATGTACTCCGACTGTGCCATAATCGACTCTTCAATCCCTTCAGGTGAGAACTTCTCACCGTCGTTGCTGATCAGCAGCGACTTGGTACGTCCCAGCACATAGAGGTAGCCGTCGCTGTCGAGGTAACCCATATCACCGGTGCGGAGCCAGCCGTCGACAATGGTCTCGGCTGTCGCCTCGGGGTTCTTCCAGTAACCCTTCATCACATTTCCTCCTTTGATCAGGATCTCACCCTTCTCACCCACCGGCAGCGGGTTCATCGCCTCATCACCGATGCGGATCTCCATGCGTGGCATGGTCTTGCCCGAGGAGCCCAGCTTATGGGCCTGTGCAGAGTTGGCGGAGATGATGGGCGATGCCTCCGAGAGGCCGTAGCCCTGGTACATGGGGATGCCGATGGCATAGAAGAAACGTTGTAGCTCAATGTCGAGCAGGGCACCACCTCCGATGAAGTACTCCAGGTTACTGGCGAAGCTCTGTCGGATCTTCGAGAAGATCATCTTGTCGTAGAAGGCGACCAGCGGCTTCAGCAGTGCCCGCTTGCCACGACCGCGGTTGTACCCATCGCCGTTGTAGGCATAGGCCACCTTCAGTCCCTGGCGGAAGAGACGCCAGGCGGTTTTGCCCTGCTTCTCAATCCCCGCCTCGATGTTCTTCCGGAAGTTGGTAGCCAGCGCCGGCACGCTCATCAGCAGGTGGGGGTTGATCGCCTTCATGCTTTTGGGCACGTTGCGCAGGATCTCCATGGCGCTCTTGCCGGCTGCCACAGAGGCGATGGCGGCACCGCATTTCATGAAGGCATAGATGCCGGCGGTATGTCCGAAGGAGTGATCCCATGGCAGAATCAGCAACGTACGGAAATAAGAAGGGATGCCGTTGAGGTGGTCCACCGCCTGCTCCACATTGCAGACATAATTGTCGTGCGACAGCATGATCCCCTTTGGGTTGGCCGTGGTGCCGGAGGTGTAGGAGATGTTGGCGAGGCTGTCGGGCTCCACAGCGGCCATCCTTTCCTCCACCTGTTTCCTGTCAGCCGTAAGCAGGGCATCGCCCAGTTCCAGAACCTTGTCGAAAAAGATCTCATCGTCCGCAACCTCCTCTACCGGATCGAGCAGGATGTAGCGCTTCACCGTGGTGAACAGCTCCTTCATGGGGCGCAGCTTCGCGATCTGCTGGTCAGAAGCCAGCACCATCACCGAATCGGAGTGGTTGACGCGGAAGGTGATGTCCTGTACCGTCTCCAGCTTCACCGAGAGCGGCACGCAGACAGCCCCGGCGTGGAGTACCCCCAGCTCACCCAGCACCCAGTTGTTCTTCCCTTCCGAGATGAGCGACACCCGCTCACCTGCACCGAGGCCCAATGCCATCAGGCCTGCCGCAAAGCGGATCGATTGCTCCTGTACTTCCCTGAAGGTAAGGGATGTGTAATCTGCCCCGTTGCGCGCTTCATAAAGGAAAGGGCGCTCTCCATATTTCTCCACTGTCTCCTGCAGCAGTGCGATGATTGTTTTTCCCATCTGTTTCTTATATTATTATCAGACTTATTGAGTTCAAAGATATCATTTTTTCATTTTCTCACCACATAAAGTAGTCTAAATCGAAATTACCATCCAATGCCGTAGTCTTCCCCATAGTTGCTGCTGCCGCCCCAGAAGGTGCCCTGATCGCGGTCGAACCAGATGGCATTGAGGGGACCGCTGGTGCGGTCGGAGAAATGAAGGGTGTAGCCCATGCCAGTCAGTTTCTGTCGCACGCTGTCGGGTGTGCTGGCATTCAACAGCAGCTCTCCGGGCCGCGGTGCACGCTCCCCTGTTTTTGTTCCGCCCAGCGAGAGCCACAGCTGGTTGGTGTTGATGTTGGCTGCCTCGCATGCCTGCTGCACGTTCATACCGAACTCCACCATATTCAGGAAGAGCTGCAGTTGGTTTTGTTCCTGTGTGTCGCCTCCCTGCACCGCAAAGGAGAGGAACGGCTCTCCCTCCTTCAGTGCCAGCGAGGGGGTGAGCGTCACCCGTGGCCGCTTTCCCGGCTCCACCACGTTGAAGGGGTTGAGCGCTTCATCCAGCACGAAGCTCTGCAGTCGCTGACTCATTCCCACGCCGGTGTTGCCGGCGATGCAGGCGGGGATCCATCCCCCCGAGGGGGTGACCGAGACCACCCATCCCTCGGCATCGGCTGCCTGAATGGTGGTGGTACCGCGCCAGAGACGGTCCATATAGAGGGAGTCGACAGCTTCTTCAGGTGAAAATCTGGATCCGCTTGCAACAACCATCCCGGCAGCATCAACTGCAACATCATCCCTCCTCAAATCCCTTTCAACAGAGGTAATCGCATCGTGTCGCGGCACGAAATCGCGTTTGCCGTCAGGATCGATGTCGAAACCGCGTTCTCTCAACAGCTTCAGGTAAGGGTTTCTCTTCCCCTCAAAGGGATAGGGATCACCCGGCCCCACCGACGGGTTGTTCCTATCCGGCAAAATCTCCGATGCCCGTTGTCGGGCATATTCTTTATCCAGAAGCCCTTTGATGGGTATGTCCGGACGGAATGCGGGGTCGCCGTAGTAAAAGTCGCGGTCGGCAAAAGCCATGTTCATCGCCTGGTAAAGGGTATGGATGTATTGCGGTGAGTTGTATCCCATCGCTTTCAGGTCGAAATGCTCCAGGATGTTGAGGCTCTGCAGCAGTGCCGGTCCTTGCGACCATGGTTGCAGCTTATAGAGGTCTATTCCCTTGTAATTCACATGCAGCGGCTCTTCCTCCTGAGGCTGCCACCCTGCCAGGTCGCCCATCGTGATCAAGCCTCCCTGTTCCTGTACACCACGAACAAACTCAACGGCGATATCACCCCGGTAAAATCGGTCGTAAGCTGCCCAAATCGCCTGCTCGCGACTCTTGCCGGCCTGCAACGCCATCTGTTCCGCCTCCACCAGCTTCTGCAGTGTCGACAGCAACTCCTCCTGTACGAAGAGTTCTCCCGCCACCGGGGTCTCCTGCTCCTCACCGGGACGGGTGACGAAAAGATCGCGGCTGTAGGGCCACTGCTTCAGCATCTCCTTGTTGCGTGCCAGGCTGCTGGCCAGGGGGATGTCGACCGGGAAGCCGGCAGCCAGCTCCAGCGAGGGTGCCAGCACCTGCTCCAGGCTCATGGTGCCGTAACGTGCCAGCATCAGGCATAACCCACCGACCGTGCCGGGGGTAACCGCCGCCAGGGGACCATATTCTGGTGGAAAATCATATCCGAGGCTTTTGAAATATTCCGCCGTGGCTCCCGTCGGAGCAACTCCCAGCGCATTGATGGCGATCACCTTTTTCGTGTAGGGGTTGTAGATCAGCGCCTGTGTTTCACCACCCCAGCTCAGCACGTCCCAGAGGGTACAGGTGGCCCCCAGCATGGCACAGGCGGCATCCACCGCATTGCCTCCCTGCTGGAAGATCATGGCTCCCGCCTGAGCACCCAGCGGTTTGCCGGTGATGGCCATCCAGTGCTTCCCATGCAGCACCGGCTTTTGCGTACGTTGAGAGAAAAGAGGTGCAGAGAGCAGTGAAAATATCAACAGTACTGTTATGTTCTTCATATTCCATTTATTACGTTGTTGAAGAAGTGTTTTTCTCACGCTTTCAAAAGATTTGCATCAGGTATTGTTGTCTCGCACCATCATATATTGATATGATGATGCAATGACAAATATAGTCCAAACATATGCTTTTATCAAAATATTTATGATTGAAAACAAAGGCAAAACAAAGAATATCTTGATTATCCCTTCATTGAGACTGTCTCAAAACAGAGGCAGTCTCTCTTTTTTGTGCAATGTGCCTCATCCTGAAAATGCGATTCGCCTGTTATTGAAGGCTCTTCTTATATTCTAAGTTAATAGTATCCTTATATCCACTCCCATAATTATCGGAGTGGATATAAGGGTGCAATAAGGGTGCAATAAGGCTAGAGGCACTGAGAACCCTGTCTCGTCCTTGTCAATCCCTGAAAAAGAATCACACTAAAAGCAATGTAAAAACAAAAAAATGGTCGTCTCATGTGGTGTTATGAGACGACCTCTATGAAAGGTTACCAACCGATGTCTTACCAGTCCATTAATGGGTTTACACTAAAAGTAAAAAGATCATGACAATACGCAGTTCTTAACCATAAGGAGAGGAGATTTCATTCCGGAAGGCATCGAAATAGCGATCGCCCAGATAAATATCCTCTTACAACATGATCCTATTTGAACAACATGGGTGCAAACTCTGAGAGATAGATGCGCCAGTTCCTCCAGATATGGCCTTCACCGCTCTCACGATAGGTGTAGTTGAACCCGATCTCATCCATCTTCTTCATGCTGTCGATCACACTTTGATAGAGGAAGTCGGTGTCTCCGCAGGCAATCCAGTAAAGGTTGAAGCCGTTCTTCTGCTGAACCTTCAGTTTTTCAACGAACTCTTCAGTAGCTTTGGCAGCATCAACGTTGTCACGTGCCATCAGCGCAGCAATGGGAGGTGCGGAGAAGACACCCACGTAATCGAAAGTGTTTGGATATTGGGCAGAGATGGCAGCAGCATGCATGCCTCCCATCGATAAGCCGGCGACAGCACGATTGGTTTTCCCTTTCTTCACCCGGTAGTTGTTTTCCACGAACTTCATGATGTCACCAAAGCTCTCTTCCATGCCGGCTACAGCCTTGCGGGGACCACCTCCCATAGCGGGAATATAATCGCGGCTGGATTCTCCCGGGGCCGCTGCGTTCTGCGTATGGCCATTGGGCATCACAACGATCATTGGCTTCGCTTTCCCCTGAGCAATCAGGTTATCCAGTATCTGGGCGGTGCGTCCCAGCGCGATCCACGCCTCTTCGTCGCCACCCGATCCGTGCAACAGATAAAAAACAGGATAGGACTGCTTACCGCTCTCGTAACCGGGAGGAGTGTATATGGTGATGCGTCGTTGCTCCTTCAGCGTGGGACTGTCGTACCAGCGACGGGCAACCGTTCCGTGCGCCACATCGTTCACGCTGTAGAGATCACCGGGATGGCCGGGGATGATGAACAGGTTGGTCACCGAGGCTACGTCGCGTACCATGGCTACATTAGAGGGATCATTCATGCGCTGGCCATCCACTATAAATGAGTAGTTGTAAAGTTCAGAAGCAAGTGGTTCCGGAGTGGTATACTCCCAGACGCCTCCTTCACCCTCTTTGAGCTGGGCTGTTCCAGGGGCATCGAAGGTGCCGAAAGGTGTCTCCATCTTTTGGGGTGCCAGGAAGTCGCCGGTCACCTCCACTTTCACCGCCTTGGGCGCCCTCAGGCGGAACGTAACAGTATGATTGTCATGTATCTCGGGGGACACAATTTGTGAGCCACCCCATAGTGCTTGCTGTGCGAAGGTGATCGCAGTAACAAACAAGGCCAATGCCAGAATCGTCAATCGTTTCATTTGAACAGACTTTTATTATTGTTATTAATTACTTCCTGAAATTGCGGGAGAGGTATCGCAGGCAGTTGTACAAGGCAGAATGCCAGTACTCCCAGGTATGTCCACCATCCCGTACCCGGAACTCATGCCTGATCTGTTTTTCGCGCATGGCCTGAGTGAGCTCGATGTTGCGGTCGAGCAGAAAATCATCGTCCCCACAATCTACAAACCAGTTCACCGAACGCAGTGTTTTGATGCGTTCTTCATCAGCCTCAGTCACAAAGCGTACGGCACTGTTCTCCTGAACCGATTTCGTGAGGATTGCCATCTTGTCATCGGGGCGCTGTGAAGGAGCTGCATCCCGCTGAGGGATATCCATCAGGGCACTCATCGCATATACCGAGTTGAACAGTTCAGGATGCTTCTGCCCATATACCGTGGCACCACCGCCACCCATCGACAAACCGGCAACCGCACGGTTTTCTTTGTTTCCGATGACCCTGTAAGTAGATTCAATATAGGGCAGAAATTCAGTGAAAAAGAAGGTTTCGTAGGCCCAACCCGGCATGTCGAAGTAGCCGTTCCATGCCCCCTCGTAGATGTTTCCACCTGCGTTTGGGGTCACGATGATCATCTCAACCGCCTCTCCGGAGGCGATGAGTTGGTCTGCCACATCTTTGACGTGTCCACGCTCATACCACCCCTTGTTGGTATCGTTCATCCCGTGAAGAAGGTAAAGAATGGGATATTTTTTGTCCTTTTCCTGCCCGTAGGAAAGGGGAAGGTAAATGGTATACTCGCGTTCGGCGTTCAGTACCTTGCTCTGAATGGTTTTGGTTTCAACCTTACTCTGCGGCATCCTAGGGGGTTGCGCAAAGCAAAAGATCGTCAATAAAATCAGCCATAAAGAAATAAAAGTACGCTTCATAATTTCATGTTTTTAATAGAGCTTGTTGGTATAAATTGATCCAGGCATGTATGTTTCTCAGAATATTTAAGATTTTAATCGCGCAATTTAGTGATTTTATCTTATACAAAGAACCAGAATGTTCCTTTTTATAGTATTAAAGGTGATGATGCTTCTATCACAGTGGAAAAACTGCAGTTGACAAACAAAAAAAACTCCCTTCAGGTTTCCCTGAAAAGAGTTTTGCTGTGCGGCCGAAGGGACTCGAACCTAATTTTATTATTCAATTATTATGCTGATACTTAACTATCATTTTACTCCCTGCCAATATCTAAAATCCCGAATTGGCACCTCAACATATCAAATAGCTCGTTTTATTCTATATTTTCTATGATCCATGTCCATCATATTAAATGATGCTATTGGGTCAATTGGCTCCTATATATTATAATAAAAAAAACTACTTCCCATATTAAATGCATTTTAAAAAGATTTTATTTCAATCTAAATGCTACACCAAAAGTGACATTAATAGAACTGTAATCTGATACTCCAATATAATCAGCATTTAGTAGTAAAGATACTTTTTCACTGGTGTTAAATCTTAAACCTACTCCGAGATCATATCCAAAATAAGCTTCAGATGTTTCTGAATCTCCATCGTATGTGGCTACAAATACGCCGGATCCTATTAAAGCTTTACCCTCAAAATTAATTTTTTCACTTATTGGAGTGGATGCTAACAAACCTCCCATTAATCCTCCAACACCAAATGTTATACCACTTTCTGTATGTGCAGTTCCAAACCATTTTGCAGCAACACCAATATTATCTGTAAATAAATAGCCAAAATCAACGAGATTTAATATTGCTCCAACTGGTAAATCACTTAAATCACCAATTGCAAATGAAGGTCCAATAGACAGTCCAATATACCCTTTTCTATGTTGCAACTCATTACTACCATAAGACAACTGACTTCGTGATTGTTTGATGGCATCTTCTTTTGTTATCTTTTCAATATCATTCGTTTGGTAAACAAAAATATTCCCATCAGAGGTTTGTAACTTAATCGACTCATTAGGTACTTGCTCAATTATTATTCCTCTTAAAATACTACCATTTTTAAGATAAACAACATCAACTAAGTTGTTTCTCTGAGCATAGATAACAACTGAAATTAATAACAAAGAAATTAGCAAAGTAATTTTTTTCATGATTTATTTTTTAATTTTCACCTAACTGTCCCCATAGTTAGATATTAATGATTAAAAATGTGGGGGAACATCTTGCAGTTAAAGACAAATATTTTACATTTAACAACAAAATCACTTTTTTATATGTATACAGTTGTACAAAGATTACCTATATAAACACTTGTAATATATGTACAGATAGAGTTATTTTTCTATTTTCAATTAATAATTAAAATCACAAGGATTTAAACCTACACTTCCACCTATTAGACCTGTTAAGAACATGATCCAAACAGCCAGCTACCAAGAGAAATAAGGATAAACAATCCTACAAGACCCAGGAAGATTTGCAAAATTATATATCCACAGCCCATGCCTGCGCCTACTGCTCCTGAAACTGCATCTTCTGTTTTACCGGAACTAAAAAAACCAATTAATCCGCCTATAGCTGCTACGATTAATATCACCCATAACCATGTCATAGTATTAATTTTAAATTGTTAGTAAATAATATTTTTGGGATATTCTAATTGAATGTTCTTCGAATATTAGTTTTTTTTGATTTCTCGTGCAATTTAGTTAATTATCTAAATCAAACAAAAATTTTGGCTACATTTTGTCAAAATAATTAAATAAATCAGAAGCTATTTACATAGTTTGATAAAGCCCCAATGGTCTTGCAAACTTAATTGAGACAAAAAGTTAAGCGACATTTTTAATTGATTCTTTTTTAAGATTATACTGATTCCAAAATTCATCAATGGTTAAGTTACCCAATGCTGAGAATCTCCTTTTATGATTATACCAGGATTCAATATATTCAAATACCTGCAAGCGCATTTGCTCTCTTGTTTTGAGTTTGGTCCCATAGACCAATTCAGATTTGAAAGTTTTGAAAAAGCTTTCAGCCACAGCATTATCCCAACAATTTCCCTTTCCACTCATACTTTGTTCCAGCTTCAAGGATTTCAAAAGGTTGACAGTCTGTTTGCAGGCATACTGGATACCCCGGTCAGAATGGAATATCATTCCTTCTGCAAAAGGTCTGTTCCT
>DAINAS010000025.1:0-37657 GCA_036733365.1 Proteiniphilum sp.
ATTACAGAATTGGGAGTTGTTGTGAGTTTAAAACCAAGAACAGTCCATTTGGTGTTGGTCTACTGGATAAATACAGTGTAACCTACGAGGGTGCAACAAAAGAAATAGAATTATACATCAACATGTATGATGCTGACGTCCTTAAAGTGCCAGTGGGATTCACATTGAAATAAGTTGGAATAGTTCAGACTTGATCAGACAGTGGGCATTTTTTAATTTATAATTTGACTTTTTACCCATCACTGTCAGATTAAACCAAAACTGATTCAAAATATTGTAGTCCACTAATTATTACACCTCAACCAAGTGCCTGCCGGCGTAGAGACTGTCGGATACCTGCGTAAAGTCGGCCGACATGAATGCGATATAGGTCTCCACCGAGTCGCCCTCCCAATTCATCGGCAATGCAAGCCGAGCCTCCAGGTGCTCCCTTTTGCCGGCATGGAGGTCGTATACCGCAACATTTTTTTCAGGGTTGTAGGCAAGCATCATCACCTCATCGTTGTAGCTTGCGTTGTCACCACTGACATCGTTCCAGTTCACACAGAATACCCCCTCAGCCACGGTGGCTGCTGTGATCTCCGATGTCCGCAGCAGCCCCTTCGAAACAAGGACATTCGGATAATCAACCACAAAACCATTGTTTTCATCTTTGATCACATGCGGCATATTCACAGACATGGCTGCATTGAAGGTGCTCTTCATTCCCATTGCTTCGAAACGAAAGCCCATACGAAGAAAGGGTGAGAAGGTTCGCAGAAACGACTGGGTCACTAAAAACTTACTCCGTTGCGTAACCTGCTTTTCCGTCCTGGGATCTTTTGTCTCGACTGGCATACTGCGAAAGTAAAAACTGCCATTTCTACTGACTCCAACTACGTTCCCAATTTTACCGGAGACACCGCCCGTTAAACCATTTTTTGAAATTGCCATAACTCATCTCTTTTAAAAGGTTTATATTGAATGACTCATTGTCAAATGAATAGCTTTAAAATTCAAAGTAAAGCAATCTATTCCGGAAATCCAAGAAAAAAGTTCACATGTCTTCAATTTTTCTTGAAAGAGATTTTCGCAGGTTCATCGGTTGTGATCGCTCTAAAATAAATCTTATTTCACTCGGAACAAAGTCCTTTCTTGCTTTAAGCTATTAGACGCATATTAGAACGAGATTAGAACCATATTAGAACGAGATTAGAACCTGTACAAGTTTTGAACAGGTAAAAAGGGGTGCAAAAGGCAGGAATTGACACAGCGAGAAAAGCCAAAAAGAGAAATGAACCAAATTGATCCTTGCCCGGAGAAAAGATGTCCGTAAATCAAAAAGATATTATTCTCCCAGGGTAAATCGCAGACCGACCTGGAGGTTGAAGTTGAACGGGTTGTCGCTGTAAATGGTCTCCAACTGACTTCCGTTTCTGAAATAATAGGAGATGCCTGGCTCGGCATAGAGTCCTACATGGTTCGAAATCCGGTATCCCAGTCCGATGGCAGCATTGGCGGACCATTGCAGTTGATCCATGGATATTTTCTCCCAGGTAGTTGTTTCCAGCTGATTGTCGATGTAGTAGTTTGAGGTCAGGCGTCCGGCCACGTTCTTTTCCACAAGAGCGCCGGTTGAGAGATATGCCGATATGTTGGGACTCTGCCAGAAGGTGTAGGCGAGATTCACGGGAACGCCAATGAAATGCAGCGTCTGCTTGTCATCGTAATAGTAGTTGCCGCTTCCCGATTGAAGCTCCGAAGATAATTTTGAGTAGGTCAATCCGCTCATCAAACTCCATCTTTGGTTGATGTTGTAGCGGAAGGTGAGTCCGAACCTGAGGGGCTGATGGTGTCGCACATCGGTGTATGCACGCTCCCTGGTGTCGTTGGCAAGAAAATGATACTGCTCCTCCACCGTTTCCGTGAGCGCGAGGGTGACGTATCCGGGATAGGTTTCTGAGGCTCCACCAGGGAAATTAGATGCGGAGAGGCCGGTCTGCCATCTGGAGGATGGTTGTTGATCACTGTTTTCATTCATTGCCAATAACGGGTCGGGCCCCATGCTGATGACCTCCTCTTCAGGGGCAATGATTCTCTGTTCACTTTCGCTTCCACTCATCGTGATTTCTTCGGTTGGCTGCTCAGCAACAAGCATGTCGGGTGCAGCAAGGGTTATTTCCGGTGTGGATGCAGGTGTGGATGCTGGTGTAGTAACATGTGAGATGGAGGATCGTTCCTCCCTGTTTTCAACAGGTGTGATCTCCATTGTGGGAGGCTGGGGTTGCGGCGGGGTTGTCACCTTCTCTTCGGTAAACAACTCACCGGTCGGGGTGTCTGCCGGGTTGAAGCGCACGACGAATATCAGCAGGATGGCTACGGCCGCGGCAACCGCTACCACTCCTGTACGCCAGGCCCACAGCCGCCGGGTGACGACCGCCTTCTTCAGGGGCATATTCCCGGCAATGATGCGCTGCTCAATCCCTTCCCACATCCCTTCCGGTGCAGGCTCTTCATGCAGCGCCATCCGGTTGCGCAATTTATCTTGCCATTGATCGTTCATCGTGCTTTTTCTTTAAGCGGTACAACTCAATCTCTTTCATCAGTATGGCCTTGGCCCTGTGCAGTTGTGATGCGGAACTGCTTTCTGCAATGTGCAGCATGGAAGCAATCTCCCTGTGACTCTTCTGTTCGAATACATAAAGGTTGAAGACGGTACGGTAGCCGGGGGGTAACATACGGATCATCTCCTGAATGACCGCAACGGGAATATCGTCGAAGTCCGGTTCCGGTTCCTCTGCCGCAAGGGGCAACTCTTCCTCGGGTAAACTCATGAACTGCATCTTTTCATTTGCGCTGAGATGCCTCAGTGATTCGTTGGCCACGATGCGTGAAGCCCATGCCCGCAACGATCCCTCTCCCCTGTATTCAAACATATGTATGGCGTTGAAAATCTTCAGAAAACTATCCTGCAAAACATCCTTGATATCATCCCTGTTTGAGATGTAACGGGCAGATACCGCGGTAAGATACCCGGCATAGTCATCGTAAAACCGCTTCATGGCAAATCTGTTGCCTTGCACGATCTGTCGGATGAGTTCACGCTCACTGTTTTCTTTTTCAATCATTGACCAATCTTCTCCGGACTGATTACTGGTGCCCCTCAACCGATGAAAGGGGTTGGTTGCACATGGTGCAAATGTACAACCAACCCTCATTTTTTTGTGATAAAAAAATTTAAGGATGCTGAAAAGGTCTATCCCTTTCAGCAATCGGTTTACTGCAGGGGTATCACGCTTCTCGCGGCGGCAATGGCTGAAGATGCCGGTGTGGCAGCGCGTGTACGGTAATCAAATTCCATCGATTTCTCTCCATTGAACGAATCCCATATCAGCTTCAGCTTCACTGTTTCTCCTTCCGTATCGGGAAGCTGATCCAGCCTGAAGGCGACCAGTCCGTCTCCTACCCTGCCGGATACATCGCCATTGGCATCGTGCTTGAATTGCACCTCGTAGGGGTTTTCGGGATTGTTGGTGGGGATGAGGTTCACGTAATGGGTGATTCCCAGTTGGCTCCACATTGTTCGGAAACGAAGGGTCAGATAACCATCTTCAGCTATTGTCACCCAGTCGGATACGATCTCCACGGGGTCATTGCCATATTCATTGTCATTATCCTCTCCCAGATTGGGTGCCATCGGCTTTGTCCGGATGCTGTCGATCCAGTTCACCCTGACGGCCTGATCATACTCCTCGCTGGAGTCGTCTACCTCCTCGTAATTGACCAGTGCCCTCACCTCTTTTGAGTCGAAAGGGTGTGAGGTAAGATTCACCGGCAGCAGGGTGGTTTCCTCATCCAGCTGGAAAAAGACCGTTTCGTCCGCTGCCTCCTTTACCGTCACAAGGGCGTTGGGATAGAGCCGGCTCACGTCATCGTCGTCGTCCAGGCATGAGGGCAGGACCAGCATGCCGAGCATTATTCCAGTTGCAAAAAGTAGATGGGTAATCTTCATAATTTTGTAGTTTTAAATGTTACGAATTATTGTACTTCAATCATGAAAGCAGGAGAGGAGGAATTCCTTGCATGAGAATTTGTTATTTTTTCTAAATTAAGCGTGAATCTCACCACGAAATTGCACTCAGGAGCAAAAACATTGAGAATTACCCATAAAATTAAGCTGTACTTAATAATATAAAGTTTAACTTTGCACAAAATTTTAAAACATGAACCGTATCGGCGAAAGAATCAAACGAAAAAGAGAACTGCGCAAGCTCAACCTGGGGGAGCTGGCGGAGAGGGTGGGCATCAGCGCCAGCGCCCTCTCACAGATTGAAAAATCGAAATCCTTCCCTTCCGTCATCACACTGAAAAGCATCGCAGAGCAGCTCCATACCACTGTCGGCGAACTGATTGGCGAGAATGAAGCGAGCGCGGGAAACCCTGTTGTGAAGCGCAGCGAAATGAAACACAGCGAAGGGAACAGCTCCGGCACCAATGTCTATATGCTCTCACACAACGACACAAACAAACAGATGGACACCTACCTGCTCCGCTTCGCCAAGGGATCCGGTATAGAACAACTCTTCGCGGGTACCCATGGAGAGGTGTTCTGTCACCTACTCACCGGCGAGGTGAGATTCACCCTCGGTGAGAAGCAGTACCTGCTGAACCAGGGAGACAGCATCAGCTTCAGCGCGAAGACTCCCAGGGATGCTGTCAACAATCACGACGGAATCAGCGAGATGCTCTGGATCCAATCGCCGGCAAACTTCTGAAACATGGAGTACAAAAATTAAGCATCGCTTAATTAATAAACTACAATCACTATCTTTACAGCCAATATTTAGGTTATCAACTCCTCAAATTACAAACGATGAATCATTTATTTCAACTTCTGGAAACAAAAAACATAGCTTTGCCTGCAGACGCTGTGGAAATTCTCACGGGATGCAGGTCTTTTCAGGTTTTCAACAATACGACAGAGCTGGCCACTGCCGCCGTGGGTGGCAGTGACAGCCAGAGTTTTGAGGTTGCATACAGCCTGCCGGACCGGGGCAGGGTGACCGAAGCGGTGGTTCACAGGGTCTCGAACGGTGTCTCGGCGAACTATACCGAAGCCTATATGCGCCGCAGGGATCCCGACACCATGCTGATCGGCGACCAGTTGCCAAGCGACAAGGAGCGGTTCAGCGACAGAATGGGCTACGACTTTGATCTGCTGCGTAAGGAGACCATCGCATGGCTGCAGTCGCGGGATCTGGCTCTCTTCTTCTACTTCGCCGGGCGCGACGGCATCGGCTCCGGGGGTGTTGCCATCGTTCCGGCTAATGCAGGTTTCTTCGCCCTCGGGCTGGCCATGCTGCAACAGATCATCCCTCTTGAGGAACTGCCTGAAGGTTTTGCCATCGAATCGGCCATCTATGTGGCACCCACCTTCCGCCACACCCATTTCCAGGGAAAGCAGATCGTGGTGCACAAGCGTTCCGCGGAGCTACACGAGATCTTCTCCTACAACCTCTACCCGGGACCCAGCGCCAAGAAGGGGCTCTACGGCGCCCTGCTTACAAAGGGTGAGCGGGAGGGGTGGATCACCGCCCACTGCTCCACGGTGCAGGTTGTGAGTCCCTACGACAACATCACCACCTTCATGCACGAGGGTGCCAGCGGCGGTGGCAAGAGCGAGATGCTGCAGAACATCGTGCGGGAGGAAAATGGACAAGTGCTGATTGGCACCAACAGTCTCACCGGCGAAAGGCGACTGATCAACTTCCCCCTCTTCTGCTCATTCAACCCGGTGACCGACGATATGGCGTTGTGTCACCCCTCCCTGCAGAAGAACAATGGCAAACTGACTGTCACCGATGCAGAGAACGGCTGGTTCATCCGTGTGGACGGCATCACCGACTATGGCGATGAACCGTTTCTGGAGAAGCTGACAATCAAACCCAAGGAGCCGCTGCTCTTCCTGAACATCGAATCAATCCCCGGTGGCACCGCGCTGATCTGGGATCATACGGAGGACAGTCCCGGCAAACGTTGTCCCAACCCTCGTGTAATCGTGCCCAGGGAGATAGTGCCCAACGTAGTGGGTCAGCCCGTGACGGTTGATATCCGCAGCTTCGGAGTACGCACCCCACCCTGTACAAAGGAGAACCCCACCTACGGAATCATGGGCCTGTTCCATATCTTACCCCCTGCCCTGGCATGGCTCTGGCGACTGGCAGCACCGCGCGGTCATGCCAATCCCAGCATCGTGGATGGCGGCGGGATGGGCAGCGAGGGAGTCGGTTCCTACTGGCCGTTTGCCACGGGAGAGATGATTACCCACGCCAACCTGTTGCTGGACCAGATTATCCACACCCCGCGCGTGCGTTACACGCTGACCCCCAACCAGTATATCGGCGCCTGGAAGGTGGGCTTCAAACCGCAGCTGCTGATGCGTGAATACCTCACCCGCAGGGGCAATGCCAAGCTGCGTCACGACCAGTACCAGGCAGCCCGCTGTCCGCTGCTCGGCTTTGAGCTGAACTACCTCACCATTGAAGGGGCCAAGATCCCCTCCCGCTTCCTGCAGGTGCACAAGCAGACGGAGGTGGAGAACGCGGGTTACGATGCGGGTGCCGAGATCCTGTACGACTTTTTCCGCACGGAGCTGCAGAAATACCTGGTGCCGGGACTTCATCCCACCGGACGGCGGATCATCGAGACCTGCCTGCGGGGTGGTAGCGTGGAGGAGTACCTTGAGATCATCCCGATGGATTACCAATATACCTATGTAAATGGTGATGATGAAGAGTGAGGAGATTGAGAGGGCTGCCGCCATCATCCGTGAGGGTGGTCTGGTGGCGTTCCCCACAGAAACAGTCTACGGACTTGGTGCCAATGCTCTCGATCCACTTGCCGTGGCACGCATCTTCGCGGCGAAAGAGCGTCCCTCGTTCGACCCGCTGATCGTGCACATCGCCTCAATCGACGAGCTGGAGCTGCTTACCAGCGGACCTACCGACCTGGCAAGGCGACTTGCCGGCAAGTTCTGGCCCGGTCCGCTTACGCTGGTGTTGCCCAAGAGCGAGCGGGTACCCGATATCGTTACCTCGGGATTGGAGACGGTGGCCGTCAGAATGCCGGACCACCCGTTAGCACTGGCCCTTATCAGCAGCGCCGGTTGTCCGGTAGCCGCCCCCAGTGCCAACAAGTTCGGCCATTTGAGTCCGGTGACCGCCGCCCATGTAAGGAAGCAGCTGCCGGAGGTGGATCAGGTACTGGATGGAGGAAAGACTACCGTGGGCATCGAATCGACAATCGTCTCGCTTGAGGGGAACCACTGCACGCTCCTCCGCCCGGGCAAGATCACCCTGCAGGATATTGAAGATGCCTTTCCCGGTCTGTTCGTGCTGCAGGAGGGCTCGTCGGAGAAGGTTGTGGCCCCCGGTTTACTGAAAAGCCACTATTCCCCCACCAAACCCCTTTACCTCTTCGATCCGCAGCAGGAGTTGCCGCCATCGTCGGGGGTGATCCTGCATGGGGTTCCGCAGCAACCACCTGCCTGTCAGCGATTGATCTATACCTCGAGCGATCACAACTACCTGGAGGTGGCGGCCCATCTCTTCGCCGCGTTGCATGCGATGGAAGATGACCCTGAAATCAGCCGGATCTACATTGAGCCGGTTGAGGAGAATGGCGTGGGCAGAGCCATCATGGACAGAATCCGGAAGGCGGTTTACCAGTACGAAAAGGAACAGTAACCATGTGGGTGTATACCAGAGAAAGTCAGGAGCAGTATCATTCTTCGCACCCTGATCCATTCATCCTCACCAGACAACGATCTCATCGAGGAAGATCCAGCCGCCGGGGTTACCGTTGGAAAAGACCTTCAACCGGATAAAGCGTGCCGTGGTGGTGCCGCTCCAATGGAACGGCTGAAAATGTGTTCCCTCAAGGTCAACGGGAAAGCTATTCTCAAACCGTTGCAGTTCCCTGTATGTTTCCCCGTCACCGGAGACATGTAGAGTGATTTCGCGGGGAAACCAGATCCAGGCATTGCCATTTTGCAGGAAACGCAGTTGTAGTGAATGCAGGGGCAGCTCCTCCAGCAGGTCAATCTCCAGATCAATCTCCTGCAGATTGAATCCCTGCCAGCGTCCGTCGCCGTGTGACAACCCCCCGGGCAGTCCGTCGATCAGTGCCTTTACGCCCCCGGCGGGGTAGTAACGACTGAAGGGAGTGTGGTAGATCATCTTCTTGCATATCGCCTTGTGGTAATCCACCCGGCGTGAGACGACATCACCAATCGCCTCTCCGTTGCGGAAGAGCTGTGCCTGCAGAAAGGCTGAGTCGCCTACCTCAATGGGTGATTCATATAGTATTGAGCCCGCATCGGGTGTCTCCCCGTTGGTTGTAAAACGAATCTCCACCGGATCGAGCTCCGAGGAGAGATCGATCCGGATTTTCTGCTGCAAGGTGTCGTTCATCAAGGTCACATGCGGTTCCCGGCTCAGTTCGTAGGGATGGTAACCCCGTTGCTTCAGTCGCGGGATCTCCCTGTTCACCCTCCTGCGAAAACCCTCCCAGTTTTTGCCGGCGGGAAGGGTCCAGGCCACCTCGGCCATCGCCAACAGTCGTGGGTAGATCATGTATTCCGCATGCTCCTCACTGCCGATGTACTCAGTCCAGAGATTCGCCTGCACCCCGCTGATACGGCCGGCAGTGATCGCGGAGAGCGTGTCACTCACCGGATTATAACCATAGACCTTCTCCAGGGGGAGAAAACCGCCGATCGCCTCCGGCTGGCTCGCCGGTTCACCCTGGTAGCTGTCAAAATAGGCATATGCACCGGGGGTCATGATCACCCGGTGACCTTTCTCTGCGGCCCTGATACCGATTTCCTCGCCACGCCAGGCCATTACCACGGCACTACTGTCGACACCTCCCTCCAGGATCTCATCCCAGCCAATCAGCTTCCGTCCGTGGGCGTGCAGGTATTGTTCAACACGACGTATCAGATAGCTCTGCAGCTCTGCCTCATCCTTCAATCCCTCCTGCTTCATTCTCGATTGACAGCTGGAGCAATGCTTCCAGTGCTCACGGGAAGCTTCGTCGCCCCCCACATGGATATACCGGGAGGGGAAGATGGCCAACACCTCATCCAGCACCCCCTCCAGGAAGCTGAAGGTAGCCTCGTTGCCGATACAAAACTCGCTGCTGCTGTAAGGGGTTCCGGTACAGGAGAGATGGGGGTATACCGCCAGCACCTCCTCGGAGTGACCCGGCATCTCAATCTCCGGGATGATGGTGATCTGACGCTCGGCAGCATAGTGCACCAGCTCACGCGCCTCCTCCTGGGTATAATAACCACCATATGCGTCGGGGGTACCTTCGGGGAGGTATCTCCGCCCGGATGCCCACCACTCCTTCCAGGATTCGTGTGTGCGCCAGGCAGCGATGCCGGTCAGCTCCGGGTACTGTTTGATTTGTAGTCTCCAGCCGGGCCCGTCGGTGAGGTGCCAGTGAAAATGGTTCAGTTTGAGCCTTGCCATCTGGTCGATCTGTTTTTTCAGAAAGTCGATGGAGTAGAAATGGCGCGAGACATCAAAATGGAAACCCCTGTAGGGGAAGCGTGGCTCATCGGTGATCTCCAGCGTTGGCAACAGGTTGGTCGTCCCGGAGAGCTGTATCACAGTCTGGAGGCCATAGAAGAGTCCTGCCTGGGAGATGGCCTCCACCTTCAGCCCACCACGGTCGATTGTCAGTACATATCCCTCTTTTGAAGCAAACTCAGGGTGATGCGCTGTGATCACCAGTGCGACAGGTACTCCCTTATCGCTCAACGGGAAAGAAATCTGTTCAAGGTAGGTGCGTATGTGTAAGGCGTTCTCTTCCGGCAGATCGGCTGTGAGGAGGTTAAACCCCTGAGTAACATCGAGTGAGTCGCCGGTAAGGGTAACGCTGTTCGGCATCGGTATCAGCGGGAGTGAGTGCGGATCAACGGCATCAACACTCCGTTTGCAGGAAAATGTGATGAGCAACAGACACAAAAAGGAAAATGGGGTTACAAACCTCATAACGTGTTGGAATTATAAAAAAAAGCTAGTATTTGATGTTCTTGAAGAGCACCCGGTTTTCACGTGCTTCATTCAGGCGGGTAAGCAACTTCTCACGGTTGTACGACGGATACTCCTCCGCACCACTGCCGGAGAGAAGGGTGAGAAGGGAACGGAGCTCCTCATCTGAGAATTGCGCCATGATCTGATCAAATGGCTCCTTGGAGCCAATCTCGAAGCGGACGAATGCCAGTCGCGACTTGGCAGTGGGGAAATCAGGTGCGATCTCCAGCAACTCCTCAAGGTAGGCTGCCGCCTGTTCAAACTTCTCCTGTGCCACGCTGATGTTGGCGAGGCGGTCGAGGATCTCCTCATTCCCCTCTGAGATGAGTGCCGCTTTCATGTAGGCTGTTTCGGCACGTTTGAAATCGTCGTCGTGGAACGCCAGTTCACCCTCCAGCATGTAGTAATCGAGCGTCTCCCTGTCGCTTTCGGGAATTTGCTCAAACAGCTCCCTGGCCTTGTCGGTCTCCCCTCGGATTAGATGTACGAAAGCACGTTTGGCGGGAATTCCTTTGGTTCCGAAGATAGATTCCTTCAAGTCGATCAACTTCAGCATCTCATCATATTGCTCCATCACCTCATAGGCTTCAAACAGGGAGTCATAGAGTGATTCGTCGTCGGGAGCCTTTTGCAGACAATGCTGAAAGATGGCTATCGCCTCGGGCGTGTTGTCGTTCAGGTAGAGCGACAGTGCTTTCATCTTCAACACCGGCAGGTCATCTTCAACGATGGTGAGTGCAAAGTCGAACGCATCGATCGCCTTGTCGTACTGGCCGTTCATGGAGTAGAGCTTGCCGATATTGGACCATGCGTCGTAGGAGTAGGGATCAGTGTCAAGCAGGTGGTTGGTCTGCAAGATGGCCTTCTCCAGCTCCCCGTTCATCTCGTAGGCGTATGCCAGTTCAACGATAGCATCGACATTGGAATCATCGAACTTCAGGCTTTCTTCCAGGAAGTAAATTGCAAAGTCGTACAGATCCACATCGTTGTAGAGGTATGCCAACTCGGTGATGAAGTAGTTATGCTCTTCGGCCATCAATTCCTCGCCCAGTGTTTCCAACATCTGCTCATCCGCTTCGTCGATCCGGTCCAGGTGCAGCAGTGATTCGATGCGGAGCAGGGCATATTCTACTCCACCCTCATCTGAAATCAACCGCAGGTAGTCGAGCGCCTCTTCATAAAGCTCCTCAGAAACCAGGGTCTTGGCTCGCAGCAGCATCAGCACGGGACTGTCGGGGTGTATCGACAGTCCTTCCCGGATCAGCTGCTCTGCCTCGTCATTGTCACCCTTGGAGTTGTAATACTCCGCCAGGATGGCGAACTCATCGGCATCGAGGTAGATTTTCTTGCCGAGTGCGCGCATCTGCTCGTACTTCTCAATCAGAGGGGTAATATCGATATCGTACTCTTCCATGCTTTATCTACGGTTTATTGCTGGCGTTAGCCGTTCTGTTTCTTCCAAGAGTCTTTGAGCGCCACGGTGCGGTTGAACACCAGGTTGCCGTCAGTGGAATCGCTATCGACGTTGAAGTAGCCGATGCGCTGGAACTGGAAGCTGTCGAGCGGTTTCGCCTCTTTCAGGGATGCCTCTACCTTGCAGCCTCTTTTGACGATCAGCGAATCGGGGTTCATCAGTTCACGGAAATCTTTCTCTTTCTCGGCCGAAGGATCTTCCACCATGAAGAGACGGTCGTAGAGCCGCACTTCGGCATCGAGGCTGTGGGGAACGGATACCCAATGAATGGTACCCTTCACACGGCGGTTGGCTTCCGGCATACCGCTTCTTGTTTGTGGATCGTATTCGGCGTACACCTCGGTGACGTTGCCCTGTTCATCTTTCCTGCAGCCGGTACACTTCACGATGTAGGCATTCTTGAGTCGCACCTCGTTGCCCGGCGTGAGACGGAAATATTTCTTCGGTGCCTCCTCCATGAAGTCGTCTCGTTCAATCCAGAGCTCGCGGGTGAACTTGACACTGCGGCTGCCCATTGAGTCATCCTCGGGGTTATTAATTGCCTCCATCTCCTCCACCTGCCCTTCCGGGTAGTTAGTGAGCACCAGCTTCACGGGATCGATCACACCGGAGACACGCATCACCTTCTTGTTGAGGTCATCACGCACGGCATGTTCCAGCAGGGAGATGTCGTTCATACCGTCATACTTGGTGTAGCCAATCCTGTCGATGAAGTTGTGGATTCCCTTAGGTGTGTAGCCGCGGCGGCGCATCCCGGTGAGGGTGGGCATGCGGGGATCGTCCCATCCGGAGACCAGCTTTTCCTGTACCAACTGGAGCAGCTTGCGCTTGCTCATCACGGTGTAGGTGAGGTTGAGGCGGTTGAACTCGGTCTGACGGGGACGGTAGTCGCTGTCGGCCAGCTGGTCAATGAACCAGTCGTAGAGCGGCCGGTGCACTTCGAACTCAAGCGTACAGAGTGAGTGGGTCACCCCTTCGAAGTAGTCCGACTGCCCGTGGGCGAAGTCATACATCGGGTAGGCTTTCCAGGTGGTACCGGTACGGTGGTGCGGGATGTGGATCACACGATAGATAATCGGGTCACGGAAGTGCATGTTGGAGGCGGCCATATCGATCTTGGCACGCAACACCATCTTTCCCTCGGGGATCTCGCCGCTGTTCATCTGCTCAAAGAGGGCAAGTGACTCTTCCACCGGACGGTCACGATAGGGACTGTGAGTACCGGGCACGGTAGGTGTACCCTTCTGGCGGGCAATCTCCTCGGCCGACTGCTCGTCGACATAGGCTTTGCCCTCACGGATCAGCTTCACGGCGAAGTCCCACAGTTGCTGGAAGTAGTCGGAGGCATAGTAAACGTTGCCCCACTTGTAGCCGAGCCACCGGATATCTTCCATGATGGAATCGACATACTCCACATCCTCCTTCACCGGGTTGGTGTCGTCGAAGCGGAGGTTGCAGACCCCTCCATATTTTTGAGCAATGCCGAAATCGATGCAGATGGCCTTGGCGTGACCGATGTGTAGGTAGCCGTTCGGTTCGGGCGGGAAACGGGTTTGCACACGTCCGTCGTTACGCCCTGCTGCCAGGTCTTTCTCTACCATCGCTTCGATAAAATTGAGGCTCTTTTTGTTTTCCTCAACGACATTGTTTTCTTTTTCAGTCATACTATCTGGATAATTGTTTGTTTGCTGATATCAAATGGAGACTCTCGCATAGGGTGACACCTCCGGTCCGCAGAACTCGCCGCGGAGATACTTGTAGTAACCCGTGATGGCGACCATGGCGGCATTGTCGGTGGTAAAGGCAAATTTGGGAATATGAATCTTCCAGCCGTAACGCTTGCCGTATGCTTCGAAAGCGCTTCTCAGTCCCGAGTTGGCGGAGACACCTCCTGCCACTGCCACCTCTTTGATGTGTAAATCTTTCGCGGCATGGTAGACCTTGTTCATCAGGATGTCGATGATAGTCTGCTGGAGCGAGGCACAAAGGTCGTTCTTGTTTTGTTCGATGAAATCAGCGTTCATCTTCAGCTCATCCCGCAGGAAATAGAGGAATGAGGTTTTCAATCCGCTGAAGCTGTAATCGTAGCCGGCAATGTTGGGCTTGCTGAAGGTGAACCGTTTCGGATCGCCCTCCTTCGCCAGGCGATCGACCACCGGTCCCCCGGGGTAGCCCAGTCCCATCACCTTGGCGCACTTGTCGAACGCTTCGCCGGCGGCATCGTCGATAGTCTGTCCGATGATCTCCATCTCGCTGTGCGATTTCACCAGGATGATTTGTGAGTTGCCACCTGAGACGAGCAGGCAGAGAAAAGGAAAAGAGGGCTGGTCGGCGTCGTTTTCATCCTCCTTGATGAAGTGTGCCAACACGTGCGCCTGCAGGTGGTTCACCTCAATCATCGGGATATCAAGTGCGGAGGAGAACCCTTTTGCAAAAGAAGTACCCACCAGCAGTGAGCCTAACAATCCAGGTCCGCGGGTAAATGCCACAGCTGTCACCTCTTCTTTGGCAATTCCCGCCTGCTGCAGGGCGTCGTGCACCACCGGGATGATGTTCTGCTGGTGCGCGCGCGATGCCAGCTCGGGCACCACGCCTCCATAGCGCTCATGTACCGCCTGTCCGGCGATCACGTTCGAGCAGATCACACCATCGCGAATCACCGCTGCTGAGGTGTCGTCGCAGGAAGATTCTATGCCTAATATCGTTACCATCTGCAAATGTTCATAAGAAGATACAAAGATAATACAAAAAAAACGTTTCGTCTTGAAACAACGAAACGCTTTTAAAGAGCTCAGCCGCTGAAAGGCGCACGTGCGGTTATCTATTCAAATCATCCTGTGAGTATCAGCGTTTTTTGCTGGTCAGTTTCGTTTTGACAAAAGTCTCTATTTTGTGATAATCATCCTTCTCCTTTGCCGTATCAGCTTCCCTAAACATCAGCAGATCGACCAATGATTCTCCCACAAAAAGGACCAAAAAACCTTTATAGATCCTGTAACTCTGAAATATGTTCCATTTCAGATCGAAGTGCTTTTCAACATCCCAATAGCGTAGCGATTCATCGGTAAATTCATACACATAATCCACCCCAATGTCATCAGAATTACTGTCGCCATAAGCATGATCCATATCTTCAGCGTCACATCTTTCCAGAGTAAATCCGATTTAATCTTTTGTGTTTCTATGAATTCCTGTTTTTCAAAAGGAATCTCAATCCGTAATGCATCCATCATGCTGTAAGATTTGATTTGTGGTGATATCGACCAAATGTGAATGATCAGAAAAAGAGATTGATGGCTTCAAACAGCCAGATACCGGATAAAAAACCCGCACCGTAAATCATCAGTAAACCTGATTCTATTTCTCCTGCAGCACGCATTCTTTTTACAGACATGACAGTGGTATAGGTAAGTGTTACCGCCAGAAGCGCATTGGCTAACCCGAAAAATGAATCACTGATGTGATACAAACCTGATTTAGAAAGAACAATAAGAATAATAAAAATTACTACTGCAGCTACAAAAGTCCAGCTCACTTTAAATTGTGTTTTTAGATTCATCGTAAAAATATTTAGACTAAGACTGTTTTTCTTCTACCTAAAGGATATAACCAGATGACGTATATTTCAAACCTGGATGAACAACTGAATTTATTTTTCCGGCAAAATTCCCATAAGTAAATTATTCCACACCACTTTTTTCGACTCATAACTACAAACGATATAGTTGGTATATGCATTTCCATGATAGGTAAAGTTAATCGCATAGACCCTATCGCCTTGTTCCATAAATATTAACAAGACAAATATAGCAATTATTTCACAACTCCCTTGAATGGATTCACTTTATCACAACTTCCAATAATCCTATTTACCGTCACCTTTACCCTCTTTCACGATTGATTTTGTCTCGATCAGCAGCTCACGGGAGACGTGAGCGATGTTGTAGATTAACCCTGCCCTGCGGTTGGCCTTGTCCTGCTGCAGCTCCTCGATGCGTTCTTCCCAGCAGTTGGCTTCCTGAAGCAGTGCTTCCATCTCCGTTTGGTCTACATTGCCTGTCAGCAGGTCTGAAGCGTGATGCAGTACCCGGCTCACATTGAGACAGAATGATCTTTCTTGCGCTGTGAGATCTTCGGTATGTTTGTGTACCCCGAAGGCGGAGATGTAGGAAAGGAGCGCATGGTTCAGGTTGGTCAGGTTGAATGCCCGTTCCTGGTACAGGCGCGTATGCTTTGGTTCCAGGCGCATACCCTTCCAGGCGGAGGTAAGCGCGTTATCGGCATTGTAGGCGGTACGGCGGTTGTGCTGGTACTCCTCTTCGCTGACGGAGCCATCGTAGATGCTTTCAAAGTATCGTTTGTTCTTCACCACTGCCGTGTGCAACAGCGTGGGAAGCTGTTTGTACTGCCAGTCGGGCCACACGAAACGTACCACCAGGTATGCAATCATTCCACCGATGAGGGTGTCGATGATACGGGGCAGCATCACCTCCACCCCCTGACTGGAAAGCAGGTTAAATACCGCCAGTACGAAGGTTGTGATGAAGATGGCAGCGATGGTGTAGTTCTTCTTGAGCCAGTAGAAGAAGGCATAGATAGACCCGAGCAGCAGCAGGATGTGGCCTGCCTGTGTGGGCAGTAGCTGTGCCAGGGTCACCCCGAGGATGACTCCCAAGAGTGTGCCCAGCACACGGTGGAAAAGACGCATGCGGGTGGCACTGTAGGTCTGTTGAAAAACGATCAGCGAGGTGAGCAGGATCCAGGCTCCTTTCTCGAAGTGGAGCAGCTGCATCATCCCATAGCCCAGCAGCCACCCGAGGGTGAGCCGTACGGCAAACCGAAAGCGCGGGTGGGTGGGTGTGAAGAGCTCCCGCAGCCCTTTTCTCTCAGGTTTGCGGCTGTAGAAAGCGGAGGGGTCGATTTGTGAAACCGTTCCCAGCTCTTCCCGCAGGCTCTTCTCCAGTCCGGTTAGGTTACGCATCAGCAGAGAGAGTGTCAGATAATGCGATTCCTCCTTTTCATCCTCCAGCATCCGATGCATGGCCGTAACCGTCCATCGCAGCGACAGCGGATGGCGGTACGCTTCCCCACTAATCATTGATTCCGCATACTGAGCAATCGCTTTTGCCAGCTCCCGCATCAGTTGTCCGAAGCCCTCAATCAGCTCGTTGTTCTTCACCTGCTCCGACAGGAGGTCATACTGCTCGTGGCTGGAGATAGCCCGCTCCTGCATCTCCTGAAGGAGGAACCATTTCCTGTAAAAATCTTTCAATTGGGGAAGTGAAGCGGAACTGCTCTCCTCAGAATAGCTGTAGAGATCGTTCTTGCAGGCCTCGATCTGCTGTGCCAGCCGGGTATTCTTCTGTGCCAGCTGGTTGCGGATGGAGCGCTGCATGGCTGGATTGCTGGGAAAGAGACTTGCTTTCAGTTCGATATATTCCGCCAGGTAGCGGAAGCCGTAGGAGAGATGATCGTTCAACAGCCGGTAGGGACGATGATAGAGCAGCAGGATTGAGACCACCGAGTAGCAGAGTGCCCCGGTGGTGAGAAGCAGCGGCTGGTGAAACCAGCTGTCGCTGTTGCCAGCACCCAGCATGGTGTAGACAAGGATCAGCAAGGCCCCGAATGTGACTCCCTGCAAACGGGAGTCGATGCCGCCGACCAGCACCAGGGCAAACGCCATGATGCCCAACACGATGGTAAAGAGTGCGGGATAAGGGAGGGTGAGCTCTGTGATAACACTGGTGAGCAGGAAGAGCAGCAGTGCGATGGCTGCCGACTTCATCCTGCCACGCGGGTGGACGTCGGTCTCTCCCAGGGCCATGGCCACGACACCCAAGGCAAGTGTAGTACCTAAAAAGGAATTGTGCAGAAGCAGCTCTGCCGGGAGCAGCAGGAAGGCAATGGAAAGGGAGACTTTCAGCGCCCAGAGATGGGGCGGGTTCTTCCAGAACAGGTTGCTCCAGATGGAACCAACATTTCTTCTGATGTTGTTGACCCGGATACTCATGCGTGTCTGCAAATGATTAGTTTGATACTGCATTACAGGGTTACATCTACCCTCACCTTGCCAAGCAGTGCTTCGGGGTGATCACGGTAGGTAAAGCGGTGCACATACTCCACACGCAACAGTCCCAGAATATTGGTGATGCCGATGGTTCCCTCCATGTATGGGACGGAACCATAACGATGCGATATTGCGGGAAACCTGTATAGTTCCTGTGTACGTTCAGGGTCATTTTTGTCGCTCAGCCGTCCGTAGGAAGCTCTTAGCGAGAGCAACTCACGGAGTCCCAGCCTGTCGAGGAAGGGTACTCTTGCGAGCAACAGATTCTCACCCACAAAGGTGGTACGAAGGGTGACCTGTTCATCGGCCATGAACTCGAGGGCACGGTTGAGGAAGAATGCGTTGTTCTCTATGTGGTGGCGCTGTCGCTGGTTGGGATAGACCAACAATGGGAAGGGCACCCCGTTCCATATCTTCGTCACCTCTCCCACGGCATCGAGGCGACCGGCTGTTCCCAGCAGGAACCTTTTTTGTGCAGAGAACTCCGAGCGATGATAGGGTTTCTCCTCACCCATGGATTCATACTGCCCCACTGTGTGGGAGAAGAAGAAAACGGGACTGGTCATCTCGATGGGACGTCGTTTGCGTTTTTGCTGACGGTATGCTTCACGCACAGTAAAACGCAGCTGCACGCCCAACTCGGAGGTTAATAACGCATCGTCCTGAATAAACGAATTGTCAATCCGGTTTTCGAATTGTAAGCTACCCTGCGGCACCATCCTTGTCCTTCTCACCCAAGCCGTCTGGGCAAAACCATTCTTGTACTCTCTCTCGTAGTTGAGCTCCGCAAAGTTGCGGTAGGTGGCCTGATTCTCCGAACGGCGGTAGGTGATGAGCAGAAGGTTGTTCGGTGAACGGGGGTGCATCTCACCGGGTGAGTAGAGATCATTTTCGTATACCAGGCTGAGGTTGTTCTTGGGGGAACTCCTCCTCGTGGTAGGCTTTTCTGTCGAACGACCAGGTGGCCTCACCACGATACTTGAATTGCTCATCCCCAAAACCGTAGGCCAGGTATCCTTTCAGGAAGAGATGGGGACTGAGTCGGGAGTTGGAGGCAACACCTGCTCTGAGACGCACACCCTCTATGGGGTTGTAGGTGGGAAAGGTCTGGATACGTCCGAAATCGAACTTGTTGGTCTCAGGATCACCGAGCGGTATCCAGTCGTTCAGCACCATCTGCAACGCCTTGTTGAGTAAAGAACCAAAAGCGCCCTGTTCCCCCGGGTTTCCGCCCAATGGTGATACAGCACCGTTGGCTGCACCACTTGGTTGCAACGCGATGATCATGGCTGCAGGTTCATCCACATTGGAAGAGAAGTAGGCAATGGGATATCCGTCCCCTACGCCTACAATACGGTGGTGGCGGAGTGAATCGGGTACCCGGAATGAGAACTCACCCACATTGTCGGTGACCGCACCAAACTGGGTGTATTCAACAAAAACAGAGGCATAGGGTACCGGTGTGCGGTAGACCGCATCAATCACCTTTCCCTTGTAAAGGGTATGCTGACCGTAGAGTGTCGTCTGAAATAAAAGAATCAGTACAACAAATATCGATTTTCTCATTCTTTTTGGTTTACGCTTCGTACTATTCCTGACTCAACTGTTCAGTAGCACGAATGGGTTCAGATCAGAAGCCACAAAGATAATAAACAATATGTTACAGTTTCCTGTAGCGTACACGCTTCGGCTCCACGTTGCCGAGACGCATCTTCTTGTTCTCCTCATACTCACTGTAGGATCCCTCGAAGTAAAATACTTCGGAGTTCCCCTCAAACGCGAGGATATGGGTACAGATACGATCCAGGAACCAGCGGTCGTGCGAGATCACCACGGCACAACCGGCGAAGTTCTCCAGCCCCTCTTCCAGCGCACGGAGGGTGTTCACGTCAATGTCGTTGGTAGGTTCGTCAAGCAGCAGCACGTTGGCCTCAGCCTTGAGGGTGAGTGACAGGTGAAGACGGTTGCGTTCTCCACCCGAGAGCACCCCACAGAGCTTCTCCTGGTCGGCACCGGTGAAGTTAAAGCGGGAGAGGTAAGCACGTGCATTGATCTCCTTACCGCCAACGCGGATGAACTCCGCACCGTCGGAAACCACCTGGTATACTGTTTTATTGGGATCTATCGCCTCGTGTTGCTGATCCACATAGGCGGTTACCACGGTCTCACCCACCTCGAAGGTTCCTTTATCCGGTTGTTCCATCCCTTCAATCAGGCGGAAGAGCGTGGTCTTACCTGCACCATTGGGACCGATGACTCCGACGATGCCGTTGGGAGGAAGCATGAAGTTGAGGTTGTCGAACAGCAGCTTGTCGCCGAATGCCTTGGCCACATTCTGGGCCTCAATCACCTTGTTGCCGAGGCGGGGACCATTGGGGATGAAGATCTCAAGCTTCTCCTCCCGCTCTTTCTGATCCTGGTTGAGCAGCTGCTCGTAGGAGTTAAGACGTGCTTTCCCCTTGGCATGTCGTGCTTTGGGAGCCAGGTTGATCCACTCCAGCTCACGTTGCAATGTTTTGCGGCGCTTGCTCACTTGCTTCTCCTCCTGCTCCATCCGTTTGGTCTTCTGCTCCAGCCAGGAGGTGTAGTTCCCCTTCCAGGGGATCCCCTCACCACGGTCCAGCTCAAGGATCCAGCCCGCCACATGATCGAGGAAGTAACGGTCGTGCGTGATGCAGATCACAGTACCCTTGTATTGCTGGAGGTGCTGCTCCAGCCAGTCGATCGACTCGGCATCGAGGTGGTTGGTAGGCTCATCGAGCAGCAGCACATCCGGCTCCTGCAACAACAGGCGACAGAGCGCCACGCGGCGGCGCTCCCCACCAGAGAGGTGACGGATCGGCTCCTCTTCCGGGGGACAGCGAAGGGCATCCATTGCGCGTTCCAAACGGTTGTCGATACTCCATGCGTCGGCTGCATCCAACTTGTCCTGCAGCTCTGCCTGACGATCGAACAGCTTGTTCATCTTCTCCTCATCCTCATAATACTCCGGCAGGCCGAACTTCAAGTTGATATCCTCATACTCTGCCAGCAGGTCCATGATGGGTTGCACCCCTTCTCGCACGATTTCGATTACCGTCTTGTTGTCGTCCAGCTTCGGGTCCTGCTCCAGGTACCCCACCGAGAAGCTTTTATCGGAGACCACATCACCCTGGTACTCTTTTTCTATTCCTGCAATGATCTTCAGCAGGGTCGATTTACCGGAGCCGTTCAACCCGATGATGCCAATCTTGGCACCGTAAAAGAAGGAGAGGTAGATATCCTTCAACACCTGTTTGTGGGGCGGGAAAGTCTTGCTGACCCCCACCATAGAGAAAATAATCTTTTTATCGTCTGACATTGAATCTATTTTTTGTTGTTTTCTTGCTATGACAGATTAGGGGTCCGGAAAGCAGAAGTGTCATTCACCGGCTTTAATACTTATAAATCAACTTCTTCACACTGACCCCTAAAACGGAGCACAAAGATAGTGAAAAGGATGGAATATTGAATGACACAGTCGTTTTTGAATTTATTCACTATATTTACTGCGTGATAAGAAATTTCTTCAGACGGTGCCTTTGAACATGTAACCGATAAACAACAAACAAACAGGATGGAAAAGTTACGCGACTTTATTGAGTACGAAATCTTCCGCATCGGGGAGTACTCGTTTACCAACAGCAAGATCATCACCGTGGCACTGATCATCCTGGCCACCATGGGTATCCTCACGGTGATCAGGAAGGTGCTGTTCCGCAAGAAGATCGAGAACCGATACGACAGGGGCAACCTTTACTCCCTCTTTCAGATCATCAAGTATTTTGTCTGGATTGTAGCAATCCTGATTGTACTGGAGGAGCTGGGAGTCAAGCTGAACGCGCTCCTGGCCGGATCTGCAGCACTGCTGGTGGGTCTTGGTCTTGGCTTACAGACCACCTTCAATAATTTTGTCTCGGGCATTATCCTCCTGTTTGAGGGATCGATCCGTGTGGGAGATGTGCTGGAAATCGACGATGATGTGGTGCAGATAGAGAAGATCGGGCTTCGTACATCGAAAGCAATAGATCGTGATTACATTTCGGTGATCATTCCCAATTCGCTGATCACCTCCAACAAGGTGGTCAACTGGAGCCACCAAGACCGCAAGACAAGGTTCCGCATCAAGGTGGGAGTGGCCTACGGCAGCGATGTGGACCTTGTGATCAAAGTACTCAGGGAGAGCGCCCTTGATCACAAGGACATCTCTGACAAATCGTCTGTCATTGCCCGGTTCGTTGATTTCGGCAGCTCCTCGCTCGACTTTGAACTGCTCTTCTTCAGCGACAACGTTTTCCGCATCGAGAACGTGAAGTCTGACATCCGCAAGATCATCAACGAAAAGTTCATTGAACACGGAATCTCCATCCCCTTCCCGCAGATCGACCTGCACTTTGTCTCAGACAAGACCGGTTACTTCCAACGGTGATAGGTGATAAAGAGTGATATGCTCCCACCGGTGAGAAAGCTGCAGTTGTAATGATTCAGGAGGGGATGTAATTGATTGGCGACTCAGGTCCCAGGGGAAGTCCCAGGATGATCCAGAGAATCATCAGCAGCACCCATCCCACAAAGAAAGCGATGGAATAGGGCAACATATTGGCCATGATGGTTCCGAAGCCGGCATCTTTCTGATATTTCTGGAAATAGACAATGATTAGTGCAAAGAAGCTCATCATTGGCGAAATGATGTTGGTGATGCTGTCCCCCACCCTGAATACCGCCTGAGAGAGCTCGGGAGAATAGCCAAGCAACATGAAGATGGGAATGAAAATCGGCCCCATGATGGCCCACTTTGCGGAGGCACTCCCCATAAAGAGGTTGATAAAACCGGAGAAGAGGATGAAAAGAATCACCAGCGGTATCAGCCCGATGTTCAGGCTTTGCAGGATGTCGGCTCCGTTGATTGCCAGTAGTACCCCCAGGTTGCTCCACTGGAACCAGGCGACGAACTGAGCTGCGAAGAAGACCAGCACCAGGAAGGATACCAGCGACTTGAAACTGTTGCTCATGCCATCGATCACATCGGCCGATTTTTTAAAAGTGCCCACCGAATAACCATACACAATTCCCAGTGAAGAGGCACTCAAAAAGAGAAAGGCAATGAATCCTTTCAGCAGCGGCGAGTGAAGGATGGTACCGTCGGCACCCCTCAACAGACCGTTCTCCGGCAGGATTCCTGCCAGGATGATAGCCCCCCAGAGCAACGCCGCGATACCGGTGTTGCGCAAACCTTTTCTTTCCGCATCCGTGAGCGGGTTAATCTCTTCCGGGGCTACCTCGCCGCGGTACTTACCCAATCGCGGCTCCACCCAACGATTGGTCACCCAGGCACCCAGGAAGGTAATCATAAAGGTGGAGACAGCCATGAAATAATAATTGGCCGTCGGCATCACGTAGTAACCGGGGTCGATGATGTTGGCTGCCTCTGTGGAGAGGCCCGCCAACAGAGGGTCGATGGTACCAATCAACAGGTTGGCACTGAAGCCTCCGCTCACACCGGCAAAGGCGGCAGCCATACCAGCCAGCGGATGCCTGCCCAGCGAGTGGAAGATGGTACCTGCCAGTGGGATGATCAGGATGTAACCAATGTCGGAAGCCATATTCGACAACACCCCGGTAAAGACCACCATCAGGGTGATGATGCTGCGGGGTGCCTTCACCAGAAGTGCTTTCACACCGGTGCCGATCAGTCCGCTGCTTTCCGCCACACCAATACCAAGCATCGCCACCATCACGATACCCAACGGGGCAAAGCCTGTATAGCTGTCGATCATCTCCAGCAGGATACGGTGCAACCCCTCCCGCGAGAGCAGGTTCACCACGTCAACCGACTCACCCGTTGCTGGGTGTATACCGGACCAGCCAAGCCATGACCCGACACCTGATACAAACAGGGTAAGCAGGGCAAAGATTGCAAAGAGGATGGCAGGGTGAGGCAAGGCGTTACCGCCTTTTTCGATGAAACCTATAAAACCTTTTTTCGGAGGGGAAACCTGGATGTTGCTCATTTGTCAAAAGTTTTGGGAGTGGGCATTTTTCAGCCCGGCACAGTAAACGAAACAAACAAATATCCGGTTTGGTTCAACTCATGGCACAAACTCTCCCGTTACCACAAGCTTGTCCCCCGAAAGATCGACCCGGAACAAGCGGGGTACGCGGTGGTATCTTCCATTTACCTCCTTGTGACTATGTAGCGCCATGAGCGTTTCCCATCAGCATCCACCCAGAATGTACCGTCGAGCGTGGGCATGTGTGCAGGGAGATATACCGAATCTCTCATTGGGCTGTATGGCCCTTCGGCATTATTGGCGACCAGAATATGACTTGCACGACGGTCGATGACGTTACCCGCCACAGTATCAATCTTGATGTTGGTATTGGTAAAAGTGGCAAAATAGTAATACTTGTCCTTGTAGCTATGCAGTTCAGCCGCCCAGATCATCGGTCGGGGGCCCATCCATGAGTTACTGTCTACCTCTGTTACATGAAAAGGTCCCTCCCACATCTTCAAATCACTGCTTTTCCACATCATTCCTCCTGTTCCGGTCATGTAGTAGCAATTCGTTGTGTTGTCGGCCAGGATAAATGGGTCGCTCAACCGGATAGAATCAATGGGAGTTAGTTTCACTTCTGCCTGATCCTTATTGCCACATGAATTGAAAAGAAGAGCAAAAAGGAGGATTGTGCCGTAGAGATACAATTTTGGAATTTGCATGGTGTATAGTTTTGTATTCGTTAAAATATAACAGAAACATATCGTGAGGCAAATATACGAATTGTAAAATGAAAAAGTCCGTCAAGGCATGTTCAATTTAATTAACCTCGTTGTATCATTTTGAATAGATTCATATTACCTTTGTATCAACTGTAAAGTAGCCATACCCAACAAAAACGAATGTCTTTATGTCTGAATTCATCAACAATTCTGAGAAACGACTGAGCGACCTGCTGGCATTCTCGCTGGGCATCATGAACGGTGAGGATGGCAAGTCACTGATTGAGAAATACAGGGATGCCATCGATCACATGACACCGCATGACATGCTGAAAATCGAGGAGAGGCAACTTCAGATGGGTATCACACCGGTCGAGATCAAGCAAGAGGTGGAAAAGGTAATCAATATCTTCACGAAATCACTGAACAGTTATCCCTGGAAAAAACCATCAGAGGGCACCTTTCTCTACACGCTGATGCTCGAAAATGAAGCTTTCGCCTTCCGGCTGAACCGGGTGAAGAAGATTCTGAAAGGTTACCGCGGGAAGGAGGCTGAGGAGTTCATCCGAATGAAGACAGAGCTGCTACCCCGTTTCCGGGAGTTTCAGGCTTTCGATGCACACTACATAAAAAAAGAGAACATCCTCTTTCCCTACCTGGAAGAGGTGTGGGAGAGCTATCGTCCCCTGCAGGTGATGTGGTCGCTGCATGACGACATCAGGAGAACCCTGAAAGAGGTGATTGAGATGCTGGAGGATGAGGCTTCGCAATGGAGTGACTTCAACCGCTTGCTGGGAAAATATTACTCTCTGGTTTTCAGAATGATCCAGAAAGAGGATAGCATCATCTTCCCTGTAGCATCGGAAACTGTGGATACACCTGTCTGGCAGAAGATGATGCTACAGAGCTTTGACTACCCCTTCCCTTTTATCGATCCACCAAAAAAACCAGACCTTCACGCAATGGAGACCGAAAGTCAGCCATTGCCGGAGATTCCAGGCTCCATCGTTTCGGAGACCGGCAGGATGACTGCCGGGCAGGCATTGCTGGTTTTCAACAGCCTGCCGGTCGATATTACGGTGGTGGATGAGCATGACAGAGTTTTGTACTTCAACCGTGGAGAGGATCGTCTCTTTCCCCGTTCACCGGCCATCGTGGGGCGACTGGTACAGAACTGTCACCCGCCGGAAAGCGTGCACATGGTGGAGCAGATCATCGAAGCCTTCCGCAAAGGTGAGCGGGACCATGCCGACTTCTGGATCACCATGAGGGGTCGTTTCGTGCTGATCCGCTATTTCGCGCTGAGAAGTGCTAATGGTTCCTACAAAGGGGTTGTGGAGGTGAGCCAGGATGTGACGGAGATCAGGGGGCTCACGGGTGAGCGGCGGTTACTCAACTGGGAATAGACATCCTTACAAAAAAATAAGCATAATGATCAAATCAGTACTGATCGTCGGGTTAGGAGGTTTTATCGGTACAGCTCTCCGCTACCTTGTATCCCGCTATTTCCAACTGCATATGGAGAGTCTCTTTCCCTGGGGCACCTTTACCGTGAACATCCTGGGTAGCTTCCTTATCGGCATTTTATACGGACTCTCTGAAAGAGGCAACCTGCTCACCCCCGAATGGCGTATCTTCCTCACCGTGGGTCTCTGTGGCGGATTCACTACATTCTCCACCTTCTCCAACGATGCTTTTATCCTCTTACAGAACAACGAGTTCATGCGGTTCGCCACCTATTCGGGGCTCAGCTTCTTCCTGGGATTAACCGCAGTCTTTTTAGGACGTCTCATCATCAAATCAATCTGACATGGGAATCAATCAAACAGCTCTGTTATTGCGAATCTATCTCAGTAGTACTGATAGATACGGAAGTGGATTACTCTATGAGCATATTGTCTTCGAGGCCAGGAAAGAGGGCCTCTCGGGCGCTACCGTGCTGAAAGGAATCCTAGGTTACGGTACGAGCTCTGTCATACACTCTTACAAGTTTTGGGAGCTAGGTGATAAAGTACCGGTAGTAATAGAAATCATAGACGAGGAGGAAGATGTAACAGGATTCCTTGAGCAGATCAAACCCATCCTTGACTCAGTAAGATACGGGTGCCTGGTGACCACTGAAAAGATTGAAATCATCATGCATAAACCTGGAGATAAAAAAGGAGTGGTCTGACCTTCTTCAATAAAAAAACACCAGCCGGTAATGCCGACTGGTGCAATTCAATGATTCACCTGTTATGTATCAGCGTCTCTTGCTGATGGCCGCGTAGATGAAGAGTACGATCAATGATCCGCCAATAGCCAGTAGAAGCGTTCTCAAACTGAACGAATCAACGGTACCCCATCCGAGGAAAGAACCTATCCAACCGCCGAGAAAAGCTCCCACGATACCGATCAGAATGGTTACCAGCCACCCTCCGGGATCCTTGCCCGGACGGATTGCCTTTGCGATTGCGCCGGCAATGAGACCCAATAAAATCCAAGATAAAATTCCCATAACAATGATATTTTAGTGTAGAAAAAGTTATACCAAGTTTACCATATAACACACCTATGCTAAAAATTGTTTAAGCATACTCCCATTTAATAAGATGTTACTCACTGCTCTCAGCAGATATCTTCCCCGCATGTCTTATCAAAAGAGTATCGCCTGGTTGAACCTTGATCTCCTGAACCGACACTTGCGTATCTGGTTCTTTCTTTTTCTTTTTCGAGAAAAGACGGAAAATCCAGCTGTTGGCAATGGTCTCAGCCGCACGCGTTACCTGCACAACTCCATGATCAACCTTTGCTATCGCCGTATCCACATTCAGACCCATCTCCCTGTCGTGCAGAAGGCGTGGTAATACGCCTTCACCATGATTGAGCGAGTAGGAAGTCTGATGTAACTCATTTACCAACGAGTCTGCCCTCCGGGTTGTCTTACTCAGGCCGGCCATGATACGGTTCACCTCCGTAGTGATGGAATCACTCTGAATCAGTTTCCCTAGATCCCCTTCACCGCTGCTGATCCTACCGGTTATGTTGTTGATATCTGTCAGTGACTCGTTCAGTCGGTTGGTGGCTGTTTCGAATCCGGTGGTGAGCGACTTTTCATTGAGTAAACGTGCGATGTCCCCCTCCCCATGATCCATCTTGTCTGCGATTGAACGTAGGCTGGCCACCGTTTCTTTTGCCTCTTCCAGCATATGGGTTGCCTCGGCAATCATTGCCTGGATGTCGAGACCATCGGCTACCGGCAGGTAATCATCTTTTTCCACCTTACCTGTGGCCGGATCACCCGTGGAGATGAGCACGATCTTACCTCCCATCAGCCCTTCCTGTCCAATCTGCACCTGCGAATTCTTATAGATGAAGTCAGTATACTGGTCACGAACGGAGAGGGTGACCACCACGGATGAATCCGCTACGATGCGGATATCCTTTACCGTTCCGATGTTGATACCGGCAAAGCGTACCAGATTGCCCGGCATCAATCCGCGGATGTCTTTAAAGGAAGCATGCAGGTCGGTATTGGAGGAGAACAGGTTCTGTTTACTTCCAATCAGATATATCGCCACTACAAACAACATCAGTGCCGATGCCACAAAAATACCAAGCCTCAGTGCCTGTTTGGTTCTTTTCATCTTTTGCTATGTTATGGTTTATGTTATACAAAATAGTCACGTATCTCTTTCTCGTCAGAGCGACTCAACTCATCATAAGTTCCTTCGGTTACAAACAGTCCCTCTTTCATGATGCGGATGGTGTCTGTGGCTATCCGCGCACACTTCATGTCGTGGGTGATAATGATGGCAGCCGTCTGGTATTCTTCGCGTATCTGCTGAATCAGTTCACTGATCTCACCCGATGTAACCGCATCTAACCCAGTGGTGGGTTCGTCGTAAAGGATGATCTGTGGTTTCAGGATCAACGTCCGCGCCAGGGCAATACGCTTTTTCATCCCTCCCGATAGTTCCGAAGGCATCTTGTCGATGGCATCAAGCAGACCCACACTGCGCAGCGATCGTTCAATCAGCTCTTCCGTATCAAGCTTGCGGTCTACAAACTGGGTCCTTCGCACCGGGAACAGAAGGTTCTCGCGCACACTCATTGAATCGTAAAGCGCCCCTCCCTGAAAGAGATATCCTACCTTCTTCCGGAGTTCATTGAGTTCCTCCCCGTCGCAGGTCACTACATCCGTTCCGAGGACGTTGATATGACCGGCATCAGGTTCGATCAGTCGCACAATACACTTGGTCAACACCGATTTGCCAATACCCGACTTACCAACGATCCCCAGGTTCTCACCCTTGTGCAGTGTCAGGTCAATACCCCTCAGGATATGCTTCTCCCTGAATGATTTGTACAGCTTCTCAATTTCAATTACTTTTTCTTTCTCCATGAGATGTTACAGGATACTGGTGATTAATACAAAGATCAGGTCAATTACGAAGATTGTGAGCGAAGAGGCCACCACAGCTGAGTTGGCAGACTGTCCTACCGACTCGGTACCCCTACCGGCAGTATAACCCTTGTAGGAACCTATCAGACCGATAAAAAAACCAAACAGCACCGTCTTGAACGTGGCTGGGAAAAGGTCGATAAATCCCAGCATGGAGAAAGCACGGTTCATGAAGAGTGTGGTCGAAGTTTCTTCAAAGATGTTGACTGCTAAAAAGGCCCCCAAGAGGCTGAATGCGTCGGCAAGGATCACCAGCACCGGCACCACAATGGTGGTAGCCAGCACACGTGAGGCGACCACGTAACTGAGGGGACGAGTACCGGAAACCTCCATCGCATCAATCTGTTCCGTCACCCGCATGGCTGCTATCTCCGCGCCGATACCGGAGCTGATCTTGCCGGCGCATATCAGTCCCGTGATTACCGGCCCCAATTCCCGCACCATGGAAACGGCAATCACCCCCGGCAACAGTGTCTGTGCGCCAAAATCGGATAGTATGGGATTCATCTGCATGGTGAGTACCAGGCCCATGATAAAGCCGGTGACCACTACCAGAGCGAAAGATTTGTTGCCAAGCAGAAAGCCTTGTTTCACCAGTTCACGGTGCTCAAAAGGAGGTTGAAACAACTGCTTGATTACATTGCCGGTGAAGATCACCAGCTCACCCAGATCGATAAAAACCCCGTTGTAGAAGTTACGGGTATCATCATTCACCCTTAGCTTCTGCTTCAGGTTCAGTTGTTTCACGTTCAGACGGTTTTTAGTCATGTGTAAATTAATAACAAAGTGTTACGCACCACTTCTTCATGCTCGCATTGGTCTCATTTAAATGATTCTGCCTCCCATTTTGTTCACCATTTGCTGCCAAGGGGTTACATTTTTTGCGGCAATCTGCAATTTTACCCTTTTTTGGCAAAAATATTTCGTTAAAAAGAAAAGATTTTGTATTTTTGTAACGCAAACAATAAGATGGTTTTTAGGATCGTTTCAGACCACCGGTAAGTACATAATATCGCAAACATTGTTGTATTATGTCTAAAATATAAACGACTTTCGACAAGAACACTTTTACAAATTAAATTCAATAAAGTATGATTAAAGTAGGTATTAACGGATTCGGTCGCATCGGACGCCTGGTGTTCCGTGCAGCTCAAAACAGAAATGATATCCAGATTGTAGGTATCAACGACTTGCTCGATGTAGATTACATCGCTTATATGTTAAAATACGACACCATCCATGGCCAGTTCAAAGGATCGGTAGAGGTGAAAGATGGCAACCTGGTTGTCAACGGAAACACCATCCGTGTTTCTGCTGAAAGAAACCCGGCCGATTTGAAATGGGATGCCGTTGGTGCTGAATATGTGGTAGAATCGACTGGTCTCTTCCTCTCTAAGGACAAGGCCCAGGGTCACATCGACGCAGGTGCCAAATACGTGGTGATGTCAGCTCCCTCAAAGGATGACACCCGCATGTATGTTTGCGGTGTGAACGAAAAGACCTACACCAAGGGTGAGCAGTTCGTATCGAACGCCTCCTGTACCACCAACTGTCTGGCTCCCATCACCAAGGTATTGAACGACAAGTTCGGCGTACTGGAAGGATTGATGACCACCGTACACTCTACCACTGCTACCCAGAAGACTGTTGACGGTCCTTCTGCAAAAGACTGGAGAGGCGGCCGTGCAGCTTCTGCCAACATCATCCCCTCTTCCACAGGTGCAGCCAAGGCTGTAGGCAAGGTGATCCCTGAACTGAACGGCAAGCTGACAGGTATGTCCATGCGCGTTCCCACCCTCAACGTATCAGTAGTTGACCTGACCGTACGTCTGGCCAAAGAGACTTCTTATGCTGAGATCTGTGCTGCCATGAAGGAAGCTTCTGAAGGCGAACTGAAAGGCATCCTCGGATACACCAACGAAGATGTGGTATCAAGCGACTTCATCGGTGATGCACGCACTTCCATTTTCGACGAGAAGGCAGGCATCCAGCTCAGCCCCACCTTCGTGAAGGTGATCAGCTGGTATGACAACGAGTGGGGTTATTCCAACAAGGTGCTCGACCTGATCGCGCACATGAACACTGTGAATGCATAACCATACACTATCAATAGGAAGACGCCCCTTTCGGGGGCGTCTTTTTTTTGTCCATTCAGTCTGATGCAACAATGAGGCCGTCTCAGAATTGCAGGTTTTCCACCTGTTTTTGGAAGCTCTTCTTTTATTCTAAGCTAATTGTACCCTTATACCCACTCCCATAAATATTGGAGTGGGTATAAGGGTGGTATAAGGGTGCAATAAGGCTAGAGGCACCGAGAACCCTGTCTCGTCCTAAAAATGGGATAAACAGAAAATACATTAAAACAAAAAAAAAGCCGTCTCATGTTTTATGATGAGACAGCCTCCTTTTTGTTTCCCTAACAGATAAGATATCCGTCTATTTATGCCGGATGAATTGCTTCGGTGGGGCATACCTCTGCGCAAGAACCACAGTCGGTACAGATTTCGGGATCAATCACGTAGATATCACCTTCCGAGATAGCATCAACAGGGCATTCGTCGATACATGTTCCGCAAGCAATACAATCTTCAGTAATAACGTAAGCCATAATGAATAATTAGTTAAGTTAATGTAATTGGATTTGATTGTTGTTGCAAAGGTAGAAAGTTTTTTGAATAATGAAAAAAGAATCCCCATATCTTTCAACATCCCCACACAATATCTGTTCTGGCCACTCGTTTAAACCAGGTATGAAGATAGCCTTACACCTTTTCATATTAAGTTTGTTGCTCTCTGTTCCCTTGATCATTTACGGTCAGCAACGAAGCCTGCAGCACCGGCCCTATGCCGATCAACAACTGTTCCACCTGGGATTCACCGTAGGCATGCATACCCAGGATCTGATTCTCACGCAGTCCGGATACCAAAGCGGGGATGGTGAGGTATGGTTTTCGGAGATACCGGATTACACGCCCGGTTTTACGGTAGGCATCATCGGGGATCTCTATCTCTCCCGCCACCTGAACCTGCGAATGCTTCCCACGCTGAACCTGGGCAGCAAGGAATTGCTCTTTCGTGAACAGGAATCGGGGGAAGAATACAACGAAATCCTTCGCAACAACTACCTCACCCTGCCCGTTCACCTGAAGATTGCCGGGATCAGAATCAACAATTATAAGCCCTACTTCCTTTTGGGAGGTTATGGCAGTATCGAGCTTGCAAGAAAGAAAAACAGAGCGGTACTGCTTGAATCGTTCGACAGAGGAGTGGAGATTGGTGCGGGATGCAGCTTCTACCTTCCCCTCTTCACGCTTTCGCCCGAGCTGAAGTTCAGCTTCGGACTGACCGACTTACTGGAGAGAGAACGAAGCGACCTTAAGGAAGAGGATCTTATGAAATATACCTTGTCTCTCAAGAAAGCCACCCAGCGGATGATCACCCTCAGCTTTCATTTCGAATAGCATTTTATTTCTTGCCGAAAAGCGATGCATAGGTCCGCTTGTTGCGGAGGTAATATGCCATCAGAATACTTTCCCGGTAGGTTCCCGGCAAGTTTATATTGGTGGTCAGGCGCATGTTTTCTCTTCGTTGATGGCTATAGGACGATCTCATTTTCAGGAAATCACGATACGCTTTCACGACAGAGATGCTGCTCCTCACCTTTCCTTGTATCAGCAGATGAACAGCAGCCATGAAATCGAAGATGAACCGGACAAAAAATGTGGGGATCAATCTCTTGCGGGGCAGATTCTTATATAGCATCAGCAGGTTGTTGCGGAAATTAAGGTACAACTTTCGCGGATTCTCCTTGCTGAGCGAAGCAGCTCCAACATGGTATACCACAGAAGAGGGTACAGAGACCACCCCCCTGCCCCGGGCATTGAGTCGCCAGCAGAGGTCGATCTCCTCCATGTGCGCAAAGAAGAGACCATCGAGTCCTCCGGCATTTATATAATCACTTCGCCTGATGCAAAGAGAGGCACCCGTGGCCCAAAAAACAGGGATTTCATCCCTATACTGTCCCCGGTCAGGTTCAACAGTCTCCAGAATCCGTCCCCTGCAAAAAGGATAACCGTAGCGATCGATAAAACCACCGGCGGCACCGGCATACTCGAAGTGACTTTTCTGATGAAAGGAACGAATGGTCGGCTGAACAGCCGCAACACCCTGATGGGCATCGAGATAGGACACCAAAGGTTGGACCCAGCCTACAGTTGTTTCCACGTCTGAGTTCAGCAGGATCACATATTCGGAGTCGACCAGTTCTATCGCCCTGTTGTACCCTTCGGCGAAGCCATGGTTGTGATCAAAGCGTATCAATTCAACATGGGGGAATTCAGCTTGAAGGAACGCTACCGAATCATCGGAAGATCCGTTGTCGGCTACGATCAGGCGGCAATCCTCTCCTATCGTATGAGCAGCGACCGAGGGCAGAAACTGCTGCAGCAGCTTTTTCCCGTTCCAGTTGAGTATGATGACCGATGTTTTAGTCATGTTTTCTGAACTTCCACAAATTATGTGACCAGAGATAGAACGCGGGTGCACGAAGAACCGTTTTCTCGAGCAACCGCACATATGCTTCCGTGATGGAATCTTTTTCCTCCAGAGAGGCATTCTCCGCAAGCGTAACAAACCGTCCACGGTAAAAACCACGCTTCCTCTTTTCAATATCCAGGTATACGACTGACATGGAGAGACTTCTGGCAATCTTTTCCATCCCGGTCTGCAACGGTGTATCCTGGTTCAGGAAGGTAGTCCAGTACTTGTCTGAGACGCGGGGAGGGCGCTGATCGGAAAGGAATCCCACCACGATTGTCTGCCCCTCGTTCTTTTTACGTACCAGCGTGCGTAAAACACTCCTCTTCTCTATGGGCAGGGATCCGAATCGTCCCCTGATCTCACGGAATAGCTGATCAAAGGGTAAAGAATGCAGTTGCTTGTATACCAACCCTGCTTCCACGCCGGGCATGAGATGCAGCCGGATGGAAGGAACCCACTCCCAGTTGCCATAGTGCCCAAGGCATACCAGACAGGAAGACCCATCCTTCATCAGTCTGTTAAGCAGCTCCGGGTTTTCGAAGTGCATTCGCTCCTTCATCTCCTCTTCCGACAGTTGAAGGGTTTTCACCGTCTCCACAAAATAGTCGCAGAGATGACGATAATAAGCTTTCTCCAGGATGATGATCTCTCGCTCGCTTTTCTCCGGAAATGCATTGCAGAGGTTCTTTCGCACCATTTTCCGTCGATATCTTGCCAGATGATAGACGACCTGAAAGAGCAGATCAGATAAAAAATAGAGCAACGGAAAAGGAAGCAGAGCAAGAAAACTTGCTATTGCCACCAACAACCGGGTACCGATATGTTCCTTATGCTCCTTCATCGTCAGAAAATCGCTTTCATGGCCATCTCCTCGTCGTTGTATGCTCCAACAGTGACCTCAGTAATACGGTTCACCAGCAACGGATCATAATCAGCATACAACTTCACATAATTCTCGGTGAAGCCATGCATCTTGCCACCCCTTTTCGTATGTTCGAAAAGCACTTTTCTCCTTGTTCCCTGCTGGGAAGCATAAAAATGATGCAACTTCTCATCTGAGATATCCAGCAGCATCTTGCTGCGTGCGTGCTTTTTCCTGGGATCTACTGCATAATCGATCTGCAGCGCCTGCGTACCGGGACGCTCGGAGTAGGTGAAGACGTGTAGCTGCGACATGTCGAGCGACTCGATAAACCTTTTGCTCTCCTCATAGTAGTCATCTGTTTCACCCCTCACACCTACAATCACGTCTACTCCAATAAAAGCATCGGGCAGTATGCGTTTAATCATCTCCACCTTGTGGCGAAAGAGCGCTGTGTCATATTTGCGTTTCATCAATTGCAACACGGCATCTGATCCGGCCTGCAACGGCATGTGGAAATGAGGCGCAAAACGGCGGGAGCCAGCCACAAAGGTGATAATCTCATCGGTAAGCAGATTGGGTTCGATGGAGGAGATACGAAACCGCTCGATCCCTTCCACCTTGTCCAGCGCATGCAGCAAATCAATAAAGGGTTCCTTGGTGGTACGCCCGAAATCACCAATGTTGACACCGGTGAGCACAATCTCCTTGCCACCCTCCTGAACCACCTGTTCAGCCTGCTTCACCAGATCGGCGATGGAGCCGTTGCGGCTGCGCCCCCTGGCAAAGGGAATGGTACAAAAGGAGCAGAAGTAGTCACACCCATCCTGCACCTTCAGGAAATAACGCGTGCGGTCATCGGCGGAGACCGACGGCACGAAAGAACGAATGCGGTGTGTCTTGGAGGTGACAACCTCCCCTTTTTCCTTTTTGTGCAAATCATCGAGATACTTCACCACATCGAGCTTTTGCTCCGCACCCAACACCAGGTCGACCCCTTCAATCTGAGCGATCTCCTCCGGTTTGAGCTGTGCATAACAACCTGTAACCACCACAAATGCAGATGGATTCTCCTGAATAGCCTTTCGAATGGCTTGTCGTCCCTTTTTATCGGCCAACTCGGTTACTGAACAGGTGTTAATCACACAGATATCTGCCTGCTGGCCCCTGCGTGCACGGGTTACACCCGCATCCAGCAGCTGCCGTCCGATGGCCGATGTTTCGGCAAAATTAAGCTTACACCCGAGCGTGTAATATGCTGCTCTCTTATTTTGAAAAACTGTTTGATCGATCATAATCGTAAAAAATGTCCGACTGGAATCAGCTGTGATAGACCCTCCGAACAGGATAATTTCACTTTTTTGGTACTTCAGCCCACAAAATTACAATTTTTATTGCCATTTCGACACCAGTTTGTTTTGTAATCTGAAATTCAGGTTGTACTTTTGCACATATTTAGCATAAATGTGCAATCATGATTGAACAAAATTTCATTCAACTTTACGAGAATAGCTTTAAAAATAATTGGGAACAGCCTGCCCTGACCGATTTCAAGGAAAACACCACCTACAGCTACGGTGAGCTGGCTCGTGAAATAGCACGGCTGCATCTTCTTTTCAGGGAACTGGGAATTGAGAAGGGAGATAAGATCTCACTGATTGGTAAGAACCACTCCTCCTGGTCGATTCTTTTCATGGCAACCATCACCTATGGAGCGGTCATCGTTCCCATCCTCCACGAGTTCAGCCCGGAGAGCATGCAGGAGATCATCACACATTCAGATTCACGCCTTGTATTTGTAAACGAATCACTCTGGAACAAACTGAATAAGGAGCATATCAAGGTGCCGGTATTTGAAATACCCCATTTCTCGCTGCTCAAATCTGAGCGTGAGGAAGTGAGCGAAATTATCAATTCACTCGATGATCTGTTCACGAGAAATTACCCGAAAGGTTTTAGCAAAGATGATATTCGTTATGCAGACGTGAGCAACGAGGAGGTGATTTGCATTAACTATACCTCAGGCACCACCGGATTCAGCAAGGGGGTCATGCTCACGGCCAACAATCTCGCCGGCAATGTAACCTACGCACACAAGCTGGACCTGCTCTTCAACGGTGAGAGAAACCTTGCCTTTCTACCCATGGCCCATGTCTACGGATGTGCCTTTGATTTTCTCTATGCACTCTCTGCTGGGGTTCACAGCACCCTACTTGGAGTGATACCCAGCCCTCAGAACCTGATCAGTGCCTTGCAAGAGGTGAAACCCACATTGATCATGTCGGTTCCATTGATTTTTGAGAAGATTTACAAGAAGAAGATCCTACCGATCATTGACAAACCGATCGTGAAAGCCGCAATGAAAATTCCGGTGTTGGAGAAGCTGATTCTATCGAAGATCAAAAACTCACTGATTCACTCGTTGGGAGGTAACTTCCGCGAGGTGGTCATCGGTGGTGCTGCACTGAATGCGGAGGTAGAGGCATTCTTTCATAAGATGAAATTTCCTTTTTCCGTGGGATACGGCATGACGGAGTGCGCGCCACTCATCTCCTACGACCACCACTACGATTTTATCCCCACCTCCTGCGGGTCTGTCCTGGAAGGGATTATGGAGGCACGCATCGATTCACCGGAACCAGAGAAAATACCGGGAGAGATACAGGTACGTGGTGAGAATGTGATGAAAGGTTACTACAAAAATCCGGAAGCAACAGCTGCCGCATTCACCGACGATGGATGGTTGAAAACAGGCGATTCGGGCATCATGGTGGGTAAGCGACTTTTCATCAAGGGAAGAATTAAAACGATGTTACTGACTGCCAACGGTCAGAATGTTTATCCGGAAGAGATTGAATCGCGCCTCAACAACCTGCCTTATGTAGCTGAGAGTGTGGTGGTACTGCGTGACTTCCGTCTTGTCGCGTTGGTCTATCCCGATATGGCAGCGCTCGCTGCCGACCAGATCACACGGGAAAAGCTTGATTCTATCATGCAAGAAAACAGGGTTACACTCAACAAATCGGCTGCCAACTACGAAAAAATCAGCCAGATAGAACTGGTAGAGAATGAATTTGAGAAAACACCCAAGAAAAGCATCAAACGTTTTTTGTATAGTTGAAATGTAATTTTATTGGCGATTCTGACCGTTTAGGAAATGGATTGTTGTCGATAACTCATATTTTAATGATAATTAACTATAAATTTCCACGCGAACATGTTACATAACATGTTTTTGCTGTACATTTGCATCGTTTTTGGAGAAACAATTTTATTTATCGTTTAAAATCATTAAAGAATGAAAAAAGTATTGTTATTGGTTGCCGTTGTAGCAACACTGGGGTTGGTTTCTTGCAACAATGCTCAGGTTCAGGCCGAAAAAGCCAGACAAGACAGTTTAATTGAAGCTGCTCGTCTTGACAGCATTGCAAAAGTTCAGGCTGACAGCATCCA
>DAINAS010000026.1:0-31673 GCA_036733365.1 Proteiniphilum sp.
AGTCAAGCCACAAATGAAATTGTGTGCCTGATTGGAATTTAATAAGCAAACCCTACTTAAAGGAAACGATTCGGGTTTTCTCTCTATTTCTTTCCCTGTTTCACAAGAAACAAGCAGAAATAGGGAAATCACGAAAGAGGAAATTTTTATCTTCATTTAATTACTGATATAATTATTAGTTAAACTTCCAGTAATCCAGGTTGAATAATTCACCTTCGCCGCCTTTGAATACAAAATAAAGATCGTGTACGCCTTTCACCTTTTTTACATTTGTAGTAAAGGTTTTCCAGGTCTCGGCGCCACCGGTAGAATGGATATCGCAAACACCCAACAATTGGCCGTCGACATTACCCAACCTTATTTCGATTTTCCCACCTGAAACAGAAGCAGCACTCACTTCGAAGCTTTTCGCTCCTTTTTTGAAATCGACCTCCCGCACCCGGATATAGTCGTTGATATGAACTGCGGTAACATAGATTCCACCCGAAGCGTTCGATTTGGTTTTCAGCCCTTCGCACCAAGCAATAGTTTCCGCCTCGGTGCGTTTGTATGGATTTAGTGTTCCTACCGGATTGACGGGTGTTCCCTCTTCCCACCAAGGCAGTTCTTGGATAGTACCGTCGGGGTTAAAGGTGATTTCAGCCACACAGACAGAGCGTCGTTCGTGATGTTTATCGGTCTGCCGAAAGTTCAACAGGAAATTGAAACCGAACACATACCATTTATCTTTATACTGAATTACGCCGGGATGATTGCCCGATGATCTACGGTCGGGTTTCATAATATATCCTTTGAATTCCCAGGGACCAACCGGTGTTTTACCCATAGCATAGCCTATCCCTTCGGGGCAACAAGTGCTGGCATAGGTGATGTAATAATAGTCGTTACGTTTGAACACCCAAGGACCCTCCTGATAATGGTAAGGCGATTCACGATCTTCTCGTTTGGGGAATGTTTTGTCTTCTACAATCTCCCCCGAGGTAGAGATCATATCTTCGTTGAGCTTTACATAGTATAGGGTGGGATTTCCCCAATACAGATATGCCTGTCCATCATCATCAATCCATATATTCGGGTCGATATCATACCAATGCTCTTTTTGCCACACCAAGGGTTTGCCGATCGGATCGATAAAAGGCCCGAAAGGAGAGTCGGCTACTAATACACCAATCCCATTGCCATGTAGTGGGCAATAAAGGTAGAACTTCCCGTTGCGTTCAACACAATGAGGTGCCCAAGCCCCATTCTCTTTGTTTAGCCATTTGAAATCCTTCAAGGAGGCTACCGCACCATGATCAGTCCAATTGACCATATCGGTACTCGTATACAATAACCACTCCTTCATCAAAAAGCGCCCCATCCCCTCCGGAGCGTCATCTTCATCGTGGCTGGTATACAGATATACCGTCCCGTCATAAACCATGGGAGCCGGGTCTGCCGTAAACTTGGTTTGCACTACCGGTCGATTCTGAGACATCCCTTTCATAAATGGGAGCACCGCCATAAGCAACAAGAGACCCCAAACAGGTCTGCAACATTTGATCTTATACATTATTCTTATCTATTTAAATTGTACTTCTACCTTCTTTTGGCTATAATTCACCACTTCATGATTATTAAACACACACACAGATGCCTAACAACAGACATCTGTGTGTGTTTGTTTTAATAACCCGGATTCTGTTTCAAATTGGCATTCGCATCCATTTCCCTCTGCGGGATAGGGAATAATACACGATAATCGCCATTTGGTGTATGTGAGAACCAAGATTTTTGGGTATAAACACCAAAACGAATCATATCCTGACGACGACGTCCTTCCTGATTGAATTCCCAAGCCAGCTCGTCCAAGAAGCGACCATATTGAATATCAGCACCTCCTTCGAAGGTGTTTGCCGGAGTATCCCGGTTGTCTCTGACACCATAATCATACACACTACCTTTCAATAGGTCAGCACCTGTTACGACGGCCTTCTCTGGAGCCGATTTGAAAGCTCTTTGACGTACTTCGGTTACAATCGTGGCCGCTTCATCAGCTTTGCCTGTACGCAGCAGACATTCGGCTTTCATCATCAAAACATCGGCATAGCGGAAAAGAACAAAGTCATTTTCCAAACAATTGGACGAACCAATTCCGATTTCATACTTTTCTAACCGAATACCTTGGTGTTGTTCCGAGTGGGCAATACTATTCACCTCATTCACAAAATCCATCGGTTTGCCAACATATTCCGCACTTCCAATTGCGATTAATATAGGCTCTCCATCACTTGTATATTGTGGACCATAGATAAAGTTGTCAGTGTATCGGCTATCGTCCGGATCGAATGTATCGATAAACTGTGGAATAGCACAAATACCACCCCAAGGTTCCATGGTCATTTTGTATTTGTATTGCAACCCTGCTGGTAATGTTTGCATATGATGATCGAACGCGTTCCACGATGTGGTGTATTTGGGGTCTACAGCCAACCCAAGAATGATCTCGGCCGAGTTTTCGTTTTCGGTCACAAATACATTTTTCTGATTCACTTCCAGTTGATAGCCAGCACCTGAGTTGATAATTAAATCACATTGTTGAATACATTTTTCCCATTCAGCAACGCCTGTGTAGACTTCCGCGTTCAGATACATTTTCGCCATTAGGGTACGGGCTGCCCATACATTAAAGCGTGCATAGGTACTTTGATTCCGTTCTTCAGACAATAAAGGAAGAGATTCGGTTATTTCAGTCAAAATAAAATCGTAGACCTGTTGTCGGGTTGATTGTTCTGGTAAGAATCCATCCGGCACATCAAACTTGGTAGAAATAGGAACAGCACCAAAAAGATCACACAAAAAATAATAATAACAAGCACGCGTTACACGTAATTCTGCAATCATCGATTCGTACAGATCCTGATCCTTTACAGGTAAAAATCCGGATTCCAGTTGAAAAATCAAGCGGTTACAATTGGTAATTCCCTGATAGATGCGGGTCCAAAGGCCACGAATCCAATTTTCGGTGGTAGTCCAGGAGTGTTCGTGTGCACGACGATAGAGCCCACCATCCACCCATCCATTGGGCCGAGCAGGTAGAACAATCTGATCAGCAGTAATCTCCTGATAGCGCCAAATACCATCAAAATCGAGCATCGAAGCACGCAATTGTGTATAAGCGGAACCGATAAGAGCAGGAATATCTTTTTCGGTCGGTTCAAACTGATCCGCAATGATTTCACTATAACTTGTATTATACAATTCTGTACATCCGCCACTTAACACAGCGATCAACAAGATTATCAGCCAATTTTTAGATTTATATAATTTCATAATCTTTTCGTATTAAAATTTAAAAACTAACATTAAGACCAAACGTAAACGTTCTTACCGTCGGATATTTATTCGGAAGGTCATTACCGGGAGCGAGGCCGCTTGCACTTACTTCGGGGTCGGTTCCTTTGTAATTGGTAAACACAAAAGTATTCAACGATGAAGCATAAATTCTGAGTCGGTCGATGTATTTCCAATTCTTGGTATTGAAAGTGTACCCCAACGTAATGTTGTCGATTTTCCAGTGGTCGCCCTTCTCTATGTAATAGGAGTTATACTCAAGATCCAACTCATTGTTCAACACCGCTTTGCCAAATATTGGTTCATAAGCTGTTTTCAATCGGTTATACAACTGATGTGTTTTGGTGTTTTCGTAATACATCCGTTCGAAGTTCAAGATCTCGTATCCGAAAGCGCCACGCATGGTTACTGCAAAATCAAAATTCTTATAGCGAATGGAGTTGTTCCAATTTAAATAATACTTGGGAAGTCCGTTACCGATAATCATCTTGTTCTCATCCACTTTGGCAAAATCATCATAAGCAACAGCTTCTCCTGTTTCTGGGTTTTCATAAATCCATTTACCATCATTATCAACATCGATTACTTTGTAGCCCCAGAAGTTACCGATCGCGCCTCCTATATCCAACCGATGGGTAGGACCATAGATAGGGATCTGTGCATCACCAGACGTAATATAAGAGTTTTGAGGTTCATACAAATCGTTGGAAAGTGTAACCAATTCATTCTTATTCGTAGAGAAATTCATATCGGTATTCCATTCAAAATCTTTTGTTCTAACAGGAATTGCTCTCAGTAATACCTCAACACCTTCATTTTTCATTTCACCCACATTGGCACGGGTGGTATTCACCAAGTTCGGTGGCACAGGCACGGTATAATCGTACAAGAGTCCATCAATCACACGAACATAATAGTCAACACTTCCCGACAAGCGACCTCTCAGGAAGGCAAAATCAAGACCGACATTCGTTTCGTGTTTCTCTTCCCACCTCAAGTGGGGGTTGGGATTACGTCCCGGAACAAGTGTTTGTATCCACTGTCCGTTGGTGAAAACGGCACCACTGTATCGAAGCGTCGACACTCCCAGGAACGAGCTGTTGGGCTGGGTTCCGGTCACACCATAACCTGCACGCAGCTTCAAATCATTGATAAAAGAAACATCTTTCAGGAATGATTCTTCCTTCAAACGCCAACCAACAGAAACAGCCGGGAATGTTCCCCAGGGATTTTTTGCACCATACAGTTGACTGGCGCCTTCACGCCGTACACTGGCCATCAACAGGTAACGATTCTTGTAATTGTAATTCAAACGACCAAAAAGACCAATCAGGTTCGTTTGGCTTCTGCCGCTGCTCATCCCCCAGAAGGTAGTCCCTTTTTTCCCTGCTTCACCCAGGCCAATATTAAACTGACCAAAAATATCTGTAGCGAAATCGGAATTATTCATGGATTGATTTCTCGAATCAGTATCCTCATAACTATACCCTGCCAATAGAGTGAAGATATGATCTTTTATACTTTTCTTGTATTCAGCCGTTAAATTCACCAATCTATCAATACTTTGGTTGGCATTAAGGTGTGCCACACCATTACGACCGTCCCGAATAGTTGACATATGTTTACTGGTTTCATAAGATCCACCTTGCGCATTGTATTTAGAATAAGAAACAAGTGCTTGCAGATTCAATCCTTCCATCGGTTTTAGTGTAACGCTACCATTGATGCGCGTGAATTGAGAATGACTTTCATTATCTTGTTCCTTTATCCGGGAAACAGGATTATCAACTCCTTGTATTGTTACTTCGTACCACTCCCCATCAGCATCTTTAACCGGCACGGTCGGATGGGAATGATTTATATGCTTGAATATATCGTTACTGAAAGAACTGGAATTGTCATTACGCGACACAATACCAAGATTTAACAACAACTTTCCATCGAACATAGTGTGATTCATATCACTACGAACGCTAAATCTTTCACGAAACGATTTCTGGAAAATACCTTCCGAGTTATTATAATTAATGGAGGCTAAATAATTCGTTTTCTGGTTTCCGCCTCTGATACTTAAATCATGATTCTGAATTAGCGGTGTTCTTGTTACTTCCTCAAACCAATTGGTGTTTCCGCCGAAATCGTGTGATGTTCCAATAACTCCTTCTGAGATAAGACGGTGATAATCGTCCGCATCAAGCATCTCTGTTTTCTTTCGGATCGCTTGGGTACTGAGATATCCCGAATAATCCACACGACCTCGTATGTCAGTATTGGCTCTTTTGGTTGTAATAATGATCACCCCATTGGTTCCGCGTGTACCATAGATAGCTGCTGCCGATCCATCTTTCAATACATCCACCGATTCGATATCTTCCGGTGAAACCGTATTAAAATCGCCAGGTATACCATCGATCAAAATTAATGGATTGGTACTGGTTCCCATCAGGGTGGTATTCCCTCTCAGTCGGATAGATGAATTACCCGATGGGTCTCCACTTGTCGTATTGATGATTAGTCCGGCCACTTTCCCTTGAATCAATTGACCAATATCTCTCACACTACCCTGCGTGAAATTATCGGGTTTGACCGAGACAACCGCACTGGTTACATCGGCGGTTTTGATCGTACTATAACCGATCACTACGACCTCTTCAAGACCAATGAGATCTTCAGAGAAAGTAACGTTGATTTCACGCTGATCCCCTACAGGAATCTCTTCTGTAAGATAACCAATGTAAGAAAATACCATAACAGCATCCCTGTCAGGAACGTTAATCGAGTATCGGCCGTTGACGTCGCTAACAACCCCAATATCTGTTCCCTTGAGCATAATGGCTGCTCCAATAACTGGTTCTCCATTCTCATCTCTAACAGTCCCTGTGACTGTTTTTCCCTCCTGTTGAGCTGTCTCGATCATTTGGGCAATGGCAGAAGCATTTCGATTGATCTTTTTCAGCAGAACAATGTAATTGTTTTCAAAATCATGACCAATGTCAGAATTTGCAAACGCCTCCTTCAGGTATTCCGAAACCTTATTGGTTTTCTCCTTTAGCAGGATCTCTTTTTCCGTGTCTACTTCACGGTTACTGTAGACAACCAGGTAATCGGTCTGTTTTTCGATTTCCCGAATCAATTCACCTATTGTGAGGGTATTTGACTTCAATTTGATTGCAGCATCCTGAGCATTTGAATTCACTGCCGACAATTGAAATGCAAAGACAAAAAGAAATAGCAGGCTGATTTTCATGATTTTTAATAAATCTTTAAAATCACTCTTTTTGATTGCAGAGTGATGGGATGAAATGTTTATTTTCATATATTTGCATGTGTTTTAAGTGAATACTTAGATAAGTTAGTTCTGTGTTTACTTATTCCGGCGGCAGGTGTTGGCGCACCTGTCGCTTTTTTCTTTTTCAGACTTGGGGGATGTTACATAGGCATTCGGTTTTAAGGGTGAATAAATAGATATTTAGTGTGATGCTATTTTTCAGCTCTATGCATGGCATTGGAGACTTGTATAAATAGAGCTATCTTGAAAGGATAATCAAATTTTCTTCTCTGATTTTCCTGATCTTGAATGACTGAATTTTCTGCAGAATATGCAGAATCTCATCAATGCCGTCGCGTTGGCGGAACTTACCGGTGTAGCAGACGTTGAATATCTCCGGATCTTCAACCTGTATGGTAATATCGTAATACAACTCCAGTTTGGAAAGTATGTCAATCAGTCGCTCATTGTCGAAAGCATAAATTCCTTCGCGCCAGAGGAGATGCTCCGGATTGTGGAGCCTTTCCAGCTTGATCACGTTTTCACAGTATGTAGCCTGTTGGTCGGGTGAAAGCAACACCGGTTTGTTGTTTTTCCCTGTCTCGCTCACCATCAATGATCCTTCTACAAGCGATGTCCTGGTGTATCCCGACTGGGGGTAACTGTATACATTGAACTCGGTGCCCAACACCTCCATGGTGAGCTGTTGTGTGGTGACAATGAATGGTTTCTTTCGGTTTTCAGCCACCTTAAAATAGGCTTCCCCAATTACCGAAACCTCGCGTTGTTTTCTGTTGAATCGGGCGGGGTATGTGAGAGTGGACTGGGCATTGAGCCAGACCTGTGTGCCATCTTGCAATGTGAGTTGTGCCCGTTGCCCGGCGGGGACATAAAGGGTGTTCATCTCATTATTAGAGATTGAGAGAAGAGTCAGTGCGCGAGTCAGAAAAATTGTGGAGGCAATCAGCAGGAGGGAGATGGCAGCATATTGCAGGAGGAAGCGCATCCTTCGCTGCCGTTTTTTCTCATTCATCCTGCGGGTGAACGTGGAAAAACCCTCCTTTCCCTCTGATTCCTGCTTCGGATCAGGGGCCAGCCGTGTAAGGGCATAGATGTTCTGCAAACGTATATATTCCTGCCGTAGCTGTTCGTCATTCTTCATTTGCTGGAACAGCTTCATTCCTTCAGACCGATTCAGTTCACCTGAAAAATATTTCGATAGGGTGTCTTCCATTCAATGTGATGCTTTACATATAATACGAATGAAAGCTAAAAAACCGCCAAAAGGATTAAAAAAATAAAAATATAAGGAGGGGAATATACTCTTTGAGAGCATCTTTCAGTTTCCGATGGGCGATGGCCATCTGGCTCTCTACCGTGTGCAGGGAGATGTTGAGCTCTGCTGCGATCGCTTTCTGCTTCTTCCCCTCAATCTTGTTCATCACAAAGATCTCCCGGCACTTCCCGGGCAGCGTTTCAATCGCTTTCTGTACGATAGAATCGATGTCGGGTTCAGAAAAGATCTTATCATCAAATGCCTCCAGCGATTGCAATTTCATCTGCAACTCGATGTTGTAATCATCTCTCATCTTCTCTGCGCCTTTTCTGATTACCGTTTTGTGCCGCAACAAATCGAGGCATCGGTTCTTCGTAGCGGTAAACAGCCAGGCGAACAGGCGGGTGTGAGACATCAAAACAAACTGCTGCTCCCACAATTCGAGGAATACATCCTGCACGATGTCCTCCGCATCTTCTTCACAAATGAGGTATTCAGTGGCGAAGCACTTCATTCGGAAGTAGTGCGAGAGGTAGATCTCTTCAAATTGACTGCTATGTGGCGATGAGATCTGCATGGATGTTTTTGCTTTTCTTGACGTTTGAATTGCAAACATACAAAAAAAGTTGAAAACATACTTTATGGAGATTTTTTGATCATTCGATTTGCCAGGAAGAGATATCTAGTTTTCTGTTCATAATTTATAATTGTATGCTTCCCAATCTAAGGACGAGATAGTTCTCGTTCTAATCTCGTTCTAATCTCGTTCTAATATGGTTCTAATATGGTTCTAACAGATTAGACTCAGTAAAGAGTTAAATCAGATTCAGTTTGAGTCAAAAAAGGTTGCTGCCCTTGAGAAGAGGTTCCCAAAAGATTCATTGAGCGAGCTCTGGTCTTTCGCCTGGGCGGGGAAGGGATTTTCGTGGCTGTAGTTGAAAGGGAAGTCCTCCAAGGTGATGACCGAATGGGTGGTCTCCTTGCCGAGTGCTTCAAGCACCCCGTGATAGGGGATCACGCTGTCCTTGGCCAGTGCAACCCCTGCAATCCGGTTGTGAATACGGGTGAAGAAGGCCTCGCGCTCACTCTGCAACCTCTCCGGGATGATCATCCTGAAGAAGGCTTCAAAAGCGCTGTCCCGATGCCAACGGTTTTCCTGTTCACATCCGAAGCGGTTCACGTAATAATCCTGCATCCGGTTAAAAGCGGCGCTGTCCATGATGCTGCGGGAGATGCCGCACATGGAGCGGAAGATGCTGCCACCGCAGAACATGAAAAGTTTCGAGTCGGAGAAGAGCTGTTTCTCATTGGCCATCAGCGCCACCTGCGAAAGAAAAGCCCCAATGGAGTAGGCGAAGATATCGATACGGCAACCCTCATTGAAGAGAGGATGACGTCCGCATCTGATCTCTTCGAAGAGTGTTGTCAGGTCTGCCCATGTTTGTCTTCCAGACAGGTAAAAGCGCTCTGGGCTCTGCGTGATGCGTTCGCTCAGTGCCACGTTGGCGAAGCTCACCGAGCGATCGCCCTCGTAATGTCGTTTCCGGATATTGAGCAAGTTGGTGAGGCTGCGCGGGTTGGACCAGTCGAGCGGCGCCCTGTTGATGTGAAAGGCGATTGGGAATAGAATCACCGGTCGCCCGGTCAATAGGGCGAGTTGTTCAGCCCAGGGGAGGTACTTGCTCCAGCTCCGTTCATTGAGCCCGTGCAGTAGCAGAATTGCCTTTTCACTTCGGGCAGCCCCTTCCGGCAGGAATACCGGATAATCGAAGATGAAGTTCTCATGGATGTGGAGCGTCTGTTGTGATAGATCCCCCTCCTCCCGGCAGGGTTGACTGTTGAAACGATAAAATCGTATCTCCAGACCTCTACCCGGCAGTTTGGTGTCAATACCCAATTGAAAGAGACTGTTCAGCTGCGAGTATCGTTCGCGATAGTTTGTCATAACTGGTTCTTTTTCAACAAAGGAAGTCTCTTTTAGTTGTTCCTGCAACTAAATGGGAACAACGGATTGGGGAGGGGATGAAGTGAGGTATATGGGGTGAAATTCTCTATAGAGGGGTGAAAAAAAACTCCATATAAGTGGTTTCTTTTGGTTTCTCATCCATAATCATCTACTTTTGCAGGGTGTGCAAACCAAACGGCAGCCACGATGAACGAAAAGATTCCACCATATCTCTATGACAAGAAGAACAGCATCACTATGATCCTGTTCACCGCTCTTTTTGCCCTGCTGTTCATCAACCTCTTCCAGCCCTTTGGTTCCCGTAACTGGTATCCCGGCGTATCTGATGCAAGGTATCTGGCCTTCTCCAGCCTGATCATCCTCACCGGCATGCTGGTGGTGGTGATCAGCAGGGTGATCCTCTCCTACCGTTCTAAAAGGCACGCAATCCTTTACTGGCACTATGGACTCTGGATCCTGGCGGAGATAGGGGCGATGTCGATCTTTTACACCCTCTTTGCACAGTTTTTCCCCAAGGACGGGATGATACGTGACATCTCCGATAGTTTCCGGCAGAGTCTCTACAATACAGCCCTGGTACTGTTGTTACCTTATGCCATCTGCTGGCTTTATTTCTCATGGAAAGAGAAGAGTGTACTGCTGGAGCATATGGGACAGGAGAAAGGTGTTGATGCCGCAACAAAAACGATGATTTCATTTCACGATGAGAAGGGAGAGCTCAAGATCTCCATTGTGACTGAGAACCTGCTCTATATTGAGTCGGCCGACAACTATGCCACCCTTCATTATCTCAACAAGTCGAAACAATCGCAATACCTCCTGCGCAACTCACTGAAGCGACTGGAGGAGCAGCTGGCTGACACCACACTGGTCCGTTGTCATCGCTCCTACATGGTCAACATGGAAAAGGTGAAGATTTTGAAAAAGGTGAGTGGGGGAATCATGCTTGAGCTGGATGAGGAGAACACACCCGATATCCCGGTGTCGAAAACCTACTACGACTCTTTTATGCAGGCCTTTTCGCGCTATACGGTATGATGCTTGCTTTGCGATGCACAGAAATATCAAACCTGAAACCTTAAACCTGGTACGTCAAACCTAGAATAGACACACAAAATAAACACCCGGAGGATGCATTAGTTTTTGTGAAGAACGAAAAAATGGGGGGGTGGGTGCAGTTAAATCATAACTTATTACTACTTTTGCAGTTGCAGCAGGTCGGTTTGTCGCTGCGACAGCTTATGTCGCGGAGGAAAGTCCGGGCAACGCAGAGCGCCATACTTCCTAACGGGAAGCTGTCCGTGAGGGCAGACTAGCGTAACAGAAAAGGACCGCCCCTGTTTCGGCAGGGGTAAGGGTGAAAAGGTGGGGTAAGAGCCCACCGGGTACCTTGGCAACAAGGTATGCCGTACGCGTTATGGGTTGCAAGGCCATGTATACCGGATAGGTAGGGTTGCTCGCCCGATGCCGGGGGGTAGGCCGCTAGAGGCAGGTGGTGACACCCGTCCCCAGATAAATGACAGACGCTCCGTCTTGTGCGGGGTACAGAACCCGGCTTACAGACCGGCTGCTTTTTTTATGTAATATAAGCACGGATGGCAAGAAGAAGGAAGAAACGTGATTATGACGAGGAGGAGAAACCGGGCAGGCTGGAGCTGATGAAGATCCGGGTGAAGGAGCTGCTGCATTTCCTCTCCTACGGCATCTGGCGGCAGAATCCCGAGACGCTATCCAACAAAAAGAATATCCTTTACAACATCATCAAGACGGTGATCCTTACCCTGCGCAACGTGCAGGAACTGGACATCGCTGCCAGTGCCCGTTCACTCACCTACCGTACCCTGCTCTCCATTGTGCCCCTGCTGGCGGTCATCTTTGCCATTGCACGCGGTTTTGGTATCGAGAACATCATGGAGAGTAGCATCTTCAATTTTATGCTGGGAGAGACACCCAACACCGAAGTGATGGCTGTGTCGCCCGACCTGAACACCGACAGCATGGTGGTCTTCACCGATCGGGAGAACGACACCACAGCGGTTGGGGGAGAAGCGGCTAATGATGTTATTACTCCCCGCATGGAGGAAGAGGCCACGGCCGACGGCCGTACCCGGGAGTTTCTGAATCTCTTGTTCGAGCTGATAGACAAATCGCTTGTGGAGGTACGCGGTGGGGGTATTTTTGCCGGGATCGGTATCCTGCTCTTTCTCTATACCATCATCAACCTGTTCAGTGACATTGAGAATAACTTTAACAAGATATGGCGCATCACCCGTGGCAGGAGCATCGGCCGTAAGGTGACCGATTATTCAGCGATGATACTGCTCATACCCTTCTTCTTCGTGCTGGTGAACGCGCTCAACATCATCAGCTATCCGCAGAACAACACGCTGAAAATCATCTATATACTCTATCCCTTCATTCCGCGGTTACTCAACATTGTGCCACTGGTCGTGATCATCTTCATCTTTACCGCCCTCTACAAGTTTTTGCCCAACACCAAGGTGAAGTTTCTCAATGCGCTCATCGCAGGAGCACTGGCCGGCGCTGCCTTCCAGTTTTTCCAGATGCTCTACCTCAGCGGGCAGCTCTGGATCACCCGCTACAACGCTATCTACGGTACCTTCGCTGCCATACCGCTGATGCTCCTCTGGCTGCAGATGTCCTGGTTCATCGTGCTGATTGGTGCCGAGATCTCCTATGCCGCACAGAACGTGCGCAACTTCTCCTTTGAGAAGGAGACCCGCAACATCAGCCGCCGTTACCGCGATTTTTTCACATTGATGATTACGTCGGCCATCGTGCAGCGCTTCGCCGACGAAAAACTGCCGCTTACAGCCGAGCAGCTCTCGCTCCGGTGTAAGGTTCCGGCGCGTCTCACCAGCGACATCCTTGATGAACTGCTGGAACTGCGCATCATTTCGGCCACCCCCTCACCGCATGATGAACGGGTAATGGCATACCAGCCGGCAATCGATATCAACCTGATCACCGTGAATGGGCTGATGAGTAAACTCGACAAGCAGGGATCGGAAGATTTTATGATTGATATGGAGGGTGATTTCAGGGAGCACTGGGATGCGTTGGTCAACTCTCGCATGAGCATGTATGAGAGCGAAAACGATTTGCTAGTAAAGGATCTTTGAGTTTTTTTTCTTACTTGCAGGCCAGAAAGCGATAACCTGGCGACTGGAACTTTTTAGTCTCGGTACGCAATTCCTTTACATTCCCACCGCACATCCTCTCCAACAGTTGCCAAAACTTGATACCATGGTTCATCTCCACCGTGTGGGCCAACTCATGCAACACCACGTAATCGATCAATCGCTCCGGCAACAGCATCAGAAAGAGGGAGTAATTGATATCTTTCTTTGTTGAGCAGCTGCCCCAGCGTCCGCGGCTGCTGCCAATCTTCACGCTCTGGTAGGTGAGTCCGTGCTGTCGTGCAAATTGAGCTGTCTTGGCCGGCAACACCCGCTTGGCTTCAATCCTTAACACATTGATAATTGCTTCCCGGATGGACTGCTGTACTTCCTCTCGGTTGATGTCCATCCTTTCCGGAACGAATATACGCAACTCTCCCTCTTTCAGGGTAAGACGCAGATCCTTTTGATAAGGGTCCCTGACAAACATCGCTTCAAAGGTGAGAGAACTTATCACGTCCTCTTCTTTAATGATAATGGGAGGTGGCGGCTTTATCCGCAATAGCCGCGGACGAAGCTCCTTCAGGAGGGAGGGAATCTGCCGCGGATTAAAGTCGTGGGGGACTGTGAGCCGGATATGATCCCCCTTTCGTCGCGCGATAATGTTTTTCGCCCGTCGGTTTGGCATCACTACTATCCTGCCCAGTTCCCTGTCATTCAGTTCCAACATCATGCAAAAATAATGATTTATGCAGAAGAAATAAAAATTTCTATCTTTGCAGCGACAAAACATGAACAAAAATGCCCCATGCGAATTATCAGCTCCCTGGAAAGTGTCGGTGAATATGCGCTGCTGTTGAAGCGGGTGCTGACCTTGCCCGACCGGTTCAGTCAGTTCCTGAAGGAGTTCCTGAAGGGTGTGTATGCGCTGGGTGTAAACTCAATCTGGATTGTTGTGATCATCTCCTTCTTCATTGGTGCGGTGATTGTGTTACAGATTGCAGTAAACATCGACTCCCCCATGTTACCGCGTTTTACAGTGGGGATGGTATCGCGTGAGATCATTCTGCTGGAGTTCTCTTCCACCATCATGTGCCTGATTCTCTCCGGCAAAGTGGGATCGAACATAGCTTCGGAACTGGGATCCATGCGGATCACCGAGCAGGTTGACGCCTTGGAAATCATGGGGGTCAACTCTGCCAACTATCTGATCCTTCCAAAGATTGCAGCCTTTGTTGCCTTCATGCCGGTACTGGTAATCTTCAGCATGTTCATGGGTCTGTTCGGAGGTTACTTCATCTGTCTGGTGCTGGGCACCCCTTCAGTGGAGACCTATGTCTACGGCATTCAGGCTTTCTTCACCGAGTCGTTCGTATGGTACTCCATACTGAAATCGATGCTCTTCGGCTTCATCATTTCTTCGGTGGCCGCCTTTTTTGGGTATACCGCCAGCGGTGGTGCGCTCGAGGTGGGGGAAGCCAGCACCCGTTCGGTTGTGATAAACAGCATCCTGATACTGGCAACCGACCTTGTTTTCACGCAACTGGCCATGGGGTAAAAATAAACAAGAAATGATAGAGGTAAGAAACCTGGTGAAGGAGTTTGACGGTACGATGGTGTTAAAAAACATCGATGCCACCTTCCAAAAAGGGGTGGTCAATATCATCATTGGCAAGAGCGGATCCGGCAAAACGGTGATGCTCAAGTGCCTCGTGGGACTAACGGTCCCCACCTCGGGTGAGATCCTCTACGACGGGAGAAACCTCATCACTATGCGCAGTCGCGAGGTGCGTCGCCTTCGACGCGATATTGGCATGCTGTTTCAAGGTGCGGCTCTATTCGACTCACGCTCTGTACTGGAGAACGTGATGTTTCCCCTCGAAATGTTCTCCAGAAAGAACCGTCGTGAACGTCGCAGGCGGGCTGAATTCTGCCTTGAACGGGTGGACATGTTGGATGCTGCCAATCTGCTTCCTTCAGAGATCAGCGGAGGCATGAAGAAACGTGCCGCCATCGCAAGAGCTATCGTGTTGAATCCGAAGTATCTCTTCTGCGACGAGCCTAACTCGGGTCTTGACCCCAAGACGTCTCAGGTAATCGATGAGTTGATCAGCGATATTACGAGTGACTTCAACATCACTACTGTCGTGGTGTCTCATGACATGAATTCTGTAATCAACATCGGTGACAATGTCATCTTCCTCAACGAGGGAATCAAAGAGTGGGAGGGAAGCAAGTCGCAGGTAATGGATGCTGACAACGAGAAACTGAACGACTTTGTCTTCGCTTCGGACCTGTTCCGCAAGATCAAGGTGGCGGAAGATATCATCAGCGAGGATGAAAAAGGTTAAGCTGAAGCGATAATTCGGTCACGTAACCAAACAATTCTGTGGCGCTACTTGTTATTCTGTGGCGGCAATCCCGCATTCCGGAATCAGGTCGGAAAATATATTCTCAGGCGGCACGGCAGCAACTGAGCCGTTTTTTTATTATGACAACCATCAATTAAACAACCAATATGTTAGAGATAAAAAACCTGCATGCAATCGTAGAAGAGAAGGAGATCCTCAAGGGTATCAACCTGGATGTGAAACCTGGAGAGATTCATGCAGTAATGGGACCAAACGGTTCCGGTAAGAGCACGCTGGCCTCTGTGCTGGCAGGCAATCCTAAGTTCGAGGTGACCCGCGGTAGTATTCTTTTTAAGGGGAATGACTTGCTGGAGATGGAACCGGAAGATCGCGCCCGAGAGGGACTCTTCCTCAGCTTCCAGTACCCAGTGGAGATACCCGGTGTGAGCATGGTCAATTTTATGCGCGCCGCTGTAAACGAGCAGCGCAAATATAGAGGAGAGGAGCCCATCTCGGCAAGTGACTTTCTGAAGCTGATGCGCGACAAACGTGAGCTGCTTGGTATTGATAGTAACCTGGTGAGTCGTTCGGTGAACGAGGGCTTCTCGGGTGGTGAGAAAAAGAAAAACGAGATCTTTCAGATGGCAATGCTCAATCCCCAGCTCTCAATCCTTGATGAAACTGACTCCGGACTCGACATCGACGCACTGCGCGTGGTGGCACAGGGTGTGAACAAGTTGCAGACGAAAGAGAATGCTACCATTGTGATCACCCACTATCAGCGGCTGTTGGAGTACATAAAGCCTGACCACGTACATGTGCTCTATGCCGGCAGAATTATCCGCTCCGGCGGTCCCGATTTGGCGCTGGAACTAGAGAAGAGAGGCTATGACTGGCTGATTAACCCGTAACACGCAATCCATCAGAACAATGATAGAACAACAATACAAGGATCTGTTTCAACAGTTTCGCAGCGAGCTCGATGCCAACTCCGTGGAGGGGTTGAACCGGCACCGGGATTCCGCTTTCGACCGTTTCCAGCAGATCGGATTCCCTACCTCCCGAGAGGAGGATTACAAACACTCCAACGTGGCACGTGTCTTCGATACGGATCTGGGGTTGAACTTGCGGAATATTCCGATGCCGGTGAATCCCTACGACACCTTCAAGTGCGATGTGCCCAACCTCTCCACCCATCTCTACTTCCTGATTAACGACCGTTATTATGACAAGACGCTGGCGAACGACCCACTGCCTGATGGGGTATTCGTTGGGAGCCTGCAGCGTTTCTCGGAAGACTATCCTGATATCTTCAACGCCAACTACGGGCAGATTGCCGACTACTCCGACAACGGTGTGGTGGCCTATAACACCATGTTCGCCCAGGATGGTTTTGTTGTATACGTACCAAAGAATGTGACGGTGGAGAAGCCATTGCAGCTGATCAACATCCTGCGTGGTGGTGTGGACTTGAACGTGAACCGTCGCCTGCTGATCATCGCTGAGGAGAACGCTCAAGTGAAACTCCTGGTGTGCGACCATGCTGTGGATGATGTACACTTCGTAGTGACACAGGTGACAGAGGTCTCTGCTGCCGCTCATGCACAGGTGGATGTATACGAGTTGGAGGAGAACTCTTCGAAGGTAACTCGACTTAATAATCTTTTCAGCGAGCAGATGGAGCACTCACACGTTGCGACCAGTGCAATTACCCTTCACAACGGGTATACTCGCAACAATTACCGTTTCCGCATTCTGGGAGAACATGCCCATGTGGATGCGGGGGGATTGGCCATTTGTGACGGTAGTCAGCACATCGACAACTTTGCTTTCCTCGATCATGCAGTGCCTAATTGTACAAGCAACGAGCTCTTCAAGACAGTGCTCGATGATCGGGCTACTGGTGTCTTTTGCGGAAAAATATTGGTAGAGAAGGATGCTCAGAAGACACAGGCTTACCAGAACAACCGTAACCTGCTGGCTTCCTCAACGGCGCAGATGTTTTCCAAGCCTCAGTTGGAGATATATGCCGATGATGTGAAGTGTTCACACGGACTTACCACCGGTCAACTCGATGAGGAGGCACTCTTTTACATGCGTGCCCGCGGTATCGACAAGGATGAGGCGAAGCTGTTGCTGATGGTGGCGTTCACACGAGATGTGGTTGACCTGGTGCGGATTGATACCCTTCAGGATCGCCTGGCGATGCTGATCGAGAAGCGGTTTCGCGGTGAACTGATGCGTTGCGGCAATTGCAATGTATGTAAGTAACCCGATTCGTTAATGTGATGATGTGCAGTTAACTGCTATTGCTAACCGCTAACCGCTTTATATGTTGCAACAGATAGATATCGACAAGATCAGGGCTGATTTCCCAATCCTTACGCGTGAGGTTTACGGGAAGCGGTTGGTATATTTTGACAACGCGGCCACCACACAAAAGCCACGCTGTGTGATCGACAAGATCATTAAGATGTACACCACAGTGAATGCCAATGTGCATCGCGGTGTGCATCTTCTCAGCCAGGAGGCCACAGAGGAGCATGAAGCTTCCCGCAGGGTGGTACAGCAGTTTATCAACGCTGCCTCCCCCAACGAGATTGTCTTCACCCGCGGTGCCACCGAGTCGATCAACCTGGTGGCTTCCACTTTCTGTAGCACCTACTGCCGCGAGGGGGACGAGATTTTAATCAGCGCCATGGAGCACCACTCCAATATCGTTCCCTGGCAGATGCAGGCAGAGCAACTGGGTCTGACACTACGTGTAGCACCCATCAATGAACGGGGAGAGCTGCTACTCAGCGAGCTGGAGCAATTGATCAGTCCCCGTACAAAGTTAATTGCCGTCACCCATATCTCCAACGTGCTGGGTACAGTGAACCCGATCAGGGAGATTATTGAGATTGCCCACAAAAAGGAGGTTCCGGTACTGATAGACGCTGCCCAAAGTGTGCAGCACACCACTGTAGACGTGAAGGTGCTCGATTGCGACTTCCTGGTCTTCTCCTCTCACAAGATTTACGGGCCAACCGGCGTGGGGGTGCTCTACGGTAAGGAGAAGTGGCTCAACGCTCTGCCACCCTACCAGGGTGGGGGAGAGATGATCTCCACTGTTTCGTTCGAGAAGACCACCTACAACACCCTTCCCTATAAGTTCGAAGCAGGTACTCCCGACTATGTAGGTACAGCAGCACTCGCCGAGGCACTTCGATACGTCAGCGCTATAGGCATCGACAGGATCGCTGCCTACGAGCAGGAGCTACTCAGCTACGCCACCGAAAAGTTGTTGGCAATTAACGGCTTGCGGATCATCGGTACATCCGCGGAGAAGAGCAGCGTGATCTCCTTCCTTGTGGAGGGGGTTCACCCCTATGATATGGGGACGCTTCTAGACCGGATGGGCATCGCCGTGCGTACCGGCCACCACTGTGCCGAACCGCTGATGCGGGTACTGGGCGTGGAGGGCACCGTGCGCGCCTCCTTCTCCTTCTACAACACCTATGAAGAGGTGGATATGCTGGTAGAGGGCATCGTCCGAATCGTTAAAATGTTCCGTGCATAAAGTCATTCTCACCTAAATATCTATCTTTGCTCCCTGAGATTAGCAAAGTTCCATGGAAAAAGTGCTTCAGGGTTATAGTGGTAATGAAGACCACACCCTTTTCATTCTTCTCCGTAAGAGGGATCAGGAGGCTTTTGAGATGATATACCGCAAGTATCATCGTTATCTCTATGCGCTGGCAATGAAGTACCTCAAGAATACACACCTTGCAGAGGATGCGGTGCAACATGTCTTTGTGAAGTTGTGGGAGAGCACCCATGACATCCACATTGAGGTAAACCTCAAGAACTACCTCTACACCATGACCAAGAACTATATCCTCAACTTCATCCGCGACAACAAGGCAAAGGTGACGCTCAGCTATGAGCAGGCACAGTTCGACCTGCCGGAAGAGGAGCATATTCTGAGGGCACTGGAGGAACGGCAGACACAGGAGCTGCTCTATCGCGGCATCGAACAATTGCCGCCGCAGAAAAAAGAGGTGTGCCGGCGCAAGCTGGAGAGTGATGACAGTAACCAGCAGATTGCCGAGAAGATGGGCATCTCGGTGCACACGGTAAAATCGCATTACCAGGAGTCGCTGAAGCTCTTGCGCAGCTATTTTGATAAAGTAAAAATGATCTTGTTGTAAAAAACCAACCGGCAACTCATATCTTTTGCCGGAAATTGTGTCTATTCATAAAAGTGCCGGCTTGATGCTGAGAAAAGAGAGAGACATAGTAAAGAAAGTGATTGCTGAGAACGCTTCCAAACAGGAGGCGCGTGATGTGGTGGAGTGGTTTTCCGGTTCCATTGAAGGTCAGCAGACTCTTTCGGATATGATCGACCGCGATGCCTACCTGATGGAGGGCGATCCCCATACGGGACGGTCGTTCACTCCGCTGCAATCCGACTTGCTCTTCAGCAACATCGAGCGAAATATCAGGCTCAGGCATTTCCGTAAACAGATGCTGCGTGTCGCCGCGGTGCTTCTTCCATTGTTGCTGTTCACCGGCTTCGGCTTGTACATCAACAGCCGGACCTCACTCTTCGAGGGAATCACCTATACGGAACTTTACGTGCCCAAGGGAGAGGATGCCCGCATCTTTTTTCAGGACGGTACCGAGGTGTTCCTCAATGCCGACACCCGTATCCGTTACCCCGAACGTTTCGGACTCCTGCGCCGTGAGGTATGGCTCGACGGAGAGGCTTACTTCAACGTGAAAGAGAACAAACGACGCTCCTTCAAGGTGCACTCACAGAATACCACCGTTGAGGTACTGGGAACCTCTTTCAATGTAAACTCCTACCGTGAGAGCGACAAAATTCGGGTCACTCTCGACGAGGGGAGCATCGTCTTCCGCACCCAACACAACGGTTCCACTCTCTCGCCTGGCCAACACGCAGAATATGACAAGATCACCGGCCAACTGGTAGTGACCAACCTGATGCACCCATCCAACCAGTCACTATGGAAGAACAACCTGCTCTATTTCTACGATTCACCGCTCTCAGAGGTGATCAATGTGCTGGAACGCCGCTACAATGTGGAGTTCAACCTCCTCACTCCCGAGGCCCTTAACTACAGTTATACCCTTACCACCCGTCATCAGTCGCTCGATTCGGTGCTGATTGAGATGCAAAAGATCGCACCGGTGCGGTTTACTCTTGGTGAGAATGGGGTAGATGTTTCCCTTTAAAGCATTTTTTTATCACATTTTTTTGCTTTTCACTCATCCTATTTCCATCCATCTGTGTCAATAGTGTAAAGAAACAAAAAGAATGTTTCTTGAATGTTAATTTCAGAGACGGTCTAACGACCGATGTGATTCTTTTTTAATGTATAACTAAATATGAAAAACAGACCATGGGAAAAATTCCAATGAAACGACGCCTGATGCTGCTGCTTTCCCTTTTCGTGTTGGGCACTGTGATGCTCTCCGCGCAGAAGGTGAACCTCAACTACAGCAAGGCAACACTGAGAACAGTACTGGAAAGCATCACCGAACAGACAGGTCACACCCTGGCTTTCAGTAAGGAGGTGGTGAACCTGAACGAAGAAGTAACCATCCGGGAGCAGAACACCGAACTGGAAACAGTTCTGAAACAACTGCTCACCCCCCGTCAGATCGGGTACGAGATCCGGGAGAACAAGATCTACATCTTTGATCAATCTCTTGCAGAAACAGAAACAGGGCAGCCTGTCACACAACAGGTGAACCTCACCGGTAGGGTGAAAGACGAGAATGGGGAGCCAGTGATCGGAGCCAATATCTCCGTGCCCGGTACAACAACCGGTACCGTTACCGACTATGATGGCTATTACGCCCTCACAGTGCCGAAGGGCTCTACTCTTCGCTTCTCCTATATTGGATACCTTGATAGGGAGTATAATATCACCAGCCAGACACAGCTCAACGTACAGTTGCTCGAGGATACCGAGGTGTTGGATGAACTCATCGTAGTGGGCTATGGTGTGCAACGCAAGAGTGTTGTTACCGCTGCCATCAGCAAAGTGACTGCAGAAGAGTTGAACGTTACCCGTCCATCTCGCGTGGAGGATGCCCTCAAAGGCAAGGTCTCCGGTGTGCAGATCACACAAAGCTCAGGACAGCCCGGCTCCGATTCCAAGGTACGCATCCGCGGTATCGGTACCATTAACAACAGCGAACCCCTTTATATTGTGGACGGTATGATTGTGGGTGGTGGTATCAACTACCTCAATCCTGTCGACATCGAGTCGGTGGAGATCCTGAAGGATGCTGCCTCGGCAGCCATCTATGGGGCACGTGCCGCCAACGGTGTGATCCTGGTCACAACAAAGAAAGGTACGAAAGGCAAGGCCAGCGTCAACTATGATGTGAGCTACGGTTGGCAGAATCCTTGGAAGAAAAGGGAGATCCTCAACGCAGAGGAGTACATGGTGATCATGAACGAGATGCAACTCAACGATGGCAACCTGCCACGCTACAACAACGAACAGGTGATGGGCGCAGGTGTTGGTACCGACTGGCAGGATGAAACCTTCTATTACAACGCACCGGTTCAGAACCACCAGGTGAGCGTTTCCGGCGGCTCGGACGACCTGCTCTACTTCCTCTCCTTCGGATTTTTCGACCAGGCCGGTATCGTGGGAGGTAACTATGACAAATCGAACTACCGTCGTTACAGCCTCCGTTCAAACTCCACCTATACCGTTTTCGAAGCTGACGATCGCAGTTTTCTCAATAAGGTGACCGTGGGTGCCAACATTGGATACTCCAGGGATAAGTCGACCGGTATTGAAACCAACTCGGAGTACGGCTCCATCCTGGGTAGTGCCCTCACCTTCTCACCACTGGTGTCGGTCTATGCCGATGAGGCGACCGCCGCCGGTATCCTGGCACAATACCCACATGCCGTGACAGATGGTGATCGTGTCTTTTCCCTTCCTCCCGCCGGCTTCCAGGAAATCGCCAACCCTGTGGGAATGCTACACCAGCCATCCGCGGGATTCAACAACTCCGACAAGTTTGTAAGCTCCTTCTGGGGGGAATTGCAAATCCTGCCCGAACTGAAGTTCAGGACCACCTATGGTGCCGACCTGGCTTTCTGGGGCTACGACTCCTATACCTTCCCCTACTTCTTGGCCACACAGGGCAAGGACCAGCAGTTCAGTACCGTGCAGAGCGAGATGAACAGGGGTTATAGCTGGCAGCTTGAAAACTACCTCTCCTATGCCAAGAGCTTCAATGAGGTGCACAACCTCTCAGCCGTGGCCGGTGTATCGGCATCACGCTATCGCTACCGCAACCTTGGCGGCAACGACCGTGACCTGCTGGAGACCAGCCCTTCCAAGGCCAACATCAATTCAGCCATCGCAGACAGACAACTTGAACGTGCCTGGGGTGGCACCGGCGGATACGACTTCACCGGTACAGCCTCCTATTTTGGTCGCGTCGACTACAACTATGCAGAGCGTTACATGTTGCAGGCCACCATGCGTCGCGACGGTTCCACCAGCTTCGGTCCCAACAACAAATGGGGTGTGTTCCCCTCCTTCTCGGTGGGATGGAACATGACAAATGAAGCCTTCATGGCGAACCGGCCCGAGTGGTTTGACTACATGAAGTTGCGTTTCAGCTGGGGTAAGAATGGTAACGACCGTATCGGTAATTTCCTCTACACTTCTCTGATGAACGGTGGACAGAACTACTACTTTGGTGGTGGCTACCAGGTGAACGAAGCTGATCCCGCCAAGGTGGGTGAGATCACCGGATCCATGCAGTATGGCAGCTCTCCCGGATACATCCCCAACCCTAACGTGAAGTGGGAAGAGTCGGTACAGACCGACCTTGGACTTGAGGCCCGTTTCCTCAACAGCCGCCTTACCTTCGGCTTCGACTACTTCGTGAAAGCCACCAACGACATGTTGATGTATCAGCCTATCCCCTCCTACGTGGGTCTGGGTGCCCCCATCGCCAACGTGGGTGACATGGAGAACCGCGGTGTGGAATTTGAATTGGGATGGAAGAACAGCGCTGGCGACTTCAACTACTTCATCGCCGCCAACGCTTCCTACCTGCAGAATAAGCTGATCAACCTGGGTAACGAAACAGGTGAGCAGATCTATGAGAACGCGGGTGCTTCCGGTGTGGGTAGTTACGTGAAGGGTATGAACGGTGAGGTGTTCCCCTACTTCTATGGTTTCAAGACCGATGGTCTCTTCCAGAATCAGGCTGAGGTGGATGGGTATGTGAATGGCGAGGGTGCCAGACTGCAACCCACTGCCAAACCGGGTGATGTACGCTTTGTGGATCACAACGGAGACGGAACCATCAGCGACGATGACAAAACGAAGATTGGTAAGGGTGCTCCCGACTGGACCTACGGTCTCACACTCGGTGCCGACTGGAAGGGCTTCGACGCGAACCTCTTCTTCCAGGGAACCTATGGCAACGATATCTTCGACTTCGCACAGCGTGGTGACATCCCGGCAGCCAATCGTCCGGCATGGATACTGGATCGCTGGCATGGAGAAGGAACCTCCAACCGGATGCCCCGTATGACTTCGGCCAACCCCAACAGTAACTGGCGCTCCTCCGACCTATACATTAAGGATGGCTCTTATGTCCGCCTGAAATCGGCTCAGCTGGGCTATACCCTGCCTGATGCGCTGACGAAGAAGATCTCCATTCAGCGGTTACGACTCTATGTGTCGGCTGACAACCTGCTCACCTTCACCGGTTACGACGGCTTTGACCCCGAGATCGCTTCAGGCGGTTATACCACCATCGGTATCGACCGCGGTATCTATCCGCAGGCCAGAACCATCTCACTGGGTGCCAATATCTCATTTTAAAATATAGTATCACTATGAAACAATATATAAACCTACTGATCATCATGCTGCTGGCGGGATTCATCTCCTGTAGCGACGACTTCCTGACCAACTCGACCACCGAGCAGCAGGCAGCCGGCGAGCCCGCCACCGAGGGGGCTATCCTTTCCAACCTGGCAGCGACCTACCAGATCCTGCTCTTCGACAGCTATGCCGACAACAACTACAACAGCCTTGTGCTGATGTCGGACCTCCGTTCAGACGATATCTTCAAGGGGGGTGGTGACGCCGGCGACCAGCACCAGCTCTACCTGCTCTCGCTCTTCACCACCACGCCGCAGGAGAATATCAACGGATTGTGGAACATCTTCTACTCCGGTCTGGCACGTGCCAACAACGTGATCTCTGCCTGTGAGAACGCAGTGGGCTTCGATACCGAGGCAGATATCAAAAAACTGAATCAGTACAAGGCGGAAGCGCATTTTCTGCGTGCCTATTACACCCACTGGCTCTGGAAGTTCTGGGGCAATGTACCCTACTTTGAGGAGCCACTCACCGAGCCTCCCTACATGACCCGGCAATACACCGCCGATGAGGTTTATGCTGAGATCATGGAGGATATTGATGTGGCCACAACGGAGGGTTACCTCCCCATGAAGACAGTCGGCATTAACGCCGGGCGTATCAACCGCGCAGCCGCCCTGATGCTCAAGGCCCGTGTGGTGCTCTACCAGAAGGATTCAGGTCGTTATGGTGAGGTGACTGCCGACATGGCGGAAATCATTGCCGCCGGTGACTACAGCCTGATGCCCGACTTTGCGGAGATATGGGTTGACGCGGGTGAGTTCAACCAGGAATCGATCTTCGAAGCCAACCACCTGCCGGAAGGCAAGACCTGGGCCTCCGGATGGCAGGGCTACGGTACCAACCTACCCGCCTTCATCTCTCCAAACGGTTTGAATACCGGCAACGAGACCGGTAACTTCAAGGGTGGCTGGGGTTTCGGTCCTGTACGTCAATCTACATGGGATATCTACGAAGAGGGAGACACCCGCCGGGAAGGCTCCATTAACAACTGGGAGCCGGGTCAGTACACCGCCCGCTTCCAGGATACCGGCCTCTTCATGGCCAAATATGCCGCCCGCGTGGGATACAACCCGCAGGGGGATGTGGACCTCAACTACTGTAACAACCTGCGCATCTACCGGTATGCCGAGACCTTACTCACCTATGCCGAGATGATTGTCATTCACGGTCAGTCGGAAGTGCAGGGCATCACAGCCCAATCTGCTCTCGACCAGGTGCGTCAGCGCGCCTTCGGGGCTGAGAGCTCCATTCCGGTCACCGCTGCCAACATCAAGCTGGAACGACGCCGCGAATTCGTAGGAGAAGGAATGCGCTTCTGGGATATCGTCCGCTGGGGCGACACCGCGTTGCTGACCGAGAACCTGACGGAGTTCAACAGCGTACGTACTTGGAACGACAACTTTAAGTATCTGCCTATACCGCAGTCTGAGATTGACAAGACCGCTGGCACCGAATTTGCCCTGGAACAGAACCCGGGATACAATTAGTTGATTTGAGGATTCGATGATTTGAGGATTCGATGATTTGATGATTCGATGATTCGATGATTTGAGAATCGGAATCAATCGGATGAATCTCACAAAAATGATTTAAATTAAAACAAATATGAAGCACATGATAAAACAACTGTCCCGGCTGCTGCTCCTTCTTTTAGTTGTAGCATGCACCCCCCAGGAGATGGACGACTATGGACTGGAGGGGATGACCACCATCACCAGCGACCAGATATCATTCACTCAGACACCTTCGGCCACGAGTGACAACGTGATCACCTTCACCAACACCACACCTCTCAGTGGTCTCTACACCCTGGTGTGGAACCTTGGTAACGGCTCCTCCGGCAAGAACAATGCTGTTACCGCTACCTATCCCTTCGCAGGTGATTATACCGTGACACTTACCATCTACACCCCCGACGGCACTTCTGCATCGAAAAGTGTGGTGGTGAACGTTGCTGATGATGACTACAGTCTGGTGGATACACCTGTCTACCGAAATCTGACCGGCGGCCCGAACGATGCCGATGGGAAGACCTGGGTGTTCGACCAGTATAATAATTTTTCAGCCGAAGTAGCAGCTACATTGGCGCCCTTGAAAGCGGAATATCCTGAACTGGAACAAGCGGCTGCCTACGCAATAACCAGCCATATGGGATTAGGGCCGCAAGGTTCACGAGGACAGTCATGGTGGGGAGCCGCTGCCAATGACAAACAAGCATGGGAGATGTACTCCTCCAAATTCACCTTTATTCAAAATGGTACACAGCTTAAAATTGTGAAAAACGGAAATGAGGGTTACGGACGAAAAGCCTGCGCTGCGAGCGTTGGAGGATTCAATGTTTACGAAATTGTAGAAGATGATGCATTTTTTACTTACAGCGGTGGTGATTATACTTTCTCAATTGATGAATCGGGTAAATTTCCTGTCATGACGTTATCTGATAATGCCTATATGGGTTACTATTGTGGAAACCAGGAATATGAGATCATTTATCAGACCGAAGAGGTGATGGCGCTACGTGTGGCAAACACGGTTGAAAGTCAGGACTGGGTATTTATCTACTGCCTTGAGGAGCTGAACGTCGAGCCCCCGGCAGTAGTGAAAGTGCCGAAGGCAATCCCGCTGGCCGAGGAATTCGAAGGAGACTCCTTCCTCAACTTCGTACAGGAGGATATGGGTAGTGTGAGCGGTGTGGTAGACAACCCGCTGCCGCTTCCCATCAATACGTCAGACAAGGTCTACCGCTACTGGAAATCTGGTGGCTTCTATAGCAACCTCTCCTTTACTGCGGCCGATTACAAGTTTGACCTTACTGCGCAGAACAAGGTAAGAGTGAAGGTGTTCATCCCTTCCTTTAACGATTACGCTACCGAGTATGCTGTCGCCGGCGACTGGATCGCCAACAAGAAGTTGCTACCTCAGCTGGCTGTGAAGTTGCAGAACAGTGATATGGGTGGTAACGCCTGGCAGACACAGACCGAGATCGTGAAGGCCAATCTGGAGATGAACAAGTGGCTGGAGCTGGAGTTCGACTTCAGCGGTGTTGCTGACCGTACCGACTATGATAAGATTGTGATCCAGTTCGGTGCGGAAGGACATGCCGGTCCCGGTTTCTTCTTCTTCGATGACTTCTCCTTTGCTGAATAAGATTTACCATTAATTTAAAGGATGCCGTGAGCTGCGGCATCCTTTTTCAACCATTATGATGAAAATGACTCCAATCATGTATCTGTTTATGGGGCTTCTCCTTGCCTGCGGTGAGAAGAACAGCCCTGAAGTCAACCTTCCCGAACCTGAGGTAGAGGTGAAATGGAGCTTTAATCCCACTTCACTGGAACTCGAAGCAAAGGGAGAGGCCAGGAGCGTAATTGTTACGGCCAATGGTGACTGGACGGTTACCTCCGGGGAGAGCTGGTGCAGTACCGATCCAAGATCGGGACACAACGGACAGACAAGTCTCAAGATCACAGCCGACGGCAATCCGCTTCTCAGCTCCCGCACGGCAGAGCTCACCTTCACTTCCGGTAAGCAGAGCCAGCGTTACACCGTTACGCAGGCGGCAGGCACGATCGACAATTTTGTTCCCGATGGATACGACCTGGTATGGGAAGAGGAGTTCAATGCAGAGCGCCTGAGCGGCGGCAAGCCTGCCCTGCCCAACACTGATAAGTGGTGGTACGAGAACCTGCCCAAGGGAGCGGTCAACAATGAACTGCAGACCTACGTGGGGGGCTTCCGCGGTACCGACACTGTTGCAGCCATTCACGATGGCACATTGAAGATCATCGCAAAAAAAGTTGGCAGTGATATCCTTTCTGCCCGCATCAACAGTACCGAGAGCTGGACCTACGGTTACTTTGAGGCACGACTGCGGGTACCGGGTGGCAAGGGAACTTGGCCCGCCTTCTGGATGCTGCCTGAGAAAGAAAATCTCAACTGGCCGCTTGATGGTGAGATCGATATCATGGAGTATGTGGGTTACCAGCCCAACGTGGTGCACTCCACGGTACATACCGGTGCCTACAACCACATGATTGGTACCCAGAAAGGGGCACAGAAAACTATCTCAGGTGCCGAGACCCAGTTCCACATCTACGCTGTGGAGTGGACTGCCGACTACATCAAAGGCTTCGTGGATGGGGAGGAGTACTTCCGTTTCAACAACGATGGTACCGGAAACAAAGAGACCTGGCCTTTCAACGTACCGTTCTACCTGAAGCTCAACCTCGCATGGGGCGGCGACTGGGGCGGCGCGCAGGGTGTGGACGAATCCAAGCTTCCCGCTACCTATGAGATCGATTACGTGCGAGTCTATCAAAAAAAATAGGATCAAGAAACAACACACAAAATTTTAAATAACAAAGCTGACAGTTGACAGCTTAATGTTTGTCACGAACCGCTTACAGCAAAAAACATCATCCAAAGAAAATGAACAAATTATTCTATTTCCTCTTTTTGATACCGTTACTGGCTGCCTGTAATGGCAATGCCGGTAAGAACGGAGAGCAACTTGATACAGTCATGGAGCAGAAGATCGACAGCATCCTGGGGCAGATGACCCTTGAAGAAAAAGTGGGTCAGATGGCCCAGTTCACTGTTGATCTGCTTGGCAAAGGTGGCAATGCCTACTTCAGTGATGAACCGTTCGAGGTGGATCCTGCGATGATCGACACCGTGATTGGCAAGTACAAGGTAGGATCCATCCTCAATGTGAGCAACAACAGGGCGCGCACCACCGAGGTGTGGGAGAAAACCATCCGTGCCATTCAGGAGCGAGCAATCGCGGAGACAGGCATCCCGGTGCTCTACGGCATCGATGCCATTCACGGAGCTACCTACACCGCTGGCTCCACGCTCTTCCCGCAATCGGTGGCGATGGCAGCCAGTTTCAACCGTGAACTGATGAAAGAGGCCTCACGTATCACTGCATATGAGACACGCGCCAGCAATATCCCATGGACCTTTGCACCCACCATGGACCTGGGTAGGGATGCCCGTTGGTCACGTCAGTGGGAGAGCTACGGCGAAGATGCGTACCTCAACGCCGAGATGGCAGTGGCCTCTACTCTCGGCTTTCAGGGAGATGACCGCAATCGTGTGGGAAGTCAGCACATCGCTGCCTGTCTAAAGCATTACATGGGTTACGGTGTGCCCGTCTCAGGAAAAGACCGTACCCCTGCCCTAATCTCCGAAAGTGAACTGCGAGAGAAATATTTCGAACCCTTCCGTGCGGCTATCGATGCAGGAGCTCTCTCTGTGATGGTTAATTCGGGCATCATCAATGGGGTATCGACCCATGCCGATCATCGCCTGCTGACCGTTTGGTTGAAAGAGGAACTCAATTTCGACGGGCTGATAGTGACCGACTGGGCAGATGTGCAGAACCTGCTCTCACGCGACAGAATTGCAATGGATTACAAAGAGGCGGTAAAGAAAGCGATCAACGCAGGAATCGATATGGTGATGGAGCCCTACAACCTGGCATTCTGCCCCACACTGGTGGAGTTGGTGGAAGAGGGAGAGGTTTCGATGGAACGAATTGACGATGCCGTGAGAAGAGTGCTTCGCCTCAAGTATCGACTGGGACTCTTCGAACGTCCCTATTGGTCACGAACGGAATACCCCGATTTCGGCAGTGCTGAAAATGAGGCTGCAGCCAAAGCTGCTGCCGATGAGGCTATCACTCTGTTAAAGAATGAGGATGGAATCCTCCCGCTCCCGGCAGGAGCCCGTATCCTTGTGGCCGGCCCCAACGCCCACACCATGAGACCGCTCAACGGTGGTTGGAGTTACTCCTGGCAAGGTGAGAAGGTGGATGAATTCGCAGAACAGTACAACACCATCTACGAAGCCTTGCAGCATAAGTTTGGAGAGGGTAACGTCCGCTACGAACCGGGTGTCACCTATAAGATGGATGGTCAATATTACGAGGAGAATGCACCTGAAATCGGGAAGGCAGTAGCAGCAGCGAGGGGTGTAGACTATATCATCCTTTGCATTGGAGAGAATTCCTATTGCGAGACGCCGGGCAACCTGGATGAACTGACACTGTCGGAGAATCAGACCGAGCTGGCCTTGGCACTGCAGCAAACCGGTAAGCCGGTGATTCTGGTACTCAACGAGGGTCGTCCCCGTCTGATTCGGCGCATAGAACCGGGAGCAAAGGCTGTTCTACAGCTCTACCTGCCCGGTAATTTCGGTGCAGATGCGCTGGCTGATATCCTTACCGGTGAGGTGAACCCCAGTGGTCGGTTGCCATATACCTATCCGAAGTACGAACAGGGGTTGATTACCTACGACCACAAACCTTCGCAGAATATTGAGGGTGTGATGGCTGGTGCCTACGACTATGGTGCACAGACCTCGGTACAGTACCCCTTTGGCTATGGGCTGAGCTACACCACTTTTGACTATGCAAATTTGAATGCATCTCAAACTGAGTTCACCGCTGCCAGCAGCATCACCGTATCGGTCGATGTCACCAACAGTGGACCCGTGGCAGGAAAAGAGGCTGTGCTCCTCTTCAGCAGCGATAAGGTGGCTTCACTATCCCCCGATGTGCGGCGCTTACGTGGCTTTGAGAAAATCTCTCTCGATCCGGGTGAGACACAAACGGTAACATTCACTCTGTCTGGTTCGGACCTGGCGTTTGTGAATGAAGTAGGCAAGTGGATCTTGGAAGAGGGCGATTTTATGTTGCAGGTTGGAGACCAGACTATGGATATCCAATGCTCGGAAACGAAGATATGGGAATCCCCAAATAAATAGAACCAAACTTATAAGTTTTTTATTCATTATACAAAAGCGGGAGCACTTCATGCGAAGTGCTCCCGCTTTTGGCAACTCAAAAGTTTGATATGTTTCATATTTTTCGTTAGTTCTTTAAAACAATACTTCGGTAAATATTCAATTAACTAATTAAAATTCAATGATTTACATAACATAGTTTAACATAAAAAATATGGTTAAGTAGCTGATTATCAGTACCTTTATAGCTGATCAAAGACTATCAAAGATGGATAAAACCAGCATACTTAACCAATATAGGGGTATCTGCGGTGATGTTCTAATTGAACTAACCACGAAGTTAAACAAAAGTTTCAAATCATTCCTTATGGAGACGTTTATTTTGTATCTGGTCATTCCCGGCAGGATTAATTTCCTACAATTAGGGAGATATGGCAAGTCGTGTGAACAGCGATTCCGCCAGAACTTCTCGAAGGATTTTGATTGGCTGGAGTTTAACTTGTCTTTGTCTGACAGGATATTAACCGGAGATCGCAAGGCCATTGCCATTGATCCCAGTTATATAACCAAATCAGGAAAGAATACCCCATGGATTGGTTACTTCTGGTCGGGTGCAGCCGGTCAGGCGAAAAGAGGATTGGAAA
>DAINAS010000027.1:0-30655 GCA_036733365.1 Proteiniphilum sp.
GCAAAGTCGCACCACTCTGCATAGAGACTCCGATCTTCACTGAACCAAGGATTTTCCTTATCTTCCCATAGATCGGGCCCGATGAAGAATATGCGGTCTTTGTAAAGTTTCTGTAGGGAGTTGGCTCGGGTAGAGAGTACGGTGTAAATACCACCTACCTTGTTGCATACCTCCCAGCTGGTTTCGAAGATGTAGTCGGGTGTATGACGGGCATCTATCTGCATAAAATCTATTTCTTGTTGGAATGAGGACAAAGGTAATAAAAAAAAGAATTACCTTTGCACTTTCGTCTGAATGGTTGAAACAATAGACATTACGCAACTTCAGCAGCGGATGGATTTCCATCCCAACATGGCTGCGGTAGGCTCGTTGCTCGACAAGGTGCACTTGTTGTCGGTGACTGGTTTGCAGGGGTCTTCACGTGCACTTTTTGCCGTTTCGCTCTTCCGCAGAGCTCCCCGCACCTATCTTTACATCTTCAACGATGCCGAGACCGCCGGCTACTTCTATCACGATCTGACGCAACTGATCGGTTCCGGCGAAGTGCTCTTTTTTCCTTCCGCCTACAAGCGGGCGGCCCGCTACGGGCAGCTCGATGCCGCCAACGAGGTACTGCGCACTGAAACACTTAGCCGTTTGCAGGGTGACCCCGGATCGCTGATCATCGTGAGCTATCCCGATGCTCTTGCAGAGAAGACCGTTTCACGTGATCAGCTTGCGGAGAAGACACTGAAACTATCGGCGGGAGAGCGGGTTGACGCCTCCTTCGTCAGCGAGGTACTCGACAGTTATGGCTTTCAGTACGTCGATTACGTATATGAGCCGGGACAGTATGCCGTGAGGGGAAGCATCCTCGATGTCTTCTCCTATTCCGGTGAGCTGCCCTACCGAATCGATTTCTTCGGCGATGAGGTGGAGACCATCCGCAGCTTCGACATGGAGACTCAGCTCTCCAAAGAAAAGCTCAGTGAAGTGCGCATCGTGCCAGAGTTCAGCCGTAACGGTGGTTTGCATGCATCCCTTTTTGATTCGCTGCCGGGACAGACAGTAATTGGCGTGGAGGATATGCGCTGGATCGCCAGCCGTGTGGAGTCGCTCAACCAGGATGAGCTTCACATAGACCCGAAGGATGTGGCCTTTGTCAAGGCTGACATGCTCACCAGGGAGGAGTTCCTTCAACATGTTGCTCCCTTCCGTCAACTACGCTTTGATACGAAGATGCAGGAGACACCCGACGCCACCCTGCGTTTTCAGACATCGCTGCAGCCCCTTTATCACAAGAATTTCGACCTGCTGAGCGAGTCGCTCCATCAGTTTACCGATGAGGGGTATACACTCTATATCCTGAGCGACAGCGAGAAGCAACAGAAGAGGCTCTATCATATCTTCGAAGACCGCAACGATCCCATCCCCTTTGTACCGGTCAACAGGACCCTGCATGAGGGCTTCTCCTGCGAGAACCTGAAGATATGCTGTTTCACCGACCACCAGATCTTCGACCGTTTCCACAAGTACAGCCTCAAATCGGAAAAGGCACGAACCGGTAAGATTGCCCTCACACTGAAGGAGATCAACCAGTTGCAACAAGGCGATTACGTGGTGCACATGGATCACGGCATCGGCCGTTTCGCGGGGCTGGTGCGCCTGCGCATAGGAGAGAAGGTGCAGGAGGTGATCAAGCTCACCTATCTCAACAACGATGCGGTGTTCGTCTCCATTCACGCGCTGCACAAGGTCTCCAAGTACAAGGGCAAGGAGGGGGAGTCGCCACAGCTCAACAAGCTGGGTTCAGGAGCCTGGGAGAAGGTGAAGGAGCGGACCAAGAAGAAGATCAAGGATATCGCCCGCGACCTGATCAAGCTATATGCCCGCCGACAGGAGGAGAAGGGGTATGCCTACTCACGCGACTCCTACCTGCAGACCGAGCTGGAGGCCTCTTTCATGTATGAGGATACCCCCGACCAGATAAAAGCAACACGCGACGTGAAGGCCGATATGCAGAGCGAGCAACCCATGGACCGGCTGATTTGCGGCGACGTGGGCTTCGGAAAGACTGAGATCGCCGTGAGGGCTGCCTTCAAGGCCGCCACCGACGGCAAGCAAACGGCCGTGCTGGTGCCTACCACGGTGTTGGCCACCCAACACTACCACACCTTTCACGACCGCCTCGCGAGCTTCCCGGTGAAGGTGGATTACCTGAGCCGTGCCCGCAGCAGCAAGGAACAAAAAGAGATCCTGGCCAACCTAAAGGAGGGAAAGATAGACATCCTGATCGGTACACACCGGCTCGTGGGCAAGGATGTGCAGTTCAAGGACCTGGGACTGCTCATCATCGACGAAGAGCAGAAGTTCGGCGTCTCGGTGAAGGAGAAGCTGAAACAGCTCAAGGTGAATGTCGACACGCTCACCATGACCGCCACCCCTATCCCCCGTACCCTCCAGTTCTCACTGATGGGATCACGCGACCTCTCTACCATCGGTACCCCTCCTCCCAACCGCTATCCGGTCCAGACGGAGGTGCACACCTTTGACATTGAGATCATCCGCGATGCCATCAACTTTGAGATGAGTCGCAACGGACAGGTTTTTATCGTGAACAACCGCATCCAGAATATCTATGAGCTGGAGGCACTCATCAAGCGGGAGATCCCGGATGTGCGGATTGCCGTGGGACACGGTCAGATGGACCCCAAGAAGCTGGAGGGGGTGATCGCCGATTTCATGGACCACGAACAGGATCTGCTGATCGCCACCACAATCATCGAGTCGGGCATCGACATGCCCAACGTCAACACCATCATCGTAATCGATGCGCAGAACTTCGGGTTGAGCGACCTCCATCAGCTGCGCGGCAGGGTGGGACGCAGCAACCGCAAGGCTTTCTGCTACCTGCTGGCTCCACCGCTCTACACACTGAGCGCCGACTCGCGTCGCCGCCTGCAGGCCATCGAGAACTTCTCCGAACTGGGCAGCGGTATCCACATCGCCATGCAGGACCTCGATATCCGGGGTGCGGGTAACCTGCTGGGTGCCGAGCAGAGTGGCTTCATCGCCGACCTGGGGTATGAGACCTACCGTAAGATTCTCACCGAGGCTGTACAGGAGCTGCGCAAAGAGGAGTTTGCAGACCTTTACCGCGACGAACAGGAGGCTAAGGCCGAAGAGCAGGAGTTCGTGGAGGATGTATTGGTGGAGAGTGACCTGGAGCTGATGTTCCCGGTGATGTACATTCCCAACGATGCGGAACGGGTGGCCATCTATCGCGAGCTGGACAATATCGAAACAGAAACTGAAATCCTCAATTTCACTTCGCGGCTGGAGGACCGCTTCGGAAAGATACCCTCACAGGGGCGGGAACTGATTCGCATCGTACGTCTGCGTCGTCTGGCCAAGTCGCTCGGTATGGAGAAGGTGGTGCTCAAGAACAACCAGATGACTCTCAACCTGATCAATGATCCCGACTCACCTTATTACCGCTCAGCCGCTTTCGACAAGCTGCTGCTCTATGTGCAGCAGTACGCCCGTCAGTGTCAACTGCGGGAGAAAGGGAAAAAGCGTTCCGTGGTGATCCGTAACGTGAACAGTGTTGAAACAGCCGTCTCTATTTTGGAGGAGATGCTCACCCGCACTTCCTGATCCCTTGGATTTACAGCTAAGAATTGTTACTCAGAATAGCTTTTCTATGGAGAGATAACGCTCACCCGTGTCATAGTTAAAGGTGAGAATTCGTTTAGGCTCCTTCAGCTCGGTAATTTTACGTGCTACAGCAGCCAGTGAGGCACCGGTGGAGATACCCCCAAGAATGCCCTCTTCACGTGCCAGAAGCTGCGCAAATCTGTATGCTTCCTCTTTCTCTATCTTGATCACGCTGTCGAGTATTGTGATGTCGAGTGTGTCAGGGATGAACCCTGCCCCAATGCCTTGCAGGGCATGCGGTCCCGAGCGCCCCTCGGTGATGATGGGTGAATCTGCCGGTTCCACGCCAATCACCTGCAGTGAAGGAAATGCTCTTTTCAACTCTCTGCCTACACCAGTAATGTGTCCACCGGTACCCATGCCGGTGATCAGGTAATCCAATCCTTCCGGAAAATCAGCCAGGATCTCCTGTGCGGTAGTCTCTGCATGAATACGCGGATTGGCTTCGTTGGTAAACTGTTGGGGAATCCAGGAGCCGGGTATCTCCTGCTGCAGCTCTTCAGCCCTGGCGATGGCTCCCTTCATCCCCTTCTCGCGGGGTGTGAGCACCAGCTCCGCACCATAGAGCGCTACCAGGCGGCGCCGCTCTACCGACATCGACTCAGGCATCACGATGATTACCCGGTAACCTTTTGTGGCTCCTACAAAGGCGAGACCGACACCGGTATTGCCGGAGGTAGGTTCGATGATGGTGTCACCCGGGTGGATGATGCCTCTGCGCTCTGCATCCTCCACCATCGCCAAGGCGATGCGGTCCTTGATGCTGCCGGCAGGGTTCTGCTTCTCAAGCTTGATCCATACCTCCTGATTGGGGAAAAGGTGTTTCAGTTGAACATGTGGCGTATTGCCCACGGCCTTCAGAATATTGCTGTACTTCATGTTGGTGTGATGATTCGTTGATTAAATGATATGTTGATCTGTTGAAGGGTCAAATGACGAAGTTGTGGGGTTCATCGAAATCTTTCACAGTGCGGATTTTTACATCTACCGAGTTGTAGACCAAAGAGTAGGGGATTACGCTCTGGGTAAGCCAGGCCCCGCCTCCGATTACTGAGTCGTGGCCGATTACCGTTTCTCCCCCGAGTAGGGTGGCGTTGGCGTAGATAACCACGTTATCTTCCACGGTGGGGTGCCGTTTCACGTCGGAGAGCTTCTTCTCCACATAGAGGGCTCCCAGCGTCACTCCCTGGTAAATCTTCACGTTGTCGCCGATCTCCGCAGTCTCACCAATCACGATGCCGGTGCCGTGATCCATGAAGAAATTCTTCCCGATACGGGCAGCAGGGTGGATGTCAATGCCCACCTTGGCATGGGCATGTTCGGAGAAGAGGCGGGAGATGAGTGGAAGTCCCAATTGATAGAGTGCATGTGCGATGCGGTGCGCACAGAGCGCATAGAAGCCGGGGTAGGTGATCACCACCTCCTCCAGGCTCTTCGCCGCAGGGTCATATTGCAAATAACAGGCGGCATCTTTGTAGAGCCGTTCCTGTAAAGCGGGGTAGAGCGCGAAAAAGGCTTCTGTCTTTTCATCGGCTGACCGTCGGTTGTGGAGCGTGGTGATGTTGGCATGCAATTTATCTGCCGCTGTTTTAAGCCCCTCCTGCACATGCAAATCTTCGGGGCAGTTACAGATGGGGAACATCAGGTTGATCAGTGTGTCGATCACCTCTTCCAGCTCGCACTTGTTGACAGGTATGTTGATGAGCTTAGGACTGAATTTTGTGATCAGTTCAAGTGTCTTGTCGGTCATTTGTCACTTCTTGTTTAAAATTTCCCTATCCTATATGGCTGATCCGTTCAATCAGTTCTGCACCCAGTGCCTTTTTCACTTCAATGTGCTTGAGTGTGGCAATGACAAAAGGATTTTTATCGAAAACACCACGTACATACTCAAAGTCGAGTGCTTTCTCCTGTATGTTGCCGTCGGCACCGAAGCCGGTCTTGAAGGAGAGTGAGAATTCCTTGCGTGCATCGCTGTAGATCATCTCATCGAGACTGACAACGCTCTCCTCCCATTTCTTGACGATGCGGATTACATCGGCTGCGGTGATGGTTTCGTGGGTGAGGTGGTAGAATGATAGAATCTTGTCCCATGCCCAGGTCCATTCATTCACATAGTAGTTTGCATGCAACGTTGCAAACACCTCGTTAATCTCCTGTAGTCTTGTGATCTCACCCGACTCAATACGGTTCAACAGTGTGTCAATCTCTGTCTTGGGGGCGATCAGCCCGGAGAGATCCACCCATTCTCCCAGACCCGGTGTGTTGCCGGGAGTGAGTCGTTCCCGTATCTCTTCATTGCTGTTGAATTTCGTTCCTTCCAAACGTTTGATGATGGAGTTGCCGAGGAACTTGTGGATGATGATCTCGTAAAGCTCCAATCCTCGTTTAAGTGCCCTGTTGGTGATGATACAACTCTGATAAGTGTAGATCTCGGAGGTTTCTCCGGCGGTGGCCTGTAGGTTGCGGAGGATTTCCATTCCGGCAAAAACCTTTTGAATGGTATAAGGACTGAGCAGGTTGAAGTTGATGCAGTCCAGCTTGTCGGGGTCCTTCCGTTTGTCCCTTTCGGGCCATTTCTTGGCATCGCGGATAGTGCCCACGCTCCGCAGATTGACAGCCGGAGCGATGTAGGTGCTATTGTCCTTCTCCACCAGATAGGAGAATGGCAAGTTAGATGTGTCGGCATGCTGGTAATGACGTCCCAGGATGAGTGAGAATGCACCTACCTTGGCAGGCCACAGCACGTAAGAGTTGCTGGTGGTCCTGGCACCTCTCTCCACGATTCCCTGATGGATGGGTCCCAGCTTGTACATATGGTTGCTCTGATTCGATCCAGAGCCTGCATTCATGAATGAGAACATGCCGGCAATCAGGAGTGTTGACTTGTGATGTGTTACTGTATAGGGACCGGCAAAAAGTGCACAAGCCTCTCCGTTTTCTCCCTGGCAATTGCTGAAGAAAAGAGAGTCTGAAGCGGAATAACCATGATCGATATGACAGGCCTGGCCAATGAAGCATCGGGTAATGAAAGACCCCCCGTCGACAGTGGTGCCGGAGGAGATGATAAAGTCTTCAGCGATCACATTACGCCCAATGTATACCGGATCATGTTCGTTGCTGTTGATGCTGCCGTTCTTCAACTTCATTGCACCTGTGATCATGGTGTGTGCACCAATACGCACGTTTTTGATATAGCCCACATTGACAATCTTGCAGCCAGTGCCGATGGAGCCTCTGTCGGAAGCATGCTTGTCGCAATAGTGGTCGATGATTGCTTTCATCCGCTCAATTAGCACCGGTCGGTGACGGTAAAGTGAATAGATATAAGCAAAATGAGCAGACAGCTTGTCATTGATATGCACCTCCCGACCGCCGGTTTCATTCAACACACAGACCTCTACTCCGTTTCCAAAACGAGTGAAGCCATCTACCATGATCACATCTACATTTTGGATGAAGCAATCGTCACTGATACTATAGTTGGCAATATAGTTCTGAACATTCTCAATCACTACATTGTCTCCCACAGTGCAATTGTGAAGCACTGCATGGCTGATGCCGGAATGTTTCTTCAATCCCCCGGCAAGATGAAACTCCTTGTTAAAAAGTCCCAGCTCAATCTTTCCTGAGAACTGGGTATGTCTGATATGGTTGGGAAGAAATCCTTCCTTCACCCTGACTGAATCCCAGTCAGTGCTGCTACACCCGTTCTGCCGCAGTGCCCGGATCTCTGCTTCGGTCAATGATCGATATGGTTGCATGGTTTGATTCTGTATTGAGATAATGAATAGATTGGATGAATGATTTGTCTGTTGGCCGATTGGCTCCAGAAAAAAGCGAGACTCCCCTTTGGGGATCTCGCTTCGGTTCGTATGCTTACTTACTTTTCAATGCTTCAAAGACCAAACGTTCCAGTTCTTCGGCCAACTCGGGGTTGTCTCTGACGGCCAGTTTGGCGGCATCACGTCCCTGTCCCAGTTTGGTATCGTTGTAGCTGTACCAGGAGCCACTCTTCTTGATGATATTGAGTTCAGACCCCAAGTCGATAATCTCACCTGTGCGGGAGATACCCTCACCATACATGATGTCAAACTCAGCCTTACGGAAGGGTGGTGCCACCTTGTTCTTCACCACCCTGACACGGGTGGGACGGCCAATCTGTTCCTCGCCATCCTTGATGGGGGATCCGTTTCCCCGGATGTCGAGTCGCACCGAGGCATAAAACTTTAGTGCGTTTCCACCGGTGGTGGTCTCTGGATTGCCAAACATCACACCAATCTTCTCGCGCAGCTGGTTGATGAAGATGCAAGTGGTGTTGGTCTTGCTGATGGCTGAGGTGAGCTTGCGCAGTGCCTGCGACATCAGGCGTGCCTGTAGGCCTACATTGGAGTCGCCCATGTCCCCCTCGATCTCCTTTTTCGGTGTGAGCGCCGCTACCGAGTCGATCACGATGATATCGACGGCAGAGGAGCGTATCAGTTGCTCTGCGATCTCGAGAGCCTCTTCGCCACTGCTAGGCTGCGAGATGAGCAGCTCGTCGGTGTCTACCCCCAACTTCTCTGCATAAAAACGGTCGAAGGCATGTTCCGCATCGATGAAGGCTGCTACCCCTCCCGCTTTCTGCGCCTCGGCGATGGCATGAATTGCCAGTGTGGTCTTACCCGACGATTCCGGTCCGTAGATCTCTATCACCCTGCCACGTGGGTATCCACCCACGCCCAAAGCGACGTTCAGTCCGATGGAACCGGAAGAGATGACCGGCACCTCCTCAACCTTCTCATCGCCCATCATCATGATAGATCCCTTGCCGTATGTCTTCTCTATCTTGTCCATCGCTGCCCGCAGTGCTTTCAGCTTCTCACTGTTCTTGTTCTCTTTTTCCTGTTCCATAATGTTGTTGGTTTGTTTCTTTTTAGCATGATACCCTCGCGGCAATCACTTTTGCAACCAGCTTGGCAAAGAGGATGTCGTGGGGAGTAAAAACCCGATTTGAATTGCTATCTGCTGCCCAGGATCTGTACAGCATGGTTCTTCGTATCCACTTCGCGTCCTGCCAGTACATGGGTGATGACCCCCTGCTCATCTGTCAGGAAAGTGGTTCGCACCGTTCCCATATATCTTTTACCCATCATCGTCTTCTCTTGCCACACGCCGAACAGTTGCACCAACTGTTTTTCGGTATCGGCGATCAGTGGGAAGGGCAATGTATGTTTGTTGATAAACTTCTGATGGGATGCTTCGCTGTCTACGCTGACTCCCAAAACCTCGTAACCCGCCTGTTGCAGGTCACTGTACCCGTCGCGCAGACTACAAGCCTGGGCTGTACACCCGGGGGTGTTGTCTTTTGGGTAGAAGTAGATGGCCAGCTTCCTGCCGGCGTAATGACTTGCTTTCACCGGATCTCCATGCTGGTCGGTTCCAAGTTCTTCCGGTATCCTGTCTCCAATGTGTAATGCCATTGATTTTTATTAAATGGGTTTCGTTCTCAAAGATATAAAAAAAAGTTCAGATGAAACAAAAGGATGAACAGTGCTTTTTTAAGCCAAACGATAAACCCCACCCGGCAGCGTTTTTACCACATTTTTAACTTCCAGTTCCAGCAGGGTAAGGAACAGTTCAGTGACGGGAATGTTCAACTCCACGGAGAGGTTGTTGACTTGCATCGACTCATGTCGGCTCAGCAGTTGGCATATCTGCTCTTCCTCCGCGGTCAGCTCCGCGAACAACTCTTTCTGTGTCGCTTTTTTCACCTCCGGCTGTTTCTCCCATCCCATGTGGGCGAGGAACTGTTGGCTGCTGTGCAACAACACCGCCTGGTTGTCCGCGATGAGGCGGTTGCAGCCTGCCGACATAGGGTCTTTCACGCGCCCCGGCAGGGCAAACACCTCACGGAAGTAGGAGTTAGCAATGTCGGCAGTGGTGAGCGATCCTCCTTTCACTCCTGATTCAATTACCACTACCGCGTCTGCCATGCCGGCAACGATGCGGTTGCGCTTCACGAAGTTGTGCTTGTCGGGGTTGGTCTCGCTGGGGAACTCGGTGAGCAGTGCTCCTGCTTTCAGCATCTCTACTGCAGTCTGACGATGCAGCGAGGGGTAGATGCGGTCGAGGCCGTGAGCCAGTACCGCCACGGTTGAGAGGCCTTGTTTCAATGCCGAACGGTGGGCACAGATATCAATGCCGTAGGCCAGTCCGCTTACTACCAGAATGTCGGGATTGCTTTCCGACAGCTCTCGGATGAATGTTTCACAGAACTCGATTCCCTGGCGGGTGGCATTGCGGGTACCCACCACGCTGACCACCTTGCTGCGGTTCAGGTCACACTCTCCCCTGCTGTAGAGCAGTACCGGTGCATCGATGCATTGGGTAAGCCGCTGCGGGTAGGAGGGATCCGTAAAAAAGAGGGTTTGCAGGTTGTTTTTCGTGACAAAGGTAAGCTCCTTTTCTGCCCGCCGGAGTACTTCCGGGTTGCGGATTTCATCGATCACCTTCTCCGGGAGTCGGGGGATGGCCTTGAGACGCTGCCTGCTCTCCCGGAAGATCGCCTCCTCATCGCCCACGATCTCCATCAGGTTGCGGGCATGCATCACCCCCACACCTTTGATCAGCGTGAGCGCGATCTGATAGAGGGTTTTGTTGTCCATGATACGTTGAAAAACCTTATCTGATGTAATCCCTGAAAGCCTGGTCGAACAGCTCCGGCTGCGACAGCTTGCCGTTCACCAGGTTGACCACCTCAATCTTCGCCTTGGCGCAGATCACTCCATCCTTTGCGCGGATGATCTCCTGGTGGAAGATGTACTTCACGCCAATCCGCTCCAGCCGGGTGACGGTGCAGCGGAAGAGATCCATCCCGATAAGGGGTACCTTGTAGCGTATCTCCACACGGGAGACCACTGCATCAATCCCCTGCAGGTGCAGCTCATAAAAGTTGAGTCCCACCTTTTCCAGAAACTCATGTCTCGTTACCTCGAAATAGTGCTGATAGTTGGCATTGTTCACATGCCCCTGCGTATCGCACTCATAATCACGCACCTTTAGCGTCTGCTCAAATATTGGTTGTGCCACATTCACTCATTTAAGATCTTACTTCCTCTCTTTCAGCCACTCTCTTGCGTTGACGAATGCTTCCATCCAGGGGGTTACCTCATGCTTGCGGAAAGCGAAGGGGTAGAAGGCATTCTGCCAGGGGAAGATGGTGCGCTCCAGGTGGGGCATCATCGCCAGGTGACGGCCATCGCTTGAACAGACGGCAGCAGTAGCATGATCGGAGCCGTTGGGGTTGCCGGGATATTCGTCGTAGAGGTATTTTGCGGCAATGTTGTAGGTCGACTCTTCGCCGGGAAGCACGAATCGCCCTTCGCCGTGAGCCACCCAGATGCCCATCCTGGTGCCTGCAAGCGAGCGGAACAGTACCGATTCGTTCTGTGGGATCTCCACGCTCACGAAAGCGGATTCGAATTTGTGCGACAGGTTGTGCGCCATCTTTGGATGGTTTTCGCCCATCTCGGGATAGAGCAGCCCCAGCTCCATCATCAGCTGGCAGCCGTTGCAGATGCCCAGGCTGAGTGTATCCTCACGTGCGTAGAAGTGGGAGAGCGCTGCTTTGGCCTGCTCGTTGTAACGGAAGCCGCCGGCCCATCCCTTGGCAGAGCCCAGCACGTCTGAGTTGGAGAATCCTCCACAGAAAACGGCGAATTGAACTTCATTGAGTGTTTCCCGTCCCGAGGTGAGGTCGGTCATATGTACATCCTTCACGTCGAAGCCTGCCAGATATAGTGCGTAGGCCATCTCCCGTTCGCCGTTGGTTCCCTTGTCGCGGATGATCGCTGCGGTGAGGCCGCTGCGTTCTTTCCGGGCGGGAGCAAGCCCCAGATCGGCCATCTTACCGGTGAAGGAAGGATTGAAGCTGAATTGCAGCGGTTGTTGCTTGTAGTTGGCGAAGCGGTCGGCGGCACACTTCTCGCCGCTCTGCTTGCGGTCGAGGAGGTAGGAGCTCCTGTACCAGACATCGCGCAGATGGTCTATGTCGAACTCCTGCCGGTAATCATCCTTGGCGATCACCAGCTTGCGCTCTTCGGTGGGGCGTGCCACGATGGCAAATCCCACGCCGTAATCTTCCAGTATCTTCTCCACCAGGCGGTGGTGCTTCACCTGAATCACCACCCCCGGGTTCTCGGAGAAGAGGATCTTGATCAGGTCGGCATGGCGGATCTTGTCGAGGTGTGCCTCAATGCCCCCCTGCGGGTTGGCAAAGCACATCTCCAGCAACGTGGTGACCAGTCCCCCGGCGGAGATGTCGTGTCCCGCCAGGATAAGACCACGGCTGATAAGCTCCTGCACGGCAGCGAAGGCATTTTTAAAATATTCGCTGTCGTTTACTGTCGGCACTTCGTCGCCTACCCTGCCCATGGTCTGGGCGAAGGCGGAACCACCCAACTTAAAGGTGTCGAACGAGAAGTCGATGTAGTAGAGGTAGGTGCCTTTGATGTAGGCCAGCACCGGGCTGGCGATGCGACGGATGTTATCCACCTCGGCGGCTGCGGAGATGATCACCGTGCCGGGGGAGTAGACCTTTTCGTCGCCATATTTTTGTGTCATGGAGAGGGAGTCCTTGCCGGTGGGGATGTTGATGCCCAACTCGGAGGCGAAGTCGGAGCAAGCTTCCACCGCCTTATAGAGACGGGCATCTTCACCCTGGTTGCGGCAGGGCCACATCCAGTTGGCGCTCAGCGAGACGCTCTGAAGTCCCTCTTTGAGGGGTGCGAACACCATGTTGGTGAGTGCTTCGGAGATGGCCAGCACCGAGCCTGCAGCCGGATCAATCATCGCTGCCTGGGGCGCATGTCCGATGGAGGTGGCCATGCCGGCGTATCCACGGTAGTCAAGGGCGATGGCGCCACAGTCGCTCAGCGGTAGCTGTATCTCCCCCTGGCACTGCTGGCGGGCGATCTTGCCGGTCACGGAGCGGTCCACCTTGTTGGTGAGCCAGTCCTTACAGGCCACAGCCTCCAGCTTCAGTACGTTCTCGATGTAGGTGCCAAGCTCCGCTCTGTTGTAATCGGGAGCCTCGTAGGTCTCCTCCAGGGTGCGGTCTTCCATCACGGTGACCGGTGGCTTGCCGAAGAAATCAGCCAGTTCCATGTCGATTGGATTGTCTTCCCCCTGCTTGCGGAAGGTGAAGCGCATGTCATTGGTGGTCTCGCCCACCACATACATCGGAGCACGCTCACGGGCAGCGATCCGTTCGATCCGATCAATTTCCTGCTGTTCCACCAGGAGGCCCATCCGTTCCTGGCTCTCATTGCCGATGATCTCCTTGGCCGAGAGGGTTTTGTCGCCCACGGGAAGCTTGTCGATCTCAATCACCCCGCCGGTCTGTTCCACCAGCTCGGAGAGGCAGTTGAGGTGTCCCCCCGCGCCATGGTCGTGGATGGAGACGATGGGGTTCTCCTCCGATTCAGAAAGTGTGCGGATCACGTTGGCCACCCTTTTTTGCATCTCGGGGTTGGCACGCTGCACCGCATTGAGCTCGATACCCGAGGAGTACTCGCCGGTATTGACCGAGGAGACGGCACCGCCGCCCATGCCGATGCGGTAGTTGTCGCCGCCAAGCACCACCACCTTCTCTCCGCTCTTCGGATCGCCTTTCTTGGCATCGCGGCTGTTGGCGTAGCCGACGCCTCCGGCGAGCATGATCACCTTGTCATAGCCGAACTCCTTCTGGTTCTCGGCATGCTCGAAGGTGAGCAGGGAGCCGCAGATGAGTGGCTGACCAAACTTGTTGCCGAAGTCGGAAGCACCGTTAGAGGCCTTGATCAGGATCTGCTCAGGTGTCTGGTAGAGCCAGGGACGGGGAGGCATCACCTGCTCCCAGGGACGACCCTCCTCCAGTCGGGGGTAGGAGGTCATGTAGACCGCGGTCCCCGCGACGGGCAGAGAACCCTTGCCGCCGGCAAGGCGGTCGCGTATCTCCCCACCGGTGCCGGTAGAGGCACCGTTGAAGGGTTCCACGGTGGTGGGGAAGTTATGTGTTTCAGCTTTTAGCGAGAGCACGCTCTCAACTTCACGGGTCTCGAAGAAGTCGGGCTTGTCGCCGCTGGCGGGGGCAAACTGTTCGATCTGCGGTCCCCGGATGAAGGCTACGTTGTCTTTGTAGGCTGATATCAGGCTGTTGGGGTTGATGTTCGATGTCTTCTTGATCAGCTGGAAGAGAGAGAGCTCTTTCTCCTCGCCGTCGATGATAAAACGGCCGTTGAAGATCTTGTGGCGGCAGTGCTCCGAGTTGACCTGTGAGAAGCCGAACACCTCGCTGTCGGTCAGCTTCCGTCCCATTTTCGAGCTCACCTCGTTCAGGTAGGCGATCTCATCGTCGCTCAGTGCAAGCCCTTCGGCACTGTTGTAGGCGGCGATGTCATCGATGTAGATGATCGTCTCCGGCTGGTGTCCAATGGTGAAGAGTGTCTGGTCCAGCTGTTCATACTTGCGTTGCAGCATCGGGTCGAAGTCGAACGCGCTGCTTGCTGCCAGGGGGGTATACTCCTCCATGCGACTGATTCCTCCAATGCCCATGTTCTGCGTGATTTCCACGGCACATGTGCTCCAGGGGGTGATCATCTCACGGCGGGGACCGATAAAGGGGGTGTCGAGCGATGCAGCTGTGAGCATCTCAGCCTCGCCGAAGAGCCAGCAGAGCTTTTCTACTGTCTCAGGGGTTAGGACCTCGGCCGATTCAACGGCGATCACACTCTGGGAGGGGGTTCTGAAAAATGAAATCATGTCTCTTGTTTTTGTTGGGTTCAGCGGGAGGATTCCACAAGGCTGAACGGAATGACAAAGTTAAACAACTTTGGTGAAAAGAGACGTAATTGGAAGGTGAAAAGTGGTGCTCCTGTTTTGTGCTGAACTTTAACCGCCGTATCTTTACAGCGGATCTACTGTATCCCCCAAGAATAAGAATACAAGATGCTTGAAACCATTGCCAAGGGTTTTCTCATCGGGCTCATGGTCTCCTCGCCCATGGGGCCGATCAACATGCTGACCATCCAGCGGACGCTCAGCAGGGGACGTCGCCACGGTTTCCTCACCGGCATGGGGGCCATGCTGTCGGACATCACCTATGCACTGCTCACCATGACGGCCATGGGGTTCGTCTCCCGCTTTCTGGAACGTTATGAGCCCTGGCTTCAGCCTTTTGGTGGACTGGTACTGATCCTCTTCGGTTGGTTTGTCTTCCGCAGCAATCCCCTGAAAGGGTGGAGCCCGGCAATTGTCCCCGATGAGGATCGCCTGCTTCGCGATTTCATCTCCTCCTTCCTGCTCACCTTCTCCAACGCAGCCATTATCCTGGTTTTCATGGGGCTCTACACCCGCTTCTCCTTCAATCCTGTCGCCGGGGGGACCATGTCACTCGTTGCCGGGATCAGTGCTTTTATACTGGCCGCTTTCAGCTGGTGGTTCTTTCTTACGCTCTTCATTGCCCGTTTGCGCAAGCGGTTCAACCGGAGAGGGCTGATCCTGCTCAACCGCACGGTGGGCAGCCTTTTCATGGTGATCGGTGCAGGGGGTATTCTGCTCACACTCTTTCCAGAACTGTTCTAACCCTGTTTGCCGATCTCAATCACTTCCAGATCGCGGATATCCCCCTCATCCAGCAGGAAGCGGAGCAGCGTTCGCACCCGGTGGAAGCCATACTTGCCCGCCGCACCGGGGTTCATGTGGAGGCAATCCAGTTTCTTGTCGTAGAGTACCTTCAGGATATGCGAATGACCGGCGATGAAAAGCTTGGGGGGACGGGCCTGGAGCTGAGCACGGATGGAGGGATCGTAGCGTCCCGGGTAGCCGCCGATATGGGTCATCAGCACCTCCACCTTCTCCAGGGTGAAGCGCAACGTCTGTGGGTAGGCGATGCGGGTCTTGTAGTCATCGATGTTGCCGTAGACGGCACGGAAAGGCTTCATCTCTTCAAAGCGGCTGGCCAGCTCCAGCGAACCGATGTCACCCGCGTGCCAGATCTCGTCGCACGTTTCGAAATAGGTCTCGAACTTGTCGTCCCAGTAGCCGTGGGTGTCGGAGAGCAACCCAATTTTCTTCATCCCTTCCGTTTCGTTGCGCCTTCAATTACAAAAATCAACACAAAACCAACGACCAGGAAAAAGATGGCTCCCCATAGCAAGGATTCATTTCCCGTGAGGTTTTCATATGTGCCGGGCAAAATATTCCTCTCAGCCAGCGGCCTCGCTTCTCCATGTCGGTCGATAAACGATTCGGTGACCTCCTTCCAGGGCCAGATCTTGTTGAGGGAGCCGACCATGAATCCGGACAGCAGTGCGATGGTGAGGGTGTGAAATTTCTTCAGCAGCCAGGAGAGGATGTTGGAAAAGCCGATGATCCCGATAGCCGCACCGGCAACAAAAACGAGTAACACCGGAATATTCAGATCTCCTACGGCACCCAGGATGAACTGGTACATGCCGAGCAACACCAGGATGAAACTGCCGGATATACCGGGCAGGATCATGGCACAGATCGCTATCACGCCCGAAAAGAAGATGTAGATCCAGGAGGTGTTGGCTTCAGTCGGTGAGATCACCGTGATAAAATAGGCGATCACAATCCCTGCAATGCCCGCAATCACTGCACCGGCATTCCAGGTTTTGATGGTTCGTGCCACATAAATGGCAGATGCAACGATGAGACCAAAAAAGAAGGACCATACCAGGATGGGATAGTGATGCAGCAAAAAGGTCAGCCCTTTGGCCAGTGAAAAGATGCTGATGGCGATACCCAGCAAAACGCTCAGCAGGAAATTACCGTTGATGGCTTTCCAGAAGGCGGCAGGTTTCCCTGAGAAGAGAAGTTTCAAGGCTGTCAGGTTGATCGACTTGATGGAAAAGATGAGTTCCTCATAGATCCCGGTGATCAGGGCAATCGTCCCGCCCGAGACACCCGGAACCACATCGGCTGCTCCCATTGCCATCCCTTTCAGCGTCAGGAACAGGTAATCACGTATGTTTTTTATCATTCTATTGGCAGTTGTTTTTGTTATGGATGCACAAACTTACAACTTTTGTTCTTTTGTTTGAACCATTTCGGCAAAAATGGCGATGAATTGGTAATTTTCAGGCAAAAGATGTTTTATTCGAACAAACTTCCTATTTTTGAGGTTTAATCTTACCAGCACAGACAGACACAATGGAATATAACAATTACGCCTATTTCAAACGCGATATAAGCTGGCTCTCTTTCAATTACCGGGTACTCCTGGAGGCGAAGGATGAGCGGCTGCCCATCTACGAGAGGATCAAGTTCCTCTCCATCTACTCGTCAAACCTGGAGGAGTTCTACAAAATCCGCGTGTCGGGTTATCACAGCTCCCTTCTGGAAAGCATCAAGCGCGATGAATCGATGGAGGAAGCACTTCAGACCATCATAGAGATCAACCGTGAGGTGACGGCTCATGAAAAGGAGTATTATGCCATCTTCAACGAGATGATTCTTCCGGAGCTGCGGCGCAATGGCATCATCCTCTACCAGACCGATGCTGTGGAGCCATTTCACCGTGCCTTCGTGGAGAAGTACTTCAACGAGGAGGTATTCCCCTACCTGCAGCCGATGATCATCCTGAAGGATGACATCCACTCTTTCATTCAGGATGGGCGCATCTACCAGGTGGTGAGTCTGCTGAAGAAAAAGAAGAAGGGTACCGACCGTCCCACCTACACCTATGCCATCATGAAGATTCCCTTCACCAAGGTGCCGCGGTTCGTGGAGCTCCCCTCCTTTGGCGGGAACCACTACATCATTTTTATCGACGACCTGATCAAGGCGAACATGTCGAGCGTCTTCCCCGGTTATCAGATCGTGGACTGCTTCAGCATCAAGATTTCACGTGATGCCGATTTCTCTCTCGAAAACGAAGATCAGAAAGATATTGCCGAGCGGATACTGCGTAAGGTGCGCAAACGAAAGATAGGTGCCGTGACCCGTTTTCAGTACGACAAGGATATGCCGGACTACTTCCTGAAGCACCTCTGCGAGGCCTACGAGATTGAGGAGGAGGAGTTGCTCCCCTCGGGACGATACCTCAACCTGGCAGACCTCATGAAGCTGCCCAACCCGGTTGGTGATAGCCTCCGTCAACCTTTGCCGCATCCCCTGCGGGTTCCGGAGTTGGAGGCCAACAACTCAATCCTGCGGGTGCTGCGTCGCCAGGATCTGCTGCTCCACTTCCCCTACCAGTCGTTCGACTATCTGTTGCGCTTCCTCATGCAGGCTGCGTTCGATCCGAAGGTGCTCGAGATCAAGGTGACGCAATATCGTGTGGCGGAGAACTCTGCCGTGATCAACAGCCTGATCAGTGCTGCCAAGAATGGCAAGAAGGTGACCGTCTTCGTGGAGCTGAAAGCCCGCTTCGATGAGGAGAACAACTACTTCTCCTCCGAACTGATGCAACAGGCGGGGGTGAAGATCATCTACAGCCTGCCGGGACTGAAGGTGCATGCCAAGCTGGCCTACGTGCGCAAGAGAAGCAACGACCCTGATGATCCGATAAAGGGGTATGCCTACCTGGGTACCGGCAACTTCAACGAGAAAACTGCCCGCATCTATTCCGACAAGGGGTTGCTCACCTCCAACAAGGAGATCATCCGCGACATCGACGAGGTGTTCCGCGTGTTGGAGGGGAAACCCTACATGCACGACTTCAAACATCTGCTGGTAACCCAGTTCAACATGCTGCCGGCCATTCACCGGATGATTGAACAGGAGATTGCGCAGGTGAAACAGGGGGGTGAAGGTTATATCATCCTGAAGATGAATAGTCTTGAGGACAAGGGGATGATCAATGCGCTCTATCGTGCAAGCGTGGCGGGCGTGAAGATCGACCTGATCATCCGTGGCATCTGCTGCCTGGTACCCAACCAGCCCTACAGCAAAAATATCAGGGTGACACGCATCGTTGATGCCTACCTGGAGCATGCGCGTGTCTGGTACTTCCTGAACGGAGGCAAGGAGACAATCTACCTCACTTCAGCCGATTGGATGACTCGCAACCTGCACCGCCGAATAGAGGTGGCCTTCCCGGTCTATGCCGAGTCGCTAAAGCGACAGATCATCGATATTTTGAAGATCCAGCTGGAGGACAACCAGAGCGCCGTTTGGGTAGATGAACAACTGAACAATGTCTTTAAAAGTGAGTTGGCTTCACCCGATGCCCCTCCTGTACGCGCGCAGCATGCGATTTATGAGTATCTGAAGAGATCTACCGGATAGTAGATACAATGTTTCCAATAAGCCAGCTCTTAATCTGAACTTTATATTCTTTTTATATCACTCGTAACTGGCTCTATTCTCGTTCGAATCTATTAGAACCATATTAGAACCATATTAGAACGAGATTAGAACGAGATTAGAACCAGTAACGAAGGAAATAGGCTGTCTCTTGCTAGGATAGGGCTACTCAAACTGTAACGTATAAACAGAAAAAAGGCCATCTCATGTTGTATGAGACGGCCTTTTTTTTAAAAAAGTTATTCTAAGCTATCATTCTTCAACAGCGGCTTCCTGGAACAGGTTGGTGCGCTTGCTGGCGTTCAGCTTCTCGAAGTCCTCACGTGAACCGACGATTAGCTTTTCAAACTCACGCTGTCCCGTTCCGGCAGGGATAAGGTGACCTACGATCACATTCTCCTTGAGCCCTTCCAGTGTGTCGGTCTTGCCGTTGATGGCAGCGTCGTTCAGCACCTTGGTGGTCTCCTGGAATGAGGCGGCCGACATGAAGCTGGTGGTCTGCAGCGCCGCACGGGTGATACCCTGCAGCACCTGGTTGGCAGTGGCGGGAATGGCATCGCGTGCCTCCACCGGTTTCAGGTCGCGTCGTTTCAGCGAGCTGTTTTCGTCGCGCAACTTACGCACGGTGACAATCTGACCCGGCTCGAATATCTGTGAATCGCCGGCATCGACGATCACCTTCTTGCCCCAGATGCGGTCGTTCTCTTCCATCATCTCATGCTTGTCGACCAGCTGCTGCTCGAGGAAGCGGGTATCTCCCGGATCCACCACTTCCACCTTGCGCATCATCTGACGGACGATCACCTCAAAGTGCTTGTCGTTGATCTTCACACCTTGCAGACGGTATACATCTTGCACTTCGTTCACGATGTACTCCTGAACGGCAGTCGGTCCCATGATCGCGAGAATGTCGGCCGGTGTAGTGGCGCCATCGGAGAGGGGCATGCCGGCACGGATATAGTCGTTTTCCTGTACCAGGATCTGTTTCGAGAGCGGTACCATGTACTTCTTCGTTTCTCCCGTTTTGGAGGTGACGCTGATCTCCTGGTTACCACGTTTGATCTTTCCAAACGAAACCTCACCATCGATCTCGGAAACCACTGCCGGGTTTGAGGGGTTACGCGCTTCGAACAGCTCTGTTACACGCGGCAGACCACCGGTAATGTCACCCGCCTTGCCCACGGCACGGGGGATCTTCACCAGCACATCACCCGCCTTGATCTCGTCGTTCTCGTTCTTCACGATGTGCGAACCGAGGGGTAGGGTATAGGTGCGTAGAATATCGTCGTTCTCGTTCACGATATGGGCGGAAGGAGCACGGGTTTTGTCGCGTGATTCGATAATCACCTTCTCCTTCAGACCGGTCTGCTCATCCGATTCAACCTTGTAGGTCATGTTCTCAGTGAAGTTCTCGAAGCGGATCTTACCGGTTGCCTCTGAGACGATCACTGCGTTGAAGGGGTCCCACTCACAGATCAGATCCCCTTTCGATACCTTTGAGCCGTCACCGAAGTAAAGCTTAGAACCGTAGGGAATGTTGTGTGAGAGCAATACGATCTTGGTGTTGGGATCTATGATGCGCATCTCCACCAGTCGGCTTACTACTACCTTGTAGCTCTTGCCTTCTGAGTCGGTGCTCTCCACAAAGCGAAGTTCATCGAATTCCAGGATACCGTCATATTTTGTTTTGATGCTGTTTTCAGCAGCGATGTTGGAAGCGGTACCACCCATGTGGAAGGTACGAAGTGTAAGCTGTGTACCCGGCTCACCAATCGACTGAGCTGCGATCACACCTACTGCTTCACCCTTCTGCACCATCCTGCCCGTGGCCAGGTTGCGACCGTAGCACTTGGCACAAACGCCCTGGTGCGACTCGCAGGTGAGTACGGAACGGATCTCTACCCGTTCGATGGGTGACTCGTCTATCTTCTTCGCAATATCTTCAGTGATCTCATCACCGGCGTTAACCAATACCTCACCGGTGTTGGGGTGTTGCACGTCGTGCACCGAAACGCGACCCAGGATGCGTTCGTAAAGAGAGGCAATCACTTCATCGTTGTTCTTGATGGCGGTGGCTGCAAGCCCACGGAGCGTGCCGCAGTCCTCCTCGTTGATGATCACATCCTGCGATACATCGACCAGACGACGGGTGAGATACCCTGCATCGGCAGTCTTGAGGGCGGTATCGGCGAGACCCTTACGGGCACCGTGGGTGGAGATGAAGTACTCGAGTACCGAGAGTCCCTCCTTGAAGTTGGCAAGAATCGGGTTCTCGATGATTTGCGCCCCTTCGGCACCGCTCTTCTGTGGCTTAGCCATCAGACCACGCATACCGGAGAGCTGACGGATCTGCTCACGCGATCCACGGGCACCCGAGTCGAGCATCATGTAGACAGAGTTGAATCCCTGGTCATCTTCTGCAAGCTGCTTCATCAGGATGTTGGAGAGCTTTGAGTTGATGTGCGTCCAGGTGTCGATGATCTGGTTGTAACGCTCATTGTAGGTGATGAAACCCATGTTGTAGTTCTCCATGATCTGTTCCACCTCGGCGTAACCATCCTGGATTAGCTTCTCTTTCTCCTCGGGAATGATCACATCCTCCAGGTTGAAGGAGAGACCTCCCTTGAAGGCCATGGTGTAACCCAGGTCCTTGATGTCGTCGAGGTATTGTGCCGTACGGGCCACGCCGCAGGTCTTGATCACCTTGCCGATGATGTCGCGCAGCGACTTCTTGGAGAGCAGCTCATTGATGTAACCCACCTCTTTAGGAATGGCTTCATTGGCCATGACACGGCCCACTGTGGTCTCATGCATCTTGCGGATGGGATCACCATTTTCGTCAATGTCATCGACGATCACCTTGATCAGTGCGTGCAGTGCCACCTTCTTCTCGTTATAGGCGATGAGTGCCTCCTCTTCACCGTAGAAGGTCATCCCTTCCCCTTTCGCTCCCGGGCGAATCTTGGTGATGTAATAGAGTCCGAGTACCATGTCCTGTGAAGGCACGGTAATTGGGGCGCCGTTGGCGGGGTTGAGGATGTTGTGCGATGCGAGCATCAACAGCTGTGCTTCCAAAATTGCTTCATTGCCCAGTGGAAGGTGGACAGCCATCTGGTCACCATCGAAGTCGGCATTGAAAGCGGTACAGGCAAGAGGGTGCAGTTGGATGGCCTTTCCTTCAATCAGCTTGGGCTGGAACGATTGGATTCCGAGGCGGTGAAGAGTAGGGGCACGGTTGAGCAAAACCGGATGTCCCTTCATCACATGTTCGAGGATGTCATAGACCACAGGTTCTTTGCGATCGACGATCTTCTTGGCCGATTTCACCGTCTTGACGATGCCTCGTTCAATCAGCTTGCGGATGATAAATGGTTTATAGAGTTCGGCTGCCATATCCTTGGGCAGACCGCATTCGTGCATTTTGAGCTCCGGACCCACCACGATTACCGAGCGGGCGGAGTAGTCGACACGCTTACCGAGCAGGTTCTGACGGAAACGGCCCTGTTTTCCCTTAAGACTGTCGGAGAGTGACTTGAGCGGACGGTTCGACTCGGTTTTGATGGCACTCGATTTGCGGGAGTTGTCGAACAGTGAGTCGACGGACTCCTGGAGCATACGCTTTTCGTTGCGCAGGATCACGTCGGGAGCCTTGATATCGATCAGTCGTTTGAGTCGGTTGTTGCGGATGATCACCCTGCGGTAGAGGTCGTTCAGGTCGGAGGTGGCAAAGCGGCCTCCGTCGAGAGGTACCAGCGGACGCAGATCGGGTGGGATCACGGGGATGACCTTCATGATCATCCATTCCGGCTTGTTGATGTTCTTTGAACCGCGGAAGGCTTCCACCACCTGCAGCTGTTTTAGCGCTTCGTTCTTACGCTGTTGTGAGGTATCGGTGTTGGCACGGTGACGCAGCTGGTTGGCCAGCTTGTCGAGGTTGAGCCGCTCCAGCAGGTCGAGGATTGCCTCGGCACCCATCTTGGCGATGAACTTGTTGGGGTCGCTATCTTCCAGCAGCTGGTTTTCGCGGGGAAGGGTCTCCAGCAGGTCGAGGTATTCCTCCTCGGTGAGGAGATCCCTCTCACTCACTTTATCCTCGAGTGCTCCCGCCTGAATCACCACGTAGCGCTCGTAATAGATGATGGAGTCGAGTTTCTTGGTGGGGATGCCCAGCAGATAACCGATCTTGTTGGGCAGCGAGCGGAAGTACCAGATGTGTGCCACCGGCACCACCAGATGGATGTGGCCGGTACGTTCGCGACGCACCTTTTTCTCAGTCACCTCTACACCGCAGCGGTCGCAGACGATGCCTTTGTAACGAATCCGTTTATACTTGCCGCAATGACATTCGTAGTCCTTTACCGGTCCGAAGATGCGTTCACAGAACAGACCGTCGCGCTCAGGCTTGTAGGTTCGGTAGTTGATGGTTTCGGGTTTGAGTACCTCCCCGAAAGAGTTTTCCAGAATCTGTTCCGGCGAAGCCAGCCCAATCGTGATTTTTGAAAAGCTACTCTTTATCTTGTTGTCTTTTCTAAATGCCATATATTTTGTGTATATAAAGAGTTATCGGAATGTTATTTGTATCTCCTGATCATCCCGTTGCAGGAACAGCCTGAAGCGGCTCCCCCGGGGATGAACGGGAGTGATTTAATCCAGGCTGATGTTCAGACCCAGACCCTTCAGCTCGTGTAGCAATACGTTGAGTGACTCGGGGATACCTGCCGAAGGCATTGCCTCCCCCTTCACGATTGCTTCGTAAGCCTTGGAGCGTCCTACCACGTCGTCCGATTTGACCGTCAGGATCTCCTGGAGGATGTGTGAGGCTCCGAATGCTTCCAGGGCCCATACTTCCATCTCTCCGAAACGCTGACCACCGAACTGAGCTTTACCTCCCAGCGGCTGCTGTGTGATAAGCGAGTAGGGACCAATGGAACGGGCATGCATCTTGTCTTCCACCATGTGGCCGAGCTTCAGCATGTAGATGATTCCAACCGTAGCGGGCTGATCAAAACGTTCGCCGGTACCTCCGTCGTAAAGGTAGGATTTACCATAAGCGGGTACGTTTGCTTTCTCAGTCCATTGGTTCAGGTCGTCGAGTGAAGCCCCGTCGAAGATGGGAGTGGCGAACTTAACGCCCATATTCTTGCCGGCCCATCCGAGCACGGTTTCGAAGATCTGTCCCAGGTTCATACGGGAGGGCACCCCCAGCGGGTTGAGCACGATGTCAACGGGAGTACCGTCGGCAAGGAAGGGCATGTCTTCCTGGCGCACGATGCGCGAGACGATACCTTTGTTACCGTGACGTCCGGCCATCTTGTCACCCACCTGTATCTTCCGTTTCTTGGCTACGTAGACCTTGGCGATCTGCATGATGCCGGAAGGCAGCTCATCACCGATGGTGAAGTCGAACCGCTTCCGTTTCAATTCTGCATCAAGCTCTTTGAAGCGACGCAGGTAGTTAATCACCGTGGCACGGATCAGTTCGTTCTTGTGGGCGTCAGCGGTCCACTTGTTGAGCTGTACCGACTGGAAATCGATTTCGTTGAGCACTTTGTGGGTGAACTTGGCTCCCTTGGGAACCACATCCATATTGGTGTAGTCCTTCACTCCAGCGGAGCTTTTCCCTTCGGTGAGTGTCAGCAGCTTTTCAATTAAAACCTTTTTGAGATCATCCATCTTCTGCTCATACTCCTCGTCGAGCTTTGGCAGCAGTGCTTTGCTGGAGAGACGGGTCTTTCCTTTCTTGGAAGCCTTTGAGAAGAGGTTGGTACTGATCACCACACCCTTCAGTGAGGGGGATGCCTTCAGTGATGCATCCTTCACATCGTCGGCCTTGTCTCCGAAGATGGCACGTAGCAATTTCTCCTCTGGTGAGGGGTCCGATTCACCCTTGGGAGTGATCTTACCGATCATGATGTCGCCCGGCTTGATGCGTGCACCCACACGTACGATTCCTCTTTCATCGAGGTCCTTGGTGGCCTCTTCGCTCACGTTGGGGATATCGGAAGTGAGTTCTTCCAGTCCGCGCTTGGTTTCGCGTACCTCGAGTGAGAACTCCTCCACATGTACAGAGGTGAAGACGTCGTCGCTCACCATCCGTTCGTTGAGCACGATGGCATCTTCAAAGTTATATCCCTTCCAGGGCATGAATGCCACTTTCAGGTTTTTACCAATGGCCAGCTCTCCTTTCTCGGTAGCATATCCTTCGGTGAGGATATCTCCCTTTTTTACTTTTTGCCCTACACGACAGATGGGTCGCAGGTCAATAGTGGTATTCTGGTTTGTTTTGCGGAACTTAGGGATGGTGTAAACCTTCACTGCATCATCGAAGCTGGTGAACTCTTCCTCCTCACTACGATCATATTTGATCTTGATGGTGGTGGCATCTACATAGGTAATTTCACCGTTGCCATCCGCCATGATTTGGGTGCGTGAGTCGTGAATCACCTGATTTTCAATACCCGTTCCCACGATGGGAGCTTCGGTGCGCAACAACGGTACAGCCTGGCGCATCATGTTCGATCCCATCAATGCACGGTTGGCATCGTCATGTTCCAGGAAGGGAATGAGCGAGGCTGCGATGGATGCGATCTGCATGGGCGATACATCCATCAGCTCCACATCCTCCGGTGCAATCACCGGATAGTCGGCATCCTGCCGTGCTTTTACACGGGGATTGATGAACTTGCCCTTGTCGTCGAGCGGGGCGTTGCCCTGTGCGATTAATCTGTCTTCTTCCTCTTCGGCAGCCAGGTAGATCACCTCCTCATTCTTGGTATTCACCTTGCCGTTCTCTACCTTTCGGTAGGGTGTCTCGATGAAACCCAGGTCGTTGATCTTGGCATATACACAGAGTGAGGAGATCAGTCCGATGTTGGGACCTTCCGGAGTCTCGATGGGACAGAGTCGCCCGTAGTGAGTGAAGTGTACGTCACGCACCTCGAAGCCGGCACGTTCACGGGAGAGGCCGCCCGGGCCAAGTGCCGAGAGACGTCGCTTGTGGGTGATCTCCGCCAGCGGGTTTGTCTGGTCCATGAACTGCGAGAGCGCATTGGTGCCGAAGAAGGTGTTGATCACCGAGGAGATGGTCTTCGCGTTGATCAGGTCGATTGGTGTGAACACCTCGTTGTCACGCACGTTCATTCTTTCGCGGATGATGCGTGCCATGCGGTTTAAGCCCACACCAAACTGGGTGTATAATTGTTCTCCAACGGTGCGTACACGACGGTTGCTGAGGTGGTCAATGTCATCGACCACCGCCTTGGAGTTGATCAGTTCGATCAGGTATTTGATGATCTCGATGATGTCTTCCTTGGTGAGTACACGGGTGTCGACATCAATGTCGAGATTCAGTTTCTTGTTGATTCGGTAACGACCCACATCACCCAGGTCGTATCGTTTCTCTGAGAAGAAGAGGTTGTTGATCACCTCGCGAGCGCTTGAGTCGTCGGCCGGCTCGGCACTGCGCAGCTGACGGTAAATGTGCCGGATGGCATCGATCTCCGAGTTGCTGGGGTCCTTCTGCAGAGTGTTGTAGATGATGGAATAGTCCGAAGTGTTGGCTGATTCCTTGTGCAGGAGAATGGAGGAAACACCCGATGCGAGGATCTCATCCATATGCTCCGGTTCCAGAACCGTTTCACGCTCAATCACCACTTCGTTACGTTCGATGGAGGTCACCTCACCGGTATCTTCGTCTACGAAGTCCTCCATCCATGATTTCAGAACACGTGCGGCAAGCTTGCGTCCTGAAACTTTTTTCAGGTTTGTCTTGTTCACCTTCACCTCTTCTGCCAGGTCGAAGATCTCAAGGATATCCTTGTCGCTCTCGAACCCAATGGCACGCAGCAGCGTGGTGACAGGTAATTTCTTTTTGCGGTCGATGTATGCATACATCACGCTGTTAATGTCCGTTGCAAACTCAATCCATGACCCCTTGAACGGGATAATACGAGCGGAATAGAGAACGGTGCCGTTGGCATGCATGCTCTGTCCGAAGAAAACGCCGGGTGAACGGTGCAGCTGTGATACGATGACCCGTTCTGCGCCGTTGATGACGAAGGTGCCCTTGTCGGTCATGTAAGGGATGGTACCCAGGTATACATCCTGGATTACCGGGGTAAAGTCTTCATGGTCGGGGTCGGTGCAGTAGAGGTAAAGCTTTGCCTTCAGCGGAACGCTGTAGGTAAGTCCCCTGTCTGTGCACTCGTCGATGGTGTAACGCGGAGGATCTACGTAGTAATCTAAAAACTCAAGGACGAAGTTGTTACGGGTATCCGCAATTGGAAAGTTTTCAGTGAAAACCTTATACAATCCTTCGTTTTTTCTGCTTTCGGGGGGTGCATCGAGTTGGAGGAAATCTTGAAATGATTTCAGCTGTACTTCCAGGAAATCGGGGAAGTCGAGCGGGTTCTTAATCGACGCAAAATTGATTCTTGGGTTGGCGTTATTTGAAGACATGGAAATGAGTTTTTGAACCTAATATATATTGACACAAAAGGTTAAGAATCTTCCGGAAGAAGATTCCTAACCATATTAACCTAATTTAGGGTAATGTTATTTAAGCTCAACTTCTGCTCCAGCCTCTTCAAGTTGTTTTTTCAAAGCATCTGCTTCGTCTTTTGTTACACCTTGTTTCAATTCGCTGGGAGCTCCGTCCACTAAGTCCTTGGCTTCTTTCAGGCCGAGACCGGTAAGTTCCTTCACTGCCTTTACTACGGCGAGCTTGGCGGAACCTGCACTCTTCAGGATCACGTCGAAAGAGGTTTTTTCTTCAGCGGCGGCTTCAGCGGCGGCTGGACCTGCAGCAACAGCTACAGCGGCAGCAGCCGGTTCAATGCCATATTCCGTTTTCAGGATTTCAGCCAGTTCGTTTACCTCTTTAACGGTCAAGTTTACTAATTCTTCAGCAAATTTTTTTAAGTCTGCCATTGTTGTATTGGTTTAAATTGATTACTAATTCTGTTTGTTGATGTTGATGTTGATTTTTTTTAAGAAGGTAATCTCCTTCATGCTGCCTGCAGTATAACTTATTGGGAAAAAGTATCTTTGTAATCAGGCTTCTTCCTTTTCCGACAATGTTTTGAGTACTCCGTGGAGCAGTGTGCCACCCGACTGGAGTGCGGAGATCACATTCTTTGCAGGTGACTGCAGCAGTGTAATCACATCGCCGATAAGCTCTGTCTTGCTCTTGATGTTGACCAGGTCCTTCAGGGCTCCGGCACCCACAAAGAAGCTTTCCTGTACGTAAGCTCCCTTGAATGCGGGCACTTTGTCGGCCTTGTACTTGTCAATCAGCTTGGCAGGTGCATTCGCTGCATTGGAGAACATGATGGCTGTATTCCCCTTCAAAATGGGATAGAGCTCTTCATAGTTTCCTTCGAGCGATTCAAAAGCTTTCTGCAGCAAGGTATTCTTCACCACCATCAGCTTGATATCTTCCTTGGAGCATTCTCTTCTCAACTTGCTGGTTTTTGCCGCATTGAGTGTGGCAATATCAGCAAGGTAGAAATTTTCATACTCCTGGAGATTGGCTGCGATTTGTGCGATTATTAGTTGTTTATCTTCCTTTTTCATAGATTTCTGCTTAGTTCATTAGATTTCTTCTGCCGATTTGGGGTCCACTTTGATACCTGGACTCATCGTACTGGAAAGATAAATACTCTTCACATAGGTTCCTTTTGCCGCAGTCGGTTTCAGTTTGATCAACGTTTGAATAAATTCTTTCGCGTTGTCTCGAATCTGTTCCGGCGTAAAAGATACTTTTCCAATCGAGGTGTGAATGATACCGGCTTTGTCTACTTTAAAGTCGATTTTCCCCTGTTTTACCTCCTGTACGGCCTTGGCCACATCGGGGGTAACAGTACCGCTCTTCGGGTTTGGCATCAGTCCGCGGGGACCTAAAACACGGCCCAGCGCTCCGATCTTACCCATGATTTGCGGCTGTGTGATGATCACATCCACATCGGTCCAACCTCCTTTAATCTTGTCGATATATTCATCGAGTCCCACATGGTCTGCGCCCGCTGCTTTCGCATCGGCCTCAGCCTCTGGAGAACACAATACAAGAACTCTTACTTGTTTACCTGTTCCGTGTGGCAAAGAGACAACGCCCCTTACCATCTGGTTAGCTTTGCGCGGATCTACGCCGAGGCGTACATCGATATCTACTGAGGCATCAAATTTGGTGGTGGTTAATTCCTTCACCAATGCAGATGCTTCTTTCAGTGTATAGGTCTTGCCCACTTCAATCTTGCTCAAAGCCAACTTTTGATTTTTTGTCAGTTTACTCATGTCTCAATTGAAGTTTAGTTGTTATTCATTTCCGGGAAATCCCCTTTCACTGTGATACCCATGCTTCGAGCCGTTCCCGCTACCATACGCATTGCGGATTCAACCGTGAAGCAGTTCAAGTCGGTCATCTTCTCTTCGGCAATGGTCTTTACCTGTTCCCAGGTAACCTCTGCAACCTTTTTACGGTTGGGTTCTGCCGAACCGCTCTTGAGCTTCGTGGCTTCTAATAACTGAATCGCAACCGGTGGTGTCTTAACAATAAAATCAAACGACTTGTCGGTATAATAGGTGATTACCACTGGCAACACTTTACCGGCTTTGTCCTGAGTTCTGGCATTGAATTGCTTGCAAAACTCCATGATGTTGATCCCTTTGGAACCCAGTGCGGGTCCTACCGGGGGAGATGGATTTGCAGCTCCTCCTTTGATTTGTAATTTTAGTTGTCCGGCAACTTCTTTAGCCATTTTCTTGATTTTAATAAATTACGGTTTTCGAAACACATTGAAGAACTTACAGAATCTGCGTAACCAAATTGCTGACTATTCCTTCTCTACTTGCATATAACTCAGCTCCAGGAGCTGTTTTCTCCCGAAGATCTTCACCATCACTTTGAGTTTTTTTCTCTCGTCGTTCACCTCTTCCACCACACCGGAGAAGCTGCTGAAGGGACCTCCGATCACCTTCACATTTTCTCCCACGTAGTATTTCATATCCATCTCGTCACCTGCCTCTTCCAGTTCATCCATCGTTCCGAGGATGCGTTTCACCTCCGATTCCCGCAAGGGTTGCGGATCGGTTGTGTTTGGCAGAAAGCCGGCTACGTAATTGATATTCTTCAGTTCGTGAATCACCTCACCCGTCAGTTCAGCCTCAATGAGCACGTAGCCGGGAAGATAAGCGCGTTCTTTCATCACTTTCTTACCGTTGCGTACGATGTAAGTCTTTTCAGTGGGGATGAGAACTTGAGAAATGTACTTTCCTAAATCGGTTTTTTTGATCTCTGACTCAAGATACTCTTTGACTTTGTTTTCTTTTCCACTAACGGAACGCAGTACGTACCATTTTTTTCTCTCTTCAGTCATAGTCTCTTTTGTTCAGAAATTACAAAATACCGTAGAGGAGTTTTAATACCCACTCAAACAAAGAATCCATTCCGAACACGATTAAGGCAATGATAAGGGAAGCAATCAACACAATTACCGTACTGCCGGAGAGTTCTTCTTTGGATGGCCAGGACACCTTATAAACGAGTTCGTTATAAGCATCCCTGAGATATGCAACTATTTTTTTCATTTAATTCAGATCGATTGTGCACGGGTCGAGAGACTCGAACTCCCGACACCTGGTTTTGGAGACCAGTGCTCTACCAACTGAG
>DAINAS010000028.1:0-28029 GCA_036733365.1 Proteiniphilum sp.
CAATGCAGCAATTATGTTCATGATGAAATTATGTGTGGAACGATGCCTTGAATGTGCGTATACCGGTCACTAAATGAACTCCCTGGTCAAACAGCATCTCGAAGAGCTTTGTGCTGATGTAACCCTTGTCTGCATATAGTTTACCGAAAAGATCTTTGGTAAGAACATTGATTACGTCAGGGTTTCTATCGTCGACATTGCCTTTTGTGAGAGAGAAATTCAGCAATTCACCCTTTTCGTTATGTCACCTGCTTGAAGTTGGTGATTCCGGATTTCATTCTCATATTCTGCACAAAAATCGTCGGCAATACAAAATATTTCAATAACTTTGTCTGTTGTGATCATAGGGCTGATGTTTGTTATTTGTTTGATTATCAGCTATAAATATACAAATAATCTCCCTATATCACAACTTTTTTTATGATTTTCTTATCCCGAACTCACGTTATTACGTGACGCCTGCCTTGCAGCTCTCGGCGGGCTATCACTACTTCTTCGACAAGAGCAACGACTACAACGGCCTGGAGGAGGAGATCAACAAGAACACGACGGAGTACCTGCAGGGTGCGGAGTACGCGCTGACGGACAAGTGGACGGTGAGCGCGGGGACGCAGTTCACCAACTACGACGTGACGGACAACTACAACGGCATCGGCGTGCAGGAGGAGTACGAACGCAAGAGCATGGCCGGCGCCATCGGGGCTACGTTTAGCTTTTAGTTGGCAGTTGTCAGTATCAGAAGTCAGTTGTAAACGTACTAACTTACCAACTTACCAACGTATGAACGTCCGGAGAGATCCGGGCGTTCGTTGTTTGTAGGGGGTATAAGATCGTGAAGTGGTTAGTCTCACTACCCAGTTGTCAGGATTCAGCTGTCAGCCTTGCGTGTTAAATTTTTGATTTGATGTGTGATATTGTTGTCTCCTTGCCACAAATTGCGTAATTTTATCACAGAAACGAGGTGTTGATTTCATGAAGGTGAAGCATAACATGAAGCGAATTGAATACCTGTTGTCATTGTATAAGATGACAACCGAGGAATTGTTGCTTCAAATGAACATGGGTCTGAAGAAGCATATTCAGTTAAACGACCTTTTCGGCGAGGAGATCGAGATAAATCACCTGAAACGAATAGACAAGATCTTCAACAAGGGACTACACTATTACCTGGATGAGAATGTACCGGTGAGATCTGAGGATGCAAGCATTTTTTTTAGAAAACAACGTTTTGTTTCTGATCTTAACCTGGAGGCCAGGAAGGTTGTCAATAGGTTCGAGGAACTGAAAATTTCGTTGGAAGCGATTTCCAGACTCGTCGACATCAGACGGGAACGTTTGTTGCCTATTTTCTCGACCAGAGATGATCCGAAAGATGTGGCACATGCGCTATCGAAACATGGAATAAGAAAGAGATTGCCAACATCGATGGTTTCTTTCTTCATCCCAACGTGATCGTTCTGAAAAGAGAGCAAAACGCATTCAGCAGGGAGATATTCACGCTGATTCACGAGCTGGGTCACTACTTGTTGAATATTGAAGAGGTTGAGCAGATTGATGTGCTAAACATGGCCAGAAGGGAGTTATCGGCGGTTGAAAGATGGTGTAACGACTTTTCCTTCTATTTCCTGGCAGGGGAACATTCAAAAGAGATAGCCGGAATGGGTATAGTGGATGATAGCAACGACTACTTTTTCGATCGTGTAAGTCGGTTATCAGGAGACACTCACCTGAGCAAACTGGCTATTTACACCCGCCTGTTATTCAATGGGCAGATATCCCAGGCAGATTACAACCAGGTGAGAATCGGTCTGGAAGAAAATTTTCGATTAAAGCAGGAGGAAAAAGCGAGACAAAAAGAGAACGACAAGATGCTGGGGGTTAAAAGCAAAGGGGCTGCCCCTAAACCCATCAATTCTCCCTTGCTAATCTCAACGGTTCAGATTGCTTATTACGAGGGTATCATGAATGAATCTGATGTGTGTAAGACACTTAATATAAGTCCTGAAAAACTAGAATTGTTTATACAGTGAAAGTTGTACTTGATACCAGCTCATGCCATTTGACAATGAAAAGGTGTTATTCGATTTCGTTAAATCGAGATTGCAAGTTGGGGATACAATCAATGACATTGCCGGCCTTATTGTCAAGTAGCAGTGATATTGAGATAAAATGCTGCAAAAGGGGAGGGTGAAACTAAAGAAGGTAAACAGTCATGCGGGTAGTATCAGTGATTAGTTGTTAGTTGTAAGTTGTCAGGGATCAGTAATCAGGGATCAGGGATCAGCTTTTGGAAGATGGCTGGTTGGAAATAGACAATCAGCATAACATTGCAACAAGTATGGAAATATTAATGGCAAAAATAGGATTTGCAGATCACAATTACAGCGCCGTTGTTGAACTTCCGGATGAAGTAATTGTGGTAACGCATAAGACATTAGAGGGGATTAAAAAAGCAATCTTAGATTCACTAGACTTCTCAAAAGAAGGTCATATGGAAAACATTGATCGTGCTCCGGATTGGGTAAAAAATGGGTTTCGTGTAGACTATAAAATGGAAATTTCGGCGCTTTTGAAATACTATGATGGAATTCTTACCCGCTCCGCGCTCTCCCGTATAACTGGTATCAACGAACGCCAATTGGGCCATTATGCTACCGGACACAGAAAACCACGTGCTAAACAACGACAACGGATTATTGAAGGATTTAATCAATTGGGTAAAGATTTTTTATCCGTTAAGTAATTACCAGTGATCAGTTGTCAGGAATGTAAAATAAATCGATGTCGAATTGTAAAGTGATCTGGTTTTATATATCTTTGCCTTTTAACATATTGGGGATTAAATTGCTGTTCAAAAATCTGAGTTACGATGAAAAATGAGAAGTGGTTTTGGTTGATCCTGCTCCTGTTGACGGGGGGCTTGCTGATGAGCGGTTGTGCAGAAGTGGATGAAGGTGAGGAGGAGGAATTACTTGGAGCATCGGGACCAATTTACAACATGATGACGGACCTCTCGGACGGGAAAAGCGGGTTGTATTTGACGAAATGGGAATCGCCCAGTAATTATGGGCCTTTTTTGGTGATCGCCTTTGAAAGAGAAGAGTGTACCTTTACCTTCAGGGAGAGTAGTTCAGCAGATCCAAAAACAACGACCTACAGTTATGAATTTGCCTATCCTATCGTTACCCTGACGCCGGCAAAGGAGAATGAGGGCGTGGTAATTGGCACAATGATAAGCGGCAGGATCTTGAAAGCGGATGAGATGTCTTTCAAGAATCTTCAAGAGAATCCGGTCTGGATTGAGGTGATCAGGACGAAATAGGGCAGTTGTCAGCTAATCCGCTAATCAACAAATCATCGAATCAAATACAATATACGGCGTAAAGGGGAACCGATTTCACGTTGTTCTCGTATCCGAAGTTTTTCTTGCTGATGCGGATGCAGGTTGAAATAAAAAGGAGCTCAACCTTCCCGTAAGGAGATTGAGGGAACCAAGTACTGCTGACAGAATGAACTTGAAACGTCCGGAGTGTTCTGGGCGTTTTTTTGTGCGATACACTCCATAATTTTTATGCAAAGGTTGGTGGTGATAAAAGGATACTCTCGTTCTTGATACAAGGGCAAAAATTGAAGAAAATTACGCTCGTTTGCATGATGAGCGTAAAAATTACTTACAAACGAATCAACGAATCAACGAATCAACGAATCAAATTTCCTGATATTTATTATGGAAATATTTCTTTAATTGGGGAGAGTTTCGTATCTTTGCAGCCTGTTTAACAAGATCACGGTGGAGGTTCCGGATCAGTGATTCGGATCGATTGGTTTTAGGATGTTCCCCCGGCTCTGTTTTAGGTTGTTACAAGCATGAACTATTTGACTCCTACGGAGGCTGCCGACGCATTCAGACGGGCAGCCATTGAGAAAGAGAAGCGGCCTTTCCCGCAGTTCGCCCTGATGGCGGTGCTGGGTGGGGCCTTTATCGCGTTCGGCGGTCTGCTGACGGTGATGGTGGCGGGTGGCATGCCGGGCGTGGCGGTAGCCAACCCGGGACTGGTGAAGTTCATGGCGGGGGCGCTGTTCCCCATTGGACTGATCATGGTGTCGGTCACCGGTGCGGATCTCTTCACGAGCGACTGCGCCGGCTTCGGCTTCCCGCTACTGCGGAAGGAGCTGACACTGCGCCGCGTGGCTGCGCTGCTGCTGATATCCTACCTTTTCAACTTCATTGGTGCACAACTGGTGGCATGGCTGCTCTCCGCACACGTGGGAATGCTGGACAAGGAGCCTTGGCACTCTTACCTGCACAACCTTGCAGGGGCGAAGGTGGACCAGGCGTTCTGGCCGGTATTCGTGAAGGGTATCGGTGCCAACTGGTTGGTATGCCTCGGCATGCTGATGGGCTACGCGGCAAAGGATATCGCCGGCAAGAGCATCGCCATCTGGATCCCAATCATGCTCTTCGTGACGCTGGGCTACGAGCACTCCATCGCCAACATGTTCTTCATCCCGGCGGCCATCTACACCGGTGCGGAGATCACCTGGGGTGCCTTCATCCTGCAGAACCTGATCCCCGCCACGCTGGGCAACATCGTCGGCGGCATGGGGCTGGTGGGATTGGTCTACGGATATCTTTATTTGGGTGTCAGTGATCAGTAGTCAGCGGTGCGGATATATTTCACTGCGACAACAAGCTGAGGTCTTGGAAATATATCCTCAACCAAACAGCAAAAGGTTTACAACATCAAACATCAAACTTTGAACTTACAAACATACTAACGAATTAACGTATCAATATATTAACATGACTATTATGGTAAAGAATCAAAACGCATGGGAAGGGTTCCGCGGGGAGCTCTGGAAGAAAGAGATCAACGTGAGGGACTTCATCATGAACAACTATACGCCCTACGAGGGGGACGACACTTTCCTGGCACCCTCCACCGAGCGGACGCAGAAGGTGTGGGACAGACTGACGGAGATGTTCAAGGAGGAGCAGGCGAAGGGGGTCTACGACGCGGAGACGAAGCTGCCACAGCAGATAGACACCTACGGGCCGGGTTACATTGACCGGGAGAACGAGGTGATTGTGGGTCTGCAGACGGATGCGCCGCTCAAGAGGGGGATCTTCCCCAAGGGGGGCATCCGCATGGTGGAGAATGCGCTGAACGCTTATGGCTTTGAGCTGGACCCGATAACGAAGGAGATTTACACGCGCTACCGCAAGACGCACAACGAGGGTGTCTTCTCGGCATACAACGATGAGATGCTGGCGGCTCGCAAGTCGGGTATCATCACCGGCCTGCCGGACGCCTACGGGCGCGGACGCATCATCGGCGACTACCGCCGTGTGCCGCTCTACGGTACCACGGCCCTGATCGAGGAGCGTAAGCAGTTCATGCAGCGGCTCGACATTCAGGAGTTCACCGAGAACAGCATCCGCAACCGCGAGGAGGTGAGCGAACAGATAAAGGCGCTCAAAGCGTTCGAGAAGATGTGCGCGGGCTATGGCTTCGACGTGAGCCAGCCGGCACGCGACAGCCGCGAGGCGGTGCAGTTCCTCTATTTCGCCTACCTGGCGGCAGTGAAGGATCAGGATGGTGCGGCGATGTCGATCGGACGTACCTCTACCTTCCTCGACATCTACATCGAGAAGGACCTGCAGGCGGGCTTGATCACCGAGAGCGAGGCGCAGGAGATGGTGGATCAGCTGATCATCAAGCTTCGCATCGTGCGCTTCCTCCGCACACCGGACTACAATGAGCTCTTCTCGGGCGACCCGGTATGGGTGACCGAGGCGCTGGGGGGACAGACGCTGGATGGCCGCACGCTGGTGACGCGCACCTCGTTCCGCTACCTGCACACGCTCTACAACCTGGGGCCGGCTCCGGAGCCCAACCTGACGGTGCTCTGGTCTCAGCAGAGCCCCGAGAACTGGAAACGTTTCTGCTCGAAGGTGTCGGTGGACACTTCGGCGATTCAATATGAGAACGACGACCTGATGCGGCCGGATTATGGCGACGACTACGGCATTGCCTGCTGCGTATCGCCGATGAAGATTGGCAAGCAGATGCAGCTCTTCGGCGCGAGGGCCAACCTGGCGAAGTGCCTCCTCTATGCCATCAACGGCGGTCGCGACGAGAAGTCGGGCGTGCAGGTGGCGCCCCGCTATGAGGCGATCACATCGGAGTACCTGGACTATGAGGAGGTGATGGAGAAGTTCGACCAGTCGATGCGCTGGCTGGCAAAGGTCTACGTGAACGCGCTCAAGATCATCCACTACATGCACGACAAGTATGCCTACGAGGCGTTCGAGATGGCGCTGCACGACGGGGATGTGGAGCGCATCAGGGCGACCGGCATCGCAGGTCTCTCGATCGTGGCGGACTCGCTGGCGGCGATTCGTGACGCACGGGTGAAGGTGATCCGCGACGAGCGGGGCATCGCCGTGGACTTCGAAAGGGAAGGGGAGTACGTGCCCTTCGGCAACAACGACGACCGCACGGACCAGATAGCGGTGGACATCACCCGCAAGTTCATGGGGTACCTCCGTCAGCACGAAACTTATCGCAACGCGAAGCCTACACAGTCGATCCTGACAATCACCTCGAACGTGGTATATGGCAAGAAGACTGGTGCCACTCCGGATGGACGCCCTGCAGGCGAGCCTTTTGCTCCGGGTGCCAATCCGATGAACGGGCGCGACAAGAAGGGGGCCGTGGCGGCACTGGCATCGGTGGCGAAGCTGCCGTTCCAGCATGCGCACGACGGCATCTCTTACACCTTTGCGGTCTCCCCGGGATCGCTGGGCAAGGAGAGGGAGACACGCGTATCGAACCTGGTGGGGCTGCTGGATGGCTACTTCACCGCGGACGGCGGTCAGCACCTGAACGTGAACGTCTTCGACAAGGAGCTGCTGCTGGATGCAATGGCGCACCCTGAGAACTATCCGCAGCTGACGATTCGGGTCTCCGGCTACGCGGTGAACTTCGTGAAGCTGACGCGCGAACAGCAGCTGGATGTGATTTCGAGGACGATTAATCAGAAGCTGTAAGTTTTAAGCTTTAAGCTTTTAGCTTTTCGCTTATCGCTTATGACTTACAGCTTATAGCTTTTAGAAAGGGGATGTTTTCTTGTCTGCACTTATTCCCTGACCTGTCAGCGACTCGGTTATGAAAAGAGAAGAACTCGCTTCGCTCAAACAACTTCTCTTTTTCACATAACCTTCGTCGGACAGGTACCCAGCGAATAATTGAGGAGCAAGAAAACATCCCTCTTCACAGCTGATGCAGTAATATCCCATCAGCATACATCAACATCATCATCAACCTGAAAAGAAATGGTAGGAAACATACATTCTCTCGAGAGCTTCGGCACGGTGGACGGGCCGGGGATACGCTTCGTGGTGTTCCTGCAGGGATGCCCGCTGCGATGCCTCTATTGCCACAATCCGGACACCTGGGAGAAGGGGAGCGGCAGCTACCAGATGACGCCGCAGGAGCTGCTGGAGGAGGTGATGCGCTACAAGAGCTTCATCGCCAAGGGGGGCGTGACCGTGACGGGGGGCGAGCCGCTGATGCAGGCGGAGTTTGTGCGCGACTTCTTCCTGCTCTGTCGCGAGAAGGGGATCCACACGGCGCTGGACACTTCGGGTGCGTTATGGTCGCCGGCGGTGCGTGAGGCACTGGATGCGGCGGACATGGTACTGCTCGACGTGAAGACGATTGATCCGCTGCAGCACAAGGAGCTGACGGGGGCGAAGATCACCAACACGCTGCGTTGCCTGGACTACCTGGAGGAGCAGCAGATTGCCACCTGGATACGCCACGTGGTGGTGCCCGGATGGACGGACGACGATGGTCGCCTGCAGCAGCTGGCGGACTTCCTGAGGCCCTACAGCTGCATCGAGAAGGTGGAGCTGCTGCCCTACCACCGCATGGGAGCGCACAAGTATGAACAGCTGGGGTTGCAGTACCGCCTGGAGGAGACGCCGGAGCTGTCGCCCGAACGCCTGGAGCGGGCGAGGGAGATTTTTAAGTAGTCTGTTGTCAGGAATCAGTTGTCAGGAATCAGCTCTTGAGGTGGAAGCTTGTAAGGGGCCGCGGTTTAGTTTAAGTGGTTTGTGGTATTCTGGGAGAAAAGTGTGGTTTTGCCTGCAGATAATGGGAGAAAAATGTAGTTTTTCTTTGACATATTGAGAGAAAAGTGTATTTTTATCGGATTATTTAAGGAGAAAAGTGTTCAATCACATTGTTTAATCCGGTAAATATGTATCGAACAAAGGTTGAAGAGTTGGTTAAGTGGAAGACCTCTAAAAGAAGAAAGCCACTTGTTTTTCTTGGTGCCAGGCAGGTGGGAAAGACCTGGCTACTGCAGGAATTTGGCAGAAAGTATTACAGGCAGGTGGCTTACATCAATTTTGAAAAACCGGGTGCACCGGTTCATCTTTTTGAAGTTGATTTTGATGCTGACAGGATTGTAACGGTGCTGAACGCATATTGTAATCTCAGGATCAATGCAGCGGATACCTTGATCATCTTCGATGAGATTCAGGTGGCACGTAAAGGCATCACCTCATTGAAGTATCTCTATGAAGATGCACCCCAATATCACATTATCGCTGCTGGCTCTCTACTTGGGGTGGGTATACACCCCGAAGAGTCATTTCCGGTTGGAAAAGTGGAGTTGATGAAATTGTATCCCATGTCATTTTACGAGTTCTTGCTGGCTATGGATGAACCGGGCATCACTGATCTCCTGGAAAAAAATGATCTTGAAAATCTCTCCTTTTTTAAAAATAAACTAATCAATTACCTGCGCTATTATCTCTATATAGGTGGAATGCCTGAGGCTGTTGGCGATTTTGTAGAAAACCGGGATTGGCAACAGGTGCGCATCATCCAGAATCAAATCATAGACTCCTATCGGAACGACTTTTCAAAACATGCACCAAAGGAACTTTTGCCGAGAATCAACATGGTGTGGGATAGTATTCCATCGCAACTATCGAAAGAAAACAAAAAATTCATCTACGGTGTGATAAAAGAGGGTGCCAGAGCCAAAGATTTTGAGTTAGCCATCCAATGGCTTACTGATGCTGGTCTACTGCATAAAGTTTACAACACAAGCAAACCTGCTTTGCCTTTGGTTGCATATCAGGAGTTATCCGCCTTCAAACTATTTCACAACGATGTGGGACTCCTGGGGGCGATGTCGAAGCTCAATGCCAAAACGGTTGCAGATGGAAAGGCAATTTTCTCGGAGTTCAAAGGTGCATTGACAGAACAATTTGTATTCCAGCAACTGATTCAAGATAGCGAATTGTCACTCTATTATCATACATTCGGTAACAGTAAGTATGAGCTTGATTTCCTCATTCAAACTGCCAACGATGATGTGATCCCAATCGAAGTGAAATCGGGTGTAAATGTGAAGTCTAACAGCTTTAGGCTTTTCTGTCAGAAAAACAGTCCCGGAAAAGCTATTCGTGCCTCCCTGGCTGATTACAAAGTGGAATCCTGGTTGATCAATTTACCTTTGTATGCGATAAATGCAGTAGGAAAATAAAAATATTCAATATATTCCGTGTATATTTTTTACTAATTTTGTCTGCATAAAGAACAGACACAAGAATATTAACAAGAAGATTCACAAGAACAAAAGAAGAGAACATGAACACCAAAACATTTCAACTGATGTTATTCAGTATGCTGCTCCTCCTTTTTGGCTGCGCTTCACCGCAGCAGGAGAGTGGTATGATTAAGACTCCCGCGCCGGCACGTCCGGCCGGCCAGACCGACATGGTACAGTATGCAGCCGATCCCATCCCCGTGGTACGGGTAGGTTTTATTGGCCTCGGCATGCGCGGCCCCGGTGCCGTACAACGATTCACCCACATCCCCGGTGTGGAGATCAAGGCGCTCTGCGACATCCGCCCCGAACGGGTGGAGGTGGCGCAGGATATCCTGCGTGAAGCAGGCCTGCCCGAGGCGGCCGCCTACTCCGGTAGCGCTGATGCCTGGAAGGAGCTGGTGGAACGCGACGACCTGGACCTGGTATACGTGGTGACCGACTGGAAGAGCCATGCCGACATGGGCGTTTATGCCATGGAGCAGGGCAAGCACGTGGCCATTGAGGTGCCTGCTGCCATGACCATGGAGGATATCTGGCGCCTCGTTGACACCTCCGAGCGCACGCGCAAGCATTGCATGCAGCTGGAGAACTGTGTTTACGACTATTTTGAGCTTACCACGCTCCACATGGCGCAGCAGGGGCTCTTTGGCGAGGTGCTCCATGCCGAGGGATCGTACATTCACCAGCTGTCTGACTTCTGGGACAGCTACTGGGACAACTGGCGCCTCGACTTCAACGAGCATCACCGCGGGGATGTCTATCCCACGCACGGCATCGGCCCGGCCTGCCAGCTGCTCAACATTCACCGGGGCGACAAGATGAACTACCTGGTCTCGGTCGACACCAAGCCGGTGATGGGTCCCCAAATCGTGAAGGAGCTCACCGGCCGCGAAGCGCCCGACTTCCGCAACGGCGACCACACCATGACCATGATCCGCACCGAGAAAGGGAAGACAATGCAGATCCAGCACAACGTGATGACTCCCCGTCCTTACTCGCGGATGTACCAGCTCACGGGCACAAAGGGTTTCGCCAACAAGTACCCGGTGCAGGGTTACGCGCTTGAGTCGTCCGATCTCACCGCCGAGGCTGCGCCCAATCATGAGGATCTCAACGCGCACAGCTTCGTTCCCGATGATGTGAGGAAGGCGCTCATGGAGCAGTACAAGCACCCCATCCACCAGGAGCTCGAAGAGAAAGCCAAAGAGGTGGGCGGTCACGGCGGCATGGACTTCATCATGGACTACCGCCTGGTATACTGCCTACAGAACGGACTACCGCTCGACATGGATGTCTATGACCTGGCAGAGTGGTGCAGCCTGGTGCCGCTCACCGAGATCTCGCTCGACAACGGCAGCATGCCGGTAGAGATACCCGACTTCACCCGTGGTGCCTGGAACAAGGTGCAGGGACTGCAGTTTGCCTATTGATTAGCTGTCAGTGATCAGTAATCAGTGATCAGCTGAGAGTGTTAAGATGGAAGCGGGGTAAATGTTTGAAACATTTGCCCCGTTTCTTTTTCACTGAGTGAGGATTCGCGGTTGCCGGTTCATCATTTTCCTCTTTGCATATATTAAGTTATTTGTGTACTTTTGAATTCTAATTCAAAATCTGTATGAATAAAGCTTCACTTCATTCAAAAATTATTTATCCCCTGGCGGGAACGGCACTGCTGGCCTCTTGCACCGGTGGAGGGAAGGCAGAGATTGAGGAACCCCTCAACATCGTCTACATCATGACCGACGACCATACGCGGCAGATGATGAGTTGCTACGACAACCGTCACATCGAGACACCCAACCTGGACAGGATTGCCGACAATGGGGTGATCTTCCGGAACGCTTACGTGGCAAACTCCATCTCGGGACCGAGCCGCGCCTGCCTGCTCACCGGCAAGCACAGCCACAAGAACGGCAAGCTGGACAATCATACCGTCTTCGACGGTGCTCAGTTGACGGTACAGCAGCTGCTGCAAGAGGGAGGCTACCAAACCGCCATGATTGGCAAGTGGCACCTCGACAGTGAACCTACACACTTCGACCATTGGGAGATCCTTCCGGGGCAGGGGAGTTACTACAATCCCGACTTCATCACCAAAGAGGGGAGGACCCACTACAAGGGATATGCCACCAACGTCATCACCGACCTGAGCCTGGAGTGGCTGGAGAACGGTCGCGACAACACGAAGCCCTTTGTGCTTTTTCTCCACCACAAGGTGGCTCACCGCAATTGGATGGCCGACACGCCCCACCTGCCGCTTTATGAGGAGAAGACATTCGAGCTGCCGGAGAATTTCTACGACGACTATGCAGGTCGCCCCGCGGCGGCACAGCAGGAGCTGAGCATCGCCAGCGACCACGACATGGATATCGTGAACGACCTGAAGATGCTGCGCGAGGGGGTGGAGACGCGCCTCTCCAACACCTACATCCAGGGAGAGTATGCCCGTCTCGACTCAGCCCAGAAGGCGGCATGGGATGCCCACTACCAGCCGATCATCGATGCCTTCTACGAGGCGAACCTGCAGGGCGACGAGCTGGCAGAGTGGAAGTACCAGCGCTACATGCGTGACTACGCCAAGACGATCCGCTCACTCGACGAGAACGTGGGGCGCGTGCTCGATTACCTTGAGGCGGAAGGGTTGACGGAGAATACGGTGATCATTTACACCTCCGACCAGGGTTTCTACATGGGTGAACATGGCTGGTTCGACAAGCGGTTCATGTATGAGGAGTCCTTCAGCACACCTCTGGTGATGCAGCTGCCGGAGGGTTTCAAGAAAAGAGGAGCAGTTGAGGGACTGGTGCAGAACATCGACTTCGCACCCACCATGCTGGAGCTGGCCGGTCTTGAAGTGCCCGAAGAGATGCAGGGGGTGTCGCTGCTGCCTCTGCTGGAAGAACAACAGGAGCCGAAGGATTGGCGCAAGTCGCTCTACTACCACTACTACGAGTACCCCGGCGAGCATGCGGTGAAGCGTCACTATGGCGTGAAAACGGACCGCTACAAGCTGATCCACTTTTATGACGACATTGACGTGTGGGAGCTCTACGACCTGGAGACGGATCCGACGGAGATGCAGAACCTCTACGGCAAGAAGGGGTATGAGGAGATCACCGCCGAGCTCCACGAGGAGCTGGAACGGCTTCAGCTGCAGTACGATGATCCAATAAGGGAAGAGTTGTAAGCTGTAAGAGGTAAACGATGGGCTTACATTGACATCGATTGAAGCGTCCGGAGCAATCCGGACGTTTTTTTGTTTCAGTGGTCAGCGATCAGTGATCAGTTGTCAGTTATCCGTTGATTGTATCAAACCTCAAACCTACCATCCTCCCAACATTGTGGAATGATTGGGCAGGGATGGAGCATGGTTGAAATAATTTTAGTATATTTGACCTGTAAATCAGAATCAATATAGATAAATCACAGTCAGGCTTCTTTTTCGATTACCGGTACAGTGCTGTTGGGAGGATGCCGATTTCTCACCCGACGCGTTTGACATGTCTGCATGCTGTGCCGGAGTGATTGGATGATTCCCCGGGTACAATCATATGTGAATGAGAGTACCAAAACAGAAAAGATCGACAAAACAGAATATATCAAAACCATAACCATAACCCTCACAATGAACAGACGATTATTGTTGATTACCCTGCTGCTGGCCCTGATGGGCGGAAAGGCAGCCTCACAGGTGAGAGACATCACCTTTACCGTATCGCCGGTGGCAGAATACACCTGGTGGAATGAAAACCTCTCGCTGGAGAACAACAGCTGGATGGGCCTTAAAACAGGCTTCGGCTTCGGACCCCTCTTTGAGCTGCGCGGTTTCTACCAAAGGGCCAACAACGTGGAGAGCCAGCTCTTCATGCCTACGGTGGAGTCGATCCTTCCCGCGGCGGCGACCGGACAGAGTGACCTCATCCGCTATGGCGGGGAGATGAGGGTGAACCTTGCACAGGGGGGCTTCCTCGCTCCCTACATCACGCTGGGTGGTGGTGTGCAGCAGATGGATCACCTCCTGCCGCCTGCCCTGGACGAACCGGAGGGTCTTACCATTGAGGAAGAGCAGCTCTTCGGTACCCTGGGCGTGGGCACCAAGTTCCACCTCTCCGACAGGGTAGCCCTCTCGCTGGAGGCTAGGAACAGCTTCTTCGGCATGAACGACAACTCACCGCTGCTCACGGCGGCTTACCGTGAGAATGGCGAGGAAGGAAGGCTCCACAACTGGTCGGCAGCTGCCACGCTCGACTTCTACCTGGGGGGTAGCAACCCCGACAAGGGATCGGTGGCGGAGGCCTATCAGCATCTGCTGGCGGACGGCTTCCGCGGGATGAAGTTCGTGCTGGAACCGGCGGCTGCCTACGTGAACTTCCACGATGAATCGCCCCTCTACAACCATTACCTGCTGGGTCTTAACGCAGGGATCGACTTCACCTCGCTGGTGGGGATCCGTGGTTTCTACTATCGATCCACCGAGGAGGCAAACAAGATGTCGCTCAGCCTGGGAGACCAGCTTTCGCTCTACGGCGCCAACCTGATTGCCCGTCTCAACCAGCCGCGCGGGGTGAACCCCTACCTGCTGCTGGGCGCCGGTTACATGAAGGTGGCGGACGACTATACGGTGCGACTGGGCTTCGCCCCCGCAGAGAGCCAGGCGTTCGCCTTTGGCGGCGTGGGACTGGAGATCCCGCTGTCGCGTTACGTGGCGCTCTTCGGGAACGCCAGCGCCATGCTCACCTCCGAAAGTGGGGTGGAGGCAGTTGACCTGAACCATCCCTCACAGGTGAAGACGAGCATGCTTTACAATGCAGGCCTGCGCTTCAACCTGGGTCGTTCGGCAAGCAATGGCGCCGACGAACTCTTCTCCTCGCGTCTCGACGCCGCAATGGAGGAGGAGCGTGTGGCCCGGAACGAGGAGATCAACGCGATGCGTGAGGAATATGAGATGCAGCTGGCGGCTCTCGATGAGGAGCGACAGCTGGCGGAGGCACAGGGCGACAGCCTCAGGGCCAGGGCTCTGCTGGCGGAACAGAGTCGCACCGTGCAGCAGAAGAACCGCATGGAGCAGGCGCTCCGGGTACTGGAGAACGAGGGGCAGGTGCCGCGCGACCGCATGCTGGGCGACCTCACAATCGATGAGGAGCGGCTGGACGAGGAGCTGCAGATGCAGTTGCACGCGAACAGGGGTGACAGGGTCCTGCGGATGAGCAGCGACGATCTGGCACAGCTTGTGGAGCGTGTGGTGGATGAGGTGCGGAGCGAGACCCGCCATGTGCCTTACTACGGGGTGCAGCCGTTGGCCGATGCACGTCAGCAGGCTCTGCCCACGCAGGAAGAGAGTCGTCAGGAACAGCTTCGCAGAGAAGAGATGAGCCGCCTGGAGCAGCAGAACAGTGAGTTGGCTCGTCGCCTCGATGAGTTGACCATCCGTCTTGATGAGGCTTCACGCAGGGGAGGATCTTCCAGTGAGACCATCGTCATCACCGACAGGGGGAGCAGTACGGCGTCACCCGTGGTATCACCCGCCACGGGCTACACCGGCAGTCGCAGGTCGGCAAACGACAACCGTACCTTTAAGTGGAACCGCCTCTCCTTCTATACCGGTCCCGGCTTCGGTGACCTCTCGGCCTGGAACATCGGGGTGCGCGGTCACATGCAGATCAGCAATACAGCGCTCGACTTTATGCCGGAGTTCTATGCGGCGATGGGCAGCAAGAGCGGCATTGGCATCTCAGGCAACGTGGTGTGGAACCTGGAGAGCATCTCCACACGCTTCACACCCTACCTGGGGTTGGGTCTCGGCATCTTCCACGGTGAGGAGACACACACAGGCACCAACATCATCGTGGGCAGCACCCTCAACCTGGGCAGTGGCGCCCTCTTTGCGGACTACTCTATTCGCAGCTTCTTCAAACAGAACCAGCTGGCACTGGGTTACCGATTTGTATTTTAAGGGATGACGATGAGAACGCTGATATTAGCCTCCCTGCTGATGCTGCTTCCCTTTGTGGGGTTGCGGTCGCAGCAGGATGAGAGGATGACGCAGGATGAGATTGGGACGCCGGCAGGCGACTCGATTGAGGTGAGCGAGCGGGAGCTGCAGGCAGCGTTGCAGGAGATTGCCCGTGCGGTGCAGCTGAATGAGCTGCAGCGGATGGTGGCGGAGATGGCGGCACAGCAGCAGCTGGGTGCGCCCGCTGCTGAACGGCGCTACGAGGAGCGGTTCGACAGGCTGGAACGGCTGCTCTACGGCATGGCGGGGCGACTGGGTTACACGCCTTCAGTGACGGAGCGGCGCAACCTGATTGTGATGCCCGACGGAAGCAGTGCGGTGCCTTACCCTGTCTACCCGGCAGTGGCAGCACAGCCGGCGGAGTATCCTCTCTTGCTGCGGCAGATGGAGCTGCTGCAGGAACAGATCGTCTTGCTGGAGCAACAGATTGCGGATGCAGGTGAGAGTGGAAGTCCCGAAACGGCTGTTACGGAGCACAATGCCCTGCGCCTGCAGTCGCTGCGCGATGAGATGCAACGACTGCAACAGGTGCGTGCCGAACAGTCGCGCATCCTCGCGGTGGAGAACCAACGGGCGGACAGCCTCTTCCGGGCTTTCCTGGCGGAGGAGCAGGTCGCTGCCTCAGGTGAGCCCGCAGCGGGTGGTGCAACCCCCACAGTGTTATCCGAAGAGACACAAAGCGATGAGGAGAGTTTCAGCGAGATGCTGGCTGCCCTCTATCAGCGGCAGCTCTTCTTCCCGGTCGCCTCAGACAAACTCTCCACAGAGGCGGAGGGCGCACTGGTGGAGGTGGCAGCGCTGCTGAGGCAGCAACCGGCATTGAAGGTCTCCCTCACCGGTTATGCCAGTCCGGAGGGGAACCGCGACTACAACCGGCGCCTCTCGAAACAACGGGCCGCGGCTGCAGCGGCATTCCTTCGTGAGCAAGGCATTGCGACTGACCGCATCCGGGTGATACCCGAGGGGGTGGATCGGCAGTCGGAGATGAAGAGCTACGGCCGTCGGGTGGATGTGAGGATTGAATAGCGGAAGCGTTGCTGTCGCACTTTTTCGGCCGCACGCACCTTGATTGTAAACATTTTGTGCTATCTTTAACTTTTCTTTTTATGTGATGCCGGACCTGTCTCAGCAGACAATTGGTTGGAGCTGAATCGCTTCCCGCATTATACTCTTTTACAACATGTAATACATTGGATTATGGATAAAGTGGCACTCATCACCGGAATCACCGGCCAGGACGGATCCTACCTCGCAGAGCTCCTTTTGGAGAAGGGTTACACTGTGCATGGCACGCTCCGTCGCTCTTCCTCGTTCAACACGGGACGCATCGAGCACCTCTACTTCGACGAGTGGGTGCGCGACATGAAACAGCGCCGGCTCATCAACCTGCATTATGCGGACATGACCGACTCCAGCTCGCTGATCCGCATCATCCAGACCATTCAGCCGGATGAGATCTACAACCTGGCGGCACAGAGTCACGTGAAGGTGAGCTTCGACGTGCCGGAGTACACTGCCGAGACCGACGCGGTGGGGACGCTGCGACTGCTGGAGGCGGTGCGCATCCTGGGTCTGGAGAAGAAGACACGCATCTACCAGGCATCGACCTCCGAGCTGTTCGGACTGGTGCAGGAGGTGCCGCAGCGGGAGACGACACCCTTCTACCCGCGCAGCCCCTATGGCGTGGCCAAGCTCTACGGCTTCTGGATCACCAAGAACTACCGCGAGTCGTACGGCATGTTCGCCGTCAACGGCATCCTCTTCAACCACGAGAGCGAGCGGCGCGGTGAGACCTTCGTCACCCGTAAGATCACCCTGGCGGCGGCACGCATTGCCCACGGACAGCAGGACAAGCTTTACCTGGGCAACCTGGATGCCCGGCGCGACTGGGGACACGCACGCGACTATGTGGAGTGCATGTGGCGGATGCTGCAGCACGAGACCCCGGAGGACTTCGTGATTGCCACCGGTGAGATGCACACGGTGCGTGAGTTCTGCACGCTGGCCTTCGCCGAGGCGGGTATGAACCTCCGCTGGGAGGGTGCAGGCATAGACGAGAAGGGAATCGACAGCGCCACGGGACGCGTGCTGGTGGAGGTGGACCGGAAATATTTCCGTCCCGCCGAGGTGGAACAGCTGCTGGGCGATCCTACCAAGGCACGCACGCTGCTGGGGTGGAACCCGCGGCAGACCACCTTCGAGGAGCTGGTGAGGCAGATGGTGAGACATGATTTGAAAAGTTATCAGTGATTAACCATAACATGAACAGAGATTCAAAAATTTACGTTGCCGGCCACGGAGGACTGGTGGGATCGGCGATCTGGGAGAACCTCAAAGCGAAGGGATACACCAACCTGGTAGGACGCAGGCAGCGGGAGCTGGACCTGACCGACGGGGCAGCGGTGGCACGCTTCTTCGAGGAGGAGCAGCCGGAGTATGTCTTCCTCGCTGCGGCGCACGTGGGTGGCATCATGGCCAACAACACCTACCGGGCGGACTTCATCTACCGCAACCTGCAGATCCAGAACAATGTGATTGGTGAGAGCTGGCGCCATGGCGTGAAGAAGCTGCTCTTCCTGGGGAGCACCTGCATCTACCCGAAAGAGGCGCCGCAACCGATGCGTGAAGATGCCCTGCTGACCGCCCCGCTGGAGTACACCAACGAGCCCTACGCCATCGCCAAGATCGCGGGCCTGAAGATGTGCGAGAGCTTCAACATACAGTACGGCACCAACTTCATCGCGGTGATGCCGACCAACCTCTACGGTCCGAATGACAACTTCGACCTGGAACGGAGCCACGTGCTGCCGGCGATGATCCGCAAGATTCACCTGGCGAAGTGCCTCATGGAGGGCGACATGGAGGCGATACGGGAGGACCTGCGCCGACGTCCGGTTGAAGGCATTGGTGCCCGCTTGAAGGGCCCGGTTATAGACATAAGTCCGCTCGAAGGGGTTACACATGCCGATCTGCCTGAACCGGTGACCGACCGGCAGATTCTGGAGCTGTTACAAAAATATGGCGTGACACCTGAGGGTGTGATGCTCTGGGGTACGGGGCAACCGCTGCGTGAGTTCCTCTGGAGCGAGGAGATGGCGGATGCCTGCGTCTACATCATGGAGCGGGTGGAGTTCGCCGACCTGGCTGCCGGCAAAGAGGAGGTGCGCAACTGCCACATCAACATCGGCACGGGACACGAGATCTCGATACGCGACCTCTCCGCGCTGATCGCCAGGACTGTTGGTTACCGAGGCAAGATCAGCTTCGACAGATCCAAGCCGGACGGCACCATGCGCAAGCTGACCGATCCTTCCAAGCTGAACAGCCTGGGCTGGCAGCACCAGATCGAGATCGACGAGGGGGTGCGCCGCATGTACGAGTGGTATTTGAAGTAATGTTCAGTTAAAGAGGTTGACTAGAACCGGAGAGTGCCGCCCGTGAGGGGACGTACCCTTGGCTGTTCCCTCATCAGCCTGCGTCCCAGCTGTTGCAACGCACCCTCCTGACGCAACCTGCCAAATTGATCGGCGCGGTCGATCACCTCTTCCGGCGTCCTGCAGGAATGACATTCATCAATCAGGTAGCTGTGCCCCAGCTCCACCCCCTTATGCTGGTAGGATATCCGTTCAAACGGATGACGCCCGTTGCGGGCCGGGAGGATCAGTACGCCGGGGTTGGTCTGCACCCTGCTGCTCCAGGGACCGCTGCTGGCGATCGATGTACCGTCTGCTCCCGGCTGCGGCTGCAGCACAGCGGTGGTGTCGATGTGTGAGATGGCATGAGCTGCCTCCGGAAATGCGGCTATCGTTTCGCTGTTGAGGATGCCCGCATGAGGCATGTCGTCACCCAGCAGCATCATTACCGTTCCCCGCGGAGGTTCATCGCCCCGTATGGCTGATACCACTACCACGCTGTTGAGAACGCTTAGGGTCTCGCTGTCGACTGTTCGCTCGCTCTCCATTCCTTCGTGCAGGATGGAGGAGACCATCAACCCGTCGCTCTCCACCCACTCCGATTCGATTGTGAACCCCTCCAGCTCGATCACCGCTTTCACCTCCTGACCCGGTCGGATGTCAAGGTTGCCCACCACGAACCATCCCAGGGGGTGATCTACCATACCCCGCATTTCACGCACTTTCTCCGAAGCGGCGCTCGCCTTGTTGCGGGCTGTTCGTGCTGTACCGCCGATGCCGGGTGTCACCGCCTGAAGCTGCGTCACTTGCTTCTCCCTCACCGTGAAACCGATGGGTCCCCGGTATGCCAGCAGCCCCGCCTGGAACGCTTCCACGCGACGGATGATCTCCTGGTGGGTCATTGCCGCCATCCCCCGGGCAACATTCTGCCGGATCATGCCTGGAATCGCTGAAGGTCTGCTGCTGCTTCCTGCCGGTGAGGCAGTGGTTGCTGTGCTGTATTTGCTGCGGGCAGCGGCCACCGATCCGTATGCCTTCCCGGTATAATAGTCGACTGCCGTGAGGTTGATCCCGCGGAACGGGAGCGTAGGGCTTACCGCCGGTGAGGCGTTGTTGGCCCCCTCTGGCTGAATCGCTACCAGGTCTCCCTTCCGCAGAGGGATCCCCTTCACCAGGAAGTGGCCCTCTGCATCGGAGGTCCCTGAGAATCGCTCTGCAGTTCCGTTGGGACGGGTCACCACCACCTCGAAGGGACCTGCATAAGGTGCATGTTGATCGCCCTCCTGCTTGCGCCCGATCACGCCTGCCACATGGTCGCCCAGTGCACACACCTCCTCCAGGGCGATCGTGAAACCTGCCATGTCGGGTTTCTGCAGCTTCCAGAGGGAGTAGTACTCATCTACCAGGGTGAACTTCTTGCTGATCACCTTGCCGCCCGCCTTCATGCGTACCCCCACATCAGCTGAAAGGGTGGTGAGGTCACTCTCTACCGTTCCCTCCATTCCTCCGCGCAGGTAGATGTCGAGTACCTTGTATGATTTTATCTGCAGGGTGGCTGCGCAATGCAGTCCCGCGAACGCCTTGAGCTTCGTCTCTGCCTCGAAAGCCACATCGCAGGTGTGGTTGAACCAGGAGGCATTCCGGATGGAGGTGGGCAGGAACCAGCAGGTGCCACCCTTTGCCCCCAGTCCCACATCGATCGACTGCTTCAGGTCCGCTACCAGGGTGATCTCCCCCTCCATGTTCACCACGGCGTAGATCCCCAGCTCACCCTTGCCAATCGTGCCGGCGGGGATCTCGGTGCCCCAGAGCAGGATTTTCTTTTCATCGGCGATCTTCGCACCGACGCGCACCCGCAGGTCTATCTGCTCATCTGTCTTGAATATCAGACTGTAACCGTCGTTCTTGCTGTAGAACCCCTCCACGCGTGGCTGGCGTAGATTCACCGTGCCGATCAGCGTGAGCATGCAACGACTTGTTTTGGTGCTGTCCAGCACGTAGGTGACGCTGTCGAATTGCAGCGAGATGGCATAGTTGGCACCGCTGCCCGTAGCGGATGCCTCCAGGCCGGGAGCGGCATAGACAGTGTTGGCCAGTGTCAGCGGTACCTCCTGCCTCGGGAGCTCCAGCTCGCGGAATACTTCGTGCAGCTGCGGCCGTGTCATGATCAGCTCGTCCCCCCCGGTCTCGCCGGGACGGAACACCAGGTCGCTCTCCTCATCGAAATAGATGATCCCCGGGGTGGGTAGGAAGACTCCGTCGCGGGTGGGTACGGTGAGGAGCCCCTCACCACTCATCTGCAGCTGGCTTTTCTGTGCTGGCGTGAGGCGTTGCACGCCCGGTGCCAGCTCGTAATGCAGGTTGCGGAATGCTCCTTTCACCTCTCCCCGCTGCTGCGCCTGCAGTGCCAGCGGGTGGGGTGCGATGCGTTCGGCTTGTTGTGCCACCCGCAGCTCATCGCGCGTGATGATTCCCTCGGAGCCGGTGATGGGGGAGAGCAGTTGTTGTCCTGTTGCGGTGAGGATCATCCCTGCCAGGAGGATCCAAAGGAGAAGGATTCGTTTTGTTTTCATAGTGGTTGACGTTACAAAGGTGGTAAAGGATCAACCAAAGTTCAGCAGAAAACAAAACAGTTGTACTACCCGCTCGGGTAGTTTTTGAGGCTATTGAGCGCCTCTATCCGGTTTTTTACATCGAGCTTGATGTAGATGTTCTTGATGTGGTACTTGATGGTGTTCACCGAGACGCAGAGACTCGAGGCGATCTCACCGTTGCTCTTCCCCTCGCAGAGCAGCATCATGATCTCCCGTTCACGGCTGGTGAGCAGCGCGGGGCAGGGGTGCTCCCTGTTTTCAGAGATCGCTTTGCAGTCGCCTTCCATGGAAGAGGCGTGGTGCAGCAACTGTTGCAGCTCCCGCCGCATGTGACGGAGACGGTTTCGTTCACGCATCAGCAGCGATAGTGCCACTGTGAGTGCAGCCCAGTGCAGGAGCAGCAGGATAAGCAGGAGTCGGGTTGATATTTCTGTCGACATGTGACAATACGCTTGTTGTTGGCAGATGGTGATCGCGATGCCAATCGGCGATGTGCGGAAGGGTCTCATCCGGTGCGGTAAAAATAATCGCTTTTTTCTTAAAAATCATCAAAATGACCGGAACTTTTTCTGTTATTTGGTGAAACAGGGCTATATTTGCAACATTGTTGCATGTGACATGTTGTTGCGATGCATTTTCTAATAACGGAACAGGATGATGAACGTAGAGGAGATCCTGCAGCGGAATGATCTGAAGAACACCGCCTGCAGGAAATATATTGTGGGAGAGCTGCTGCTGAGCCGGGCGGCGATGTCGGAACAGGAGTTGAAGGGGAGTTCAGACCTGTTCGACCGGGTTACCTTCTACCGGACCCTCAAAACACTGGAGGAGCATGGAGTGATTCACCGCATCGTGCTGAACGACAATACGGTGAAGTATGCCCTCACGCGGCAGAAGCAGGGAGATGCCCACATCCATTCGCACTTCCACTGCGAGCGGTGCGACGAGGTGCTCTGCTTGCGCGGCAAGACCCGCTTTGAGGCGGAGCTGCCGGAAGGGTACAGCCAACGGGAGGTGTTTGTGGTGATCGAAGGGATCTGTGCCGTTTGCAGTGCGAATGCCTGAAAATGGAGCAGCCTGTTTCGGGCACTCTGGAATAACGATGATCAGATGAAAAAAATGATATTGCTGCTGTTGCTGACGGCAGTTGTTTTTGGTCTCAAGGGGCAGGGGGTCTCGATGAAGGGGTATGTGCACTGTGCGGAGCACGACCATTACCTGCCGGCGGCCTCCATCCTGCTGCAGCCGGGTGAGCGGCACCTACAGAGCGATGAGAATGGTTTCTTTGCGCTGGATGAGCTGGCGCGGGGCAATTACCTGCTCACGGTGCAATACATCGGCTATGAGACGCTCAGCCTCTCCTTGTCGCTGCAACAGGACACGTTGCTGCACATCCACCTGCATCCTGAAGCATTGCTCCTGAAGGAGGTGATGATTGAGGGTGAGCAACTGAAAGAACCAACGTTGGCACCTGCGCTGGCGGTGGAGGAGCTGGGGCGCCACTTCCTGATGCAGGAGAACAGCGAGAGCTTCGCCAAGACGCTGGCCACGCTGCCGGGGGTAGCCTCGATGGACATCGGCGCAGGCTTCTCAAAGCCGGTGATCAGGGGGCTCGGATTCAACCGTGTGGCGGTGGCCGACAGGGGGATCGTGCAGCAGAACCAACAATGGGGTGCCGACCATGGACTGGAGATCGACCAGTACGACGTGGACAACGTACGGGTCTACAAGGGACCGATGTCGCTCCACCACGGCTCCGACGCCATGGGGGGCGTGATCGAGATCCTCCCGCCGCAGGTACCGCAGCAGGAGGGGGTGCGGGGCGACCTGACACTGACCGCCAAGAGCAACAACGACCTGATGGGCCTCTCGGCAGCGGTCGCCGCCAAGAGCGGACGATGGTACCTGCGGGGACGGGCAACACTGCAGTCCTACGGCGACTACCGGGTGCCGGCAGACACGGTGACCTACCTCACGCACAAGCTGCCGCTGCACGGGCAGCGGATGAAGAACACGGCCGGCAGGGAGCAGAACCTCTCCTTCTCGGTCAACTACGGGGGAGACAGCCTGGAGAGCTGGCTGCATGCCTCATACGTCTCCGGCAAAAACGGTTTCTTCCCGGGTGCACACGGTGTACCCTCTCTCGATCGCCTGCTGCCGGACGGATCGGTACGCAACCTGGAGATGCCCTACAGTAGCTCGGGACACCTCAAGCTGATATCGAACAACAGGATCAAACTGAAAGGGGTGTCGCTGCAGGCCGACCTGGGGGTGCAGCAGAACCGCCGCGCCGAGCGGTCGCCCTTCCACACCCACTACGGCAACCAGCCGCCGCCGGCAACGGACCCGGATCTGGAGCTGCAGTTCCTCCTCGACACCTACACGCTGAACAGCAGCATCCGTTGGGACGAGGAGAAGCGGTGGCGCAAGCAGGCGGGCATCGCCGCGGAGCTGCAACACAACAGGGTGGGGGGCTACTCCTTCCTGCTGCCGGCGTTCGACCGTATCACGGGGGGTGCCTGGTGGATGAACGAATTTGTGGTGAATGAACGGCTCACCCTGTCGGGTGGCCTTCGCTACGACATCGGCTCCCTCACGGTGGAGGGATTCCATGATCCGCTGCTGGAGGCTTACCTGCTCTCGCAGCAGATGAGCGCCGCCGAGGCGGCTCAATACGCACAGCGGGCTGAGGCGCTGCAGCGCCGCTTCGGCGACTGGTCCGGAGCCCTGGGAATCGTTTACAGACCCTCCGAGAGGCATGGCTTCAGGATGAACATCGGCAAGAGCTTCCGCTACCCCACGGCCGGCGAGCTGTCGTCGAACGGAGTGCACCATGGTGCTTTCCGTCACGAGCAGGGGAACAGCTCGCTCAACCCTGAACGGGGCATCCAGTGGGACGGGGAGTACCGCTATCGGAACGACCGTTGGGAGTTGACGGTGAGCCCCTTCCTGTCGCATTTCAGCAACTATATCTTCCTGGAGCCGTCGGGTGCATGGTCCATATTGCCCCACACGGGACAGATCTACCGCTACCGCCAGGCAATGGCGGTAACGGGGGGTGGCGAGCTGGCCGTAACATATCGTCTCGACGAGCGTTGGCAGTTGGGTGGCGATCTGGAGGTGGTGCGCAACCGGAACCTGGAGGATGGCTACGCGCTTCCCTTCTCACCGCCCGATATGGCGACGGGAGAGCTGACCTACAATGGGTTCAGTCAGGGGGTGCTGGCACAATACCGCCTGCGGCTGCAGCATCGTTTTGTGTCCGACCAACAACGGGTGGCGAAAAATGAGGAAGCGACGGCGGGGACATCTCTGTGGGACTTCTCCGCGCACCTGCAGTGGCGCATCGGCGGGCGACGGGTGATTACCGACCTGCAGGTGCAGAACATCTTCGACAGGCCCTTCCTGAACCACCTGAGCTTCTACCGGCGGTTGAACATTCCGGAGCCGGGACGCAATGTGCAGTTGATCGTGCGGGTTCCGATTGGGTGAATTCTCAGTTCTCAGTTCTCAGTTCTCAGTTTTAACATCAAACTTAGAACTTACTAATGTATCAACAAACTAACATACTAACAAAATAACGAACAAACAAACATAAATTAATGAAGACAAAGTATAGTATTTTGCTGCTGCTGGCGGCAGTCACCGCGTTCAGCGGATGCGAGAGCGATGATATCGATACCAGGAAGCCTCAGATAGTGCTGAGTGAGCCGGCAGAGGAGGAGGCATATGCCCCGGGGAGCGCGATTCATTTCGTGGTGACCCTCTCCGACAACGTGGCGCTGGCATCCTACAAGGTGAACATCCACGGCGCGTTCGACGGGCATACGCACAGTGCAGTGCAACCCTCTTTAACCCGGGCAACTGATGCGGAGCCACAACCCTTCGAGCGAACCTGGATGGAGAGTGAGTTCATTGCGCAGGGTGAGGAGCCGATCGCCGGCAAGCAGCAGGTCATCATCAATCACCGGCTGATGGTGATCCCCGACAGCATTGAGGGCCGCCCGGTGAAGGAGGGCCATTACCACCTTACGGTCTACTGTGCCGACAGCTCGGGGCAGGAGTCCTTCATCGCCCGCGAGGTTGAGATCACGCATGAGGCGGGGGAGCATCTGCATTGAGAAGGGATCATCTTTAAGCTTTTAGCTTATACCTTACCGCTTATAGCTTATAGCTAACCGCTATTTTATCCCGTGCATCAGCTTGTTGAGCCGGGAAGAGAAAAGCAACACCAGAAGGCCTGTGGCGACCGCAATCAGGCCGAAGCTGGTGTAGACATCGATATAGCGGGTGAGGGATTCCAAAGCGGCGGGTGTGGTTGCATTCACCAAAGCGTCTATTTCCACCTCGCTGCTACCGGTAAGCTTGGCGAGCTGACCAGCGAGGAAGTTGGAGCCGGAGAAAGATAGGAACCAGGCACCCATCAGTGTACCGGAGAGCTTCTCAGGCGCCAGCTTGGTCACCATGGAGAGGCCGATGGGTGAGATGAAGAGCTCACCCACGGTGTGGAAGAAGTAGATGCCCACGATGATCCAGAGCGGTACGAGGAACGCTTCGTTATAGGTGTAGAGACCGAAGCGGGTGATGAGGTAGCCGATGCCGAGCAGTATGATGCCATAGCCGAACTTGGCGGGGATGTTGGGGTTGAGGTTGCGTGCCGACAGCTTCACCCAGAGCATGGAAATGAGCGATCCCATGACGATGATGAAGAAGGGGTTGAAGAACTGCGTCTGCCCGGCAGTCATCTCGAAGATGCCGAAGACGTTGCGGTTCACGTTGCGGTCGGCAAACAGGGTGAGCGAGGAGCCCGCCTGTTCGAAGAGCGCCCAGAAGAGGATGTTGAAGAGGCAGAGGATGATGAAGATGATCATCCGGTCGCGCAGGATGCGGCCGCCGCGGATCCCCTCGCGCATGAGGGTATATCCCACGTAGAGGAAGGTGAGGATGAGCAGGATGCCCATGACACCGTTGTAGATGATGAGGAGGTAGAGCAGCGGGATGGCCAGGAAGGAGAGCAGCACGGTGAGCTGCAGCTGCGTAAGCGGGCCGAGCACTTTTGAGTGCAGCTTCTCCGGTCGTGGCGGACGCCCCTCCTCCTTGTAATACTTCTGTCCCGCGGCGAAGATCAGCAATCCCAGCAGCATGCCGATGCCGGCCAGTCCGAAGCCATACTGGAAGCCGAAGCGCTCGCCCACCCAGACGACGACCAGGGTGGCCAGCAGGGCCCCCATGTTGACACCGATGTAGAAGATGGTGAAGCCGGAGTCGCGACGCGGGTCGTCGGCAGCGTAAAGCTTACCCACCAGGCTGGAGATGTTGGCCTTGAAGTAACCGTTTCCCACGATGATGGCCGCCATGCCCACGTAGAGCCATGTCTGGCTGCCGCCCAGGATCAGGAACTCGCCGATGGCCATCATCACGGCTCCCAGGATCACCGCGATGCGGTAACCCAGGATGCTGTCGGCCAGGCGTCCCCCCAGCACGGGGGCCATGTAGACCAGTGCCGTGTAGGCTCCGTAGATGGCGAACGCCTGGTCGTCGCCCTGGAAGAGTGCCTTGGTGAGGTAGAGCACCAGCAGTCCCCGCATGCCGAAGTAGCAGAAGCGCTCCCACATCTCGGTTAGGAACAGGAGGGAGAGTCCCCTGGGATGTCCGAACAGATCGGGATATGGCGGTGCGTTGGTTGCTGCTTCTTTCATGCGTTGTTTTTTAGTAAAAATTCAATCAAGCACAAAAATAGCAAAATAGGGGGAGAAACAGACTTTCAAAACCCTTAAAACAGGCCTTTCGTAGTCTAATTGATGTATAATTCTTTCATCATCTTGTATGACCAGAATGGGTACTTGCGTATCAGATCCTTAAACAGATAGTTGTATCGGTAATGCAGATAAATTATGTCGCACAGTGGCTTATAGATGAGTACATACACAATTAATGCAATAGTTCCTGCAAAGTTGTTCTCTGCTTTGAAAAGAAACAACGAGACAGATAAGCCCACAAACAAGATTAAAATGTATAAAACTCGTTTCATAATCATAGCTATAACAAACTGGCGTTTCTTATTGCACATGCGATACCTAAACCGGCAGCAACTTGTGGTACAAAAGCTGTTGAAACAAAGGCAAAAACAGAAGACCATCCGTGGTTTGAGTATGCATCAGAAAGGCATTCTGCTGTTCCTTTACCCCAATCTTTATTAAAACAAAGTTCAACTACTTCATTTGAGATCATATTGGTAAAGCGGATTATTCTCATAGAGGAGTTACTTAGGGTTTGCTTATTAAATCCCAATCAGGCACACAATTTCATTTGTGGCTTGACTGGATAAATGTTTATATTTCTCACTTTCATCAGTTTCAATAGTAACGAGACAAAA
>DAINAS010000029.1:0-27125 GCA_036733365.1 Proteiniphilum sp.
GTCTCAAACACCAGTGGATTCACTTCCATGCCGGTTCGATCCCGGCTCTGGGTACAGTTTCAACTTTGTAATCACCCTGTAATCAATAGGTTATGGGGTTTTTACTTGCCCAAAGTATCAAAATAGTAACGTTAGGCAACCGATGTTATCGTTTGTAGGTGAAAATGTATCTGTAATTTATAACCGTTATATTCAGAAAAAGCATCATCCTTGGGGTGGTAATAAATTAACTATTCTGCTCCCGCCAGCATCAGGGGAAAATGTTAAATACCTCTCTCGCTTATTTTCAGCCCCTCTGTGGCATTTATATGGCTTTCCGCATATCTACCTACCCAAAATAATTATCGTGCCTTAAATCGCCTTAAAATGACTTGTTTGTTATATAGTGTTTGTAGTACACTTAACCAATCGTCTGCATCAGCATCAGGATAACAACAGCATCAGACTAACTGAAACACATCAGTCAGGAATCAATCAACTTGTTATCGGTCGGTCGCTGTTTTGTTTGCGAAAGCTCTGTAAATATTTTAAGGGGAATGTAAGTTATTCTATTTAGCCCCGTTGCTCCGAAGGTGTGTTATCTATCTTTATATTAATGTGATACGTGCGTTGTGTCGTGCACGATATATCTTTCTATTTAGAATGGTTCTAAATTATAAATCGGCTTCGGTGGTGAGAGTAGGCAGGTAGTGAGAGAATAGGTCGGTCGCTTCTCATCAACTAAACATCGTCTTGGTACACAAAAAAAGAGAGGGAAACAACCGTCTCCCCCTCCAACCAACAAAAACCGAAAAACTATTTATCAGGAATTTTTCCTGTAAATTTAAGTCGCTCTACGAAGGCGGAAAAGTCGGGTTTCTTACTCTTCTCTGCTTCGGGGTAGGTGGTGTCAACCCTCTGTTTCAGTTCCTCAACTGTGCTAATCAGTTCTTTTGCCCAATCAGGGGCTTCATTAGTTTTTTCCATATCAGTTCTTTTTAAAGGTGTTTATAAATATATTTTGAAATTGTTCGGGTGTGGCATATTTATCTCGAAATTGGGTGATAGACAAATTGGGAGAAGCCATATATATACCATCCATACCCATCGAAATGGAAGCAGGATTAAATGTACTGTCTGGTAGTCCGTTCTTTTCTTCATACCCCTTCAAGTCGTTTATCGCCTGTACGACCTTGTTCACCTGTTCCCAGTAGTTCTGCATCTTTGTTGCGTCAATCTTTGTTGTGGCTTCTTTCTTTGCAAGTTCGTCTATTTTCTCCAAATCAACAGCAACAGAATCATCGACCGCAACCATCGGAAGCCGTTCTATTCTCATCCTGCGAATCGCATTAACATCGGGGGCAAGCCTGTTGTAAAACTCGTTGAGTTCATCAGCGTTGCGCTGAATTTCTGAGACGGTCAGGAATTTGCCTTTCTGCCGTTCTTTTCCCTGTTCCTCTACCCATTCCCGGAAAGCCCCTTCGTTATGGGTAATGGTGTCAATGAACTTCCAGTCTGTGGGCAATCCCTCTGCTGAAATCGAAGCTAACAAGTCGGGAAGCTGTTCCGACATTAACTCATACTTTTTCTTGGTGTCATTAAAGATTTTTTCATCGAAAATCTCATTACTGAATAATGTTTCTTTTTTCATTTTCATTGGTTTTTGTTTCTGTCGCATTGTCATTGGGTGCGCCCATCTCCCATTGTTTCAATATCTCTCCGTTGCGTTCCAACTCGAATAGGATGTCGCTAAAACTTTTTTGGGGTTCAAAGTCATCATCAAAGTCATCATCGAAAAAATCATCATCCATCAGCTGTTGGGTTTTAGTTTAATTAGGTTGGTGTCCCTGTTCCATATCAAAACAAAATCATCGGAGCGGTATATCTCATTCCATTTTGTCGAGCGCAAAAAACGCATCCCGTATTTTTTTATCAGTTCATTCTTTAGGTCTCTCATATCATCTAACTGTTATTCCATACTGTTTAGCAATCCAAAAAAAGGTGGCAATCGAATAGCCCTTGCCATTGAGTATAGCATCAAATTGCTCATCGCATTGCTCTCTGTTATATCGTGAATCAAACGTAGATATGTCGTGAAACATCTGCCTGCCATTGGGAACATCCCTCAAAGAACAGGCAAGCGAAAGCCAATCGCTGTACCGCTCGGTAATGTTCGTACCGCTCGCCATTATAGCATCATAGAGTAATTGCACCCCTCTGTCTGTACCTGCATAATCCTTTCGCTCGGCTTTTTTCGGTTCGATAAACTTGTCGTAGGTGTCGGCATCCTCTTTGATATATGGGTTTTCGTTGAAAGACATAAACCTGTAACGGCTCACATCCCGCCCGCTCTTATCTACAATAACATCAGGGTTTAATTCAGCGACAAGGGCATCAAAGTGCTGTGTGTGTCGCTCGGTGTGTTTTATCGGCACAATCAGGAAAGCACCCTTGCCCGATACCGACAATCCCGCATAGGCAATGAAGGGGTATTTTCTTCCGACATCGTGAATGAATCTTTGCCAATCGGTGATTTGTAGGTTATCTTTGGCATCGACATCAAGGCATATATATCCGCTATGGTTAATCAGTCCTTTGGCTTTACGCTCGGAAAAGCATCCCGAAGGTGTGAAGCCGGGAAGCTGTTTCTTTTTCTTTGAGCGCATATCGGCATCGCCCATTGCTCTTATTGCTTCAACTCTATCCTTATACCTGTCTGTTGTTAAGCACCACCATAGGTTGGTATCTCTCGGCTCGCTTCCGTAGTACGTGAAAAAACTTATTTTCGATTTTCGCATCCCTATATTCTATCTATAACTTTGAGTTGTGTTGTATTGAGTTGTATTGTATTGTATTGGTAGCATTTGTATACGAACGTATACGAACGTATACAAGTCAGAAGGGGGTATCATTGTCACCCTCGTAGGCAAGTTGTTTATATTTCATCTCTCTGCCCTTTTCTCCCGATTGCTCATTCACCACGTTTTTTGTTTCGGGTTCAACCGCATCCCCTTTTTCCTTAACGCTGTTCCAATATTCCTGAATTGATTTTGCGTTCTTCTCGCATCTCTCTCGGTATGCTTCCACATCATCATCTATTGTTTGTCGCATCGAGTCAAATATCATCTGTTTGGCTCTATCATCAAAGGTTGGGATTACGCCATCAGTACGATAATCGAAGATTGCAAACATTACTTCCCCCGCTTCTTCCGTTGTCAGTACCCTGAATAATGGGATTGATTCAAGCCTTATCAGCAACGGTGCGTTCTCGCTCTTACTCTTTCTCGCCATACTCTGTGAATTTTGTTTTTGGTTTTTGATTTATTTCTCGTTCTGCATCATCCAATTTATTAAGTCCTCTCGGCTGAAATATATCAGCTTACCGCCCGGCTTGTAATGCTTTATCTGCTTACTGCAAGTCAGCCGGTACAAGGTGTGTTTACTCATCCCTGTGAACATCGCAGCTTCTTGCATCGTAAGCATCGGCTTGCCTGCCGTCACCCTCTCTGCAATTCTCTCTTTTCTTTCCTGTTCTGTCATAGTTACTTATGTTTACTAATTAATTAAAGTGAACAATTATTTACATTTATTCACATCGAATGTACAATAAAGAATTAACATATGCAAGCGTTTTTGCCCTGCTGACTACCGCTAAACAAGTCGTTCGGTGCGACCTATTGTTATACGTCTGTTAGATAGTGTGTTAATGAAGGTGCGGGGTATCGGTCGTTTGGTGCGACCTCCGCTCAAAGTGTAGAATATTTCCCCATTGATGAAAAAACCGCTTCAATTATTTTGCCAACAAAAGAAAATAACAGAATGAATATTTTGGAAAAATCAGGGAAAATTTGTGTTTTTGTGGTATAAGCAAGCGGGTGCTCTGGGCACTCTGTTGCTTTTTTGGCTGAGAAGGTTACGGGTTTGCCCTGTTAGTGTGGCAGTAATTAACGGCTTGTTGCTCAATTTCGTCTGCCGTCTTAATGGGGTTGCGTAGCATCCATCGTTCAAGCTCCGACCGGTCGAAATAAATCAGCTTACCGCTTGGTTTGTAGTAAGGTATCTTACCGCTTGCTGTTAGTTTATACAAGTAGCTTTTTGCCAATCCCGTAAACATGACAGCTTCGTCAAATGTCAGCACGTTTTTTTGCAACATCACCCCTTTCTCAATCCTTTCAAGTCGTTCCATCAACTCATCCATAAGTCAAAAATTAAATTAGTACTATGTTATCTACCTCTTTATCAGGTAACAATAGTACGAATATACGAAAAAAAGACGAAAATAAGAAGCGTTTATCTGGGAAGTTATCAACCATAGGGGAACGAATATTCTCGAAAAATCGGGGAAAAATTTATGTCGAATGGAAGCCCTTAATTCAGCCCACCCCCATAGGGGGGTGCACCCCTAAATGTAATCAGGCAGGGAATTGATTGCTTTCTTTTTAAGCTCATCCTCTATACGTGTGTACTTCTCCGTATGTTTAAGGCTTGTATGCCCCAATGTTGCGGATAATGTTTTTATATCAGGCTTGTTATCTCCCGTTAATCTTAACAGGTTAACAGCGAAACTGTGGCGGGCGCAATGCCACGTTATATGCTTGCTAATCCCGGCACGCTTCACCAATGCTTTTAACGTCTTATTGCACGCTGTGTGGCTTGGTAGATAAAAAACATTCTCCTCTGGGCTTCTCTGCTCCCCGATAAGTTTTAATGCTGTTCTGTTCAAATCAACAGTTACAGGCTTGCCCGTCTTTTGCTGGTCAATGGTCATCCGCTCCGCTCCGAAGTCAATATCGCTAAACTTTAATTCATTAACATCGCAGAAGCGCAATCCCGTCACGCAGGAAAAGAGGAAAGCCCGCTTTATTTCATCGTTTTGGCACTCGGTGCGTGCTATCTGTGCTATCTCATCATTAGTTAGTGTGTCCTTCCTCAATCCTTTGTCTGTTTTGCATATCACCCCCTCCGTTGGCATCCTGTTTATCAGCCCTTCGGCAACAGCCCTCCGAAGCACCTTCTTAAACCTTTGATAATATCCGTGTGCTCCCTCTCCCACGCTCCTGCTTTCAAGATACTGCACGAAATCTTTCATCATCAGGCTTGTTATCTGGTCGGCTCTTAATGTCTTTTGGTTTTGCTTCGGTTGCTCTTCGGTCAGAAAATCCCTAAACCTTTTTATTGCACCCTGCACCATCCGAATATCTTTCTTTTGATATTTAGAAATATAGTTATCAGCAAAAGTAAAAAAGGCAACCTTCCTCTTTGTCGGTGAAACCATCCCGTGTTGTGAGTGATTCAGTTCTCTCTCTCGCTCCGTTCTTATCTGTTCAGCCAGCTCCCTTGTTTCCTTGTTTGTCTGCCGTTCCAACGGTGTGCGTGCTTTTACAAGGTACAACTTCAAAAACTCATAGGTGTGCGCCCCACCTCTATAAGTGTCTAAAAACAGGCTTATATTGCCGTTAGCAAGCTCCCGCTCCCTTAATACTACATTGTTTTTCTTTAAACCTCTTCTTGTTTTCATAATCATCAGGAATTAATGTTCTTTGGCAAAGATAATGAATGTTGGGTACATAACCAACGAAAAGTATCAAAATAGTATCGTTAAATAAATTATCATTATCCAATAAAGAGAAAATAAACCTTAATGTTAAATCGCTATATCGCTGTTTTCCTGTTGTGTTAGTTTCCTTTATTAACCTTTTTTTAGAGGGGTTATGTATCGGCTCTGGGTACGAGGAGATAAATCTGAATCCCTGTAATCATTTGGTTACAGGGATTTTCTTTGTGAGCTTTCACAAAAGAATAAAAAATGGCCATCTCATGTAATATGACGAGACGGTCTTTTTCTGTTTATACGTTCCAGTTTGAGTAGCACTGTTTCAGGAAGAAACAGCCTACCATCTTCGCTACAGGTTCTAATCTCGTTCTAATATGGTTCTAATATGGTTCTAATATGGTTCTAATATGGTTCTAATATGGTTCTAATATGGTTCTAATAGATTAGAACCATATTAGAGTCAGTTACGACTGAATTGATACGCTGTAAAAAGCCAACTAAGGCGAATCTTAGTGGGTGGGATAAAAAAAGCCATCTCATTTGTAAATTGAGACAACCTCATAAGCTTAGAATATAAGAAGAGCTTCCAAAAACAGGCGAAATACCTGTACAAAAAAAGAGACTACCTCTAAATTGAGGTAGCCTCTTTAAATAGGGTTGAAAAAAAAACTATTTACTTGATTTTCTTGTAACCATAAACGGCACGGTCACCCAGTTCCTCTTCGATGCGAAGCAGCTGGTTGTACTTGGCCATACGGTCGGAGCGGCTCAAAGAACCGGTCTTGATCTGTCCGGCGTTGGTGGCAACAGAGATGTCGGCGATGGTGGCATCTTCGGTTTCACCCGAACGGTGCGAGGTAACGCTTGTATAACCGTTGCGGTGTGCCATCTCGATGGCGTTGAGCGTTTCGGTAAGCGTGCCGATCTGGTTCACCTTGATCAGGATTGAGTTGGCACAGCCCATCTTGATTCCCTTTTCGAGGAATTCCACGTTGGTCACGAACAGGTCGTCACCCACCAGCTGACACTTGTCACCAATCTTCTCGGTGAGCAGCTTCCAGCCTTCCCAGTCGCCTTCATCCATACCATCCTCAATCGAGTCAATCGGGTATTTGGTGATCAGTTCTTCCATGTAAGCCACTTGCTCTTCACGGGTTCTTTTCTTGCCGTTGGCTCCTTCAAACTTGGAGTAGTCGTAGATACCATCCTTGTAGAACTCAGAAGCAGCGCAGTCGAGACCGATCATCACATCCTTACCAGGAGCATAGCCGGCATTTTTGATTGCAGTAAGAATCGACTCAAGAGCCTCTTCGGTACCACCGGCCAGGTTGGGAGCAAAACCGCCTTCGTCACCTACAGCAGTACTCAACCCCTTGTCGTGAAGCACCTTCTTCAGTGAATGAAACACTTCGGCACCCATGCGGAGGCCTTCTCTGAAAGAGTTGGCGCCTACGGGGCGAATCATGAATTCCTGGAAGGCGATGGGGGCATCGGAGTGTGAACCTCCGTTGATGATGTTCATCATGGGAACGGGCAACACGTATGTGTTGGTACCACCAATGTAACGATAGAGGGGCAGACCCAGGTAATCGGCAGCCGCTTTTGCTACCGCCAGGGAGACACCCAAGAGTGCGTTGGCACCCAGGTTAGATTTTGTCTTGGTGCCATCCAGTTCCAGCATCTTGGCATCGATGTTGGTCTGCTCCAGTACGTTCATCCCCAGCAATGCGGGGGCAATCACCTCGTTGATGTTGGTCACAGCTTTCAGTACACCCTTGCCAAGATAACGGCCTTTGTCACCGTCGCGCAACTCCAGCGCTTCGTTCTCACCGGTTGAAGCACCGGATGGAACAGCAGCACGACCAAAAGCACCTGACTCGGTCAATACATCCACTTCCACGGTCGGATTCCCTCTGGAGTCCAACACTTCTCTTCCTGAAATACTTACGATTCTCATGTTGTTGAATTTTATAGTAATTATCTTTGTTGTTTGCTAAATGATTGCCAGATAGGCTGATACCCAAACAGAGACTTTTGTCAAAATCTACATGCAAAGATACAGATTTTTTCACGAATTTGAAGGTTTGTGACAGGAAAGTTGGTTAAAGGATAATAAAGAGAAACTTGAGGATTTCCGGTCATGGATAGGCGTAAGACAAGCATCTTGTCTACTCCTGCTCAAGATAATTTGGTTGAGTTAATTGAATCGTGTGATATGGGGAATCAACAATAGAAAGGCACACCTTCAGGCAACACCGCCATTGACAGAGGCAATCAGTGCACTCAGGTTGGAGGTGAGCAGCTTCACGGCTATGGCCATCAGGATCACGCCGAAAAACTTGCGTAGGATGTAGGCACCGCTCTCACCGAGGAGTCTTTTCACCTGATCGAGGTAGCGCAACACCAGATAAACGATTGCCAGGTTGAGCACTACCGCCAGGATGATATTGATGGTATGATACTCCGCCCGCATTGAGAGCAGCGTTGTGAAGCTCCCGGGCCCGGCAATCAGTGGAAAGACCACCGGGAACAAAGTTGATGAGTTGTCAGTACTGCTGCTATCGTTCTTGAAGATCTCCACCCCGAAGATCATCTCTATGGAGAGGATCAACAGCACCACAGCACCCGCCACCGCAAAAGCAGATATGTCAAGTTGAAAAAGTTTCAGGATCCACTCACCGATGAACAGGAAACCGATCAGAATGACCAACGAATAGGTAGCTGCCTTTTCCGGGTGAATTGATCTGTCCTGACTTCTCAGATTCAGGAAGATGGGCACCGATCCAGTCACATCAATGATTGCGAACAAAACCAAGAAGGCACTGATAATCTCAACTACATTAAAAACCATCATAAGGCAGAAATTAGAATAATGTCAGAATATTCTTACATTTTGGCACAAAAATAGACAATCGGCCCCGAATCTCCAAATCTTAGAAGAAAATCATCAACAATCAGATTGATTTTTTTCATTGATAAAGGGTTGGTTTTGCACCTGATTCAGTTATCAGATTGTCCAAATAACTTTTCAATGGTGAAGGAACTATTTAAGTCTTTCAAAACAATAGAAAGAAAAGGGCAAAAAAAAAGGCTCTTGAAGTAAGAACCTTTTTTTGAATGATCATCGCTTCAGATGAATCATTTGTTTCATTCTTCCGCCTTGGCTGTTGCAGTAGCAGGTCCGTAGCGGTTGTTCAGGAAGGTGATCACATCATTTGTGATGTCATACTTTTTATCGGCATAAAGCACGGTGCTGGTGGTGCGGTTGCTGAAGATAATCTCAAAATGTTTATCCTTGCTAAACTCAATCATCCTGGCTTTGATGGTATCTTCCATCTGAATGTTCAGCTTCTCCTGTTCCAGCATGAACTCCTGTGTGAGCCGTTCGGCAAGCTGCTGATACTCCTGGTTCATCTGTACGATCCGCTCCTGCTCCTGTTGTGCTCTCTCCTGACTCAGGAAAGCATTGTTGCGCAACTTGCGTTCAAACTCCTGAGCAGCCGAGTTGATCTGGTTCTGACGTTGGTTGAGTGTGGCACGGGTGCTCTCTTCTTTCCGCAACAGCGATTCGTTTAAATCTTTGGCGAAGTTATAGTTCATCAAGAGGGAATCCACATTCACATAGGCAATAGGCAAGGTAATGGAAGAATCATTCAACAACAGGGAAAGATCAGTACCGGAGGGGTTGTTTCCCTGACGGCCTGCGGTGAAGTGCAAAATGTAGAGAATGATTAGGGCAACCGCCAGCACACCGCTGACGATGTAAGGAGTAGAATTCTTCATTGTAACGGATTTAAAAATTTTGTGATTTCAACAATTTCTCTATTGGACTCTCTCTTCTGTTCATCTCGGCATCCTGCGATGTGGCACAATGAATACCTTTTTCCTGCATTGCCTGACATTCACCAATGTGGAGGCTTGGGAATGAGCCCTTGCGGGAGAAGAAAACCCTCACCCCCATCAAGAGGACGGCGATGAAAAGGATGAAAATTCCTATCAATGCGATTTTAATCATATTATCCGGTTTTTAACGCCGCAAAGATAGTCCAATTAGCCAATTAAACAGCACTTTTTTGGCTTAAAGATGCTAAATATTTTGTCCACACCCGTTTTTTATCGTATTTTTATCGTCTGCATAACCATCAAAAAAATAAAAATTATGACCATAAAAGAACTACAACCAACTGCCATCTGGAATTACTTCCATGATATCACCCAGATACCCAGACCATCTAAAAAAGAGGAACGGATACTGGCCTATCTGCTCAACTTCGCCAAAGAGCATCAATTGGAAGCCAAACAGGATCAGGCAGGAAACATACTGATCACCAAGCCCGCAACCCCGGGTCGAGAAGAAGCCCCCACAGTGATCCTCCAATCGCATGTGGACATGGTTTGCGAGAAGAACAGTGGCGTGGAGCACGATTTCGACAACGATCCCATCGAAACCATCATCGATGGTGATTGGATCAAGGCCAACGGCACTACACTGGGAGCCGATAACGGCATTGGTGTTGCCGCACAACTGGCTCTTCTGGCTGCCGACGACATTGCTCATGGCAAGATTGAAGCGCTTTTCACGGTAGATGAGGAGACCGGACTGACGGGAGCCTACTCTCTTGGGAAGGAGTTCCTCACCGGTAACATCCTGATCAACCTCGACACCGAAGAGGAGGGGGAAATCTATATCGGTTGTGCCGGAGGTAAGGGCACTCGGGCATATTTCAAATACAAGGAAAAAGAGGCGCCAAAGGGTTATTTCTGGTTCCGCACTGAGGTGAAGGGTCTCCGTGGCGGGCATTCGGGAAGTGACATTGACAAGGGGCTGGGAAATGCCAACAAGATCCTTTCCCGCTTCCTGAAGTCCCTCACCGGCAAGAAATATGGCATGCTGCTCTCAGAGATCGGTGGCGGAAACCTGCACAATGCCATCCCACGTGAAGCCTATGCGTTGGTGGGTGTGAAAGCGAAGTACAAGGAGGAGATCAGGGTTAAGGTCAACACCTTCCTTGCAGATCTGCAAAATGAGTACAAGCATACAGAGCCAAACCTGGATCTGCAACTCGAATCGGCGCCCATCCCCTCAAAGGTGATCAACCGGAAAACTACCGAGAAGCTGTTGCTTTCGCTCTGTGCCTGTCCGCATGGGGTGATTGGCATGAGCAGCGACATAGAGGGACTGGTAGAGACCTCCACCAACCTGGCCTCGGTGAAGATGCTGCCGGACCTGCGGATTGAGATAGGCACCAGCCAGCGCAGCTCAGTGGAATCACAAAAGCGTTACGTGGTGGAGATGGTCTCCTCGGTCTTCACCCTTGCAGGGGCGAAGGTAACCCACAGTGAAGGATATCCGGGATGGAAGCCCAACCCTGAATCGGCTATTCTGGAACTGGCAAAAAAGGAATACCAGAAACTCTACGACAAGGAAGCGAAGGTGAAAGCGATCCATGCCGGCCTGGAATGCGGACTCTTCCTGGAGAAATACCCCACACTCGACATGATCTCCATTGGTCCGGACATGACCGATGTGCACTCACCCGATGAGAAAATGAAGATTTCCTCTGTTGGAAAGTTCTGGGATTACCTGGTGAAGATACTGGAAGCGGTGTAACGACACCTTCTCCGCAGCTGTGATGAAACGATTGCTCCTTTCATGCGCTCTCTGCTGGCTTACATTCGCCCCGCACTCCTTCGCGAAGGAACCCTTTCGTGTGATGTTTTACAATGTGGAGAACCTTTTCGACACACGAAACGACACACTGAAAGAGGATGATCAGTTCCTGCCGGAGGGGTTCATGCACTGGACGCCCTACAAATACTGGACAAAGCTACGCAACCTCACACGGGTGATCACCGCTGTGGGTGAGATGTACTCTCCGGCGCTGATCGGTTTGTGTGAGGTAGAGAACGACAGCGTCATTTTCGACCTCACAAAGCGTTCTCCACTGCGTGCCCAGGAGTATCAATACATCATCACTAACTCGCCCGACGAACGGGGCATCGATGTGGCACTTCTTTATCAACCACATCAGTTCCGTCTGCTGGAGAGAGATGAATATGTGATTGACTTCCGGCAACAAGGCCGGAGACCCACCCGCAACATCCTGCATGCAATGGGTCAGGTGATCAATGGCGACACCCTTGATCTTTTTGTCTGCCACTTCCCCTCACGCAGTGAGGGGCGTCGGCAGACCGAACAGGCTCGCTTCGAGGCCGCCGGCGTGCTGCGACGGAAGTGTGACAGCATCTTCAACTTACGCGAGAATGCCCACATTCTGATCATGGGAGACTTCAACGACCACCCTGAAGACAAAAGTCTCTCCCGGGTACTTGAAGCAAATAAATGTGAGGGGAACAAGGAAAATGAGGAGCTTTACAACCTCTTTTACAGGACCACTTCAAACAATGAAAAGGGGACCTACAAGTATCAGGGGAGGTGGGAAGTGCTGGATCAGTTCATCGTCAGCGGGAATCTTCTGATTCCGGATGGCAGCATCACCGTCTCAGGGGGGAATGCGGAGATCTTTCAGCCTCCCTTTTTACTGGAAGAAGACAAACGCTACTACGGCATGAAACCCTTTCGTACAAACCAGGGGCCACGTTTTCACGGAGGCTTCAGCGATCACCTGCCCATCAGGATGGATTTGATCCTCCGTGACGCTGAAGAGTGATGCTGGCACCTGCCGGTTATCAAACTTTATCTTAAAAACCGAAATACTCACGCAAATAAGTTATACATTTGCATCACAAATTAAACAAATCATTCAACCAACAAACAACCGAGATCTATGAATCCACTGCTGATTAACTTAAACGGATGGGAGATCCCCATCATTGTACTGGTCATTCTCATTCTTTTCGGGGGGAGAAAAATCCCTGAATTCATGAAAGGATTAGGGAAAGGCATCAACAGCTTCAAAAAGGGATTGCACGATATTGAAGATGATATCAAGACAGACCCTAACGACAGCAACTCAACCACCGATAAGAAGTAGCCATCGGGGGTGCTTGAACCGATATCGCGCAGGCTTACATGACAGAGAAAGAAATGTCCTTTTGGGATCACCTGGAAGAGTTCAGGTGGACACTGATACGAATCATTATCGCAGTGGTCACTTTCTCCATTGCAGGGTTCATCCTGATACCCAGGATCTTCGACAAAGTCATCCTGGCTGCCCGTTCATCCGACTTCGTCACCTACCGTTTCCTGGAAAAAGCAGGTGAGTTCATCCCTTTTCTGCCCGATTTCTCGGCAGAAGCATTTGAAGTGGAGATTCTCAACATCAGCATGACCACTCAGTTCATGACCTATATCTCCACCTCTCTCGCATTTGGAGTGCTTTGCACCATCCCCTACATCCTTTATGAGCTTTGGAAGTTTGTCAGCCCCGCACTCTATGAGAATGAGGCCAAAGGGGTGAAGACCGCTTTTGGGTTCGGAGGGTTTATGTTCGTGATGGGTGCCATGGTGGGTTACTTCATTGTTTTCCCGCTAATCTTCCGCTTTCTGATCACCTTTGAACTCAGTGACTCCATCGAGAACATGATCTCCCTCGACTCCTACATGAGCAACTTCTACACCCTGATCCTGATCATGGGACTGGTCTTTGAGCTGCCACTGGTTTTCTGGTTATTGTCTAACCTGGGGCTGGTATACAGGCCTTTCTTCCGCAAATATCGTCGTCATGCGGTGGTGGGAGCGCTCCTGGCAGCGGCACTGATCACACCGTCGGGAGACCCCTTCTCACTCATTGTGGTCACCATTCCCATCTACATGCTCTGGGAGATCAGCGCTTTCATGGTCAAGAAGGAACCACCGGTAGAGGAAGATGAACAGGATCTACCGACGATCATTGAATGATGCTGCTGCGTCTTGTGCTCAAAGCTACACGATCTCTTTGCCGAAAGGAGTAAACGCCAGCTTCATCAGCTTGAAGTGCTGGTTCCCGAAGGGGATGCCAATGATGGTGATGTAAAAGAGGATTCCGAACAGGAGATGCGTCAATATGATGGGTATTCCTCCCACGAAAAACCAAATCACATTCATCAGCAGGGAGAGACAACCGGATGCCGATTCTCTCTGTTTCACCTTCTTGCCAAAAGGCCATAGAGCCACCTCGGCCAGCTTCAGAGATTGCAATCCGAAGGGGATACCGATGATGGTGATCATCAGCGCCACACTTCCCAAGAGGTACTCGATGGCGATAAAGATGCCACCGAAGAGCACCCAGATAATGTTCCCAAGCGTCTTCATCGCATTGCAATCACCTCAATTTCCACCAGTGCGTTCTTCGGCAGTCCTTTCACCGCAAAAGCCGAACGAGCAGGGTAGCTGCCGTTGAACTGTGTGGCATACACCTCGTTCATCTCGCCGAAGAGTGACATATCCTGCAGGAAGACGGTGGTCTTCACGATTTGCTCCGGACTGATTCCGGCTGCGGCCAGCACCTGACGGATATTGGCGAATATCTGTGTGGTCTGTTCCCGCACACCGCCGGAGACAAGATCCCCTGTTGCCGGATCGATGGGCAACATCCCTGACAGGAACAACATCCCGTTCATCTCTACTCCCTGGCTATAAGGCCCAACGGCAGCCGGAGCATTTTCAGTGAAAATAATTTTCTTGTTCATGGTTTTTCTATTAAATTATTTCTTTCATGAAATCCCTCGCTGTCTCACCACTTCGTAGATCAGCACGCCTGCGGCTACAGAGACATTGAGCGATTGGATGGAGCCGAATTGCGGTATCTTCACCAGTTCATCGCTCACCCGCAGATGATCTGTGGCTACCCCGGTATCTTCAGCCCCCATCACGATGGCAACCGGTACGGTGAGATCGCTCTCGGTATAGAAGGCAGCCGCCTTCTCGGTAGCAGCGACCACTTTCACCCCGCTGTTCTTCAGGAAGATGATCGCTTCTTTCAGGCTCTGCTCACGGCATACAGGAATGGTATGCAACGCCCCGGCAGAAGTTTTTACCGCATCGGCGTTTACCGACACACTGCCTCTCGCCGGGATCACGATGGCATCGACACCTGCAACCTCGCATGTGCGGGCAATCGCTCCGAAGTTACGCACATCGGTGACTCCGTCAAGCAGCAAGATCAAGGGGCTTTTCCCCTGTTCATACAGCAGCGGGATGATGTGCTCCAGCTTCTGGTAGGCAACCGCCGATGTGAAAGCAATCACCCCTTGATGGTTCTTGCGTGTGACACGATCGATACGCTCCACTGGCACCCGTTGCATCGGAATCTCATGATCGTGCAACAGTTGTTGTAGTTCCATGAAAAGCTCTCCTGAGAGTTCACGCTTTACCAGCACCTTGTCTATCTCTTTCCCGGCTTCAACCGCCTCAATCACGGCACGAATGCCAAAGATCATCTCTTTCTCTTTCATCATTTCAATTTGTTTTCAGCATCACCCTGGCATTCGCCACGGCCTGCTCCGTTACTTCGGCACCACTCAGCATGCGGGCAATTTCGCCCACCCGCTCCTCACCACTCAGCCTGTCTATTTCGGTTGCGACACTGTTGCCACGCTCTTTCTTGCAGACCGCGAAGTGAGCTTCCCCCTTTGAGGCTATCTGTGGCAGATGCGTGATACCAATCACCTGCATCTCCCGGCTCATATTCTTCATCACTGCCCCCACGCGGTCGGCAACTTCTCCGGAAGTTCCGGTATCGATCTCATCAAAAATGATGGTCGGCAGGGCGGTGGCACCTCCAATCATCGCCTTCAGTGACAACATTAGACGGGAGATCTCACCCCCTGAAGCTATCTGTGAAACCGGTTGAGGAGCCCTGTTCTTATTGGCTGAGAAGAGAAACTCCACATCGTCGCTGCCTGTGGCATCAGGCTCTCTGCCGGAGACAATCTGACAATGAAATCGGGCGTGAGGCATCTTCAGATACTCCAGCCTTTCGATAAGTTGCTGTTCAATGGCGGGGGTGGCAGCGCGCCGCTTCTCACTCAGCTGAGTTGCTTTCTCAAGCATGATTCTCTTCCTGTCAGAAGCCTCTTTCTCCTGCATCTCAAGCTGTTCATCCAGTGATTCAATCTGTTGTAGCTTTTTGTCGATCTCATCACGCAAGGCCAACAGTCCCCCCAGATCGGCAACGCCATACTTCTTCTCCAGGTCATAGAGTATACTGAGTCGTTCTTCCACGACCTGCTGACGTCCCGAATCGAACTCCACCTTTTCAAACAGGCGTGAAGCCTCCTCACCCACATCTTTCAGGTCGAAGTAAGCTGACTCTACCCTTTCAGACAAGACACCCACCCTGGCGAATACAACTTTCAACGATTGCAGTCTGTCTCTCACCATACGAAGCATCGCCTCCACGTTCTGTTGTTCTCCCGAAAGCAGGTTGGTGACTTCGAAGAGCCCCGACTTGATTTCCTCTGAGTGGGTCAATGCTTCCAGCTCCTCTTCCAACCGCTCCTGTTCGCCCTCCTCCAGCGAAGCCTCCGTGAGTGTGTGATGCTGAAAGCGGAGGTAATCCTCCTCCTCCCTGTTGCGGCGATTCCGTTCACGCAGTTCCTGCAGGGCTTTCTCAGCGGCACGATAAGCAGCGTAGGCTTCCTTGTATCCCGCCAGTTCCTTTCCGGTACCTGCGAGCAGGTCCACCACGTTAAGCTGAAACTGGTTGTCGTTCAGTGAGAGATTCTGATGCTGCGAATGGATGTCGATCAGACGTTCTCCAAGCAACTTCAGGTCGTTCAAGTATACCGGTGAGTCATTGATGAAAGCCCTTGACCTGCCGGTAGCCCATATCTCACGACGCAGGATGCAATCATCACCTTCATAAATCCATTCATGCTCATCGAATAGGGGTTTCAACCGGTATGCAGATATATCGAACAGACCTTCAATCACACATTTTGGCTCCTCCGGTTTCACCTGTCGCAGATCGGCCCTTTGACCGAGGATCAGCGAGAGGGCACCCAAGATGATCGACTTGCCGGCACCCGTCTCACCGGTGATCACCGTAAACCCCCTGTCGAAGTTGATTTGCAGTGAATCAATCAGTGCATAATTTTCTATGGATAGTCTCTTTAGCATAAATAACTATTGTCTCAGCTTTTCGAGTGCATCGTTCCTCGTGGGATAAATATCACGCAACTGTCGCAGCCATTGCTCTCTGTCAGCATGATCACCCCGTGCCAGGATGGACACCAACGCTGGCAATCTGCCATCAGCAAAGAGGGAGAGCATCGGATTGCCGGGTCGTTCCCGGTAAAGCGTGTAGAGCACTTCCACCGCCTCGGCAGCCGTGGTGAGCTGAGGATCGGCATGAAGCCGATGCCACATCAGCCGAAAAGAATCCAGAGAACCGTCATTGAAGGCAGCCGCGATGGATGATCGGCTACCCTGCCTGCGGCTCATCTCCCACCCTCTCCATCTGTGGGACGCTGCTCCTGAGGCAATCTGTTCCATCATCCGAAAGAAGTGGGTACCACCGAGTGACTCAACGGCATCCTGTTCAAGCGCGAGAATCAAACAGGAGTAATAGGCTGTTACAGCAGTAAGGTTGTCACGAATGGCATGAAGATCAAAGATCAATGGCTGATAAGCATTATAGCTGAATTCGATCTCCCTGTCACGCAAAACCAGCATGGTCGCTCCCGGAGTGACTGCTTCACCATACTTGCTTGACTGAACATAGAGCTCACCTCGAAATGATCCCTCAGGAACCTGTTCGGTCAGCAGCAGGGTAAAGGAGCAGCTCACCTTCCGGTCTGATTGGGTAAAACTATTACCCCATTGCTGACCGTTGAGAAAAGCATGCAATGACTCTTCGAGTGAGTGGATCAGTTCTTTACTACTTGCGTGAAGAGCCGACCCGTTCACGATCACCGTTGCCCGGAGCTCCTGAGCAGTAAGGGTGAACAAACCCGTTGTGCAACTCCACAACAAGAGTAAAACTGTAACAACTCCTCTCATCTCATTCTTATTGATTTTCCCAAGATCATTAAAATCAACCGGTAATCAACCACAAAAATACATATAATTCGGGAGAATCACTCTTTTTTCCCGGGGTTGATCAATGGAAAGGCAGTACCCTGAACTCTGTACGCCGATTCAACTGATCGGCAGTTTCCTGCAGTGCAGGGAGAAGTGTTTTTATATACTCATCTGTAAGATACGCCCCTTCCCGAAGAAATGGATGCTGCCGGACAAGAGTGCTATCCACCCTTTTAGGTTTCTTTTTTCCCTCTCCAACCGATATCAGTCGCTCCGGTGCAATGCCCGACGAGATAAGATAATTGACCACAGAACGAGCACGACGTAGCGACAACTCATCATTGTAAGAATCTGGACCCTTGCGATCGGTATGAGATGAGAGCTCAACGCTGATCTCCGGATGCTCAAGCATGAGCTGCAGAAGCTTGTCAAGTTCCACTTTCGACTCACTTCGCAATACGGCACGGTCAAAATCATAAAGGATATTCTCCATGACAACCGACCGGTTGTAGGGTGTCATCTCAAAATCCACATAACAGGTTGTATCCTTGTTTACAATGACGGGGCCAAGCGACGCATTCTGGTTTAGAAAACCCTCTGCCTGTGCAAGAAAGAGATAAGACACCCCCACGTTCGCGGTGAAGTTGTAGAGACCTTCCCGGTTTGTTACCAATTGCCGGCGAGAGCCGTCACTGCCAACCAGATCAATCATCGCACCCCCAATCGGGATATCATTTCTCTCCACGACAAATCCCTCTACATGTATCAATGGTTTCTTAAACTCAAAAGAGTAGATGTGGTCATATCCCCTGTTATCATTCCTGTTGGAGCTGAAGAAGCCCCTCTCCTCACCCTCTTCAAATGTGATTCCAAAATCATCGGCTGATGAATTCAATGGTTGTGGCAGATGTGTGAGGTGCCAGCCTCCACCAACCTGAGTCTTCACCGCCCGGAAGAGGTCAAGACCTCCACGGCCGGGGTGTCCGTCGGATGAGAAATAGAGGGTAGTGTCGTTGCGTAAGTGAGGGAACATCTCATTCCCCGGAGTGTTGATCGGAGCACCTGCATTCTCGAGCCTTATCACCTCCTGGCGACTGTTAAGATGAGCCTGCCAGATATCCTTCCCCCCCATTCCTCCCGGCATGTCAGAGACAAAATAGAGGATGCTTCCCGAAGCAGAAACCGTTGGATGTGCAAAAAGAGAAAGGGAATCACCCCCGTTCAGAATGAGTCTGGTTCCCGGCGACCAGCTTCCATTGAACCGCCGGGAGAGATAGATCGCAGGTAGTGCCGCCTGATTGGTTGTGGCATCTGCAGCAGTGTAAAACATCATCATGCCATCGGAGGTGAGTGAGGCAACTCCCTCATCAAAATCGGTGGCAACCGTAAATTCAACTCTTTTCGGTTTCTGCCAATCGCCCCGGCTGTTCTTTACGGAATAAAAAAGATCGTGATATTTTGTCCCGTTCACGGGGCTCCTAAGCACATAGGGTATCGACTCCCTGGAAGAGGTGAAATAGAGCCATTCGTTGTCATGTGCAAGGTGCGGAGCGAAGTCGCTGCGGGATGAATTGAAAAGATCGAATCGCCGGACATGATAAAAGCCCGACATTTGCTCCGATTGCCGGTCTGTATCCATTGCTGCTTCAGCACCCCGCAGTCCAGCGATTGCAATCGCATCACCCGGCACGTGTGCCAGAAAATGGCGGTAAGCATCAACAGCTTTCGGGTAATCACCCTCCCGGTGCAACATCTGTGCCAGGTGTCGTTGTGCGAGCGTATCGGGATATCCATACCGGATGGCATTTCTGTATGCAGTGACAGCATGTGCAGACCGGTTCAACAGACGATAGTTCTCTGCCATCTCAAATGCAATCACTCCTCGCAGGACCACCTCCTCACGGGATGCGTTCCGGTAAAGTTCTCGGTAGGCAGTGAGCGCTTCATGATATTCACCCCGCACATAATGCTCCCTGGCATCACTCAGTCGAACCCTGCTACAGGAAAGAGAAAGCAACACCATCAACAGCAAAGGAAGATATGGAAGGTTTCGTTTCAAAAAAAACAAAAAACCGGTTTGTAGTGTCAACGGATTATGTGGACCAATATTGTATGTCTAGTAAGTTTAACAAGCACACAACCACTTGCCCTCCATTTTTCACTTCTGTTGGTGTTCCGGACGCAGCAGGTCATTCACAGTCTTCACCGGATTGAAAGTGGAAACAGGCACCTCCACAAAAAGGGTGTTCCAATCGCTCATTGCTCCGTTCCAAAGCCCGGGCAGTTCAAGGGCTTTCAACTCTTTACCGTTTTTAGATTTGTGTGAGATGAATCCGGTGTTGGGATCCACAAATTTCGTCAGATCGAACTTGTTGCCCTGGTAGCATTTCACCCCACAGACCAGATCCACCGGATTAAAGTGTGAACCATTGCGGAAGGCATCCATGGCACGGGAATCATTGCGGTTGATTTGTGAGCTTTCCAAAATCTGCAGTGAAGCAGTACCATCGGGATTGACCACAATGAAAGGGCCTCCACCCGGCTCACCCTGGTTTTTCACCATCCCACACACACGGAATGGACGATCAAGCTTCCGCTTGAGATAGGTTTTAAGCTGATCATCAGTTTCAAATATCTCATTGTGGGTGATGCACAATTCATTTTCGGTAAAAGCGAGCATCTCCTCGAGTTCATCGGAGGTCACCTTCTCTGACTCCAACCTTCCAAGATAGGTAAATGCACGTTTTTGCATGGAGACCAGGATTCCGGCCAGCAGTTTCTTGTAATGCGCTTCCTCCTCTTTTAGCCTGTCAGGCACCACATTGTCGATGTTCTTGATGAATATGATGTCAGAGTCGATGTCATTCAGGTTCTCAATCAATGCCCCATGACCTCCGGGACGGAACAGAAGGGTTCCATCCTCCTCGCGGAAAGGCTGGTTTTCCATATCAACTGCCAGTGTGTCGGTTGCCGGTTTCTGAACACTGTATGAAACAGAAAAACGGGCCCCCAGCTTGATCTCATAACTGAGTTTACGGGCAGCTACCAACAACTCAAACAACTCTTTGTGCTCTTCCGATACGGTGAAATGGACTTTCACCAAACCATCCGCACGTCGGGCATACAGCGCACCTTCATGCAAGTGTTCACCTACAGCTGTTCTGTTCCCCTCTGAATAGGAATGAAATAAAAGCAATCCCTTGGGCATATTACCGTAATCGAGTCCGTCAGTATACAAGAGTGCTGCCACCACCTCTTTGTATCTACCTTCGCTGCAGAGCATCGCACTATCCTTCCCGTACAGGTCGCGACATGCCTCATCCAGTGAGACTGCAAAAGCGAATTTGGGGAGATGGGAGAAGAACGCTTTCTCAAATTCAGTGGTTGGCACATCATAATCCGCATCGAGAAAAGCAAACAGATCCTTGAACATGCGACTGGCGGCACCGGAAGCCGGAACGAACTTGGTGATGCTCTTATCGCCTTCCAGGTAGACCTGCCAACACTTCAGAAAATCCTTCTCCTGTTGCTTCTCCACCTTCATGATCCCCTTATAATAGGAGGCAGGTGCAACGATCTGTAAAAAAGGAAAACCGGAGCTAAAAAATTTCAATTGTCTGTTTAGCTGATCAAGTGAGATTCCTTTTTCTTTCAGCTGTTCTTGGTCCTGTTGTGTAAACATATCTGTCCGCATTAATAGTTTGAGAATTGAAAGCGTATCAGACCTGTCGTTCCTGTTGTTCAGTCACTCCAGTGTCCGTTCCACCAAAGATAGAAAAATCTTCTGACAACAATGCATCATCGGCCTAAAAAACAAAATATGAAAAGACGAATAACCCGACAGAATGTCAGTTAGCATTTCTGACAAATCTTTGGCACAGGATTTGAAAAGAGAAGAGTGTGATCACATGAGAATAACCTCATGAAGATGAGCAACGGAAAAAACTGGATACTAACACTAAAACAATAGAATAACAATTATGGGAAAAATTATCGGAATAGACCTGGGAACAACCAATTCGTGTGTCTCTGTAATGGAAGGGAGCGAACCTGTTGTGATTCCCAACAACGAAGGAAAACGCACCACACCTTCTGTTGTAGCCTTTATGGACAACGGTGAACGCAAAGTAGGTGATCCTGCCAAACGCCAGGCGATCACCAACCCCAATAACACCATCTCCTCAATCAAGACCTTCATGGGTGAAACCTACGACCGGGTACAGAAAGAGATTGGTCGCGTACCCTATAAGGTGGCACGTGGCGACAACAACACCCCCCGTGTTGACATCAACGGTCACCTCTACTCACCACAGGAGATCTCAGCCATCGTACTGCAGAAGATGAAAAAAACTGCCGAAGATCACCTTGGGCAGGAGGTTAAAGAGGCAGTAATCACAGTACCGGCCTACTTTAGTGACGCACAACGTCAGGCCACCAAGGAGGCTGGAGAGATTGCCGGACTTACCGTGCGCCGCATCGTGAACGAACCGACTGCAGCTGCTCTGGCTTATGGGTTGGACAAACAGAACAAGGACTCCAAGATCGCCGTGTTTGACCTGGGTGGCGGCACGTTCGACATTTCCATCCTGGAATTGGGTGATGGCGTCTTCGAAGTAAAATCAACCAACGGTGACACTCACCTGGGAGGTGATGACTTCGACCATCGCATCATCGACTGGCTTGCACAGGAGTTCATGAATGAAGAAGGCATCGACCTGCGCAAGGATCCGATGGCACTTCAACGCCTCAAGGAGGCAGCTGAGAAAGCAAAGATTGAGCTCTCCAGTGCCACCTCCACCGAGATCAATCTGCCCTACATCATGCCGGTGAACGGGATCCCCAAACACTTGGTAAAGACACTCTCTCGTGCCAAGTTTGAGCAGTTGATCGACGACCTGCTGCAGAAATGCGTGAATCCATGCCAGACCGCCATGAAAGATGCGGGGCTTTCCAACTCCGACATCGACGAGGTGATTCTGGTAGGTGGTTCCACACGTATCCCCGCGGTGCAGGAGCTGGTAGAGAAGCTCTTCGGAAAGAAGCCACACAAGGGTGTGAACCCCGACGAAGTAGTCGCTATCGGCGCCGCCATACAAGGGGCCGTTCTCACCGGCGAGGTGAAGGATGTATTGCTGCTCGATGTGACCCCCCTTTCACTCGGCATTGAGACTTTGGGTGGGGTGATGACCAAGCTGATTGATGCCAACACCACCATTCCCACAAAGAAGAGCGAGACCTTTTCCACAGCCAGTGACAACCAGCCCTCGGTACAGATCAACGTGCTGCAGGGAGAACGATCCATGGCACGTGACAACAAGCAAATTGGCGTCTTCAACCTTGACGGTATACCACCTGCTCCCAGGGGAATACCACAAATCGAGGTAACCTTCGACATCGATGCCAACGGTATCCTGAATGTCTCAGCCAAGGATAAGGCATCGGGCAAGGAGCAAAAGATCCGCATCGAGGCTTCTTCGGGACTCAGCGAAGATGAAATCAAGCGGATGAAAGAGGAGGCTGCTGCCAATGCCGAGGCCGACAAGATAGAAAAGGAACGGATCGACAAACTGAACCAGGCGGATTCCACCATCTTCCAGACAGAAAAACAGCTGAAGGATCTGGGCGACAAGATTCCGGCAGACAAGAAGGCTCCGATAGAAGCAGCTCTCAGCAAGCTGAAAGATGCCCACAAAGCACAGGATCTCTCTGCCATCGATGCTGCATCTGATGAGTTGAACAATGCTTTCCAGGCTGCATCGCAGGAGATGTACAACGCCACGAACGCTCAGCCGGGAGGACAACCGGGCAGCGATGGCGGTCAGCATACAGCATCAGACAACAACCAGTCGGGTGATGATGTAACCGATGTTGATTTTGAAGAGGTGAAATAAAAAAAGTCATCATCTCCAATAGACCTGTTAATTGGTGTAGCAACCCCGCCACAAATGTGTGTGCGGGGTTGTTCGTCTAAAAAAATGACTCTCACCGCATTGGTATAAAAATAAATATTATTATCTTTGCAGCCCAAACAGAAGGGAGGTTATTGATTATCCGGAAAAAGAAGCAGGAAGAAATTCTATAAATAAATCCAATTTTCCGCCACAAGGAAGTTTCTTCCCTGTGCAGAGAGTCAATACTCAAACATTTACAAGCTGAAAGGCTCATTTATTAGCAAAAACTAAAAAAAACAACAATAATGATCGTAGTACAACTGAAAGAGGGCGAAAACATTGAAAGGGCCCTGAAGAAATTCAAACGCAAATATGAGAAGACAGGCGTGGTAAAAGAACTCCGCAGTCGCCAGGCATTCGTGAAACCCTCAGTGGAAAAACGCAAGAAGAAACAACACGCAGTTTACGTACAGCAACTGCAGCAAAACGAAGAGTAAATTCGTTGTTGTAAAAATTTTTTCCTATCTTCGTAGCACCATCATTTGAACGGCCACGGTGCTATGTGGAAAGAAAAATTCATAGACTATCTCCGTTATGAGAAGAACTACTCCTCTCTAACGGAGATTTCTTATTTCAGGGATATCTCTCAGTTCGAGGCATTCATTCACGAGGAATGCGGGGCATTCGATCCGGCAACTGTAGAGAGCGACCATATCCGTAACTGGATGATTCATCTTATGGAAGAGGGTGTGAAAGCACGCTCCGTGAACAGGAAATTGAGCGCCGTAAGATCCTTCTTTCGTTTTCTGAAACGCAAAGGCTTTGTCCCCAATAACCCCGCCTCTGGCATCAATGGCCCAAAAACACCAAAGAAGCTGCCGGGATTTGTCAAGGATCGTGAGATGTCATTGGTAATTGACAATGCCGACGAATACCCCGACAATTTCTGCGGGCACCGCGACCGCTTCCTCATTGAGTTGCTTTACCTCACCGGTATGCGCCGTGCGGAGCTGATTGCCCTTCGCGACAACGATATCGATTTCGAAAGCTGCACATTACGGGTAACAGGCAAACGGAATAAACAACGGATCATTCCCTTCTCACCTGGAACAAGAGAAAAAATCAGCAATTATATCGAGAAAAGAGATGCTGAAGTTGAAAACAAATCGCCGTTTCTCTTTGTTAAGAAAGATGGAAACCCATTATACCCAAAGCTTGTGTACAACATCATCCACACGCGCCTGAGCAGCATCCCCACCCTCTCCAAAAAAAGCCCCCATGTGCTGCGCCATTCTTTTGCCACCGAGATGTTGAACAACGGTGCAGACATCAATGCCGTAAAGGAATTACTGGGCCACTCAAGCCTTGCATCAACGCAGATTTACACCCACGTAACACTGGAGGAGATGAAAAAGACATACGATCACGCCCATCCAAGGGCACATAATAAAATGAAGGAGGAATAGTATGGAAATGACAATTCAATCTGTAAACTTTGACGCCACTGAACAGCTGAAAGCATTTGTGGATAAGAAAGTAAAAAAACTGGAACGCTTTTCTGATGACATCATTCAGGCAGAGGTAATCCTGAAAGTGGTGAAACCGGAAACAGCCAACAACAAAGAGGCCTCTGTAAAGCTAAACATCAGGCACAAAGAGGCATTCGCGAGTAAGATCGCCGACACTTTTGAAGAGGCTGTTGACCTCTGCACAATGGCACTCGAAAAACAGATCCAAAAGACAAAAGAAAAAAAGGATCGGTAATCTAAAAAACAGACCAAATATTTTGGCATCATAAAAAATATCACTACCTTTGCGACCGTTTCTCTCTCAATCTGGGGGAGGAACGGTTAAAAGTAAGTAAATAAGCCTCTTTAGCTCAGTTGGCCAGAGCACGTGATTTGTAATCTCGGGGTCGTTGGTTCGAATCCGACAAGAGGCTCAGAAACAGACAAGGGCAGTTACCAGAGTGGCCAAATGGGGCTGACTGTAACTCAGCTGGCTTACGCCTTCGGTGGTTCGAATCCATCACTGCCCACGGTTCCGATTCGATGATTTGAGCAGTCTATTTGCTGATCAGCACATCATCCAATCCATATTGCGGAAGTAGCTCAGTTGATAGAGCATTAGCCTTCCAAGCTGAGGGTCGCGGGTTTGAGTCCCGTCTTCCGCTCCAGATTTTGCCTATGTAGCTCAGTGGTAGAGCACTTCCTTGGTAAGGAAGAGGTCGCGGGTTCAACTCCCGCCATCGGCTCAACGACAGATCGTGCAACGTTTCATCAAGACAAAAGGCCGGGGGCCGGGTGTCTTGAGTTTCACTGTTTACAAACGAAAGAATCGGAAATACAATTTTTTATTTTACACTAATTAATAGGACATTTTATGGCAAAAGAACATTTTAACCGGACGAAACCGCATGTCAACATCGGTACAATCGGTCACGTTGACCACGGTAAGACTACTTTAACGGCTGCTATTACAACTGTTTTGGCAAAGAAAGGATTCTCGGAACTCCGTTCGTTCGATTCCATCGACAACGCTCCCGAAGAAAAGGAAAGAGGTATCACCATCAACACCTCACACGTGGAATACCAGACGGAAGCTCGTCACTATGCGCACGTAGACTGTCCGGGTCACGCTGACTATGTAAAGAACATGGTTACAGGTGCTGCCCAGATGGACGGTGCCATCATCGTGGTAGCTGCTACCGACGGTCCCATGCCCCAGACTCGCGAGCACATCCTGCTGGCCCGTCAGGTGAACGTACCCAAGTTGGTTGTTTTCATGAACAAGGTGGACCTGGTAGACGACGAAGAGATGCTGGAACTGGTTGAAATGGAAATGCGTGAACTGCTCTCCTTCTACAACTTCGACGGTGACAACACCCCGGTGATTCGCGGATCTGCCCTTGGCGGTCTCAACGGCGATGCAAAATGGGAAGATAAGATCCTGGAACTGATGGAAGCTGTGGATACATGGATTCCGCTGCCTCCGCGCGATGTGGACAAACCATTCCTGATGCCGGTGGAAGACGTATTCTCCATCACAGGTCGTGGTACCGTTGCCACAGGTCGTATCGAAACCGGTATCATCAAGACCGGTGAAGAAGTACAGATCATTGGTCTTGGTGCTGAAGGCAGGAAGTCTGTAGTTACCGGTGTGGAAATGTTCCGCAAGATCCTCGACGAAGGACAGGCTGGTGACAACGTGGGTCTGCTGCTGCGTGGTATCGACAAGGACGAAATCAAGCGTGGTATGGTGATTTCTCACCCGGGTAAAGTGAAACCTCACTCCAAGTTCAAAGCTGAGGTCTATATCCTGAAGAAGGAAGAAGGCGGTCGCCACACTCCTTTCCACAACAAGTACCGTCCTCAGTTCTATATTCGTACTCTTGACGTAACCGGTGAAATCCAGCTTCCCGAAGGCGTGGAAATGGTAATGCCCGGTGACAACGTGACCATCGAGGTGGAACTGATCTACCCGGTAGCATGTAACGTAGGTCTTCGTTTCGCTATCCGCGAAGGTGGACGTACTGTGGGTGCAGGCCAGATCACTGAACTGATCGACTAATTCCCTCCATCGCCCCTCTACTAGGGGAAATGCAGGATGATTTCAAATATTACTGCTCCAAACAACCTACCCTACGGGGAAGGTTTGGAGGAGCAGTGAATACGGGTCTAGCTCAGTTGGTAGAGCACTGGTCTCCAAAACCAGGTGTCGGGAGTTCGAGTCTCTC
>DAINAS010000030.1:0-8463 GCA_036733365.1 Proteiniphilum sp.
GATTGCAATGAGAAAAGAACATTTTGAAACTTTACAGTTACATGCGGGTCAGGAACCTGACCCGGTAACGGGTGCAAGAGCGGTACCTGTTTATCAGACTACAGCATTCACTTTCAAGAGCGCCGAGCATGGCGCCAACCTCTTCGGGTTAAAAGAGTTCGGCAACATCTACACCCGACTGATGAACCCAACCACTGATGTGTTTGAGAAACGAATGGCTGCCCTGGAAGGGGGTGTGGCGGCAGTTGCCACCTCCTCGGGACAGGCTGCCCAGTTGCTGGCCATTCACAATCTGGCCGAGGCTGGCGACAACATAGTCTCCACATCTTTCCTCTACGGGGGCACTTACAATCAGTTCAAGGTCGCCTTCAAACGGATGGGGATTGATGTACGGTTTGCCGACGGAGACAATGTTGAGAGCATCGCCTCACTGATTGACGAAAAGACAAAGGCAATATACCTGGAAACCATCGGCAATCCGGAATATAACATACCCGATTTTGAAGCCATTGCACAGGTGGCAAAGGCGAATCAGATTCCCCTGATTGTAGACAATACCTTCGGGCAGGGAGGGTATCTCTTCAACCCCATTGAATGGGGGGCTAATATCGTATTGCACTCCGCCACCAAATGGATCGGTGGACACGGCACCTCAATGGGAGGCGTGGTGATTGACGGGGGTAACTTCAACTGGGGTAACGGTAAATTCCCCATGTTCAGTGAACCTTCTGAAGGATACCACGGTCTCAACTTCTGGGATACCTTCGGCGAGGGATCTCCATTTGGAAACATTGCCTTTGCCATTCGGTGCCGCGTGGAGGGCCTGAGGGACCTGGGACCGGTGAACAGTCCATTCAACACTTTCCTCCTGTTACAGGGTATCGAGACACTCTCACTGCGTGCGGAACGAATCAATGCCAACACACTGGAGATAGCACGCTGGCTGGAGAAGCATCCTAAGGTGGAGAAGGTTAATTACCCCGGACTGGAAAGCAGCAAGTACCACTCACTGGCCAAGAAGTACCTGAAGAACGGCGGCTTTGGTGGTGTACTCTCATTCTTTGTGAAGGGAGATGTGGATCAGACTGCACGCATCATTGACAACCTCTCTCTGATCAGCCATCTTGCAAACGTGGGAGATGCGAAAACATTGATCATCCATCCTGCCAGTACTACGCATCAACAGCTTCCCGCAGAGGCTCAACTGGCGGCTGGTGTTTATCCCAATCTATTACGGCTTTCAGTAGGATACGAACATATTGATGACATCAAGGCAGACCTTGAGGGAGCACTGCAGAAACTTTAACAACTTCTGCAATCGGATAGAAATGGCGACATCCACACGGTGTCGCCATCTTTCGTTTACGAGAGGTCATTCAATCACCTTCTTGATCACCTCTTCGTTTACCGGCAGGGAGGAGAGCTCCTGATGCAAATCTACATTGCTCACCTCCAGATCCTCAATGCGGACCCGTTGCCAGATCTCTTCTATCCAGCGGTTACGTTCCATGCCAAACTCATCAATTGGCTGAAACCAGCGCAGGTACATGAAATTCTGTTGCGAAAGCTTCATCTGCAGAGGGTTATGCTTCCCCTCCTGGCTCTTGTTGAAGGAGTGGACGATCTCTTCGGTGTAGAGATCCCCTTCGATACGGTAGGTACCGTCGACCGTGATGATAGCACCCTCCTGGGTAGAGATAAAATTCATGAAATGACCATCGGGGAAGATCATTTTGAACATACCGGGTGGTATCTTTTTATAGCCCGGCTCATCACTGTTATGAATTGCCTTCACCTCCCAGAGGCCATACAAGCGTGCAGCCTGGTCCATCGCTGCACGTCGCGAGCTGCCACAGCTGCTGACCAGCGACATCGTCAGAAGGAGCAAAAAAGTAAGATTAGTTGCTTTCATAGGCTATGATTTTGAGGGATGGATATCTTGTCAAATATAGCGTTTATTTAGATATGTTTCTCAAAATGATCACACTTTTTTCCCATGTTTTAGCGCAATCCCATCTCCTCCATGAGACGATTTGCCCCGGCATACTTTTCAATCACGAAAAGCACATAACGAATGTCTACGATGATGCTGCGTTGGTAATCGGGTAGATAGGTGATGTCTCCGCCTACCCCTTCCCAGTTGCGGTCGAAATTGATGCCAATCAGATGACCAGAGCCGTTCAGAACCGGACTGCCTGAGTTGCCCCCGGTGGTGTGGGTGGTGGCAGCAAAAGCAACCGGCATACGACCGTCGGGCAAAGCATATGGTTCAAAATCACCCTCCCGATAAAGACGTTTCAGTTTCTCCGGCACCACGAACTCCCAATTGTCAGGATCCTCTTTTTCCATTACACCATCCAATGTGGTTTGATGAGTAAAAACCACCCCGTCACGAGGCCGGTATCCCTTCACCTGACCATAGGTGAGACGCAGCGTGAGATTGGCATCGGGAAAGAGAGCATATTCTCCCTCCATGGCCAGCAGCCCCTCCAGCAAGGTACGTCGTGCCAAGCGGAAAGGGGTATCGAACCTGGCCAGCTCACTTTGCAGTGTGCGTGACTCCTCACGCACCGAACGTGCAAAGCCAAACAGCGGATCATTGCGTAAAGACTCCGGGGAAGGATGTTCCATAAATTGTTGCATCGCCTCAGCGTTGCCAAAAAGTGAGTGATCGAGCAGATGATCCACAAAGCGATCAATATCACCGGAAAAGCGGTCGTGAAGAACAGTGAAGATTGTGGGTTGAAGTGCCTGCTGCACACCGTCAGTGTAAGCTTTCAACATGGCCCGTGCCACCTTGTGATCTACCTCTCTGTTGTAATCCTTGTTGTTGAATTGATGAAATTCATCCGACAACTGATCAATCAACGCATCAATCCGCTCTTGATCATTCTCTGACAAGGCAACAGAGAGTGCTTCAGCAGTCTGGGTGGGCACCGCCGCAAATTCTATACCCCGTAACACAGCTTCCGTCAGCATCCAGCTACGGTAGCGCAATGAAGCCCTTTCAGTCACGATTCGTTCAATTGCTGCAAGGGCATCACCATATTTCTCCTGTTTGTTCGTCGCTGCCCACTCCAGAAGTCGCTCCTGCATGACGCTCTTCTGTTGCTCAAAATCACGCTTATCGATTGCCCAGCTGCTGCCAATCGCGTTCTTGTAGCCATTGGTTGATCCTGAATATTTGGATGCATACTGGATTTTCACTGCCGGATCACGCAGCATCGCCTCCAGCATCGCCTCCTGGCGCACCTCACGCATGGCTATGCGCACCGCGTTGTCAATATCCCGTCGCTCAGCCACCTCCCACGATGTATAATAGGCATGGGTAGTGCCTGGAAAACCAAGTATCATGGCAAAATCACCCTCCTCAACCCCGGCTGTGGAGATGGTAAGCCACCGCTTGGGACGTAACGGCACATTGGATGCTGCATAGGGAGCAGGATTGCCATCCTTGTCTGCATAGACACGAAAAAGACTGAAATCTCCCGTGTGGCGTGGCCACATCCAATTGTCGGTATCGGCACCAAACTTACCGATGGCACTTGGAGGGGCACCTACAAGCCGTATGTCTGAATAGACCTTTTTGGTAAAGAGGTAATATTGATTCCCGTCGAAGAAGGGTTTAATTTCCACTTCCGTCCCGGGATGGTCAGCCAGAAACTGCTCGCCCGCTTTCTGGCGTGCAAGCTGATTCAGATAAGAAGGTGAGAGATAAAAGAGGCCCTCAGTGTCGTCCTCCCTGTCGCGTTTCAGGCACTCCTTCACCCAACCGGTCACCTCTTCAATACCCTCAATGAAGGTCACCGTAAGCCCTGGATTGGGCAGTTCCTCCTCGGGCGACATGGCCCAGAACCCCTCTTCCAGATAGTTGCGCTCCAGTGTGCTATGCTGTTGTATCTGTCCGTATCCACAGTGGTGATTGGTGAGCACCAGTCCGTTTGGAGAAATCACCTCACCCGTGCAGCCTCTTCCAAACTGCACCACGGCATCCTTAAGAGAGGAGCCATCGGGGTTGTAGATATCCACATCATCCAGTTTCAGTCCCATCTGCTGCATCTCAGCCAGTTTCTGCTGTCTCAGCAGGTGAATCATCCACATCCCCTCATCGGCAAAGAGAGGAGAAATGAGCAAAATGGAGAGGAACAGACTTACAAGTGATCTTTTCATAGTTGCAGTTTTTACTTTAATGTTTGGAATGATAAAGATAGAAAAAAAAGGCACAAATCACCCTCTCTATCTCTTTTCCGATTATCTTTGCCTTATAAATTGAACCTTACTGTTTAGCCTTCCAGATCATGCATTACGAGAAAATTTTCGAAGAGATCTTTCGTGATCTCCAAAAAAAAGAGGACAGGGGTGAAGTGGCTGCTTACATCCCTGAGTTGGCTTCTGTTGATCCCAATCAGTTTGGTGTACATCTGAAAACCGTAGAGGGTAAAGGTTACTCTTACGGAGATGCAGCGAAGCGATTCTCCATACAAAGCATCGCCAAGGTACTCTCATTTGTAATGGCTTACAGGCGACTGAAAAGTGATGTCTGGAAACGAACCAACCTGGAACCGGCAGGAACACCCTTCAACTCCCTCCTGCAGTTGGAAGTGGACAGAGGCATCCCCCGCAACCCTTTTATCAATGCAGGGGCCATCCTCATTTGTGATATACTGGTAAGCGAGCTGGATAATCCCAGGGAGGAGATGCTCGCTTTTGTGAGAACTCTTTCAGGCAACAACACCATCGACTTTAACCCAAGGGTAGCACAATCTGAAAAAGAGACGGGTAACCGTAACTATGCCATGATTTACCTCATGAAATCGTTCGGCAACATTGAAAACGAGATTGAAACAGTAATGGATCTTTACTTCCACCTTTGTTCCCTGGAGATGAGCTGCAAAGAGCTTGGATCTACTTTCCTCTTCCTGGCCAACAATGGGGTGGTACCCTGGTCGGGAGAACGCATTCTCTCTCCCAGCCGCACCAAACGTACCAACGCGCTGATGCAGACCTGTGGCTTCTACGATGAAGCAGGTGAGTTCACTTTCAAGGTGGGACTGCCGGGCAAGAGTGGTGTGGGGGGTGGCATCGTGGCAGTGCACCCGGGCAGGTATACCATTGCCGTTTGGAGTCCAAGGCTTAACAGCAAAGGCAACTCATACAGGGGAATGCTCTTTCTGGAACAGTTCACCACCGTGACGAACCTCTCGATCTTTTAGCAGTCATCACATGACAAGCTATTCTTTAAAACAGAGCTGACGTTCTTGGGGGATAAATCTTAAATATACAAAAAAGCGCACCTTCAGAGTGGCTTTTCAGACGAAAACGGTTAATTTTGCCCACGATTGAAAAATAAGGGTTTAGATGAAATTTGACTTTAAGGAAAGAACAGCTCAACTGATTGCCGTCATCGGAGTGTTGGCCATCGTGTTGGCCATCGCAATTGGCTTCCTGGTAAACAAGAATGCTGAAATTGAAGATATGCAGCAACAGTTCACCCTCGACAAACAGGAGTTGGAGGATGAGTATGAAGCGATCTCACTACAGTATGAAGGGTTCAAGTTCAGTGTGCAGAACGACTCACTACTATACAAGCTGGAGAACGAACGAACGAAGGTGATGCGCCTCCAGGAGGAGCTGCGCATGACAAAAGCCACCGACCAGGCAGAGATCAGACGACTAAAAGATGAGCTTTCCACTTTGCGAAAGGTGCTGCGCTCCTACATCCATCAGATTGACTCACTAAACCGACTGAACGAAGAGCTGCGGGCTGAGAACCGGCAGATTACACGGCAGTTTAATGAGACCAACCGTACACTGACACAAGTATCACAGGAGAAAGAAGAACTGACGGAGAAGGTGTCATTGGCTGCACAGCTGGTGGCTACCAACATCGCAGTGAAGGCAGTGAACAACCGTGGCAGGGAGCAGTCGAGGCTCAGTCGCAGCAGTCAGTTTGTGGTCTCCTTCACCATTGCCCGCAACATCACCTCTGAACCGGGAGAGCGAACCATTTTCGTGCGACTGATGACACCCGATGGGACAGTACTCTCCAAGAGTCCCACCCATACGTTCCCCTATGAGAACAGGGATATTCTTTATTCCATGCATCGCATTGTGGAATATGGAGGCGAAGAGATACCGGTAACCCTTTACTGGGATATCGAAGAGTTCCTGATGCCGGGCACCTTCAAAGCTGATATCTTTGCCGATGGGCACCACATTGGCACAAGCAGCTTCAACATGGAGGAATAGACCTCTCTGTCACGAACCGATCATCTGCAGGAAAGTCTGCTCGTCAATCACTTTCACCCCCAGCTTCTCAGCTTTTTCCAGCTTGGCAGGACCCATGTTCTCGCCGGCCAGGATATAATCGGTTTTTTTGGATACCGATCCGCTGTTCTTACCACCATGTTGCAGGATCATTGCCTTGTATTCATCACGCGAATGCAACGCAAATGTGCCACTAATCACAATGGTCAACCCACTTAGCTTATCAGTTCTGCCGGCCAGTGTCTCCGCGCTGAGCGTAAACTGTAGCCCCGCCTTGCGGAGTCGCTCAACAAACAAAAAGCTTTCCGGGTTTGCAAAGTAGACTTTCACACTTTGTGCGATACGGTCACCAATCTCCTCCACGGCCGTCAGCTCCTCCTCTGTTGCAACCATCAAACGCTCAATATGCGGGAAAGCGTGTGCCAGCTTGCGTGCCACCGTCTCACCCACATAACGGATTCCAAGCGCATGGAGCACCCGCTCATAGGGCACTGTTTTTGACTGTTCAATGCTTTGCAACAGATTACGAGCACTCGTTTCACCCCACCGTTCCAAAACTATCAGATCATCGAAACGGAGAGAGTAAAGATCGGCAGCATCATGGATCATCCCCTTGTCGTAAAGCAGTGAAATCGTCTCCGGTCCGATGGTGATGTCCATCGCCTTACGGGTCACGAAATGTTCGATGCGTCCCTTGATTTGCGGGGGGCATCCGGCACTGTTGGGACAATAATAAACCGCCTCATCCTCGTTACGGACCAACAAACTGCCACACGCAGGGCAGTTACGTGTGAAAGTCACCTTGTCCCCCAACAGGAAGCGTGCATCTTTGTCCACACCAGTGATTTTGGGAATAATTTCACCACCCTTTTCCACATAAACCTTGTCTCCGATGTGCAGATCGAGGGCATGTATCGCATCTTCGTTATAGAGTGATGCACGCTTTACGGTAGTACCGGATAGCAATACAGGTTCCAGGTTAGCTACGGGTGTTATCGCACCTGTACGACCCACCTGCCAGGAAACTGACTCCAAGGTGGTTACCGCCTTCTCGGGGTTAAACTTATAGGCAATGGCCCATCGGGGAAACTTGGAAGTGTAGCCCAGGTTGCGCTGTTGCACCAGCGAATCGACCTTGATCACCACACCGTCGGTGGTCACCGGCAGGTGTCGCCGCTCATGGTCCCATAAACGCAGGTAGTCGAACACCTCTTCTAGCGTCTGACAGCGTTGCATGGCCGACGACACGTTAAGCCCCCAATCACGTGCCCGGGTCATATTCTCATAATGGCTTTCCGCGGGAAGCGATTCTCCCAGCATGTAATAGACAAACGACTGCAATCGGCGCGAAGCGACCAGACGTGAATCCTGCAGCTTCAGCGTTCCGGAAGCTGCGTTCCGGGGGTTGGCAAAAAGAGGCTCTTCCTGTGCGGCCCGTTCACGGTTCAATTCATCGAATGAGCTCCAGGGCATCAGGATCTCACCCCGCATCTCCAGGTAGGGGGGGATCTCCGTTCCTCTCAGAATAAGTGGTACGTTGCGGATGGTACGCACGTTGGCGGTCACATCATCCCCTTTTTGTCCGTCGCCACGTGTGACGGCACGGGTAAGCTTCCCCTCTTCATAGATCAGTGAGATGGAGGTGCCGTCATATTTCAGTTCACAAACAATTTCAAAGTCCTCGTTCAGACTCTTCTTTACCCGGTTGTAGAACTCTTTCACCTCATCTTCGGAATAGGTGTTTTGCAATGACAACATCGGATATCGATGCGCCACCTGCGTGAAACTCTTGTTGGTATCACTCCCCACCCTGACTGAGGGTGAGTTGGGGTCGGCATACTCCGGGTATTGGGCTTCCAGGAAAGTCAACTCGGCCATCAGCCGGTCGAACTCCTGATCTGAGATCTCCGGTTGTGACAGGACGTAGTAGTTGTAGTTGTGTTCATGCAACTGCTGACGCAGCGCTTCTATTTGTTGCCTGATCTGATCCATAACATGTGACGATTATTAAAAAAAACGCATCCAGGGATACTCACTGTTGCTGCGTTCAGGTGGTGCAAGCGTTCCGACCGTTACAGAGAGATTCAGTGCTTGCTGGAAGAACATTTCTCCCTCGCTGAAATGCAAATTGCAGTTGAGTCGTAGCTTCGTTCTCCCCGTTTCAATGAGACGAATATACCATTTGCTTTGCAGATA
>DAINAS010000030.1:8563-26542 GCA_036733365.1 Proteiniphilum sp.
GTAGCTTCGTTCTCCCCGTTTCAATGAGACGAATATACCATTTGCTTTGCAGATAGCGACTTCCCTGCAGGAATGGATTACCCCGGTAAAGCTGACTGCCATATCTCTCAAAAAGACGCATGCGGGGATCTCCCGCATAGAGGTTGTTCTCGGTGCCGAACCCCATGTATTCGGCATTGAATCGTGCAATAAAACCAATGGGGATATAAGTCTCCTCTGCCTTGCGGTCACGTTCCACACCTGCAAAGATACCTGCCGAAGCCATCACCTGAAAATTGCTTCCCCTGTCATACTGCAACCCCGCTGAAGCGATACCCTGGATCACCTCACTCACGCCGTAGCGTCCGTCGTTGGGGTAGTTGCCGGCAAGATGAAAGAGGTTGGATTGGAAATCAGCAAAAAAAAGGCCTTTGCTCGCTTTGCCGGAGAAACCCAGGAAGAAACTCTCACGTTCCTCGGCGGTAGAATAACCGGTCCAGTCCATCCAGGCGTTGAAAAAGTTATTCTCCCTGCCGAACTGCCAGAAGAGACCCTGCATCAGCGGCATAAACTGATTCACCGAATCTCTGAAAAAAAAATCTGAGTAATTGGAGAGCACCTCCCTGCGGGGGAACGCACCGGCACGAAACTGCACCTTTTCGTTTTCATATTTGTAGTAGAGCGTGACCTCAGCCTTGTCAACAGCACGACGCATCCCCGGCATCTTCAGCAGGTTCACCCCGGCCACCAAGGTGTGGGAACTGTCCCATTCCACAACTCCCAGGGCGTTTAACCAGATACCCTGCAGGGTACGGACATCGGCATATGGCGAAGGTTTATACTCCATATTATCGAAGAAGTAATCCATACCGGTACTCCAACGAAACTCCTGTGCGGGAGAAGTGAGCACCGAGAGGAGTAAAAAGGCAATGCAGAATATCCTTGATCCCATAACTAGCAACTTATTGGGAGATAAAGATAGTAAAAATGCTTAAATCTTGCGATCTTTCCATTTCCCGCTGCGGAGATAATAGAAGGAGAGGGTCATCAGGAAGATCCAGTAGACATGCTCGGTGGTCCAGGCAACAGCTACAGACAAACGGAGGAAGATAATCACCAGCCACATGTAGGCCAGGTAGAAGAACAGGGTGAAGATCTCGAAACCGAGAGCTGTACGGGTGTTGCCGGTACCGGAGACGGCACTGAAGAGCACTGTGCCCACACTGTAGAGGGGCAGTGACGAGATCAGCACGTAGAGCGGAACCACCGTATCGCTTATCAACGAGGGATCGTCAGTATAGATGTGTATCATGAGCCGCGGGAAGAGTGAGATCACCAAGATGACAAGTAACATCACGCCCATGCTAAGGAGTGAGATTCGCTTAACCAGCTGAAGCACTTCACTGTTCCTCCCGGCACCGATGGTGTTGCTCACCAACGTGCTGGTGGAGGACCCCAAAGCATGAGAGGGAATGGTGAAAATGGTGTAGAAACTGCGTACGATATTGGTTACCGCGAGCGATCGCTCACCCATATAGTTCTCGATGAAGAGAAAGAAAAGCATCCAGGTGCCCACCGATAAGAGGTATTGCACCATCATGAAGATGGAGATATCCAGTATCTTCTTGATCACCGGCCACTGAAAGCGTATTGTGGTGAAGCCATATTGGTGTGGATTGGCTGTCTTACGTGTATAGAGGATGAAAAAGATTGTGGATGCCATCTCTGCTATCACTGAAGCAATAGCTGCTCCGGCCATGCCCATTTCCGGCATACCCAGATTCCCGAAGATTAACCCATAGTCGAACACCACATTGACCAGCCCCATCACCACCGCATTGATGGTCAGTACTTTCGTACGTGCAATGCCGATATAGAAGGCACGAAACATCACGTTGGTAAAAGCAAAGAGAAGGCCGAAGACACGCCACACCATGTAGTCTGTAACCGCGCCTGCCACATCCTGCGATGCGAACATTGCCGGCAGCCAGTGAACCGCAGCGTAACGAAGCAGGGGAATCAGCAAGAGTGCCGGAATCAACAGGAAGAGGATCCCCTGGATCACAATCTCGCCGATCTTATGGTAGTTCCCCTCACCGTTGCGCCGCCCTATGAGGATTTGACTCCCCATACTGAAACCAAAGGCCAGGGTGTAGATGGCAATGTAAATGATCCCTGCCAGGGCAGACGCACCCAGCTCCACCTCCCCCACACGGCCGAGGAAGGCGGTGTCAATCACCTGAATGATGTTCTGCGCCAGCAAGCTTAGCAGGATGGGTGAACTAACCTTTAGAATCTGTTTATTGCTGTACACTTTGTGGTTTCATAAAAAAACCGCCGATGTGATTCACTACCGGCGGCAGGTTCTTTGACTTCAAATGTTACCTGCGGATGTTGTTGGAGCCAGGCTCGAGGTTGATCACAGTGGGAATAAATGACTTTGCCTCTTCCAGCGGAAGGAGAGCATAACTCATGATGATGATCACATCCCCTACCTGTACCTTACGGGCTGCTGCGCCATTGAGACAAATGGTCCCTGAACCACGTTCCCCACGAATGATATAGGTCTCGAATCGCTCACCATTGTTATTGTTCACTACCGCAACTTTCTCGTGCACAAACATTCCCGCAGCATCAATCAGATCTTCGTCGATGGTGATGCTTCCCTCGTAATTGAGATTGGCATCGGTGACTGTTGCCTTGTGTATCTTTGATTTTAATGTCTCTACCCACATAACTTATTATCTGTAACTGATGTTGTCGATTAATCGCACCTCACCACAATAAACGGCAATGCAACCCACTGGCCAATCACTCTCCCCCCAGGAGGCAAGTGGTTGGAGTGAATATCCGTCCACAATTTCGTAATATTCAACACGTAAACCGGGCACATTGTTTATCTCCTGAACGACCCACGATGCAATTTCCTGTGGGGCATAGTCTCTCTTCTTTTGTACGCTGTCACGTAAAACATGGTAAATACGAGAGGCCTGCTCCCGCTCCGGAAGCGATAAACGTTGATTGCGGCTACTCATGGCCAATCCCGACTGCTCCCGCACGATGGGCACACCCACGATCTCCACCGGGATATGAAGCATTGCAGTCATCTCACGCACGATGGCAAGTTGTTGGAAATCTTTCTCTCCGAAATAGGCTTTATCAGGCTGGACAAAGCTGAACAAGCGACTTACCACCTGGGCTACACCATTGAAATGACCGGGACGATAGCGACCTTCCATCACTTTGTCAAGCATTCCAAAATCGAACACCCTTCTGTCCGGCTCCGGATAAACCTCCTCAGCAGAAGGAGCAAACAGAAAGTCTACCCCCAACTCCTGCAACAATTGTTCATCTGCCTCCGGAGTGCGGGGATAGAGCAGCAGGTCATCACTGTTGTTGAACTGCGTGGGGTTCACAAAAAGGCTTACCACCGTACATTCATTGTCGGCAATGCTTTGCCGGATTAGTGCTGCATGACCTTCATGTAACGCCCCCATTGTAGGCACAAACCCTATAGAATCGCCCTTGCAGCGAATCGATTGCAGTGCCAGGTTGAGACCGGAAACAGTATGAATAACTTTCATTGATTATTTTGTTTCAGTCTGCAAAGCAACAAAATATTTGCCACATAGAGAAGAAATTTGCCTTCATTGAGAAAATAATTAGCTTTCTTTCACGGATTGTTGAAATATGAACCGTTGCATAGCTGCTTTTATGGCAAAGGGGCAAGTAAACCAATGGTAAAAAGTTTCAGAAAAACGCAATAAACCTGTTATAGTCTTATTATAGTGCTGATTATAAAATTGACATCTTTTTATTTTGTTATTGTCTGAATTTTTTTTATTATCTTTGTACTCAAATTTAGAGATTTAGCTCCATGTCCCAGAAAAAAATATTGTACATTACGCAGGAAATTTACCCTTATCTCGACGAAACGCCCATCTCGAACACTTCACGCTTCTTACCACAGGCCATCCAGGAAAAAGGAAAAGAAATCAGAGCCTTTATGCCCAAGTACGGACCGATTAACGAACGCCGCAACCAATTGCACGAAGTGATCCGTCTCTCGGGGATGAACCTGATCATCGATGACTCCGACCATTCGCTGATCATCAAGGTGGCTTCAATTCAAGCGGCTCGAATGCAGGTCTACTTCATCGATAATGAAGACTATTTCCAAACCAAGGAACTACTGACTGACAAAGATGGAGCAGAATACGAAGACAATGATGAAAGAAGTATTTTCTTCATTCGCGGTGTAATGGAAACCATCAAGAAGCTACGATGGGTGCCTGACGTAATTCACTGCCATGGTTGGTTTTCAGCGTTGGCCCCACTCTACATCAAAAAGGGTTATGCAGACGATCCCTGTTTCAGAAACAGCAAAGTGATTTGCTCACTCTATGACGAGTCGTTTTCCAGACCCTTCCAACCCGACTTTGCCGGCAAGCTGCGATATGACGGCATTGGAGACAAAGAGGTTGAAGCTGTAAAAGCGCTTGGCACGATTGATTACACCAAGCTGATGAAGCTGGCCATTGACTTTTCAGATGGCATCATCATGGGAAGCGATAAGGTTGACCCGGAACTAATCCGCTATGCAACTGACAAAGGCATTCAGCAACTCCCTTTCCAGAGCGACTTCGAACAGTACTCTGATGAGATTAATCGCTTTTACGATCAAATTGATGCATGATTCTCTTAAAAACCTTAATGAATTTCTTTTTTTAAATCGACGTAAGACAATTATCATTAAAAAATGAGAGAAAGCATTTGAACAGCTTTCATCTGAACCTTTTTTTTCTGATATTTGCGCCGTTGAAAAAAAATATTTTGGAGCCAATGAAACCCAACTCTTTATACAAGGTGCTGATTGTGGCCTTACTCTCTTTAATGGCACTCTCCTGTGACGACACACTCGATCAGGTGGGGTTCTCCATCCAACCGGGAATGGACTCACTCACAGTGGGTATCGACACTATGCATCTTAAAGCCCGTACCATTCAACTCGATTCAATTTTTGGCAGGACCAAATATCCCGTGCTGGGAGAATACCTGGATCCGGTTTTCGGATCTGTCAAATCAGAGTTTATGGGTGAATTTTACCTGCCTGAAGGATCAGAATTCAAACCGGGCGCTCACATTGATTCTGTGAGGGTTGTTGTATCATACACCAACATGATGGGTGATTCTCTGGCACCAATGGAATTGTCGGCATATGAGCTCAACCGATCACTCAAAGGGATCAACAACTATACACACATCAATCCGGAAGAGTATGCTGAAATGTCAGCACCGCTGGGGAAGACAGTGTTTACAGGAAAGAACAACAATTATCATACCGAGTATTACAACTCTGGATATACCACCGAGTCTTACAATGTTTACGACATCAGTGTGAATCTCCCCCTAACAATTGGTGAACGGTTTCTCAATGAATACAACAAACCGAGTCATGGAAAGATGAGCGATTTGAACAGTTTCAGAGAGTTCTTTCCCGGTCTCTACTTTACAACCAGTTTCGGAAACAGTACCATTATAAACGTCAATTACACCACCTTCTACGTTCATTATCACTATACCGATGTAAAAGGCTCTTCGACCGGTCAGGATACTACCCGCACCGATGCAATGAGACTCTACATCACCCCTGATGTGACCCAGATCAACACCATTCGCAGTAATAACCAACAGTTGTTGGAAGAGAGTGACAGCCACACCTACGTGAAAAGTCCTGCCGGTGTAGTGACCGAGATCACCTTTCCCTTCAGCGATATAAATCAGGAATTAGAATCCAGGGCTCTCAACCTGGCCAATTTCTCTTTCAGTGCAATGCCTGAGGCAACGGAAGATCCGCTGGTGAAAATCTCTCCACCCGATTATCTGCTGTTGATCAACCGGGATTCGTTGGCAGGATTCTTCGAAAAGAATAAACTGCCGGACAATGTCACCAGTTTTCTCTCTGATAAGTTCGATGCTACCACCTACAGCTACGACTTTAACAACATCTCTGCAATGATGAACTATTACAACCGGACGATGGGAGAAAATCCAAAAGATCTGGTCTATTACCTGGTTCCGGTGGATGCAACCATCACCACCTCACAGCAGAGTTACTATTCTTCCGGTACCCAAACGCTAACAGACCTACAGAACCAGATGTGGCCCACGGCAGCCAAACTTGACAAAAGAGAGGGCAACCTGAAAATTGAATTGATATTCAGTAATTATTGAGTTGACTGGCGTAAGCTGACTGCTCTCACCGCACCTTAGAACAGCTCTCTCTGCTCACCCCTCTTCATCCTTCCTAAATGAAGATAAGCCAATTCTGTCACCTCACGACCACGTGGGGTGCGCTTGATGAATCCCTCCTTGATTAAAAATGGTTCATATACTTCTTCAATGGTACCGGCATCATCCCCCACGGCGGTGGCGATGGTAGATATTCCCACTGGTCCACCATTGAATTTGTCAATGATCGTAAGCAGTATCTTGTTGTCGATTTCATCCAACCCATGCTTGTCAATGTAAAGTGCTTCGAGCGCATAGGTTGAGATGGCTCGATCGATGCGGCCGTTACCCTTCACCTGTGCAAAGTCACGCACCCTGCGCAGAAGGGCGTTGGCCACTCGCGGTGTACCGCGGCTGCGGGAGGCAATCTCCAATGCAGCATTCCGGTCGCACGCTATCTGCAGGATATCCGCAGATCGCAACACAATTCCAGTAAGTGTATCGATATCGTAATATTCAAGATGCATGTTAATCCCGAAGCGGGCACGCAGGGGACTGGTGAGCAGGCCACTGCGTGTGGTGGCACCCACCAGCGTGAAAGGATTGAGATCGATCTGTATGGAGCGGGCGCTGGGTCCTTTGTCGATTACGATGTCGATGCGATAATCCTCCATCGCACTGTAGAGATACTCCTCCACCACAGGTGAAAGACGATGTATCTCGTCAATGAAAAGTACATCGTTGGGTTCCAATGAGGTAAGAATACCAGCAAGGTCACCCGGCTTGTCAAGCACCGGTCCGGAGGAAACCCTGAAACCGACGCCCAGTTCATTGGCGATGATGTTCGAAAGAGTTGTTTTACCCAGTCCCGGTGGACCGTGCAGCAGCACGTGATCGAGTGATTCACCCCGCATGCGGGCGGCACTGACGAAGATCTTCAGGTTTTCTACGATCTTCTCCTGACCATTGAAGCCACTGAAGGTAAGCGGACGCAGTGTATTTTCTACTTCCCGTTCACTCTCCGGCAACATACTTTTCGCTCGGATGTCAAATGATTCATCTGTTGTCATAACTGTGCTGCAAAATGCAAATGTAGCTATTTCCAGTGACTTTTGGAAATGGCAATTGCGTTGCGTTTCAATCCGCTAAACTTGGCTCTTTTTACCGCCGAATGACGAAAGATATTGCGCCAGCGATCCTCATCCATCTCCATGATCTGCTCCAAATCAAGTGAAAGAAATTCATCGGATGGCATGAACTCAGGTGTGCTGTGCGAGGTTGCGCTTCTGTTCCAGGGACATACCTTCTGACAGATGTCACAACCGTAGATGTTGTTTCGAAGGTTAGGCAGGATATCGGGGTCAATCTCCCCCTTGTTTTCAATGGTTTGATAGGAGATACACTTTGCAGCATTCAGTCTGTAGGGTTGTTCTATAGCAGCGGTGGGACAGGAACGAAGGCAGCGGGTGCAGTCGCCGCAACTCTCGGTGACAGGCTCATCGTAATCGAGTTCCATATCGATGATTAATTCTCCAAGAAAAAAGTAAGAGCCCTTGCCTGGAATGATCAGCAGGGTGTTCTTGCCAATGAAACCCAATCCTGCACGTGCTGCCCAGAAGCGCTCCAGGACGGGTGCCGAGTCAGAAAAATACCTCCCCTTAACTTCCGGATGACGCTCCCGGATCCATTCGAAAAGACGCCTAAGCTTCCCCTTTACCACCTCGTGGTAATCCTTCCCATAGGCGTAATAGGCGAACTGTGGCACCTTTCCCGGAAGCTTAACCGGTGGATAGTAATTCAGTGCAACAGAGATGATGGAACGGGCACCTTTCACCAGAAGGCGGGGATCAAGCCGTTTGTCGATGTTACGCTCCATGTATCCCATATCTCCCTGCCAGTGATCATGAAGCCACTGCATATAACGATCCTCCTCACCACTGTCTGTGGCGCGGCAGATGCCGCATACATCGAAGCCAAGCTGCAGCGCTTGCTGCTTTATCTCTTGTGAAAAAGTCATCCTCGCAAATTTACATTAAAAAACAAAACAAGCTCATAAATTGGCGGTTTCAAGAGATACATTTTTCGCGATAGCCACAACACGGTTGTCAAAAAACCAGAATTGTGAATTAAGTTACGTATTTTTGCGGAGCAAACAGCAATTTTTCACCCACTGATGGCGGAACCGACACTCAAACATAAGACCACAGTATCACTCTTCTGGAGTTTTCTGGATAAATTTGGGCAACAGCTCATCTTTTTGGGTAGCAGTATCGTGCTAATGCGTATCCTTTCACCCTCTGAATATGGATTGATCGGGGCACTCACTATCTTTATTGCTTTTTCAGCATTACTGGTTGACAGCGGATTCACTCGTGCCCTTCTCAACCGAAAGCATATCACTGCTGAAGAGTATAGCACCGTCTTCTATTTCAATCTGCTGTTCAGCGTTTTGCTTTATTTGTTGCTTTTCGCAGCAGCTCCCCACATTGCACAACTCTTCCACGATCCCCGCATCATATCTGTCTCCCGCATTCTCTTCCTATCACTCATCCTCAATGCCGCGGGTATAATCCAAATGACACTCCTCACCAAGAAAGCTGACTTCAGGGGGATCACACGTGTAAACCTGGTGGCACAACTCATCGCCGTGATTGCTGCCATGGTGATGGCATTGAAAGGATACGGTGTCTGGTCACTGGTAGCGCAGAACCTTCTTTTTGCCCTCTTCCGCACGATGTTTCTCTGGTTTTACTCTCGGTGGACACCACTGAAGCTGTTCAGCATGAAATTGCTTCGATCCTTTACCGGGCTGAGCTACAAGCTAGTCACCACTTCACTTATCAACGCCATCTTTAACAATATATACCCATCCATCATTGCCTTCTTCTATCCAAACGCGATGCATCAGGTGGGATATTACAACCAGGCACAGAAATATCAAGAGATACCTTTTGGCGTCCTCTCCAACACCTTCCGTTCCGTCTCGATGCTGATTCTTCCAGAGATCAACGATCAGACTGAAAGGTTGCATCGTGTGGTGAGCAAAATGATGAAATCACTTGCTTTCTTGTCTTTTCCCATTGGATTCCTGATGATCCTGATTGCCGAGCCCACCTTCCTCTTTCTCTTCAAGGAGAAATGGTTGCCGGCTGTACCCTATTTCCGGATACTCACTCTTGCGGGAATCATCTCCCCCTTTGCTTTTGTCCTGAATGAGCTATTCATCGCCAGGGAGAAAGCCAACTATTTTCTCGGGGTAGAGATCATCAGGCGACTGATATTGGTACTCCTCATCGCAATGCTCTTTCACTACGGAATCATGGGGCTTGCAGCCAGCTGGGTTATCTATACCAATGTAACACTGGTCATCTCTCTCATCCTCTCCCGGAGACTGATCGGATACTCATTATCAGCTTTTGCTGGCGATGTGCTCCCCTACCTGCTGCTGGCACTGATTAGTAGTGGTGTAGCCTGGCTCTTAACCCGCAATATCGAGCACAACCTGCTCTTTATCTTTACCGGCAGCGGTATTGTAGCTATCCTCTACCTACTATTTTGTCGTCTCTTCAGGCTCGAGATGATCAAGGAGATCAAGGAGTGGATCATCACTCAAAAATGAGCTTTTATGAAAAATACAACCAATACGCTGCGCTACAAAGTCATCTCCAGACTGAAAGCCTTTCAGACCTCTCAACAGTACAAATGGGCACGTAAAAAGGTGCTTACCCACTACCGAAAAAATCCACCCACGGATCCAGAGATTGAAAACGCAGTCGTATACCTTCTGCACCATCGCCTCTCCACCTTCTACGGCCACTTTCAGGAGAAATACCGATACCGGGATATCAATGTATTGCATGATTCCAAAAACGGTCTTCCATATGTGCTTACTGGAAATAAACGACTCTACTTCAAACGCTCACACAACAAACGCACTGTTCAACTGCTATATAACATGTTGCTCATTGAACAAGATTGGGAATCACCGCATTGCTACACTGATGAATCTTTTTATCCCCGTACCGGAGAGTTGCTGGCTGACGTGGGGTGTGCCGAGGGTTACTTCTCACTGCTGAACGTAGAGAGTCAACAACGAATCTTTCTTTTTGAACAGGACAACGGGTGGCTTGAAGCACTTGAAGCTACTTTTGCTCCCTGGCAGGAGAAGGTGACCATTGTACCCCGATTTGTGGGCGACAGCAACAGCGACCATCAGATTGCCCTCGACCACTTTTTTGAAGAGAGAGGAGTAAGACCCCAGTTCTGCAAGATTGATGTGGAGGGTGCCGAAGCTTCTGTACTAAAAGGGATGAGCCGTCTCATCAACAATCATCCACTTCGAATCGCACTCTGCACCTACCATCATCCAGATGATTTTATAGAGTTTACCCGTTTTTTCAACAACTTGGGGTTTCACCACTATCCCACTCCCGGTGTGATGGTCTTCCTGAATGATCTGAACAATTTCGCGCCCCCTTTTTTCCGTAAATGTATGATCAAAGCTACTTCACATGATAAGTGACACCACCAACCCATCACTCTGCGCCCTGATCGTTTCTTACAATTTCGAACCATGGATCGATCGCTGCCTGCATTCCCTGCTCACTTCAACCCTGCCGGTTACGACAGTCGTTGTCGACAATGGTTCGGATGACAACACTTGTGAAATCATCCGTTCCCGCTATCCTGGGGTGGTACTGATTAAAAGCAAAGAGAACCTGGGTTTCGGAAAGGCCAACAACATCGGGTTTAGATATGCACTGGAGAAGGGGTTTGACTATCTATTCCTGATGAACCAGGACGCACGCATCGAACCTGACACGCTAGCCCTGCTAGTGGCTGCTGCTGAGGGAGATAAATCTTACGGGGTTTTGTCACCCCTCCACCTCAACAGCAGGGGTGATGCTACTGACTTCGGTTTTGCTGACTATACGGGCATTCGTGACAGGAGAGATGCTGAACGGCTGTCGTCAACTGTAACCGAATTCAAGTTTATCAACGCAGCACTCTGGTTGGTACCCACACGAATCATCCGTGAGGTGGGTGGCTTCGCTCCGCTCTTTGCACATTATGGTGAGGACCGTAATTTCGTACTGCGGTTGCAAAAAAAGGGGTACCGGTTAGGACTGGTGAAGAATGCAGTTGGGTATCATGAGCGGGAGAACAGGGAATTGAGCAGAGCTCAATTCTTCTACTCCGAATTTGTCTACTTTCTCACTGAGGCTTCCAATCCCTACTACAACGGTATCAGGGCATTTGCATACAGCGTGATGGCCGCCCTGAAGAAGGCGGCCAAGGCTCTCATTGCAGGGAAAGGAAAGGATGCCGCAAGCTATACCTCGATTGCTCTAAGACTGGCAGGTAAGATGCGAGCTGCCGACTATACCCGCAGAGTAGGGTATCCTATGCAAAAGTGAAATCGAGTTGCTTGCGATCGAGGTTGGCACGCGCCACCTGGATCGAGACCGGCTGTCCAAGACGATATTCACGCTTGGTGCGACGTCCAACCAACCGGTAGTTCTTCTCATCCAGCTCATAAAAATCATCATCCAGCTCCCGGATGGGAATCATCCCCTCGCACTTGTTCTCGTTAATCTCCACATAAAGTCCCCATTCGGTGATGCCGGAGATCACTCCGTCATACACCTTGCCGATCTTATCCGACATAAACTCCACCTGCTTGTACTTAATGGAATCACGCTCCGCGTTGGAAGCCACCTGCTCCATCTGTGAACAGTGCTTGCACTCCTCTTCAAGTTCACCCTGATTAGCGCTCTTTCCACCTGCCAGGTAATGCTCCAGCAGCCGGTGTACCATCATGTCGGGGTAGCGGCGGATGGGTGAAGTGAAGTGGGTATAATAGTCAAAAGCCAAGCCGTAATGCCCCACATTTTTGGTGGAGTAGATCGCCTTCGACATGGTACGGATGGCAATGGTCTCGATCAGGTTCTCTTCGGGACGTCCCTGCACCTTGTCGAGCAGGGCGTTGATGCTTTTTGCCACCTCGGTCTTGGAGCCTTCCGGTTTGATCTTGTGTCCAAAACGGAGGATGAAGCTGTTTAGTGTATCCAGCTTCTCCGGATCGGGGATGTCGTGGATGCGATAGACAAACGTGCGGGCTTTCTTACCCTTGGGCACCCGCCCAATAGCCTCCGCAACAGCCTTGTTGGCCAGCAACATGAACTCCTCAATCAGGTGGTTAGCTTCTTTCGACTCCTTGAAGTAAACACCAAGCGGTTTTCCTTTCTCATCGAGGTTGAACTTCACCTCATACCGTTCAAAGTTGATAGCCCCGTCAGCAAAACGACGTTCACGAAGCTGGATGGCCAGATCGTTCATTTTAAGGATCTCAGATGAGAAATCACCTTTGCCGGTCTCAATCACCGCCTGTGCATCCTCGTAGGTGAGACGGCTGTCCGATTTGATCACCGTGCGGGCGATGCGCGACTGTTTGATCTCAGCCTTGTCATTGAGGTTGAAGATTACCGAGAAGCAGAGTTTCTCCTCCTGGGGACGTAACGAACAAAGCCCGTTACTGAGTCGCTCCGGCAACATCGGGATGGTACGGTCCACCAGATAGACCGATGTGGCCCTGTTCACCGCCTCCCGGTCCACCAAATCACCCGGCTTCACGTAGTGTGTCACATCGGCGATATGAACTCCCACTTCCCACTCCCTGGGTGAGAGCTGCCGTAGAGAGAGTGCATCGTCAAAGTCCTTTGCATCCTTGGGGTCGATGGTGATGGTGAACACATCACGGAAATCCTCCCTTTTGGCGATCTCCTCCTGGCTGATCTTGTCAGATATCTTCTCTGCATATTTCTCCACCTCTGCCGGATACTTGTAGGGCAGGTCATATTGTGCCAGGATGGCATGCATTTCGGTGTCGTTCTGACCCGGCTTACCCAGGACATCAATCACCTTACCCACAGGGTTGTTGGCTTTCTCGGGCCACTCTACAATCTCCACTACCACTTTGTCTCCGTTGCCGGCTCCGTTGAGGTCCTCTTTCGGGATAAAGATGTCATTGGAGAGAAACTTGCTGTCCATTACCAGGAAAGCGAAGTGTTTCTGTACCTCAAGTACCCCCACAAATCGACTCTGAGTGTGTTCAAGAATTTCCACAACCGTTCCCTCTGTTTCGGCACGTTTGCGTTTGGCCAGCAACTGAACCCGTACACGGTCTCCGTTCATGGCATGCTTGCTGTTACGTTCGGGAATGTAGATGATGTTTGCATCATCGTCAGGCACAAAAAAGTTTTTACCGTTGCTTCTTCGCTCAAATCGACCCTCCAGCATCAAACCACGGTTGTTGATCCGGTACCTGCCACGGGAGGTCTCAAGCAGCATATCTTCATCGCGTAGCTTGTCGAGCACCTTCACCAACTGCCGCCGGCCCTCTTCGCCTCGCACGTTGATGGCTGCTGCTATCTGTTTGTAGTTGTATTGTTTATCGTTGTTTTCTGTAAGGAATTGTGTGACGGATGTAATCAGTTCTTTCTTCCTGGGTTTACTTTCAGTGGAAGAGGTGTTTGTTTTTCTGCTCATAATATCTCTGTTGATTGTTATTACTTAAACAAATGAGTCCTGTTTTAGTTAACGCAAGGTAATAAAAAAAACAATCAGAATGCTTCAGATGGGGTGTTTTCATGAAGATATCGCTATTTTTGCAGGAGAGAAATGATTCACAATGGACCAAAAAAAAATACTGATCACCGGCGCAAGTGGATTTATCGGCAGTACCATCGTCGACAGGGCTCTCGAAATGGGACATGCTACCTGGGCGGGTATTCGCTCCGGAAGCAGCCTACGTCACCTACAGGATGATCGAATCAGACTAATTGACCTCCACTACGAAGATTCAAGGATGCTCACCCAACAACTGCGGGATCAGGTAAAACATTTTGGCCCTTTCCATGCGGTAATCCATGTGGCCGGTCTCACCAAGGCAAGACGGAATGAGGACTTTGACAGGGTGAACTATCAATACACCCGTAACCTGGTTGAAGCGCTTCAAGCGGCAGAAGCACTTTCCGGCACCTTCATACTGCTCAGTTCACTCAGTGTGATGGGACCCGGGGATGAAAAAGGATACACCCCTTTCAGTGTAGAGAGTGTACCCCATCCCAACACTGCCTATGGCAGAAGCAAGCTTAAGGCAGAACAATTCCTGATCAGCCAGAAGAGCATCCACTGGTTAATCATCCGTCCTACCGGTGTCTACGGACCACGCGACAAGGATTACCTGATCCTGATGAAAGCGGTGAATAATGGCCTGGATGTGGGAGTAGGTTTCCGTAAACAGCTGCTAACCTTCATCCACAGCAAGGATCTGGCAGAGGTGATCTTCAACCTCCTGGCAAAAGAGATCAAAAACAAAATATATTTCCTGGCGGATGGTGACAGCTATAGTGACTCTCAATTTAATGCCATCGTAAAGGAGGCACTTGGGAAAAAGAGAGTAATCCGTCTGAAGATACCACTTTGGTTGACAAAACATGCTGCCTTTGTGAATGGTGGATTCTCTTCTCTGCTAGGCAGGACTACTACCTTTAACAGTGACAAGTTTTTAATCATGAAACAGCGCAACTGGGCCTGCGATATAACCCCTCTCAAAGAGGATATCGATTTCACCCCTCGCTGGAAACTGAAAGAGGGGGTAGAAATGACAGTCGCCTGGTACCGCACTGAGGGATGGCTTTAATCGCAACATCCAATAGTAGGTGAATTTACGGGTCAAGGCACATTCAGTAACTATTTATTTTGTACTTTTGTTGGTTACATAACCTGTCACCGGCAGGTATATAGAAAATAAAAAAGATGAAAATAGCATTGATAGGATACGGGAAGATGGGACATGAGATCGAACGCATCGCCCGGGAGAGAGGACATGAGATTGTATGCACGATTGATATAGGAGAGGAGGATAAATTCACCTCACCCGCATTTGGGAGTGCCGATGTGGCGATAGAATTCACCTCACCGCAGAGCGCTCTTCACAACTACAGGAGAGCATTCGCAGCCGGTGTACCTGTTGTATCGGGCACCACTGGATGGCTGGAACACATGGATGAGATCAGGGAGGAGTGCAACAAAAACGGAAAGACCTTCTTCTACGCCTCCAACTTCAGCCTGGGTGTTAACATCTTCTTTGCACTGAGCAACTATCTGGCAAAGATCATGAACCGGTTCACAGATTATGAGATACGCATGGAGGAGACCCACCACATCCACAAGTTGGACGCTCCAAGCGGCACTGCCATCACCCTGGCCGAGGGGATCATCGAACAGGTGGGACGGAAGGAGAAGTGGGTACTGGGTGAGAAAGGCACTTCAGGTGAACTCCCGATAGACGCCTTTCGAGAAGGGGAAGTACCGGGTATCCATACCGTTATCTATGAATCGGCAAGTGACACCATCCGTATCACACATGATGCGAAGAATCGCTCCGGATTTGCGCTGGGAGCGGTGCTGGCTGCCGAGTTCACCAAAGGCAGGAAGGGACTCCTCGGCATGAAAGACATGCTGGGTTCATTATAAACAGATATTGTAAGAATTGACGCTATGACATTCAAACAACGTGTTTCATCTGCAACCCGCCATCAGTGGTTCTGGTTTGCTGTCTGGGTTGCAGCAACCCTCCTCTTCTCACTCTGGGCAGGATCGCCATGGATCCTGTTGTTCATACTACTCTTCTTCGACATCTACATCACCAAGTTCATCCCCTGGTCCTTCTGGAAGAAATCGAAGAACGAACCATTCCGCAAGACCATGGAATGGGTGGATGCAATCCTCTTCGCGTTGGTGGCGGTCTATTTCATCAACACCTTCTTCTTCCAGAACTATCAGATACCCACCTCCTCGTTGGAAAAATCACTACTGGTAGGTGATTTCCTTGCAGTGAGCAAGCTAAGCTATGGTCCACGCGCTCCCATCACACCTCTCTCTTTTCCGCTGGCACAACACACCATGCCGGTGGTGGGCGGCAAGTCATACATCGAGAGACCACAATGGAAATACAAACGACTGAAAGGGTTTGGCAAGGTGGAACGAAACGATATCGTGGTCTTCAACTTTCCTACCGGCGATACGGTGGCTCTCAACATGCAGGGAGTTGATTTCTACACCCTCTCGAAGCTAAACCCCAATGGCAGCAATGGTGTGCGATCAGACCGGCGTACTTATGGAGAGATCGTCTACCGCCCGGTGGACCGGAGAGAAAACTACGTGAAGCGCTGCATCGGCCTGCCGGGAGAAACCATCACCTTGAGCAACGACAGCGTCTTCATCGACGGCAAACACCTGCCCAACCCACGCTACTCCCAACACAACTATATGATCCACACCGACGGTACTCAAATTTCCCCGGAGCTCTTCAATGAATTGGGCATCAACAAGGCAGACTATGAAACGCAGAACAACTACGGGCAGGTGATCACACGCTCACAGGACCTATCTGGTGTGGACAGTTTAAATCTGGCCATGTTCGGTTTGCAGGCCCGTAACGGGAACAATGGACGTCTCTACTTCAGCATCCCCCTCACGGAAGAGATGGTAGCCGGATTGAAAGCCAAACCATTTGTGTGGGAAATCATCAGGGAGAAAGAACAGCCCGGTATGAGCCATTACTACCCACTCAGCTACGACACGGGCTGGTCGCGCGACACCTTCGGTCCCCTCTGGATTCCCAAGAAGGGGGAGACGATCACCTTCACCGACAACTTGCCTTTCAAGGTGGCGGCATACGAACGCTGTATCAAGAACTATGAAGGGAATGACTTTGAATATCGCGACGGCAAGGTGTTTATCAACGGCGTAGAAACTGACACCTACACCTTCCGGTTCGATTATTACTTCATGATGGGAGATAACCGCCACAACTCAGCCGACTCCCGGGTATGGGGGTTCGTTCCGGAAGATCATATCGTGGGTAAGCCAATGCTTATCTGGTTATCACTGGAAAAAGACAAGGGATGGCTCAACGGGAAGATACGCTGGAATAGGCTGTTCCGCAGCGCAAGCGTTCCGGCATGAGCAATGGAATAGCACATCGCACGGTGCTGCTCTCCTCCTGCTATCTTGCACCTGTCACCTACTATGCACTGCTTTTCAATGCTGAGAAAGCAACAATAGAAGTATGCGATCACTATCAGAAACAGAGCTATCGAAACCGTTGTCACATTGCCGGTGCCAACGGGATCCTGCCCTTGAGCATACCGGTCGAAAAAACCTCCGGCAGCAAGTGCACCATGCGCGATATTCGGATTGCCGATCACGGTAATTGGCAGCACTTGCATTGGAACGCCATCTTGTCGGCGTACCGTTCTACACCCTTCTTTCAATATTATGAAGACGAATTTCGTCCCTATTATGAGAAGAAGTTCTCTTTTCTGCATGACTTCAACGAAGGATTGCGTCAGCTTATCGGTCGGTTGATCAATATAGAAACTACGGTTATCTACACTTCAACATATGTCAATGCCCCCCCCAATGGCATGCTGGATTACAGGGAGCTGATACATCCAAAAAGACCTTCTCCTTACCAAATACCTGATTATTATCAGGTGTTTGCAGACAAAAATGGCTTGATTCCTGACCTGAGCATCATAGACCTCCTATTCAACATGGGTAACGAAACAAGATTGATTCTCAGGGGAATTAAAGCAGACTGATTCAAGACGAATCATGACTCGTGACCGATGGTTCGTCTTCTTGATAAAGAGATAGATCAACGATCTCTCTTGGAGATGATGCTCAAAGCTTTTTTTA
>DAINAS010000031.1:0-25732 GCA_036733365.1 Proteiniphilum sp.
AACAAGTGGGTGCATATCGCCGGAATCACTGGGTGCATATCACCGGAATATCAACACCGGACACACGGTGAACGAGTGGCCTTTCAGGGTGCTCTCCTGGCTGCGCGATATCGGGATGATGAAATAAAAACGGGGACTTTCACAAGCCCCCGTTTTCGGATTTATGTAAATTAGAAGTAGAGTATTTTATTATTTTGTCTACCGGTCACTCGCCCGGCCGTATTTTGCCGACCCCGTCCTTGATGAGATCTGTTTTCACCGGCTTGCCGTAGTAGTGTACATTGCCCACGCCCTGGGAGCGGATGCTGAGGTATTCAGAGGCGTAGCAGCCCACGTTGCCCACACCCTGCGATGAGACTATCGCCTCACGTGCAATCAGTTTCGCGGCATCGACATTGCCCACACCTTCTGATTCGATCTCCACCTTGTTGGTCTTGCCGCCCACGGTGGTGTTGCCCACACCCTCGGAGCTGATCTTCACAAATTCACACTCCAGGTTGTTTGCGGTGAGGTTGCCCACACCCTTGCTGTTGATCACCAGTTGCGGGGTATTGAAGCTCCCTTCGATGGTGATGTTGCCGACCCCTTCAAAGTAGATCTCCGAAAGGGTGGGGGTAGCGATCCGGATGGTCAGCTTGTTGGCATTCCTGCCGAATCGTTTCCAGAATCGTTCTTCCTCCATGTCGAGGATGAGCCGTTCGCCTTCCATTCTAATCTCCAGCCGTTCAAGCAACTCTTCGTTCCCTTCGGCGGTGACATTTGTCACGGGCGACTGGGTAATGAAGACATTGGCCACCACCGAGGCCTCTATCGCGGTGAAGTCGCTCACCTCAAAGGCATCTTTTGCGGTGCGTGTCTGGGCACAGGAGGTGCCGTTCATTGACAGGAACATTGTCAGGATTGCAAGAAATGTTGTTTTCATCTGCTTTTTAATTTTTTCTGTTGGACAGTAACTGAACCAAAATGGTTACGGTAACATCAATCTTTTAACAGTTCCAGGATCTTCAACCGGAACGCATACTCATACTTGGCCTGTGCCTCTTCGCCCAGGGCTTGTGTCTGGTTGTTTTTGGCCAGCGTCAGCTCATAGGTGTTGGCACGGCCACTCTCATGCTTCTCTTCGGCAAAGCGATAGGCTTCGTTACTGGCCTCAACCGATTTTTTGGCGGCATCCCAACGGCTTTTGGCTCCCACGGCATTGTAATAGGCCTGTTCGATCTGCTTGCGTAGCTCCAGCTTTGTCTTGTCCATCTCCAGGCGTGTATTGGCAATAGCCAGATCGGCACTGTGGATGTTGTTCCTGACCTGAAACTTGTTGAATATGGGAATCCGCAGGTTGAAGCCGAGCGAATTGCTCATGTTGTTGCGCAGCTGCGTGCTGAAGGCATCGTTGTTGCGTCCGCTCATGTTGTAATAACCGGTTCCCATGTTGGCGCCAAAAGAGAGGGTGGGGAAGTACTGCGACCGGGCCATCAGCTTTTCTTTTTCGCTGCTTTCAATACGGTACTGCATGCTCCGTATGATGGGGCGGTTCTGTAGTGCACTCTCATAGACCGCTTCGGAGGCAAGCAAGGTGGATTCGCTGATGAGCGACTCGGCGGGCGGGGCTGTCACATCGAAATCATCGAACGCTTCCAGCTCCATGATCTGTGCCAGGTCGAGCAGTGCCAGTTTAAGATTGCTGGCCGCCTGTACTATGTTGAGTTCCTCCCTTGCTAGTTGTGCTTCCTGTTCCAACAGCTCGCCCCGTGCCATCTTGCCACTGTTCACCAGCTCCTGGCGGCGGGTGATGTCGGCCTGTGTGGTCTCCAACTGATTCTCGGCGATGCGGAGCAGCTCCTTGTTGAGGAGGGCCTGCAGGAAGGCAGTGGAGACGCTCATCACGATGTCGTCCTGCATCTTTTCCAGGTCCGCCTCGGAGGCATACATCTCAGCCTTACGGGCGTCGATGTTGTGCTTCATGCGTAACCCGTCGAAGAGGGTGATGTTCGCACCCAGGCTGAAGCTTGTCTGTGATGAATTGGTGTTCTGGTAGACATTGTCGAGACCGATGGAGCGGCCAAAGACGAAGTTCTGTCCCGCAGAGGCATTGAGGTTCGGTAACAGGTCGGCACGCGCCTGGCTGTAAGCGATCTCACGCTGCTGGCGGTTCAGCTCCTGCTGTTTGATGTTGCGGTTGTTCTCAAGTGCTGTCTCGATGCATTCCATCAGCGTGTAACGCTTCTGTGCGGCGAGGGGAGCGATGGATCCGATGAGCAGCAGGGCTAGGATGATTGTTTGTCTGATCTGCATGATCTCTGGATTATTTTTGTTCGATGATCTCGCTGCCACGCACCTTGTCGTTCTCATTCAATCCTTCTTTCACCTCGATGTGGATGCCATCGGAGAGACCTATCTCTATCTGTTTCCGCTCAAAAGCCTGCGGTTTCTCGCTTGTCAACAGGTGGACGAAGGTGGAGTCGCCACTGAATTCCACGGCACTCTCGGCGATGGTGATCACTTGTGAGCGCTTGTCGAGGATGATGTCGGCGTTGGCACTGTAGCCGGCGCGGATGAAGATGCTGTCGGGCAGCTTCAGGGCGGCTTTCATTTCGAAGAGGATGGCACCGCTCTCCTCCACACCCTTGGGCGATACATATTCGAGCGTGGCGGGTATCTTCAGGTCCTGTATGGCGCCGATGGTGATCTCCATGGGCATGCCGGTGACGAGTTTCCCCACTTCGGTTTCATCGATCTTACCTACGAAGAGCATGTCGCTCAGGTTGGCCACAGAGGCCACAGTGGTGCCATCGTTGAAGTTGTTGGACTGGATCACCGAGTTGCCCGCCTTGACCGGCACGTCGAGGATGGTACCGCTCACGGTGGAGCGCACCAGCGTGTTGCTGGTCTTGGCCGAGCTCTGGGTGATACCGGTGCGGACAAGGCTCAGGTTGTCGTTGGCTGCGCGCAGCTCCTCCTGGTCGTTCTTGTATTGCAGCTCTACCTTTTCGAACTCCTCACGTGAGATCACCTCGTTGTCGTAGAGCCTCCTGTCGCGCTCATAGTTGGCCTTGCTCTGGTCGGCAGCAAGCTGTGCCCGCTGCACACGCGACTCGGCGCTGCTCAGGTTCACCATGTCGGGTACCACCTGGATGCGGGCGATGATGTCGCCGGCCTGCACCTTGTCGCCTGCCTCCTTGAACACTTCGGCAATGATGCCCGACATCTGGGGCTTGATGAGGATCTCGTTGCGCGGCTCCACCTTGCCGGTGGCCACCGTTCGCTTCTCCACATCGCCCTTCACGGCGGTTTCGATGTTGTAGTTCACTGTCTTAGGGCGTGATTTCTGCCAGAGAAAGACAAAGGTGGAGAGGACCAGCAATCCCAACAGTACAAAACCTGCAATTCTCAAAATTCGTTTCATGTAATTTTTATTTAGTTGTCAGTTATCAGTTGTCAGTTTTTTATTCTTCGCTGATGGCCTCTACCGGCTTGATCAGCATGGCGCGCTGTGCGGGCAGATAGCCGGCAAAGGTGCCTATGATCACCAGGATGATGAGCGATGCGATTGCCATGCCGAAGGAGATCTGCGGATCCTTGAAGAACTGGTCGCCCTGGCTCATCACGATGCCGACGGCGCGCAGCAGTCCCACTCCAATCACGATGCCGCTGAGGCCGGCCACCAGGGTGAGCACAATGCTCTCGCTGAGGATCTGGCCGATGATGTTGAGGGGGGTGGCTCCCATGGCACGGCGGATGCCGATCTCACGGGTTCGTTCCCGCACGGTGACAAGCATGATGTTGCTCACACCGATGGCTCCGGCAAAGAGGGTACCCAGTCCCACGATCCATATCAAGGCGGCAATGCCGATGCCCAGGTTGTTGAACATCTTGAACTGCTCCTCGATGTTCATCGTCCATACCGCTTCCTTGTCGTCCGGGGCAATCTGATGTTGCTGTTTCAGCACCTCCGAGATCTTCTCCTGTATTACCTTCACCGATACTCCATTCTTCGCGGTTGCGGCAAGAAAGTGGATGATGTTGCCCTGGTTGAAAGCCTGCTGCATGGTGGAGAAGGGAAGCACCACCGTCTCTGCCGTCTGTCCACCGATGCTGACACCGGAGGTGCTGCGGGCCACACCAATCACCTGGAAATGGATGCCATTCACGCGGATCAGTTTCCCTGTGGGGTCATCTCCTTTCTGGAAGAGCACCTCATAGACACGCTCCCCGATGACGCATACTTTTCTTTTCTGGGCGATGTCGATGTCGTTGACATAGCGGCCATAAATCATCTTGCTCTTCTCGATCATGTCGTAGTCGGGATAGCAGCCCTTCACCAGGTAGGATCCGTTCTTCTCACCCCTCACCACATTCTTGTCCTGTCCCCAGGCAAAGAGTACGGGTGAGATGTATTGCAGCTCCGGCACCTTTTCCCGGATCACCGGAAGGTCGCTGTTTGTAATGTTCCATCTTCTTCCCTTGCGGAACCCTTTGTAAGGCAGGGAGGTCTGTTGTGATTCGAAAAAACAGGAGTTGGTGGCAAACCCCTCGATCTGGGAGGTCATGCCTTTCTCCAGCGCATTGCCGGCACCTACCATCAGCACCAGCATCAGCATCCCCCAAAAGACGCCAAAGGCGGTGAGCACACTACGCGACTTGTTGTGCGTAATGGTGATCCATATCTCCTGCCATCTGTCTATGTCGAACATATTGTTTGGTTCTTATTTTTTGGTTTAATGTTCCTGGTTCTAGAATTATAGTTTCTACACCTTGAATTTCGAACATCAAATTAATTATTCATTCCTGTCTCATCGCTTCGATGGGCTGCACACGCACAGCCTTGCGGGCGGGTAGGTATCCGGCGATGACACCGGCAATGATCAGCACCACTGTGGCGAAGAGGGCATAACCAATGTCCACCGTGGGGTTGGTGAAGACCGACATCTGAGGCTCATCGCTAGCAGCGGCGGCATTGGCCGACTGCATCATCACGAAGTTGACCAGTTCGGTGAGTCCTATGCCCAGCATCATGCCGATGTATCCGAAGAGGGTGGTGATGAAGATCGACTCCATGATGATGGTTCTCAGAATGGCCATGGGTGTGGCGCCTATTGCCTTGCGGATGCCGATCTCACGGGTACGTTCCTTGACCGACACCAGCATGATGTTGCTGACTCCCACAATACCGGCGATCAGGGTGAGGATGCCGATGATACCGACGAAGAAGGTGATGCCGCCGAAGATCTTCATTGTCTCCACGTACTCCTTTTGAGCGTTGTTGACCCACAGTGCCTGCTCATCCTTGGGATCGAAATCGAGTTGCCGTCCCATCAACTCCCTGATAGATTCATTGAACCGGTCGTTTTCCGCTTCCGTGTGCAGTCCCTCCACGGTGAAGGTGATCTGGTAGAACTTGCGGTTGGGGTTGAAGACGGTCTGTGCCGTGGTGAAAGGGATGTAGGCATTGGAACCGCCCCACTGTTCCTTCTTGCTGTTGACACCCACCACCTTGAACATCAGCTGTCCCACTTTCACCTGTTTGCCCAGTGGAGATTCATCCTTGAAGAGCAGGTCGGCGATCTTCTTGTCGAGAACGATCACCTTGTTCCGTTCGCGCATGTCGAGCTGGTTGATGAAACGACCTTCACCGTTGCCGATTGTCAGCTTTTCGATGTTGTAATAACCGGGCATCACTCCCCGGACGCTGTAGGAGCCATACTCCTTGCCGTAGGCGATGTTCTGGGTGCTGTTGATGCGGGCGGTGATGGTGCGGCTTTCCTCCACCTCCTTGCGGATCAGATCTACCTCACTCTCGGTGAAACTGAGATTGCGTTCCGATTTGAGTCCCTGGTAGGGAATGGAGGTGGTGCCGGTCCATAGGTTGATGCGGTTGACCGCACGGGAGCTGAAGTTTTGCATCACCCCATTCTTCAACCCGTTGCCGGCACCCAGCAGCACGATCAGGATGAAGATGCCCCACGATACGGAGAGCCCGGTGAGGGCAGTCCGCATCTTGTTCTTCTTCAGCGTATCGAGGATCTCCTGAATATGGTCGTTCATAACGATGAGTAATTGAGAGAGGGGATTGTTTCGTGAATGCCGTTTTCCTTGCGGGTCTCAAATTCAATCATCCCGTCCTTGAGGTGGATGATTCGTCGGGTGGCTTCGGCCACTGAACGTTCGTGCGTGACGATGATGGTGGTGATCCCCTCACTGTTGAGATTGGTGAGCACCTCCATCACCTCTTCCGTGGTCTTGCTGTCGAGGGCGCCGGTGGGTTCATCGGCAAGAATCACCTTGGGATTGGAGATCATGGCTCGGGCAATGGCCACGCGTTGTTTCTGACCGCCCGACAGCTCGTTGGGCATGTGGTGCGCCCATTCCTTCAGCCCCATGCGGTCGAGATGCTCCATGGCGATGATGTTGCGTTTCTTGCGGCTCACTTTCTTGTAGTAGAGCGGCAGCGCCACATTCTCCAGTGCATTCTTGAAGTTGATCAGGTTGAACGACTGGAACACGAATCCGATCATCTCGTTGCGGTATTGTGCCGCCTGCCGTTCACTCAGGTTCTTGATCAGTGATCCGTTGAGATGGTAGTCGCCCGCATCGTAGGTGTCCAGAATGCCCAGGATGTTGAGCAGGGTTGATTTGCCTGAACCGGATGCACCCATGATGGATACATACTCCCCGGCTTGGATGTTCAGATCAATACCTTTCAGGACATGCAGGGAAAGTGCTTCGGTGTGATAGGATTTGTGTAATTTACGGATGTCGATCATCTTCTCGATTGTTTGTGATTCCTCTTTGACTAGTTTTTGAGAGGATACGTTACAGAATTTGCGCGATTTATTGAGTAATTGTTTCAATAATGGTACAAATGTATGTCTAAACATTGTACTATGCAATACATAATACTGTCAAATAATATAATATTAACATAGATTAACCATATTGTTCATTTTATGGCTCTATTCTAAGATGCCATTTTCGTAGATACATTGCAGACTATAAAAGAGTTAAATATAATTTAAAAACATAAAGGCATGCAGGCAGGAGGCTTACATGCCGAAGCGTGAGGTGTCGGGCTCCTCCCGTTCTTTCTCCTTGTATCCGCCAAAACGGTAGACAAAGGTGAGGGAGAGGGTGCTGGGTGTTAGCCCGGCACCAGAGCGAAGCTGTAGCCCTCCTCCAGCAGCCATTCGATGGCACGTGGCAGTGCATACTTCATCCTTTTCTCAGCTTTCAGAGAGTCGTGGAAGACGATGACGGAGCCGTCGCGCGTATATCGCTTCACGTTGTCGAGTACCTGTTGGGGTGACATATAACGGCTGTAGTCACGGGTCACCACATCCCACATCACAACGCTGTATCCCGCTTTCTGCAGTGCGATGTTTTGCGCTACACGCATATGTCCATGGGGCGGGCGAAACAGTTTGGAGTCAATCAACTCGGCTGCCTTGGCCGTATTTTCCAACAGAAAGGCGGTGTGGCTCTTCCAACCCTGTACGTGGTTGAAGGTGTGGTTGCCGGTCTTGTGCCCTTTCTCCAGCAGTTGCCGGTAGAGATGGGGGTATTTGCGGACATTGTCACCTACGCAGAAGAAGGTGGCTTTGATGCCGTAACGGTCCAGCAGCTCCAGGACCCAGGGCGTCACCTCGGGGATGGGGCCGTCGTCGAAGGTGAGGTAGATCGTTTTCCGCTGCTCTTCGTCTCCGATGCGCCAGAGCGAACCGGGGTATAGTGACCTGTAGAGCATGGGGGGTTGTTCAATCCACATAGTGTCTAAGATGATTACGCGAAAAAAAATGGGGACCGGAAGGTGGTTGACCCATGCTCCGGTCCCTCTGTTGATTTATTATTCCGATTTGCCGCTGTACTGTTCCAGAAGACGGGGACTGTATTGCTGCATCATGTTGAGTGCTTTCTGCATCGTCTCCTCCTCAAGTGAGCGGGTGATGGTGTCGCCCGAAGGTACAGCATAGAATCCTCTCACGGAGCTGTCGGTGACCTCACGCAGGATTATGTCGCCCACGTAGTTGATGCCCTGTGCGTAGAAGAACTGAGCCCGTTGCAGCAGGTCGTCGACCATCACCTGGTACATCTCCCTGTCGTACTGTTGGTAGATGCCTGCAATCAGCAGGGAGGGATTGATGTTGTTGTAGATGATGTCGGAGAGCGTGTTGGTGATCTGCAGGGGTTTCAAACGTGCAAACCAGTCGAGGTTGCCATTGATGCGATTCCGTATCTCGTTGATCATCTCCTCTGCCTTCTCGTTCTCTCCCAGGCGGTAGTAGGCGCGTGCGAAGAGCAATCCGTCGGTGCCATAGGGTACTGCCGAGGAGGGCATCACCTTGTTGGCCTTGTCGATGACTGCCAGTGCCTTCTCGTTCTCGCCCTCATCCAGCAGGGCATTGACCAGCTGGGTGAAGTAGAGGCGGAAGGTGGAAATCATACGCCGGTTGGTTTCATCAAGATAGAGGTCGGGATTCTCCTCCAGTCCCCCAAAGCGGAACTTGTTCATCACGTTGTCATAAGCGGCGGCCGTGTTTACACCCCCGCTGAGCGGTGTACCGGGTACCACCTGGTAGGTGAGTCCGTTGAGGGAGAAGTTGCTCTCCTGCAGGTTCATGTAAAGGCTGGGAGTGATGGTGGTGGCAAAGTGAATGGGTCGTTTCCACTGTTCGTCGTTGATGTTGGAAAGCATCTCCAGAATCATCAACTCCTGACGGTAGAGTGCCGATTTGTCGCCCAGGTTGATCACCATGCTGTTGCTTGGTTTTGAATGTAAAGCTTTCCAGTCGACATTCGCACTGTCCACATCCAACTTCAGCAGCTTGCCTGGAATGATCTGGGTGTTGCCGGTGTTGAAGGGATTGTTGATCTTGCTGTTCTTACCCTCGCGCAGGTTCTCCATTGTCTGCTTCAGTGAGAGGGAGTCACTGAAGGCGTTCACATCGTAATAGCTGTCGAAAGAGACCTGCGGAATGTTGTTCTGTCGCAGTACATTCTCGATCTCCTGACGGGTAAGCACGAAGGCGGCTGTACCTGTTTCCCCGTAATAGGCCGGTTGTGACCATTTGATGGGGAGGGGTTCCGACTCATATGCCTGCCGCAACAGCTGGTCTACGTACCATTCGGTCTGTAGGAAGCTGAGGTTGGTGACCCGCACGTCGGTGCGGTAGCCCTCGGTCTCCTGCACGTACCAGAGCGGGTAGGTGTCGTTGTCACCGTTGGTGAAGATGATTCCGTTCTCACCTACACCGCAGAGGTAGTTCATACCGGTGTCGCGTGCCAGCGTGCGTCCCGAGCGGTCATGATCGTCCCAGTTCTGGGAAACCATCTGCAGTGGCACGAAGAGTGTCGCAGCGGTGGCAACAGCAGCTGCCGTTCCGGTGTTCCTGATATATTTGCGCAGGAAGAGGCTGATACCGGCCACACCCATGCCAACCCAGATGGAGAAGGCATAGAAGGAGCCTGAATAGGCATAATCACGTTCCCGCGGCTCGAAGGGAGTCTGGTTGAGATAGAGGATGATGGCCAGCCCTGTCATGAAGAAGAGGAGGAAGACGATGGAAAAACTCCTGAACCCCTTTTCCTTAAGGCGAAACTGATAGAAGATACCGATGATGCCCAGCAACAGGGGCAGCATGAAGTATTTGTTGTGTCCCTTGTTGTTGACGATGTCGGGGGCGATATTGTCCTGAGGTCCCAATCCCAGCACATGTTCATCGAAGAAGGGTATACCGGTGATCCAGTTGCCGGTGGTAATGCCACCATCGCCCTGAATATCGTTCTGCCGACCGGCGAAATTCCACATGAAGTAGCGCCAGTACATGTAGTTGATCTGGTAATTGACCAGGAACTTGATATTCTGTGCGAAGGTGGGTTTGTTATTTTGGTCGGTGACGCCTCCCCAGCGCTCATATCCGATGATATGGTTGCGGAAGGAAGGGTTGTTGGGATTGGAGTGCATCCGGGGGAAAAGCATGGTGTTGGTATACTTGTAACTGCCGGTAGTACTCTTTATATATTTGTCTTTCTGATCGGGCGATGTCTTTAATACCCTGTTGTAAGAGGTCCTTTCACCCGATGTGATGGCTGTGCCGTCGGCATTCCTTGCAATTTGAGAAGCATAGGTGGAGCCGTGCAGCAGCGGTGTCTGACCGTATTGTTCGCGGTTCAGGTACCTTCCCAGCGAGAAGATGTCTTCCGGTGAGTTGAGGTCGAGAGGGGTGTTGGCCGACGAGCGGATGGGGATCAGCGCATAGGCTGAGAAGCCTACCAGGATCACCATGATGGATGACATCACCAGGTTGACAAAACGGTTCGACATCTTCTTGTACTTGAAGATAAAATAGGCAGCGGCTGCAATCAGGATAAGCCATAACCAGGCCTTGCCGCCGATGAAGAGGATGCCGGTGAGGCCAAGCGTAACGAACAATGCAAGGTGTGCCCGTTTGTCAGATCTTCTCTCAGAAGATGATTCGACCAGCCCCCAGACGATGGTTGCTACCATTATGATCAGATAGGCGATGAGGCCGCTGTTGTATGACATGCCGAGGCTGTTGACGAAGAAGAGTTCAAACCATCCTCCCACCTTGGTAAATCCTGGGATGATACCCCACATCAGGATGATGATGAGGCCGAAGGAGAGCAGCAGAGAAAGCAATCCTCCTTTCCAGGTGGGTGTTTCAGTCTTGCGGTAGTAGTATACCAGCACGATGGCAGGTATACAGAGCAGGTTGAGCAGGTGCACTCCTACAGAGAGCCCCATGATATATGCAATCAGCACCAGCCACTTGTCGGAATGAGGCTTGTCGGCATTGTCTTCCCACTTGAGGATCAGCCAGAAGACAAGCGCGGTGAGCATGGAGGAGAAGGCATAGACTTCACCCTCCACAGCCGAGAACCAAAAGGTGTCGGAGAAGGTGTATACCAGTGATCCCACCAGTCCGCTGCCAATGACGGCAACGATCTGCCCTTTGCTGAGCAGCGTGCTGCCGCTGCTCAACAGCAGCTTGCGAGTAAGATGGGTGATGGTCCAGAAAAGAAAGAGGATGGTGAAGGCACTCATCAGTGCCGACATGCTGTTGATCATCAACGCCACACGGGAGGGATCGCCTGCGAACTGGGTGAAAAGGTTCCCTACAAGCATGAAAAATGGAGCACCGGGGGGGTGACCCACTTCGAGCTTGTAGGCAGAGGTGATGAATTCACCACAGTCCCAGAAACTGGCCGTGGGCTCAATGGTGAGCAAGTAAACCAGGGCAGCAACGGCAAACACAATCCATCCTGTAATGTTGTTGATTAGCTTGTATTTATTCATTCCATTCTTCTCTTTGTGATGATCGGCATATGCCTGAATTCTACACTATTATGTTAAATTGGGGCAAAGATAAGGAATTCTGTTCATTCTTTCAGATCTTTTCACTTTCATTTTACAGTCACTCTATTAAAATAGCTGAATTTTTTCAATCTTTCTTCTTGCCGTTGTTCGTTGCGGGATGTCTGTGAAAATTGGAGCGAATATAGGTTACATTGTTAAGAGAATGTTAAAAAGTGTCTAATGTGTTTAAAATCAGTTTCATATGTTTTATAACATGTAATGACTAAATTAATTGATATTCAGCGGTGTAGTCTTTCAGTCTTGATTTTTGGATTCCGTATGACTGTAAAAAAGAATGTTCATTATTTGGAAGAGAAACAATAAAAAGTTTACTTTGAGTTCAAATAAGGAAAAAAATCTACATTTATAAGGTCATTTAGTAATAGTTTGTCAACCATGCAGGTTACAGTAGTTCTCCTCAAACCATCAGCCGTTCAAAGGGGTATCCTTGGAGAAGTGATTGCACGCTTCGAGAAAAAAGGGATACAGATCGTGGGGATGAAGATGCTTTGTATGACCGACGAGATGGTTCGTGAACATTATGCTCATTTGGTACACAAGCCTTTTTTCGGCAGGATTAAAGAGTCGATGCAGGCTAGTCCGGTGGTGGCAATGGCGCTAAAGGGAGTAGATGTGGTCAATGTGGTGCGGCAGCTTGCCGGCATCACCAACGGAAGAGAAGCCCAACCGGGAACAATCAGGGGGGATTACAGCATCAGTGTTCAGGAGAACATTGTTCATGCATCTGATTCACCCGAGACAGCTGACCGTGAATTGGCCCGTTTTTTTTCAGAGAGTGAAATTTTCAACTATCCGCATTTTCTTCTTCCCTATACATATGCGAATGATGAACTGTAGGGATAGGTTGAAGTGATTTGTAATTAAAACAAGAAGTAAGTCAGTATAATGGAGAAAGGTCATTTTTTTGCACACGCACGCATCCTGTTGCCTGCAACCTTGATGTTCTTCACCTTAAATGCTTTTTCACAAGCAGTACCCCAGTCACCCGAAAACAGCAGACCGGAGGTTAGCCACAAGCAATTACACAGTTCCAATTTAAGCGATCAACCAGGCTTGTTTGCCGATGGTTTGAAGCTGAAGTTGGATTTGTCTGTACTTGAGGAAGCTGAGGAGAGACGGGAAGAGTTTGATCCCAATGCGATTCCTGCCGACGATATTTACGGCGGGATGTGGATCAACAACAGTGTCAATATTTACGGCAGCTTGAAGAATGCGCCCGACACTTTCATTGTCAACCTTGAAAACTTCACCATGCCGGCAAGCGGTCACATGACCTCCAACTTCGGGAGAAGGGGCAGCCGCCGTTATCATTATGGCATTGACATCAAAGCTCAGACCGGTGATACCATTTATGCCGCTTTCGACGGCAAAATAAGGGTGAAGCAGTTTGAAAGAAGAGGATATGGTTATTACCTGGTGATCCGCCACGTGAACGGACTGGAGACCGTATACGGACATCTCTCCAAGTTCCTGGTAGATGAGAACGACTTCGTCCGCTCCGGAGAACCCATCGGCCTGGCCGGTAACACGGGACGTTCTTTCGGTTCCCATCTTCATTTTGAGACACGCTTCCTGGGTAAACCAATCAATCCCAACTTCATCATCGACTTTCAGAACAAGGTGCCTCACCGTGATGAGTATCTGGTCACCAACTCCAGTTATAAAAAGACGACCCGCAGCAGCAAAGTTACTGTTTCATCCACAACGAATTACAAAGAGGCAACCAGCAATACCAACAAGTATGTCTCCGGCGATGTGAAATACCACCGCATCAAACAGGGAGATACACTGGGAGCCATCGCCCGCAAATATGGGGTGTCGGTCAGTGAATTATGTGAGATCAACAGCATCTCCACGCGAACGGTGCTCCGTGTGGGTAAGTCGCTCCGTGTCTCCTGATGTCGCAGCAACACCAGTGAAGAGAAATTGGGTACAGGATGTTTTCCTGTACCTTTTTTTTAACTATCTTTGTCCGACGCAACTGGAGATGAGTTCCCGTTGGCAACAACATTTGTTTTACGTTACACAGATTCATTCCCTTTGATGATGGATGCAACCAATCAGCAGTTTGATGAAGTAACGGCGCTCTGCCGTGAGATCTTCTCGAAGAAGCTCACCGACTATGGTGCTTCCTGGCGTATACTGCGCCCGGAATCGGTCACCGACCAGATCTTTATCAAAGCCAACAGGATCCGATCGCTGGAGGTGAAGCGGGAGAGTCGCGTGGAGGAGGGTATCTTTCCCGAGTTCATCGGCATCGTGAACTACGGTATCATTGGACTCATTCAGCTTCAACTGGGCTATGCCGACAGCATCGACGTGACGGCCGACCGGGCGCTTGCCCTGTATGACGATTACCTGCGAAAGGCAAAAGAGCTGATGGGAGCCAAAAATCATGATTACGACGAAGCCTGGAGAAGCATGCGTGTAAGCTCCTACACCGATCTGATCCTGATGAAGATTTACCGCACCAAGGAGATTGAGAGCAACCAGGGACACACCCTCATCTCAGAAGGGGTGGATGCCAACTACATGGATATGATCAACTACGCCATCTTTGGGCTGATCAAACTGCATTTCGGAGAGGAGAGGGCATGAAGTTGTTGTGGGGCATAAAGCAGATTGATCGGAGCCTGGTAATGATTGCCCGCCTTTTCGTGGGGGGACTCTTCACCTTCTCGGGTATCGTCAAAGCGGTGGACCCGCTTGGTACGGCATACAAGATCGACGATTACCTGATTGAGATGGGACTAACACAGCTGATGGTGCTCTCGTTGCCCCTCTCACTGGTGATGGTGGTGGGTGAGTTCGCGCTGGGGATGTTGTTGTTGCTCGGATTGTACCGCAAAGGAACATTGCGCCTGATCCTTCTTTTTTTGCTCTTCTTTACCCCGTTGACGCTCTGGATTGCACTTGCCAATCCGGTGGAGGATTGCGGTTGTTTTGGTGACGCCTTCAAGATCAGCAACTGGGAGACCTTCTGGAAGAACCTGGTGTTATTGGCAGCATTGCTATTGCTCATCTTCAATCAGAAGAAGATCATTCCGCTCTTCGGACGACGGATGGCACCCCTCGCTGCCGGTTTCATCCTGCTGTATGGATTGCTGTTTTCGCTGCACAACCTTAACCGGTTGCCGCTGTTCGACTTCCGCCCTTATCATATTGGTGCTTCCATCCCGGAGCAGATGGAGGTGGATCCGGAGCTGGCAGATCTCTATGAGACGATCTTCATTTATAGCAAGGATGGCGTGGAAAAGGAGTTCACGGAAGAGAACTACCCCTGGAACGATACCACCTGGAGCTACGTTGAGATGCGCAACCGTTTGGTGCGTGAAGGAGTGAAGCCTGCCATCGAGGATTTTGCCCTGACGCTGATTCAGCGTGATGAGACGAACGGCTCAATGAGTTTCGAGGGTGACATCACCCGGGAGCTTTTGCAGGAAAGGGAATGGCTCTTCCTGATGATCGCCTATTCGCTCGAGGAGATGGAACAACGTCACCTGGATCAGTTCAGAGCCCTGCATCAATTTGCAGAAGAGAGGGGTTATCCCTTTTACCTGGTCACCTCTTCCTCTGCGGAGGTCATCACAAGATGGGAGGAGCAGCAACGTACCGGTTTCCGGTTTGCCAACGGTGATGAAAAGGTCCTGAAGACGATGGTGCGCTCTAATCCCGGGTTGATGCTTTTAAGGGAGGGGGTTGTCATCAACAAGTGGGACGACAGCTTTTTGCCTGATCCGTTGCCCGGGGGGCTTACGATGGAGGAATCGGAGATGGTGCAACAGGGCGACCTGCAATCAGGAAACATCATGCGTCTGTTGCTGATATCGCTTCTCTTGCTGCTGCCCTTGCTCATTCTTAAGGTGGTGGAGCGAAAGAGCGGTGCCGCTGGAAAACGAAGTCAGGATGGGGTGTGATTGATATGAAACAGAATTGTGAATCGTAACATTTAAATAAAAGTAAGAATATGAGAAAAAACATTGTGGCAGGTAACTGGAAGATGAACAAGAACCTGCAGGAAGGAGTGGCACTTGCCAAGGAACTGAATGATGCCTTGAAGGGTAAAAAGGTGAACTGCGATGTGATTGTAGGTACACCGTTTATTCACCTGGCCGGAGTGGTGGAAACAGTTGCCGGCAGCCCTATAGGCGTTGCCGCACAGAATTGTGCCGACAAGGCCTCCGGAGCCTATACCGGTGAGGTGTCGGCTGAGATGATCGCTTCTACTGGTGCCAACTATGTGATCCTGGGTCACAGCGAACGTCGCGCCTATTACCACGAGACACCGCAGATCCTCAAGGAGAAAGTGTTGCTGGCGCTTGCCAACGGACTGACCCCCATCTTTTGTATTGGTGAGATATTGGAAGAGAGAGAATCGGAAAAACATTTTGAGGTCGTGAAATCGCAGATAGAAGCTTCCCTGTTTGATCTCTCTGCCGACGATTTCGGTAAGATCGTGCTGGCCTACGAGCCGGTATGGGCGATTGGTACCGGCAAGACAGCCTCTGCCGCACAGGCACAGGAGATGCATGCCTTCATCCGCAGCACCCTGACTGAAAAGTATGGTGCTGATGTGGCAGATAACACTTCTATTCTTTACGGTGGCAGCTGCAATGCTTCCAACGCGAAGGAGCTCTTCTCTAACCCCGACGTAGATGGTGGCCTTATTGGCGGTGCCTCACTTGGTGTAGATAAGTTCATGCCGATCATTGAGGCATTTTAAGCCGTTAACAGAATTTTACCACAGATTCAGACCGAATCTGTGGTAATTCTTTACCTTTGCAGAAAAAAGTGATGCAGCGATTGCCCATTTTACTCTCTTTTCTGTTGATGTCACTCCTGACAACCACACTCTACGGTCAACAGACATCTCCCAAGAATCAGATTCTTCAGGAGCTAAACAGTGATCAGCCCGGCAAGGGACGTGTGAGGGTCTACGAAGATGAACGTATCAGCGGTGTACTGGGACGCTCCATGGCACCCACACGACCTGTTTATACCTCTGCCGACGGGTCGACGCAATATTACAAGATGCGGGGTTATAAAATACAGGCTTTCTCAGGCAACAATCAACGCACCTCACGCAACGAAGCCACACGCAAGCAGCAACTGATTCACAATGCATTTCCGCAGCATGAGACAGTGGTGTTGTTTGATTCTCCCTTTTGGAGGTTGCGGGTGGGGAACTTCGAAAAGCGTGAAGAGGCTGAAGAGGTCATGCAGGAGATACGCAGGGCATTTCCCTCCTTCGGAAGGGAGATGTATATCGTGGTGGACGAGGTTAAGATACCGGTACACAGCACCCCCTCGGGCGAAGAATAAGAGAAGCCTACAACAAAGAAATCAGATGTCATCAGAAGAAATAGAAAAGAACCGCAACCTGATAGCGGATCACATGCAGGAGATCCTCACCTTGCTGGGAGAAGATATTGATCGTGAGGGACTGGTAAAGACACCACAAAGGGTAGCCAAGGCAATGCAGTATCTTACCAAGGGCTACTGGCAGGACCCGGAAGAGATCCTCCGCTCCGCACTTTTCAAGGAGAACTACCGGCAGATGGTGATCGTGAAGGATATCGATCTCTTCTCCATGTGTGAGCATCACATGCTGCCATTCTACGGAAAGGCTCATGTGGCCTACATTCCCAATGGTTACATCACCGGGTTGAGCAAGATTGCCCGGGTGGTGGATATCTTTGCCCGTCGCCTGCAGGTGCAGGAGCGGCTCACCACCCAGATCAAGGAGTGCATCCAGAAAACCCTCAACCCCATGGGGGTGATGGTAGTGATAGAAGCACAACACATGTGCATGCAGATGCGTGGTGTGGAGAAGCAACATTCCATCACCACCACATCCGATTTCACCGGTGTCTTCGGTGAGCAGAAAACCCGGGAGGAATTCATCAACCTGATAAAATAAAAAAGCGTCGTTGCACTTGGCAACAGACGCTTGATCTTTCATGCCGCCCGCATCTGAAATCAGATGGGCGGCATGCTCTTTTTATGATCCTTTCTTCGAAGCACGCTTACGTTCGGTTTCGTCGAGCAATATCTTGCGGATGCGCATGTAGTGAGGAGTCACCTCCACATACTCATCCTCCTTAATGTACTCGAGAGCCTCTTCCAGGCTGAATACTATAGGTGGAGCCAGCTGTGCCTTGTCGTCGCTGCCGGAGGCCCGTACGTTTGTCAGCTTCTTCGACTTGGTGACGTTCACCACCAGGTCGCCCTCCTTGCTGTGTTCACCCACCACTTGTCCCTGGTAGACATCGGTCTGGGGCTCGATGAAGAAACGGCCGCGGTCCTGCAACTTGTCGAGTGCATAGGCATAGGCGTTGCCCGACTCACCGGCGATGATGGAGCCGTTCTGACGCTTCTCGATGTTCCCCTTCCAGGGCTGGTACTCCAGGAAACGGTGTGCCATGATCGCTTCTCCGGCGGAGAGGGTGAGCACGTAGTTGTTGAGACCGATGATGCCGCGTGAGGGAATGGTGAACTCCATGTGCATGCGGTCTCCCTTGCTCTCCATCGAGAGCATCTCTCCCTTGCGGCGGGTGATGATGTCGATCACCTTGCTGGCCGACTCTTCCGGCAGGTTTACTGTCAGTTGCTCCACCGGCTCGCAATCCTCGCCGCCGATCTGCTTGATGATCACCTGTGGTTGCCCTACCTGCAACTCATATCCTTCACGGCGCATGGTCTCGATCAGCACCGAGAGGTGCAGCACACCGCGACCATAGACAATCCAGGAGTCGGCATTGCCGGTCTCCTCGACCCGCAGAGCCAGGTTCTTGTCCAGCTCCCGCAACAGTCGGTCGTAGATATGACGGGAGGTGACAAACTTGCCATCCTGACCATAGAAGGGTGAGTTGTTGATGGTGAAGAGCATCGACATGGTGGGTTCATCGATTGCAATCGGATCGAGTGGCTCCGGCTTCTCCAGGTCGGTGATGCTGTCGCCAATCTCGAAGCCTTCGATGCCGATCAGGGCACAGATGTCGCCAGAGCTCACCGATTCCACCTTTGCCCGGCCCAGTCCCTCGAACAGGTTCAGTTCCTTGATCCTTGTCTTCTTGATGCTGCCGTCCCTTTTGCAGAGTGCATAATCCTTGCCGGAGAGAAGGGTGCCGCGGTGCACGCGTCCCACGGCGATACGTCCCACGTAGTTGGAGTAGTCGAGTGAGGTGATCAGCAGCTGGGGGGTTCCCTCCCGCATCTTGGGGGCGGGGATATGACGAATGATGCTGTCGAGCAACGGGAGGATGTTGTCGGAAGGTTTCTTCCAGTCGTCCGACATCCATCCCTGTTTCGCAGAGCCGTAGATGGTGGGGAAGTCGAGCTGTTCCTCAGTGGCATCGAGACTGAACATCAGGTCGAACACCTTCTCCTGCACCTCCTCGGGGCGGCAGTTGGGCTTGTCCACCTTGTTGATCACCAGCACCGGCTTCAGTCCTATTTCAAGTGCTTTCTGCAGCACGAAACGTGTTTGGGGCATCGGTCCCTCGAAGGCGTCGACCACCAGCAGGCAGCCATCGGCCATGTTGAGTACCCGCTCCACCTCCCCGCCGAAGTCGGCGTGTCCCGGTGTGTCGATGATGTTGATCTTGGTGTCGTTATATCTTATGGATACGTTCTTTGAGAGGATGGTGATGCCACGCTCCCGCTCCAGGTCATTGTTGTCGAGGTACAGATCTTCCTGTTGCTGGTTGTCGCGGAAGAGGTGACCGGCCATGAGCATTTTGTCCACCAGGGTGGTCTTGCCATGATCCACGTGGGCAATGATGGCGATATTACGGATATTTTGCATAAAACAATCTTTTGAGGGCACAAAGATACGCTATTTGAAACGATATTTATATAGCTCCGGATTGTTTCTTTGTCCGATTTCACTGAAATCGTGTGCAATCCTGTTGCAGTTTTGGTTTGGTTTTTGTAAAACGTGCGGATTGATTATCTTTGCACTGCGATAACGAATTACATAAAAAGACCAATAGAAACCAATGAAGTTACCCACGATGACCCTTTTGCTGACCATAGCCCTGCTGGCAGGCAGCTTAAAGGGAACGCAATCTATGTTGATGGCCCAGGAGCCACCATTATCTGCCAGTAACCATGTGGTAGAGGACCCCGATTTTCTGCCTTTGTACACCGGTGGCACCGCCGAGATGCATCGTTTTATTTCCAATACATTGAGCTATCCTGCCGAGGCGGCCGAACGTGACATCCAGGGACTGGTGGTTTACACCTTTGTGGTTGAGAAAGATGGTACACTCTCCAACTTCAACATCATCCACCGGGCCGATCCGTTGCTCGATGCCGAAGCACTGCGCATCCTGCAGCTGATGCCACCCTGGCGGCCCGCACGGCACAACGGTGAGATCGTACGCGCCGAGAGTTACGTGCCGATGTATTTCAAGCTGAACAAGCAAGCCCGCAGGGCCCCTGTCAGAACGCGTCCCTCTGAGAGTGCCACCGCGCGTGCATATGCCAAGACCGACCCGGAGATCATGGAACAGAATGAGATCCTCACCATCGTGGATCAGATGCCACGATACGTTTATGGAGAAGAGGGGTTGGCTGAGTTTATCGCCCATAACATCCGCTACCCGAAAGAGGCACGCCAACAGGGCATCGAGGGACGTATCCTCTGTTCTTTCATTGTAGCAAAAGATGGAACAATCTCCAACATTGAAGTGGTTGAGGGGTTATATCCGCAACTCGACAACGAGGCTATCCGCGTGTTGGGACTGATGCCGCGCTGGATTCCCGGTGAGAACGATGGAGAGAAGGTGAACGTGAAGTGTCTCCTGCCAATCGATTTCACCATCGACGAGGAGCCTATTCCGGCAGGGTGAAGTGAAAGGTGCGTATCCCGCTGTCGGTATGGATGAAGAGGCGAAAGGAAAAGGGATCTCCGTTGTTTGTCCCCTGTAGTGCCTCGAGTGAGAAGGAGGCATACATCTTCTTCCGGTAACCGGGCGGATCTTCGTCGCGGGAGTGACTGAACCAGAGGTCTGTCGTTTCAGCGTTGCTGTCGCGGAAGAGTGCCACCTTATGCGGTTGGCTGTGGTATTCGGTTTCAATGATCAAATTCAGATATCCCCCTCCCAACCACAGGCTTTGTATCTTGACCGGGTCGGTTCCCAGCTTCTCAGGAAAACCGATACTCCGGATGCTGTCGGTGAAGATTTCTCCGACAGAGTTTACACGTATCGTATCTCCTTTGAGGAAGCTGTAGTTCAGGATCACCCTCTGCCTGTCACTGCCGGAGCATGCATCCCCCTCGCGCGGTATCAGCAGGCGACTGTTATCCAGCCTGTAGCGGCACCCTTCATCGGTGGTAACGCGTGTGGCTATATCGACCAGGTAATCCTCAAGTCGCTCCGGCTCCTCACTGCATCGGGGGAGGAGCATGAAAAGCATCAATGCCGCTGTCAGGATCATCGATCTTCTCATCACCATTTCAATATTAGGGGATCAGCAGTTTGTTTCTTACCACATTTCCGTACATCATCACCATCTTTTCCCGAAGGAAGGCATCGTCGCGATTGGGGATGTCGATCTTGCTGACTTGACCATTCAGATAAGTATCGAATGCCTCTACATCCTCCCTGGTGTATTCCTCTACATAACGACGCTCTCCGCTCATCATGTCATAGGCAAGATAGTTCCATGGAAAGAAGCTGTAGTTGCGGTAGATCTCATTGTCGATGATGGTGGCTACCTTCTCCACCACCTCATTCTTGGGTGTATCGGCGGGGATGTAATCCAGCATCTTGTTGATGTTTTTGCCAATGCGGAAATGCACCCTTCCCTTGTTGCCGGTGATGCCGGTGACCATGTTTTCCAGATCATCGGCTCCACTCTTCCGGTAATCGGGATTGTCGCGCTTGAGCTGAAACTCTTTTGCCTTGAGGTAGTCGCAGGGGTCAATCTCATAGGAGATGGCCAACGGGGTGATCCGCAGCTCCCTGAGCGTCGCCAGCGGCTCGGTGCTGTTGTGGAGGGTGAGCATCTTCAGTAGGCTCACCTGTGTCTTATCGTTAGAGTCTTTGGCCCTCCCTTCCCGTTGGGCAAGCCATATCGATTGAGAACGTTCTGTCACCGTGTGGTGGATGTAGTCGGAGAGGTGCTTCGAGACCTGGAGCATCTGACGCACCGAGACGCCTCTTTTCACGATGAAGCTCTTGTTGAGGCGTACCAGTTTCTCGATCCAGGGGTAGATGAGCAGGTTGTCACCGATGGCTATCTCAGTGGTGGACATCGCCTTGTCGAACATCAGGATGTTGAGGAAGGCGGCGTCGAGCACGATGTCGCGGTGGTTGGAGATGTAGAGGATACCGTTTTTCTTGTCGGCATCTTCCCAGCCAAAGCCTTTCATCTCGCTGGTGGTTTTGCCGATCAGCTGTTTCATGACAGGGTAGATGATCGATCGCTGGAACGACTCTTTGTTCTTGCAGGCACCCATGGTAGCGGTGAACTGCTCCCAGGTGAAGGGCTTGATGAACGGTTCGGCAACCCGCCGGAAGTAGGGGTCGGCGATCAGCTCCGCAATGGTTGCCTCCACTTCGCTGTCGAGCAGCGGGCGGATGTCGTCAAATTGTGAGGGTGTGGTAGTTTCCATGTGCTTTTAATTTAGGATATCGCGGTTCATTGAGCCGTGAAGGCTGATTCGATGAGCTCGGTGAAGAGATCACCCATGCTGATGCCGGCAGCCGCTGCCTGTTGCGGGATGAAGCTGGTGGGGGTCATGCCGGGGGTGGTGTTCACCTCCAGCAGGATGGGGCGCTCCTCCATCAGGATATAATCGGCACGCACGATTCCGCGGGCACCCAACAGGTGATAGATGCGCTCTGTGATTTGCTGCACGTTGCGTGTGGTAGTTTCCGGCAGGGGCGCCGGTGTGATCTCCTCCACTTCGCCGTTGTATTTGGCATTGTAATCGAAGAACTCATTGTGGGTGACCACCTCGGTGAGCGGCAGCATGGTGAACCCCCTGTGTGAGGCATAACAGCCGCAGGTCACCTCCCTGCCTGCCACAAACTGTTCCACGATCACCTCCGATGCTTCGCTGAACGCTTCAACTATGGCATTCTCCAGCTGAGATGCTTCTTTCACCTTGGTGGTGGCGAAGCTCGATCCACCGACATTGGGTTTCACAAACAGGGGGAGCCCGAGTGATGCGACAATTTGATCCGCGGTGAACGGATCTTCCCGCCGCAGCAGGATGGATCCCGGTACATCGATCCCGAAATTCTTCAGGAAGTTATTGCAGGTGAACTTGTTGAAGGTGAGGGCAGATGCCAGTACGCCACAGTTGGAGTAGGGGATGCCTGTCATGTCGAAGTATCCCTGCAGGGTGCCATCTTCTCCCGGTGTACCATGTATGGTAATGTATGCATAATCGAAACGAACCTTCCCCTCGTCGGTGAGGATGCTGAAATCGTTTCTGTCTACCGGGAGCAACGCTCCCATGTGCTCTGCTACCCACTCATTGCGGTCGATGCGTACCTTCCAGATATTGTACCGCTCCTTGTCCATGAAGGAGAATATGCCGGCAGCGCTTTTCTCGGAAACCACTTTTTCGGAGGAGTAGCCTCCCCAGATGATGGCAATGTTACGTTTCATTCTTTTATATATGGTGTCATGATCTGTTGAACCTATTCAATCTCTCTCGATGCAGTGTAGCTGCGCCAGCGGTCGATCACCTGTTGCATGTCGTCCGGAATCGCGCTCTCCAGGTTTATCTCCTCTCCCGTGGCGGGGTGGATGAATCCCAACGTGCGGGCATGCAGGCACTGCCGCGGGCATAGGGCAAAGCAGTTGTAGACGAATTGCTTGTACTTGGCAAAATGGGTGCCCCTCAGTACCTCGTTCCCCCCGTAACGCTCGTCGTTGAAGAGAGGGTGTCCGAGCTGTTTCATGTGAACCCTTATCTGATGCGTGCGACCTGTTTCCAGGCGGCATTCCACCAATGTGACGTAGCCAAAACGTTCCAGTACCCTGTAGTGGGTCACTGCCGGCTTGCCCTGCTCTCCTTCCGGGAAGACGCGCATCAGCATCCTGTCTCTCGGGTCACGGCCGATGTTCCCTTCAATGGTGCCGCTCTCCTTCTCCAGGTTGCCCCACACAAGTGCCACGTAGAGACGCTTGGTCTCCTTGTTGAAGAACTGTGCCGAGAGGTGTGTCTTCGCCTCGGGGGTCTTGGCCACCAGCAACAATCCCGATGTATCTTTGTCGATGCGGTGTACCAATCCCAGTCGCGGGTCATCCAGCTCCTTGATGTTGTCCCTGTGAAGGTGATAAGCCACTGCGTTGACAAGCGTGCCGGTATAGTTGCCATGCCCGGGGTGCACCACCATGCCTGCCGGCTTGTTGATCACCATCACGGTCTCATCTTCATAAGCGATGTTGAGTGGTATATCTTCCGGCAGGATCGCCAGCTCGTGGCGGGGTCGATCCATCACGACGGAGATCACATCGAGCGGCTTCACCTTATAGCTGGCCTTCACCGGCTCGTCGTTCACCAGGATGCATTCTGCATCCGCAGCTTGTTGAATGCGGTTGCGTGAGATGCCTTCGATCCTTACCGAGAGGAACTTATCGATCCGAAGCAGGCTCTGTCCCTTGTCGGCCACGAAACGAAAATGTTCGTATCGTTGTCCATCTTCCCGGTTCTCTTCGTCAAAGATCTCCTCCTCGGGAAGCAATTCGTTGTCGTCCAATTGGTCGTTTGTCACAAGCAGGCTCTTTAAAAAAAGGTGTCATCGATGTTTCCCCCATTGCCAAGTTCACGCTGACCGTTTGTTGGTTGTTGCGGGAGTGAGTTGTAGTCGTTCTCCATCGACAGCGAGTCTCTGTCGAACGCTTTTGTCACAACCAATGTGATCGGTGAGGCTGCCGGTATCTTCTCTTCACCTGCCAGAGGCCTTCCATGGTATTTGACTGCTACCACCAGGCCGGCATATTCTGCCGGGATCTCTTCAATTGCAATCTGGTTGAACCCCATGGAGGTGAGCATGGCCATGGCCTGTCGCGTGGAATAATCGACCAGCTCCGGTACCGAAACCATTTGGGGGGTGCGGGAGTAGATGGTGATGTAGATGGCACGCCCTTCCTTCACCTTATTACCGGCCTTGGGTGTTTGATCGATGACGGAACCCGGCACCCCGTCACGGAAATAGACGGAGTCCACAATCTCCGCATGGAGTCCCTTGGCATGCAGCAGCCTGTTGGCCTCCTCTGCCTGCAGTCCACCCAGGGATGGAATCTCCACTTGTTGCCCATGGCGGGTGTATATGCTGAGAAACAGAAAAGCCAGCAGTGCCAGCAGCAGTGCAGCGGCTGCCATCATCAGCAGGTTTTTGATGATGTGGCCCCCGAAGAGGCTTTTGGGTGATTGTTTTTTGCTCATAACGATCGATCAGTTTGCCGGATAAGTCAATTCTTCTGCAAAAATAGGAAAAATTACTGGCAGTGTGCCGGTAAAGGAGGGAAAAAGAAGCGTACACAGTGATATTGCAAAGAAGCAGAAACTAAAAAATAATGAAGCCGTCTCATCAAATCGGATGAGATGGCCATTATTCTGTTGGGTTGCGTTGTCGTTGCCATATTATTGGCAAGTATTTGTTCTAATATTGGTCGCTATCCCTTCATTATCCCCTCATACTTTTATGAGGGGATAATGAAGGGGTAATTAGGGTATGCCAGTGAATGTCTCCTGAAACCTCCAAGATGTAGCTACAATCTCTCTCAACTCAGCTTGCGCATCAAGCACGGGCAATAGGTGTGTCCACAGGGGTGAGCGTATTTGCCATTCTTTTCAACATGGCACAAAAAAAGAGAGACTGCCTCAATTTGGAGACAGTCTCATTTTTTTTCCGATTGAACAGCTCAATCTCAATATTCGTCGGATACCGATAATCTGGCACGTCCTTTGGCACGGCGCGAAGCAAGCACTTTTCTGCCGTTCTTGGAAGCCATGCGGCTGCGGAACCCGTGTTTGTTCTTTCTCTTTCTGTTTGAGGGCTGGAATGTACGTTTCATATATTACAATGTTTATGTGTTGTCTCTTGAATTTACGGGGTGCAAAAATAGAAAAAAAAACTGATTAAACCAATTTTAAAGTGATAAAAATACATTTTTAGCTGATTTTGAACCGGTAACCATTGAAGCGTTAATTTTTTTGGGAAAAATGAATGAAATGTTTTGCACTTTCAGAAAAAGGCTCTATATTTGCACCCGCAATTGAGACAACAAGCTGTTGCGCCTGGGTTCACGCCCGCCAAAAGGCCCATTCGTCTATCGGTTAGGACGCCAGATTTTCATTCTGGAAAGAGGGGT
>DAINAS010000032.1:0-22140 GCA_036733365.1 Proteiniphilum sp.
AGTTTCTTGTAATGTGCATGGCTCAATATGCCGACAAGAACAGCTTGCGTGATATCGAAGCAAGCCTGAATGCGCTGGCCATCGGCCAAGTTCCGTAAAAATAAGGGTGGCATAAAAATACATACACAAATTGACTTGAGAGGTAATCTCCCTGTCTTCATCCATCTTACACAAGCATCTGTACATGATGTCAATGCAATGGATGAGATGTATATCGAGATGGGTGCCATCTATTTGATGGATAAGGGGTACGTTGACTTCTTTAGACTCTTCAACAACATCCATAAGAATGGCGCATTCTTTGTGACCAGAGCAAAAGATAACATGCAATACAAAGTTGTTTCTTCCAGGGAGGTTGACTGCCAGACAGGTGTGGTCTGTGATCAAATTATCCGACTGACGGAAGAGATATCCGTGAAAAAATATCCAGATGAATTTCGCCTGGTTGTCTATGAAGACTTTGCTACGGGAAACGTGTACCGTTTCATCACGAACCATACTGGTTATGAGGCACTCACCATTGCCGAACTTTACAGGGAAAGGTGGAATGTAGAACTTTTCTTCAAATGGATAAAGCAACACCTGCATATCAAATCGTTTTATGGCACCTCTGAAAATGCCGTCTATACCCAAATATGGATAGCTGTGTGTGCATTCTTGCTTTTAGCATTGGCCAAGAAAAAGATGCACATCGAAGGAGCTTCTCTTTATATGATTTCTCAAACCATAGGAACTATGTTATTTGAGAAAATACCCGTACGTGAATTGTTTAATAAACCAAACTTAAACGTCTCGTCTGATGACGGTCAACTCGAACTATTTCGAGACCTCAAATCTTAACGGGACAGTAGTGTACTTGATTAAAAACATTACCCACCAGATTTGAGATGATTACCAAAAGTCATGAGAAACTAGGTAATCGCACTTTATTGGTAATATTAAACACATTCACTATATTCTTGCAAAATAGAAATCCTGTTTATTATTTGCAAAGAGTGATTTTCGGAAGTTTAAAATTATGTAAGAGAAAGCCATACCGAATATGGTGCAGTTAACATATTTGATTGAAAGCAGTAGTGGATGATTTGTCTATTGAGGCTCATGATTCCTTATCGCAATCTTACCTCATAATCCTTCATTTGTTTCAACTCCCCACGGAACTCAACCTTGTCCATAAGAGCCAATTGCTTCATCCTGTAATTTAAAAAGGAATCACCTACATTGAAATCGGTGTCACAAAGCGTATGTCCAATAATCCTCGCTGGGTGTTGAAATTCGTGAGTGCAATATGACAGCAGGAAGGAATCGAAGTAGGTTTCCTCTTTATCAACAATTTGACCCTTGTCATAAATCCATAGCAGTGAGTTCCCCGATTTAATTTTTTTCCACAGTTTCCTGAATTTCAACAACTCTTCTGCAGTCAGTTGACGGAAATGTTTTTCAGGATGTTCAACACGGAGCAAGTCCGTAGCAACTAGAGATCTTGGGTATACAACCTCTCCGTGAATATTATTCATGGAAAAATTTGTAAAGTCAAATAGATAGACATGGTTACTCTGCGGTTGAAGATGATATAACAACCTTGCGGTGTGAATTATTTCTGCAGCGGCAAATCCTGTCCACAGATAGATTCTCTCATGCTTGTAATTGGCAACAAGCGTTTTTATCGTTTCCACATCTCTGTTTACGAGCGTATAGGTACTGTCTGTATCTCTTGACGAGGGATGGTCGAATACTTTTGACAACCAGCTACTCCTTTTTATGATTTCCTCGTCAGCGTCTACATCGGCAATGGGTCCCAGATTCAAGCAATCTTCCAAACAAACCAGTTTAATGGAGTCCAAATCAAATTGATTGCTTTGTATCAATTGACCTTTTGCACTCTTTCCAAAAACAACATGAATATCTTGACGATCCATTTCTTTCTATTGTGTTTCGTATGTCTTGTTCAACTGTTGATGGTTTGAGTTACCGGTAGATTTTGTCTCATTCTTTTTGAAAATTATAAACACCGACAGACATGAATAAATGATCATTTTTTTCATGGATGTTAAGTAAAAGCATATGAGAATGATGATCGTCAATGTAATAGGTTAGGCGAATGTTGGACTCAATTTCAATGCCTGTACTGCCAATTCCCTTTTTATAGTGATTGTTCCAAGTGCCCTTTATAACCCTCTCACCAGTTGAATCTTTTATTCCTAATTCTGCAATGGAGTCGTTAACCAATTGAATGAATTCAATCTCATGATTTTCTTCGGTGGGAGACTTTTTTGAGTTGTCCCTGTTCCATTTTCAAAGTAATTCAGAAACGGAGTATTCTTTGTCTTTTCTTTCGCCTCCTTGGAACATGCACATTGTAAAGAGTGGCATTAAGGTAAGCACTGCAATGAATCTTAGATATTTCATGGTAATATAATAATATAACATTCAACTGACAAAGGTATCCGATTTTTTTTGTTTTCTGATGATTTTTCTGTGCAAAATATTTCGGAATATCATTGCTCTTCAGTGCATTCAAGGGAGATTGCTCGAATAGTCCGGGGTGTTTGACTAGTATCGCCGGTCGCGCATGGTTTGTGAGGTGGAACTGCTGCTGTCGGCGGTACGCCTGTTGCCGCGCCGGTTGCTCTCGGGAACAGGCGAGGAGAGCACCTCTGCCTCCCGGCGGATGAGCTGTTCGAAATCGAGCAACTCCTGTTCGATCCGTTCCTGTTCGGCTTTCATCTCCTCAGGGGTGGTGGTATACTGTGAGATAGGCCTGTTGCCGGGTGTTCCTGTCTTGTAGATCTCCCCTTCGTAAGTTCGCTTCCGGAAGAAGTCATCCACGCTTTCTCTGCTGCTGTTGTTGAGCGGTGAGGCCATCAGCGGCATGCGGCGGGTGTAGGGCGCCAGCTCATCATAGGTGATCCAGAAGAGGGGATAGCGGGTGTTGGCCGATGCGACCTCCTCCTGCCGGAAGAGGATGGGGCAGAGGGCGAGGGGTATCACCCGAAAACCGGATGTGGCGCTGCCGAAGTAGTAGAGCTCTTTCAGGTAATAACCCAGCACTTCGTTGGAGGGGATATCGGCATCGTTCACGCTGATCAGGCCATTCTCTGTTTCATGGTAGATGTTGAACCGGTCGACCAGTCCCTTGAAATCGATGCGGTACTCCTCGGTGAACTCTTCCCTGCCGTCGAGGTATTCATACGCCCGGATGCGGTCCTGCTGCAGCAGCCGGAAGATCATGGTGAAAAGATTGCGATGCCCTGCCGTGGGCGTTACCGGATGATAGAGGGGCATATTGATCTCCTTCGACAGGTCGATGTAGCGGTAGATGATGCGCGACCAGCGAGCGTCGGCAATCACCTCTTCCCAGTTTGTTCCCGGCTGGTTTTCGCGGATCGAGGGGGTTGCAGAAGCTTGTTCCCCCTGTTGCCTTCGTTGTTCAATCCGTTCCCGCAGGGTGGCTTGCGGGTAGACGGCTGTTACTTGCCCCAGTAAAACGAGTAGGATGAATATTGTCCTGGTTGTCATATTTTTTTGTGTTCAGCTTTATTAATTCACTCTCAGTTCCATCACCGCGATCTCGCGTTCCGAGCCGTCGGGGCCGGCAGCCCTTATGCCGGAGATGTAGAAATAACTGCCGCGGGTCAGTCGCCGGATCTGCTCTTTCTGTCGTTCCGAGAAACGGCCACCCTCCGATACCTCCGGAATGGCATTGCCCATCGCATCAAAGAGGATGGTGCGAAAGCCGGTCACCCGGAACGGAACGTGCAGGATGCCATCGTCGATGGCCGCTTTCAGGCCGTCGCTCTGCAGGAGGGCTGCCTTGGGTATGCTCCCTCCTTTCCGTACCACAGGGTTCCCGCCGGCATCGGAATACTCGATGTAGGGGGTGGGGTCGGGGAGCCTGCGTACCCTGAAAGAGTGGGTCGCTACCTTGCGTGTTTCACCTCCTGCCATGGCGGCAGAGACGGTGATCACCGCATCGCTGCCCACTGTCGCGGGACGGGCTACCCACAGGTTCCCCCGACGGTTGAGCGTGCCGTTGCTCATCCTGGCGATCACCTCCTGCGGAGCCACACCCGGTACGGAGATGCTAACCTCATTGTCGATGCCGGCATAGAGCACGTTCATCAACGTGGGGGCGACGGTAGCCATCGGTTCAATCACGCTGTAGCTGCTGCTGAAGTCGCGGCGGGTGACGTTGCCGTCGTTACCGATAAGTTCTACATATCCATTCACCGGGAAGGTGCCGCTGCGAGGTGCAGCCAGCGTGAAGAAGCCATCTTCTCCTGCCTCCAGAGGTTGTCCCTCTACTACGATACGGGGACGTTGGGTGGTGTCTTCTGCCGCCAGCACTACACGCGCACGGTAACTTCCCCCCTGAAGGACGGTCTCCGCTTCGGGGATCAGCCAGGCGTTGAGTCTGTTCAGGCGGTAGTCGCCCGCATCAACGCTCTGGAGCAGTGATGCCAGTGCCTCTCCCTCCGAGAGACGAATGTCGTTTTCGATTTTGGTGAGCAGCGTGACAGCGGCCGCCAGCGGCATCTGCTCGAAGAGAGATGCCTCCCAGCTCCTGCCTCCGGAGGGTGTCTCCGTAGAGAGGTAGCGGGCAATCAGGTTACTGCGCGACGGCTCCTCCACCCAGCTCATCAGATGGTTGCGGTAGTTGTCTATGGCGCTTCGCAGCTTCTTTCCTTCACCCTTGAGGGGAGAGAGCATCACCACCGAGGCCGCTTCCAGGTCATCCTTGTGCCGGATGCGGTTGATGTCGCCCCGCTTCCCATCTGCCTGCCGGACCATCTGTTGTTTCAGGTCGCCGATATATTGTGTGAGCGAGTCGCTCAGGTTGCGCACCTGTAGCCCCTTGTCGTACCAACCACCCGCTTTCTCAGGGTTGGAGGCATGATAAGCGGACAGCTCCTCCATCAGGAGGTTGTTTCGTTCCTCCATGGAGTGTGATGATTCGCCGAGCCGCTTATCCACCACACCGAAGCCATCGAGCACCTCCACAGAGACGTTGAGGGCAAGCATCGCGATGAAGACCAGGTACATCAGGTTGATCATCTTCTGACGGGGGGAGTTGGGACTGTTTACTGCCATCTGTAGGTGTAGATTATGTTTGAGGGGAACTGCTGTTGCCGCCCCTGCTCACGGTCATCGCCTGCAGCATGCGGGCGTAGGCATCGTTCAGTTCACGGAGCTGTGATGCCATCCGCTCCGTCTCGCGACCGATCAGCGTGCCGTCGGGCAAGCTGTCACTGTAACTGCTTTTCAGTCGCTGCAATCCCCGGTTGATCTGCTCAATGGTATCGATCTGGCCGCTGATGCTCTTTAGCTGCAGCTCATAAAGGGCATTGAGACCGGAGAGTTTGCTGTTAAGCTGCTCCATCTGACGGTTGTAGTTCTCAGTCTGACCGGTAAGGTCTAGCGGGAATCCCAGACCACTTTCGTTTGCCACTTGTGGGGAGATTGTTCGTGCAGCTGCCCCGCTTTCATTGTTTCTGAACGGTGTAGGTCGTGATGTAGCCTCTCCACTGAAGTCGGGACGATCTTCCGGGTTCTGTGATGCCAGCACCGGGAACACCTGCTCCCAGGGGTAGTCGCGCACCGGCGTGTCGAAGGCGGAGATGAGGAACACCAGTACCTCGGTCACCATCCCGATGAAGAGCATCTCATTGCCGAATGGGAAGTAGAGCAGCTTGAACATTGCTCCCAGGATCACCAGTGCGGCGCCGAAGCTGTAGGCGAAGTGGATGGCCCGCTTTCCTTTATCGGTCTGCAGGTATTGTTCCATTCGGTTTTTCGTTTTATGGTATGCATTCATATGATTGCAGTTTGATTGCTGTTTTAGTTTACTTGCCCGTGCTCACCTGGGTACGCACGCAACGGAACCCGATCCAGGAACGTCCTTTATGCTGCAGTTCGGTGTCGCGCATGTCGGAACGGATGAAGGTGGCATTGTCTTTCCAGGATCCCCCCTTCACCACCTTGCGTTTCAGGATATCGGGGTCATCTGCCAGGGCGTTGTAGCGGTATTCCGGGTTGAGGTCGTTCATCAACTCGAGTCCTGAACCACTGTAGGCGGTGGAGGTCCACTCCGCCACGTTGCCCGCCATATCGTAGAGTCCGAACAGGTTGGGTTGGAAACTGCGCACACGTGCAGGGATCAGATGGTTGTCGGCGGCATAGGCCCCCTCCCCCGGGTTGAAGTTAGCCTGGTAGCAGTCGGGGTCGTTCTTTCCGTCGCCCGTCTCCCAGGGATAGCGGCTGTCGCTGCTGGCGTTGCGTGCCGCAAGCTCCCACTCCGCCTCGGTAGGGAGGCGGTATTTTTCGATGATGACCCCCTCTTTGTTGATGCTGCGGCGCAGGTACATTGTCCGCCACTCACAGAAGGCGGTGGCCTGCTCCCAGCTGACACCCACCACCGGGTGATGGGCGTATGCGGGGTGGGTGAAGTAGTTTCGCATGTAGACCTCGTTGTTGGCGTTTGGGAAGTCTTTCACCCAGCTGGTGGTGTCGGGGTAGATGTTGAGGATGCGGGTGTGCACGAAGTCGTAGAGGCTGCTCAGGGGACGCGTGATGGTCTCGTTCACGATTTGTCCGTCGAAGGTAACATAGGCGGTGTCCTTGCTGATCATCACCCTTTCTGCTCCGTTGGCGTTTGCGGTAGCTGCATCCTCTATCCTGTTCAGTTGCTCTTGCCTTCGGGCGGCCTCTGCCGCGTCGAACCACTCGTAGCGGAAGTTGAGCTGTGCCGCATCAAGCATCTTCTGTCCCGTGATGGGGTGGGTGACGAAAAGGCTGTTGATGGCCGCCTCTTCCTCTTCGGTGTTACGGTTCCATGGGATGGGAATGGACCAGTTGAGGCGCGGCGTAACCGGGTCGCCGTATTCATCTTCGGTGATCTTGTAGAAATCGTCACCCGCGTAGCGCGGATCAGCGATACGCTCGCGGATGATTGAGTCGCGCACCCAGTAGATGAACTGCTTATACTGAGAGTTAGTGATTTCGGTCTCATCCATCCAGAAATTGTCGACCGAGATACCCCGCGTCGGAATGTTGATACCCCAGAGCGAGTCGAGCTCTCCGGGTCCCATGGTGATGGATCCGCGGGTGACCAGTACCATGTTGTAGGGAGTGGGCTCATCCCACACCTTCCCCGTCGGTACACCGGTAAGTTCGCCTCCCATGCTGCCGATCCCCGGTCGTCCGCAGGAGATGATGACCAGCAGTGTGAGTGAGAAGAAAAAGAAATTTCGCTTCATCTATGTTGTTTTTTACTATTAGCTGTTAGCTGTCAGTTTTTTTATGAGTCATGAACCCATCAACGTTTAAAGCAACCGGATGCTTTTCTGAGGCTGTCGTCTTGGCGACAACTGCTCCGTTGCGAAGCGATAACGCAATGTCAGCTCATGGCTGCCACGGCTGACCTTCCCCATCCCCCTGGTATGGTGGTCATACCCGTATTCAAGTTCGATGCCTTTAAGGGTGGTGCCTGCAAAGAAGCCATAACCGTCTCCGGAGCGCCAGTAGAGACCCCCGGAGAAGCGATCAACAATCACTGCACGGAGTGTTGTCTGCAGGTGACTGTAGCCACTGCCGGTTTGTACCCAAACCATCGGTACTATAGCAAACGAATGAGAAAGCCGGATATTGTATCCTGCCATGAAATGTATTGTACGGGGGATAATGGATTTTAGGGAATCGGATTGAAGGTCAAGGGTGTCATTTTGTGCGTAAAAGTGGGGTTGGTTGAGATGGAGGAGCGACAGACCGGCATAACCGTTTTGGTTTTGCCAGGCGATGCCTGCTCCCAGGTCGGCCAGCTGCCGCTTCACGCCCTCCACGATGTAGGAAGGCAGTGTGCTTTCATTATCGTTACCACTGATACGGGAACTGCCCTCATCAAAAGCCAGATCATGGATGCCTGCATGCAGTCCGAAGTGGAGGTTCCCGTGGCGGGTGGGCAGGATATAGCTGTATTGAGCCGCCAGGAGACTGTTTCGCAGATTTCCTGCCGTGGTGCTGTATGCGGTCACCCCCGCACCGTGGCGTTGGTCCAGGAATTCGAGCGGCATATGGCCGTTGAGGATCACCCGCTGAGGGGCATGACGGATACCGGCCCACTGGTAGCGGTACAGCACTGCGAAATCGACCACCTCACTACTGCCCGCGAAGGCAGGGTTGTAGTGTCCTTTTACCGTCCAGTAACGGGTCACCGGTGCATCCCATTGTGCATGCAACTGCGCGATGGAGCAACAGATCATCATCAGCAAAAGAAAACGCCCTTTTTCCATTGTTGTGATAACTGAAAAAGGGCGGAAATATTGTATCAGAGACGCTCCGTTTTTACTCGCATCAGGCTCAGCACTTTTAGCATCCAGCGCGGGAGTGGTTTTTCGGGATCCCTCTTTTGCAGGTTGATGCTGAGCCCTAGCTTTCTTACTAGCGGCACCTTGTGCGTCTCCACGAACTCAATCAGGGTGCCGTCCGGATCTTCGATGTAGGCGAACTGACCCGCTGCATCACCCATGTCAAAAGAACTGCCCTCCCTGAACTGTTGGCTGGTGTCAACGGTGAAAGGATGTCCCAAAGAGGCACAGTGCTTGCCGAGCGCCTCCATGTTGCGGATGTCAAAGCAGACCTGAATGAAACCCGGATCGCCCCAGTAACGTTCCTCATAAATCTTTCGGGGTGTACGCTCCAGTGCCTGCACCAACTCGATGCGGGAGGGTCCGAACAGTTCGCTGAAGCTTCCTTTCCTTGGTTGGGAGTGACCCAACAGAAGCCGGCGGAAGCCTCCTGCTCCCCCTGGCAATGCTGCGTATTCGGGGAAGGTGCCTGTTTCATCTGCCAGGACCGTGTCGTAACCCAGAATGTCTCGGTAGACGGTCATCGCCCTATCGATGTCAGTGACACCGATGGTGACACCTGCCACTCCGCCGGTCAGTCGCCCTTCATCCTTGAAGAGATAGTCATCCTGCACCACCTGGAAGAGGTTGCCATAGGGATCCTGCAGGTAGAAGGTCTGGCTGCCGTCAATATTGTTGTTCAGTCCCCCTACAAGCTTTGCCTTAGGGTTGCGGGAGAAGGCTTCGAAAGCACTTTTCACATCCCTGCTTCTGAGCTTGCAGACCAGCACTCCCAGGTCGCCCATCTGCAACTCGAAGCCAAGAGGCTGCGGCTTTCGTTCGGCGTACTGCCACACCTCAAAGCCTCCGCCACCCTGCATGTTGACCGCGATGGCGGCATGACGCCGCTGTGGCTTCCCGCCGGTGTAGGGCAGCATCAACGCTGCCACCTTGTTGTCTTCCAGGATGCGGACATCCATCTGAAACAGCTCGATGTAATATTTCCAGGCTTCGTAGAGATTTTCTACTCCGATGCCTACTTGCTGTATGCCGGCGATATTGTATTTATGGGTCATTTGATGAGTGTTTGCATGAAACAATGATGGTTTGTATGTCAGGTGGCGTTGATGCGGCGTACCAGTATGCGCGACAGTGCCGGCAGGAATCGTTTGATATGAACCATCAGCAGTTCGGGACCGCCTACCAGTACCTCCGGTTTCTGTTTCTTGATTGCCTTCACGATCTTGCGGGCAGCCTTCTCGGCGGTGATTCCGTTCTGTTGCCCCTCATCCATCCTGCCGTGCTTCTTGCCATCACCCTCCAGCGCGTTGAAGGAGATCTGCGTTTGCACCCTGCCGGGGCAAACCATTACCACCCGGATGCCGTCGTCATGATATTCCGCCTGCAAGGTTTCAAAGAAGCCATAGAGTGCGAACTTGGAGGAGGCGTAGGCTGACCGGAGCGGGAATCCGAAACGTCCGGCAATGCTACTGGTGACGGCTATCGTGCCGCCTCCCTGTACAATCATCGGTGGAAGCAGGCGTCGGGCAATCATTGTTGGTGCAAAGAAGTTGAGGTTCATGATTTTCTGATCCACCAGCGGGGAGGTATCCAGCACCTTCGTCCGCTGGCTGATGCCGGCGTTGAGAAAAGCGATATCGATCCTGCCGAAGAGTGCCAGGGCCCTGTCGGTCACAGCGTCGAGGGTGCTCAGCTCTGAGAGGTCACAGGGCAGTATCTCGCAGCGGGCCCCTAGTCGGATGCACTTCTGTTGTACCTCCACCAGTCGCTCTGCGCGTGTGGCGGTGAGGATGAGACTGGCCTGATCCTGTGCGAACCGGTAGGCGGTCGCCTCCCCAATTCCGGAGGAAGCGCCCGTAATCCATATGACGGGTTTGGTAGACATCTTTTTTACGCTCTCCTATTCCAGCACTTCGTTCCAGAGCTCTTTACGATAATCTTCCATGGAGTGGGGGGCGCACTCCTCCACGTTACTCACGTTATGTGATGTATAGATCATCTGTTCCAGAAAGAGGGGGGCACGGTTGGGTCCCTCACCGATGTTGATGAGTACGGTCTCCCCATCCTTGATCAGGTTCTTTCTGAGGGCTACGAAAAAGCCTGCCAGGCAGACCGCTGAGGCGGGGCCGGGGATCACCTTCTGCTCATAGGCAGTGAGCTTGCCCACCGCCACCAACTTCTCCTCACGCATGCGGAGGAAGGTGCCACCAGACTGTTTCACCAGCTTCGCGATGATGGGATAGCTGGCAGGGTTGCCCGTGGCCAGCGTGGGGACCTCCGTGGCCGGGTTGTCGATTACCGGGTACTCCTTCTCGAAACCTTCAGGAAATCCATTGGCCTCCGCCTGCTCCCATGCTTGCACCATCGGATCGCATCCGTCACTCTGCACCAGTAGGAAACGGGGGTTCTTCAATTCAGGATAGAGATGACTGATCTCACGGATTCCCTTGTCGATGGCGATGGGACCGGTACCACCGCTCACCGCCTGGATGTATACATCTGGGAACTGATCCATTTGACGCAGCCACTCGAACACCATCGTCTTCTTCGCTTCCACCCTTATCGGGTCGATGTTGCCTGTTGACATGGGGATGCCGTGAATTTTCGCGTAGCCTGCAGCGATCTCCTTCGCTTTTGCATAGTCTCCCTTCACCCGGAAGACCTGTTGTCCGTAAGAGCTGATGGTCGCTTCGGAAGTCTTGATGGCATCCTCCGGCATGAAGACAGAGCAGTTCACTTTCGCCATGGAGAGGTACTTGGCATATGCTGTAGCTGAATTGCCAGTGGAGGCGATGCAGTACTGCTTGATGCCCAGTTCGTTGAAGAGGCTTGCCGCCATCGATGCCGCCGGATCTTTGAATGTGCCCGTGCCGCCGTTCAGGTCGTTACGGTAGACGTGAACCTTGATATCCAGACCATATTTCTCCCGGGCAAATGCCTCCAGGAAACTCCATCGCTCCACAGGCACCGCTCCCTCATTGCGGGAGATGATGTGACGTCGGCGCAGGAGCGGCAGGAAGGGGAAGTAGTGCCAGAAACTGTCGGGCTTCCGTTTGATGATGCGTGCCAGCCGTTGGTAACGTCTGTTGTACCACACCTCGGAGTGTTTGCTCCCACAGGAGGGACACTGCTGTCCCTGCTCGAACCAGGTCCAGAAGTTGGGGGTCACGTGACCACACTGTGTGCACTGCAGATGATACTTGTGCTGTATCTTGACTCTAAGCATCTGCTGATTTTTTTGTAAGGAAGCAGGTTCCTTTGGTTGGAAATTTATGCGTTCACCGACATGGTGCGCATCTCGTCCGACTGATACTTGCCATCTGCCAGGTTTTGCTTGATCTCCTTGAACACCTCGATGGTACGTTCCACCTCAGCCAGCGTGTGCGAGGCTGTGGGGATTAGACGCAACATCAGCACCCCTTTCGGGACTACCGGGTAGACAACGATAGAGCAGAAGATTCCGTGGTTCTCACGCAGGTCGATCACGATGTTGGTACCCTCCGGTACGGAACCGCTGAAGTAGACGGGTGTTACTGGCGACTCGGTGTTGCCGATGTTGAATCCTTCAGCTACCAGTCCCTCTTGCAGGGCCCTGGCAACCTTCCACAGGTTCTCCTTCAGCTCTGGCTGTGATTGCAGGATCTCAAGACGCTTCAGTGCTCCGATCACCATGGGCATGGGAAGCGACTTGGCGAAGATCTGGGAGCGCATGTTGTATTTAAGTGAGTCGACGATCGCCTTCTCGGAGGCTACAAAAGCGCCGATACCGGCCATCGACTTGGCAAAGGTACCGAAGTAGATGTCCACCTCGTCCATCAGTCCGAAGTGTTCGCTGGCACCTGCACCGGTCTCACCCATGGTACCGAAGCCGTGTGCATCGTCAATCATCAGACGGAAATTGTATTTCTCCCGCAGCTTTACGATTCCCGGCAAATTACCCAGATCACCCGACATGCCAAATACACCTTCGGTAATCACCAGGATGCCACCGCCATGTTCTTCTGCATTCTTCGTAGCGAAGCCAAGCATCTTCTCGCAGCGTTCCATGTCGTTGTGAGGGAAAACAAAGCTCTTGCCACCCTTTGCCTTGTGAAGGAAGATGCCATCCATGATGCAGGCGTGCGACTCGGAGTCGTAGACGATCACATCGTTGCGAGACACTAGCGAGTCGATGATGGAGACCATTCCCTGATAACCGTAGTTGAGCAGGTAGGCTGCCTCCTTCTTCTCGAAGCGTGCCAGCTTCTCTTCCAGCTCACGGTGGTATTTGGTCTGTCCCGACATCATGCGTGCACCCATAGGGTAAGCCATACCCCACTGGGCGGCAGCATCTGCGTCGGCCTTCCTCACTTCGGGATGGTTTGCCAGTCCCAGGTAGTTGTTCAGGCTCCAGGTAATCATCTCACGTCCCATGAAACGCATGCGGGGACCAATTTCTCCTTCCAGTTCGGGGAATGCAAAATAACCGTCTGCTTTCTGTCGGTACTGTTCCAGCGGACCACTGACACTCTTCAGTCTATCAAAAATATCTGTCATAATCTCTGATTGTATAAATTTTCTTATATGTTTTTATTGATTCCGGTCGCATGCAAAAAGAGTTGCTTTTTGGAGAAAAAAGCAACAGCTCTGGTTATGATTCTCCCTGTGGTTGTTTGATTTCGGTGAACTCAACATCCTCTGCCTCACTCTTTTCGAATGTTTTCTTCTGATACTCAATGATTCTATCTTCCTGAGTCTCGGGTTGTTTTGGCTGGTGTTGAGACGATTGACGGTTTGTGGTCGATGTAGTGTTGCGCTTGCCCATAAGGAATGCCACGAATCCTTTCATCAGAAGATAAGCGACTACAAAAAAAAGGAGAAATTTGATTAGAAATCCCATAAAAAGATGCTGATTAAATGCTCTAAGTTGTAAAGATACAAATTTCGATAGTTCTCATCTCCCGCTTTGTAATATTTAACGGTTTGTTATACTGGAGCCGGAGAAATGTACTACTGATTGCGTTTGACAATTCCTTACTTGTTTGTTCGCCTTTTGATTAGTGACGTGAACAACGATATTGCTATATAGGTAAGGATAGACCAGGCAATGCCGGTGATTCCCCAAATAGCGATTAATCCCGCTGATAACAAAAGCATGGTGAACTGTTGTATGTTTGCCTTAAGTTGCAACGATTTGATTTTGAGTGAGAACATGGGCAGCTCGCTCACCATCAGAAGAGAGAGTAGCAGAATCAATGCATAGGTCAGGTATAGGAACCTGTCATCCAGTGGAGAGAATTGCACCATGCCATAGCAATAGCTGATCCAGAAAAGAGCGTTTGCCGGTGTGGGGAGACCGAGGAAGGAACTGCTCTGTCGCTCGTCGAGGTTGAACTTCGCCAGACGGTAGGCTGAAAAAAGAGGAATCAGAAACGCAAAGTATGGAACTAATGACGACAAACTACCCAGTGTTGCCGGTAGCGAGAGATGATCGCGCAGCAACACGTAAACAGCAATTGCCGGAGCTACACCAAAGCTTACCACGTCTGCCAATGAATCAAGCTCCTTTCCTATTGGTGAGTATGCTTTTAGCAACCGCGCCGCCATGCCGTCCATGAAGTCGAAGAGTGCTGCCACCGCTACCCAGAGGACTACCGTTGTGAAATTTCCACTGAAAGCCATGGTGATGGCAATACATCCGGCAAGGAGGTTGAGCAGTGTGATGATATTGGGTATCTGCTTCCTCATATCACACTAATTATTCTGTTTGTTTAGTCGAGCCAGGAAGGTGATGTTGGCTCTCACCTCCTCACCCATGGAGACCAGGATCTCGCTGTCCAGTGGCAGGAAGATGTCCATGCGTGAGCCGAGTTTGATAAAGCCAAGTGGTGAACCGATGTGTAGATCGTCTCCTTCCTCCACATATGTGACGATGCGGCGTGCTACGGCACCTGCGATCTGTTTGGTGAGGATGGTGCCATGCTCCGGCGTTTCAATAAGGATGTTGGTATGTTCGTTTTCATGACTCGACTTGGGCAGGTAGGCACGGTAGAAATTGCCTGCCACATGCGAGTAGTGCGTGATCTTACCGGATACGGGTACCCAGTTGGAATGGGCGTTGAAGAGCGACATGAAGATGGATATCTGGATGCGTTCCTCCTGAAAGAACTCTTTCTCAAACACCTTTTCTATGACCACGATGCGGCCATCGGTGGGTGCGTTGACCAATCCGTGCAGGTCGCCCTTGTAGGTTCGTTCAGGCTGTTTGTAGAAGTTGAGCGCTGTGGCGAAGAAAGCAATTGAGACACCCAAGAGCAACACGGTGAAAATTGTGTCGGGAAATAGCAGGAAAGAAGCGGTGTTGATCAGAATCAACACGACAAGGATACGTATCAGAGGTGCCTTGCCCTCCTTGTGGATTTCAAATTTCATCACTCCTAATTTACATCAAAATAACGTTTTTGATAGCTTGAATCAACAGTTTGTCCCTCAGGTAAAGATTGGTAAAGGCTGTCTGATTTCTTTTCCATCTCTTCTCGATAACTTTTTGGGACATACTCATCCCATAAGCGGCTGTTCAGATGCGGAACAATGGCCGGTACCACGGCCTCTACCCGTGAATAGAAAAAGGACTCCTGTTTGATTTGCGGAGTGATCACAGTCTCATTTTGGTCGAGCAGTAAGACAAGGTTGAGCAGGATGCTCAGGAAAAGCATCATGGTACCTGCTGCAATTACTGCGCCTCCAAGGCGATTCAGAAAACTGAGTAGTACCAAATCGAAAAATCTTTGAATGAGTTTGCCCACAAGAGTGAGTGCGATTGCTATTGCGGCAAAAGCAAGAAGGAAGGAGAGCACACGTGCTGCTTCGGGTGAAAGGTTGACCCATCCCGTAAGATGAGGTAGGATCATTTCGGCCACCCTGCCGCCAAAAATGGCAGACAACACCAGGATGGCCAGTCCCACCAGCTGCATGATCAGGCCCTTGCGGTAACCATTGATCACTACAACGAGCAGCAGAATGCCAACTGTAAGATCGAACCAGTTTGTCATAGCTTTTCCAGTTTGATTTGCCGGGCATCAACCCGCTCACGCATAAAAATCGATGCCAGTTGGTTAAACTTGTCGGAGTCGTCGGTGGTATAGTAGCGTACCATGCCGCCTTTTGTACATTTTGCATCCATCTCCTTGTGACGAGAAAGATAATCTTTGAGACTTTCAGCCACATAACTGCCTTGTGTGAGCACCTTTATATCAGCGGGCAAGTGTTGCATTATCTTGTCAAGCAACAGCGGATAATGGGTGCAGCCCAGGATGATGGTGTCAATCAGCGGGTCTTTCGCCATCAGTTGTTCCAGATGCTGTCGCACGAAATAGTCGGCTCTCGGCTTGTCGTGCTCCCTGTTTTCCACCAGCGGCACCCACATCGGACAGGCTTCGCCAGAGATGGTGAGGTGCGGATGCAGCTTGTTGATTTCAATTTCATATGAACGTGACTGGATGGTTCCTTCAGTGCCGAGTACACCGATATGACCACTACTCGTCATCTCAGCCACCTGCTCTGATGTGGGGCGAATAACCCCCAGCACCCTTCGTTCAGGATCAATGGTTGGCAGGTCTCGTTGCTGAATGGTGCGCAATGCTTTTGCCGATGCGGTGTTGCAAGCCAGTATGACCAGGTGGCAGCCACTATTGAACAGCCACTCAACCGCTTCCTGTGTGAATTGGTAAACAGTGTCGAAGGAACGACTGCCGTATGGTGCCCGGGCGTTGTCCCCCAGGTAGAGGTAGTCATATTGTGGTAACAGCGATTTGATTGCCGACAGAACCGTAAGTCCGCCGTACCCCGAGTCAAATATGCCGATGGGACCGGCCACCGTTGGTAACATCACGATTCACTCATGAAAATATTAGTTTATCCCCAGTTTCTTTCTTACAAGGGGATTGGCATCCACAGCATCGGGTGAAAGAAAGGCTATTCCCTCATCGGCCAGGTCGTATATCACCGTGAAGCGGTGTTCGAGACCCACTGCATGTATTGCTTCGCGAATCTTCTTTCGGAGCGGATCCAACAGTTCCTGTTCCTGGTGCTCAATATCCTGTTGAGCAAGTTCCGTAAACTGTTGTATTCTATTTTCCAGTGCTGTCAATTCCTGCATCCTGCGCAGCTTGATGTTCTCAGCTAGTGATGCCTGGTAGGTGATGTAGTCGGAATATTTCTTGTTGTATTCACTCTGCATCAACTCCAGTTCTTTCTTGTAATTGTCGTTTAAAGTGACCAATTGCTCAACAGCTAGTTGCTTTTCGGGAAAAGCTTCCAGCAGCTCCTCGCTGTTCACATGGGCCACACTCACCATTTGTTGTGCAAAAGAAGCGGTGGTAGCCAGCATCAGATATGCTGCAAGTGTGAAAATAATTCTCTTTGTCATAATCATCCTTTTTTATCCCTCCCTGTGTGTTGCGGCCGCATCTGCCCGATATCGGACAGATGCAGTCGCTTTCAGGGTAGGAATTAAAATAACAATGTCAACTGGTTATACACTTCTGCCCCCAGGCTTTTCACTGGTGTGAAAGAGTCCTGCAAATTGTAAAGGGACTTTCTTACAATGTTCTTTTCTCTTCTGTCTCTTCAAACGCTTCAATGGTGTCTCCCACCTTGATATCGTTGAAGTTGCGGATAGTGATACCGCATTCATAACCCGAGCTCACTTCACGTGCATCCTCCTTGAAGCGCTTCAGTGAGTCGAGCTCGCCGGTGAAGATTACGATACCGTCACGGATCAGACGTATACGGCTCGACCGTTTGATCTTACCGTCACGTACCATGCTACCGGCAACAGTACCCACCTTCGATATCTTGAAGACATCAAGCACCTCAACGTTTCCGATGATTTCCTCTTTCACTTCCGGAGCAAGCATACCTTCCATGGCTGCCGTTACCTCTTCGATAGCTGCGTAGATGATGGAGTATAGACGGATGTCTACACCCTCTTTCTCTGCCTCTTTGCGAGCACCCAGTGAAGGACGTACCTGGAAGCCGATGATGATTGCATCGGAGGCGGCTGCCAGCGTGACATCAGACTCTGAAATCTGGCCTACAGCTTTGTGGATCACGTTGACCTGTATCTCTTCAGTAGAGAGTCGTATCAGCGAGTCGGAGAGTGCTTCTACCGATCCGTCCACGTCGCCCTTGACGATGATGTTCAGTTGTTGGAAGTTGCCTATGGCAATGCGGCGACCGATGTCGTCGAGGGTAAGCATCTTCTGTGTGCGGAGCGACTGTTCGCGTTGTAGTTGCTCGCGGCGGTTGGCAACGGATCGTGCTTCCTGTTCAGTCTCCATCACGTTGAAGGTGTCACCCGCCTGGGGTGCACCGTTCAGTCCGAGAATCAAAGCAGGCTCAGCCGGTGCTGCCTTTTCAATTCGCTGGTTGCGCTCATTGAACATAGCCTTTACACGTCCGTAGTAGGCACCTGCCAACACGATATCTCCCTGGTGCAGGGTGCCGTTCTCTACCAGTACGGTGGAGACATAGCCACGACCCTTATCAAGTTCAGATTCAATGATGGAGCCGGAGGCACGTTTGCCGAGATTGGCTTTCAACTCAAGCAGATCGGCTTCGAGCAGCACCTTTTCCAGCAGTTCCTGTATGCCGATGCCATTCTTGGCGGAGATGTCCTGCGACTGGTACTTACCGCCCCAGTCTTCCACCAGATAGTTCATTTCAGCCAGACGTTCCTTGATCTTTTCAGGATTGGCACCTGGCTTGTCAATCTTATTGATTGCAAAAACGATTGGTACGCCAGCAGCTCCAGCATGGTTGATTGCTTCAACTGTCTGAGGCATCACATTGTCGTCTGCAGCCACGATAATGATGGCAACGTCGGTAGCCTTGGCACCACGTGCACGCATGGCGGTGAACGCTTCGTGACCCGGAGTGTCGAGGAAGGTGATCTTACGACCATCCTCCAGCTGTACGTTGTATGCTCCGATGTGCTGTGTGATACCACCCGCTTCACCGGCAATCACGTTTGTGTTACGGATGCTGTCCAGCAGTGATGTCTTACCATGGTCCACATGGCCCATCACGGTTACAATTGGAGGACGTGATACCAAGTCTTCGGCTGCATCTTCTTCTTCGGCGATAGCCTCGATCACATCAGCACTTACGAACTGTGTCTTGAAACCATACTCCTCTGCCACGATGTTGATCGTTTCCGCATCGAGTCGCTGGTTGATGGCCACCATTACTCCCAAGCTCATACATGTGGAAATAACATTGGTGACCGGTACATTCATCATGTTGGCCAGGTCGTTGGCTGTTACAAATTCGGTCAGCTGAAGCACACGGCTCTGCCTTTCCTGTTGCATCAACTCCTCCTGTTGCCTGTGAGCACTTGCTTCTCTCTTCTCGCGACGATACTTGGCTCCGCCCTTCTTGCCTCTTTTCTCGGTGAGTCGTGCCAGCGTCTCTTTAATTTGTTTCTGAACATCCTCGTCACTCACCTCAGCCTTGATAGGTTTACGAAGCGAAGGCTTCCTGTCGCCACGTGAAGGCTGTCCAAAGTTGCCTGGTTTCTCGATGTTAACTTTTGCGGTACGGATTCTCGTTCGTTTTTTCTTCTTTAAATCCTCTTCGCTTTCGCTTACAACCGGTTTTTTCTTTTCATCAATTGCCTCTTTCTTCAGCAGTTTAACCTTCTCATCTTTCAGCTTCTTGCTGTCAATGACTTTCTGCTCACGATCCAGACGCTCTTTCTTCCGTTGAGCACGAGATTTGCGTTGCGGGCGTGTACGGTCGTTTATGGAGTCAAGATCGATTGATCCCTTTACCACGATGTTCGATTCCAGCTTGTTCTTATGAAGACGGAACAGATTGTCTCCGTTCTCTGTGTCAGTTGTCTCTGCGGTCTCTGCGGTCTCTGCTTTCCCTGTTACCTCAGCAGTCTCAGCAGTCTCTACAGATTCTGCAGTCTCTACTTCCTTTACTGTTTCAACTTTCTCTGCTGCTATGGCAGGTGACGATTCTGGCTCAGCCTCCATCATTTTATCAGCAGGTTTGCTTGACTGCTTTTCCACAGGTGTCTCAACCGGCAATACATGCTCCTCCACTGTTTCAGTTACAGGGGGAGGAGTTGCTTCTGCTTGTGAGGCGTTCACCTCAGCAGTAGTGGTTGCTGCAGGTGTTTCAACAACTTCGGGAGGAGTGACAGGTTCGTTCTCCTTTTTCAGGTCGGCGTCATGCTCTTTGGGTTCTGTTGTGGGGGGCTCCGATTGAATCTTCTCTTCTATGGGAAGAACTTCTTTCTTCTCACTTTGCTTTTCCACCGATTCTTCAACAGCCGGCTGCGATTCTTCCCGTTTTGGCTCGCTTTTCTTCTTCCCCAAGTTGTCGAGGTCGATGCTTCCCACGACGTTGAAGTGGGGTTTCATCTCTTTGGGTATTTCGGTTTCAATTACCTCTTTCTCCACTTTCTTTCTGGGAGCCTCCACTTCAGGTAACTCATAACCTTCAATGGCTACGGTCTCCCTCTTCTCTTCACGGCGGTGCATCTTCTCACGTGTCTCGGTCGCCTCCCGGCGAATATTCTTATCTTTACCGAATTCGGCGATCAGTATATCGTACTGTTCATCCTCAATTTTTGCGTTAGGATTTGCTTCTACTTCAATACCTTTCTTATGCAGGAATTCAACCAACGTGTTGATTCCTACATTCAAATTCTTCGATACTTTTATTAATCTAATAGGCATATATATCTTCTATCCCTTTCTCTGGTTATTTTATCTGTGAACAGTATGGGTTGTCAGGCTCTTTAAGCAGCCTTGCTATGAGGATTGTTACACCTCCTCATCAGACTCTTCGGCTTGCTCGCTCTCTGTATCCTCCTCGTCGGAGTTTAGATCAGCATCAATCTCCTCAATGGAAATTTCGCTGCTGTTTTCAGAGTCACTGCCAACTTCCTCTTCCGTCTCTTCCTCTTCAAATTCAAAACGAAGGATTGCCAAAACCTCATCTACGGTGTCCTCCTCCAGGTCTGCTTCGCGAATCAATCGCTCACGACTGGTTGCCAGTACGTTCTTGGCAGTGGAGCAACCTATTTTCTTCAACTGGTCAATTACCCAACCATCGATTTCGTCGCGGAATTCATCCAGGTAGATGTCTTCTTCGTCCACCTCATCGATGTCACGGAACACTTCAATGTTGTAACCTGTAAGCATCGAGGCCAGCTTGATGTTGGCTCCACCTTTGCCGATGGCCAGTGACACTTCCTCAGGATTGAGGAATACCTCTGCGCGCCTTTCCTCTTCCTTGAGAGTGATGGAGTTGATGCGTGCGGGACTCAGTGCTCTTTGGATAAAGAGTGTAGTGTTATTTGTGAAGTTGATTACGTCTATGTTCTCGTTGCGCAGTTCACGTACAATACCATGGATACGGAAACCCTTCATCCCCACACAGGCACCTACCGGGTCGATGCGGTCATCATAGGCTTCCACTGCCACCTTGGCACGTTCACCCGGGATACGTGCAATACCCTTGATAGTTATCAGTCCATCGGCAATCTCAGGTATCTCCTGCTCGAAGAGCCGTTCCAGAAATACCGGAGAGGTGCGTGAGAGGATAATTCTGGGATTGTTGTTCTTGTTTTCAACACGGGCTACCACAGCGCGGGCATGCTCTCCTTTGCGGAAGAAGTCGCTTGGTATCTGTTCGGTTTTGGGCAGGATCAGTTCATTGTGCTCATCATCAAGCAATAAAAGTTCTTTCTTCCAGATCTGATAGACTTCACCCGAAACAATCTCGCCAACCTTCTCCTTGTATTTGTTGTAGAGGTTGTCCTTCTCCAGCTCCAGGATCTTAGATGCCAGTGTTTGTCGCAGGTTAAGAATTGTGCGTCGTCCAAAATGCTCTAACGAAACCTCATCAGTCACCTCTTCTCCCACCTCAAAATCCTCGTCGATCTTCAGTGCTTCGCTGAGCGTGATTTCCAGGTTGGGATCCTCCAGTTCGTCATCTTCAACAATGGTGCGGTTGCGCCAGATCTCCAGGTCTCCCTTGTCGGGATTGATGATGATATCGTAATTCTCGTCTGTACCGTTCGCCTTTGAGATGACGTTGCGGAACGACTCTTCCAGCACACTGATCAGTGTTGCCTTGTCGATATTCTTCAGTTCGTTGAATTCGGAAAAAGTATCTATGAGACTGATGGTTTCTTTCTTCTTGCCCATATATTATTTGAATCGTATAAGATATTTAGTATATTTCACATCATCGTATTTGAAGCGGATATCCTCATCTACTTCCTGTTTGCGTTTTGCCCCTTCCGGCTTTACCTTGCGTGTGATTGTCAGGATGAAACCCTCATTGTCAGACGAACGCAGGATTCCATTGTGCTTGACGCCTGTACGAGTGAGCACCTCCACCTCCTTGCCTTCATACTTGCGGTACTGACGTATTGTCTTGAAAGGTGATGTGAGTCCGGCCGAGGTGACTGTCAACTCAAAATCCTCGCTGTCACGGTCAAGTTGTGCCTCAATGTGACGGCTCAACGCAACGCACTGATCTATGTCCACACCCTCATCGTTGTCAATCTCCACGATGATGCTGTTATCATTACCCAGGATGAGATCTACCAGGTAGTAGGTCGTATCTTTCAGATACTCTTCCGTGAGGGAGATAAGCATGTTTTTGTCGATCATCATAACGTACAAGAACAAAAAAGGAAGCGGTTTTTCCTGCTTCCCTCTCTCTTGTCGGATGCAAAGATATTATTTTCAATCGGATTCACAAAATCTTTGCA
>DAINAS010000033.1:0-21260 GCA_036733365.1 Proteiniphilum sp.
CAGGCTGCCATTGAAGGCTGAGAAGCTTGATCATTCATACAAAGGGGAGATGTCCATCGGGATGTCTCCCTTTTTTTATCACTCTGCGATTGAAGGTTGTGCTTGCCGAACGCATTGCTTATAACTACTTTTAACCATCAAACTATTTTGTTGCTTAGCGGATTATCACTACTTTTGGGTTGCTTTTATTAACAGAAGATTCTATGAGGTATACATTACAGATATTGTTCTTTCTGGTGGCTCTTGCATCAGCCCTGCCGGTGATGTCACAAAACAATGTGATTGATGAGATCGTATGGGTGGTAGGCGATGAAGCCATCCTCAAATCGGAGGTGGAAGAATACAGAAAAGAGATCCTGATGCAGAACCAACGCATTGAAGGTGACCCCTATTGTTTTATCCCCGAACAGCTTGCTGTTCGTAAGTTGTTTCTCGATCAGGCCAAGCTCGACAGCATTGAAGTTGAGGAGACAGCCGTAAACCGTCAACTCGAATATCTCATCAACGAGTACATCGCCTCCTCCGGTTCGGCAGAACGTCTTGAGGAGTATTACGGCAAGAGCATCGCAGGCATTCGTGAGGATCTGAGAGAACAGATTCGCGAGCAGCAGCTGGTAGAAGGAGTCCAGCAGAAACATTTTGGCAACATACAGCTCACCCCTTCCGAGATCAGGAAGTACTACAACAGCCTCCCTCAAGATAGTCTTCCCTTCATTCAGACAACGATGGAGGTGCAGATCATCACTGTGGAGCCGAAAATTCCACTGGAAGAGATCGATAAGGTGAAGGCCCGTCTGAGGGAATACACCGATGAGGTGAACAGTGGTGGAAGAGAATTCTCTACGCTGGCCTTGCTTCATTCAGAGGATCCCTCAGCCATGAGGGGGGGCGAGCTGGGTTTCATGAGCCGTTCGCAGCTGGTGCCGGAATTTGCCAACGTAGCCTTTGCCCTCAACGATCCCAAGAAAGTGTCGAACGTGGTTGAGTCGGAGTATGGTTTTCACATCATCCAGCTCATCGAGCGAAGGGGTGACATGGGCAACTTCAGGCACATCCTGCTCAAACCGCGTGTGCCCCAGGAGTCGCTCGATACGGCCCTGGTGCGTCTCGATTCAATCCGCAACGGGATCATGGAGAAGAAAATTACTTTCGATGACGCAGCTACCTATCTCTCTTTCGACAAGGATACACGCAACAACAAGGGTATCATGGTGAACAATACACCTCGCAGCGCCAATGCTGGTACGCCCCGGTTTGCACTCAATGAGCTGAACCAGGACATTGCAAAGATTGCGGGTGAGATGCAGCAGGGGGAGATCTCCAAGCCTTTCATCATGCTCAACGACAAAGGACGACAGGTTGCAGCCATGATCCGGATCACCGCCCGCAACGAGGGCCACAGGGCGAACATAAATAACGACTATCAGATTATCAAGCAGATGGCCGAAAGTTCGCGACAACAGGAAATGGTGGATGAATGGTTGCAAAAGAAGATTGAGCAGACCTACGTGCGCATCGATCCTGACTGGCAGGGATGTGAACTTAAATACAAGGGTTGGGAGAAATAATTGCCTTTGTCCCCGACAATGAACAGAGAAATCAGACAACGATTAGGGAAAAGAATGCTTCTTTTTTTGGGTATGCTTTTCGTCGTGATGGCGTCATCAGTGGCGCAAGAACCCCCTGTAGCCGAAACTGAGGTCGTTGAGCTTCGGCAGGCAGACCTCTGGAGCAAGCGTGCCGGCTTTGATGCGGAGATCCTGACGGGCAACGTCATCTTCTTTCACGAGGGGGCCTACATGTTTTGCGACAGTGCCTATCTTTTTCAACAGACCAACACCTTTGAGGCATTCAGCAACGTGCGGATGGAGCAAGGTGACACCATCTTTGTGTATGGTGATTACCTCCACTACGAGGGCAACAGCCGGCTGGCACGCCTGCGCAACAATATTCGCATGGAAGATCGGAATGTGACCCTCTTCACCGATAGTCTTGATTACGACCGTGCTGCCAACCTGGGATATTACTTTGAGGGTGGGATGCTGATTGACGAAGAGAATGAACTTACCTCATTCTGGGGACAGTATGCCCCTGATACGAAGATAGCTCTCTTCAGCGACAGCGTGAAGTTGGTCAATGAAGATTATACCATCTATGCTGATACACTCAAATACAATACCGAGTCGAAATATGCAGATATACTGGGTCCCTCCCGCATCGTGTCTGACAGTGGCTATGTTCATACCAGCAATGGCTGGTATCATACGGTTACCGAGGATGCCCGGTTGCTGGATCGCTCGGAGGTATACAGCAACGATGGCTCCAAGGTGTTGATTGGCGATACCATCCTTTACAATCGCCTGAGTGGAGAGGGTGAGGTGTTTGGTAATATGTATCTCGAGGACACAGTCCGTAAAGCAATCCTGCAGGGCAACTACGGGTTCTACAATGAGAAGACTGAGTATGGACTGGCCACGGACTCTGCTTTTGCCATCGATTATTCTCAGGAGGAGAGTATGTTCATTCACGGTGATACGCTGGTGATGAAAGCCGATTCTACCTATCGTGACATAAAGGCTTATTACCAGGTGCGTTTTTACCGCTCCGACATTCAGGGTCTCTGCGATTCACTGCACTACTCTTCACGCGACTCAATGGTCTACCTCACCGGCAATCCGGTATTGTGGAATGAAAACAATCAGATACTCGGTGACCGAATAAGCCTTTTGCTCAATGACTCTACCCTGGAGAAAGCAGTCATCAGCGATTATGCCTTTGCCATTCAGGACAGGAATGCTGACGGCCAATACAATCAGCTGAGTGGCAGAGATATGACGGCCCATTTTCGTGATGGGGAACTCTATCATCTGCTGGTGGAGGGAAATGCACAGTCGTTATACTATCTGCTGCAAAAAGATAGTACCATCATCGGACTCAATAAAACCGAGAGTCCCTATCTATCCATGGACATCGAGAACAACCAGATCAAACGACTGAAGCTATGGTCTACCACCTCGGCGGTGACAACCCCTCTGCCACAGCTCAATGAGGGAGATGATCGGCTGGAAGGGTTTGCCTGGCTCGACTATCTGCGCCCCACGGGCCCTGATGACATCTTCCGCAGCAATGATCGCCGCGCCTCGGAAACTACCGAAGAGCGCCCACGCCGTTTCAAACGTGAGGATATCACCCTTTAAGGGGATCAACATTTGTCATTGCGCGCTCAATCCTCTATCTTTGTATCAAACAACATGCATTCATCTATGGCATTCTTCTTTTACAACAACAGAAAACCCCGCAAATTCGGTTACACTCCTATCCTTTACAATGAGGAAGAGGAGGCCCGGAAGAAGAAGCTGGAGAAACGGATCCTTGAGATCAAAAAGGAGATGGGCGTGGTTCCGGATGAGCCGAAGCAAGAGCCCAAAGCGTTCAAGTCGGAGTTTGTCTCTCAGACACGACACCTCAGGAAACGTAAGGAGAAGGAGTCTGCAGGCAAAGGCTCTTTCCTGTCGAATAACCTGTTGCTCATTTTGATCATCGCTCTTCTGTTTGCCATTTTCTACTTCTGGATTATACGATAGTTACAAAACTGAATTGCCTATGCCTGACATTATTCAGTTGCTTCCCGACTCCATTGCCAACCAGATTGCGGCCGGCGAAGTGATTCAGCGCCCCGCATCGGTGGTGAAGGAACTCGTGGAAAATGCCCTTGACGCGGGAGCTACCAAAATCCGCATCCATATCAAGGATGCTGGGCGGACGCTTGTGCAGGTGATTGACAACGGAAAGGGCATGTCTGCGACCGATTTGCGAATGGCGTTCGAGCGCCATGCCACCTCAAAGATACGCAGTGCAGACGATCTCTTCGCCCTCTCCACGATGGGTTTCAGGGGCGAGGCGTTGCCTTCCATCGCTGCCATCTCACAGGTGGAGGTGAAGAGCCGCAGAGGGGAGGATGAGTTGGGCAGCAGCCTGTTGATTACTGGCTCGAAGCTGGAGAAGCAGGAGTTTCTTGCTTGTGCTGCCGGCACCTCCATCGCCGTGAAGAATATCTTTTTCAATGTGCCTGCACGACGCAAGTTCCTGAAGTCGAACGAAACTGAAAGACGCAATATTTTCACTGAGATAGAACGGATTGTGCTGGTGAATCCGGACACCGAGTTCACACTGGTTGAGAACGAGATTGAGACCCTTCATCTGCCGATAACCAATACGAGACAACGGATTGTTCAGCTGGAAGGTAAGAGCATCAACCAGCAGCTGATAGAGATCAACGAAGAGACCACACTTGGTAAGATTTCCGGTTATGTGGCTCGTCCTGAGTTTGCCAAAAAGGGTAGGGCAAGCCAGTTCTTTTTTGTCAACAACCGTTTCATACGCCATCCCTATTTTCACAGGGCAGTGATGCAAGCTTTTGAGCCGTTGATCGCGGCCAATGAAAAGCCGAGTTATTTCATCTATTTTCAGGTGAATCCTGAGACCATTGATGTGAACATCCACCCCACCAAGACTGAGGTGAAGTTCGAGAATGAGCAGGCACTCTGGCAGATTGTGCTGGTGACCATCAGAGAATCACTGGGTAAGTTTAATGCGATGCCCAGCATCGATTTCGATCGAGAGGATGCCCCCGAAATACCGGTCTTTGATCCTTCACACACCTCACCCATGCCAAGGGTGAATGTGGATCCCCATTACAATCCATTTCATCACAACGGATCCAATTCATCACAACGGAAGTCATCCTCCATGGGATGGGAACAGCTTTATCGCGATTTTGAAAAAGAGAAAGAGGGTGTAGTGGAGCAGGAGATACTGCCGGATGAAGATCCGGATCGATCGCAGGGTAGCCTGTTCAGCCAGTCTGAAAAGGATCGAAACATCCCCGAAACGGATTTTTTCCCCGAGCATTACCAGTACAAACAACGCTACATCCTCACTTCGGTGAAATCAGGACTGATGATCATCGATCAACACAGGGCTCATGTGCGAATTCTGTACGACAAGTACCTGGCACAGATCATCAACCGTAAGGGTATCTCGCAAAGGGTGCTCTTCCCTGAAGTGCTTGAACTCTCCGCTGCTGAGGCGGCTACATTGCCCTCCATTCAGGAGGATCTGGAGGCTCTTGGGTTTGAATTGAGCCATTTGGGGAACCACAGTTTCGGGATTCAAGGCACGCCATCAGAAATAGGCAATACCGATCCTTCGCAGTTGATACGGGCGATGATAGACAGTAGCATGCACACCGGCAACGATGTGAAAGATGAACTCCGTGAAGCGCTGGCACTCTCATTGGCCCGCATGACAGCCATTCCCTATGGGCGGGTACTCACCTCGGAAGAGATGCTGCTGGTGGTAAGTGAGCTGTTCGCTTTACCCTCTCCCGGTTATACCCCAGATGGGCTGAAGGTGATCAGTGTCCTCACTGATATTGATATTGAAAGAAAAATGCAATGATTAACTTCCTAAATTGTGAGATACTATGAAATATTCTTATTGTGGTAAAAGTGGCCTACAACTCCCGCAAATATCGCTCGGATTGTGGCACAACTTCGGATTTGCAGATGATTACGAGACTGCACGCGAAATGATCATTCACGCTTTTGAACAGGGAGTCACCCATTTCGACCTGGCCAACAACTATGGTCCCCCGCCCGGATCGGCAGAGAGCAATTTTGGTCGCATCCTGAAAGAGAATCTCTCCTCACATCGCGATGAGATGATCATCTCATCGAAGGCGGGGCATCTGATGTGGGAGGGTCCTTACGGTGACGGATCCTCGAGGAAACAGCTGATGGCGAGCATCAATCAGAGCCTCAAAAGAACAGGACTCGACTATTTTGATATATTCTATTCCCATCGATTTGACCCATTCACCCCGATAGAGGAGACGATGCAGGCTTTGGTAGACATTGTTCGTGCCGGGAAAGCTCTCTATGTGGGCATCTCTAAATATCCCCCCGAAGAAGCACGAATAGCGATGCGTTACCTGATGGATAGTGATGTGCCCTGTCTCATTTTTCAGGATAAGTATAGCATGTTCAACCGTCAACCGGAACAGGAGATTTTGGGGTTGACGCGAGAATTCGGATCGGGGTTCATTGCCTTTTCCCCTTTGGCACAGGGACTCCTCACCGACAAGTATCTGCATGGCATCCCTGAGTACTCGCGAGCTGCTGATCCTGCCGGCTTCCTGCAAAGGGAACAGGTTTCACCGACCCTTGTGGAAAAAGTAACACAGCTGAATGAGGTGGCTGACAACCGTGGACAGTCAATGGCTGAAATGGCACTTGCCTGGGCTCTGCGCGATGAGGGAGTGACATCCCTTATTGTAGGGGCACGCAATGTGGATCAACTGAAAGAGAACCTGGATGCACTCGATAACATCACCTTTAGCAAGGAGGAGCTGTTGCTGATTGACCAGATCCTCGACGGGGCTACGTTGTGATAGCATCCGGCAGTGAGTGCCTCAAGATGATGGTGTTGTTTTTTAGAGACAATGTTTAAAAAGATATCACTCCTGATTTTTATGGTGGCGATGGTTTCCTCCTGCGGGGAGGAATCCATTCGCAACACCATTCCATATGCACCGGTAAATTTCACCATCGATCTCAATGGAATGGATCATGAATTGCGTAACCCTTTGTCATATAAGGTTTATGGGGGTGATGACCGTCGTCTGGAATCTGACCGGATGGGATATGCCGGCCTGCTCGTGGTTACTGGTGCCGACGGGACAATTTATGCCTACGACAGCTGTTGTCCGCATGAGGACAGCAAACAGGTTTCCGTTCACCCCGGACAGGACGGGACAGCAAGCTGTCCTGTCTGCGGATCGCAATACGTGACGATCTATGGGTTGGGTAGCCCGGTATCCGGACCCTCCACCGAGCCGCTTCAGCTCTACCGGGTGATTCCACATCTGGATGGGACCTATTTGATTGTCAACTGAATGTTCGATCAGAAGAAGTGTCAAAAAGATTATTTAACAACCTTGAACGTCGAATAAAAGTCAAATTTTGTATCTTTGTTCCCGGATTCGTTATTAGGTTTTTTTAAGAGTATTTACACGCTTACCATAACATTTTTTGGATGAGGAAAGTATATTTTTTTTCTTTTTTACTTGTTTTAGGCCTCGTATTATCACAAATTTTACCGCACCTGCTGGGGGGGGATTTCGGAGTTTTCAAATCGGTTACCGACAGTATGCTCTACATCTCTCTCGCCTTTATCATGATAAATGTGGGGCGTGAGTTCGAGATAAACAAGAAGCAATGGCGCAGCTACACCGTCGACTATTTCGTGGCGATGGGTGCCGCAGCCTTTCCCTGGATACTGGTGGCACTCTACTATATCTTTGCCGTTGCTCCCCCGGAGCTGCAAATCTGGAAGAACGGTGATATATGGAAAGAGACTTTTTTGCTGAGCCGATATGCCGCACCCACCTCTGCCGGCATCCTCTTCACTATGTTGGCTGCTGCCGGATTGCGTTACACCTGGGTTTACAAAAAAGTACAGGTGTTGGCCATCTTCGACGATTTGGATACGATTTTGTTGATGATTCCACTGCAGATCCTCATGATTGGGATGCGTTGGCAGATGTTTGTGATCCTGGTGGTAGCAGTCGTATTGATTTGGTTGGGGTGGAAGAAGATGAACAGCTACGGATTTCGTCAAGACTGGAAGGCAATACTATTTTTCGCTGTGCTTCTTTTTGTGGTGATTCATGCCATCTATCTGACATCAAAACATTTTTACGGGGAGAGTGGCAGTATTCATATTGAGATCCTGCTCCCGGCCTTTATCCTGGGGATGATTATGAGAGCAGATCATTCTGTTGAGCCGGGTAAAACAGAAGTGCGGGTTGCCAATTCAATCTCCTATCTCTTTATGATGCTTGTTGGGTTGAGTATGCCTCTTTTCCTGGGAGTCGACTTTGTGGAGGTGGCTGAGAATTCAGCTTCACATATCTCTCAGATACCAATGTTACCATGGGGTACGATCGCATTCCACGTGTTCATGGTGACACTCATCTCCAATCTGGGGAAACTCTTCCCCCTGGCATTTTACCGTGACCGGAAAATGAACGAACGGTTAGCCGTATCCATTGGGATGTTCACGCGTGGTGAAGTGGGTGCAGGTGTACTCTTCATTGCTATTGGTTATCATATGAGTGGTGTATTGCTAATCATTTCCGTATTGGCAATGTGTCTCAACCTGCTCTTTACCGGTTTTTTCATTGGATATGCCAAGAAACTGGCAATGAAGTCAGCACAAGAGGAACTCGCCGGCGAAGCGTAATAGTTGCTCACCTGTTCTTTTTTTGGCACGATGCTGCCAAAATATAAGAGAAATGCTTTGTAAACCCGATAAACCTGTTTACATTTGCAGTCGCTTTAAAAAATAAAATAGACCTTGGTAAGGTGTCCGGCAAAGTGATGCCGGGTTTGAAGAATTTATGTGAATTTATTGCGGAAGTAGCTCAGTTGGTAGAGCACGACCTTGCCAAGGTCGGGGTCGCGGGTTCGAGTCCCGTCTTCCGCTCCAGGTCTGCTCGGATGGTGGAATGGTAGACACGCAAGACTTAAAATCTTGTGACCATAACGGTTGTGCGGGTTCAAGTCCCGCTCCGAGTACCTTGAAACATGGTGAAGTCCTGATAAGAAACATTTATCAGGACTTCATATTTTATAAAAGCCTGCAACCCTGTCTATATTCCATGCTGAGAACGTAACAAACATATTTTCAACCCATGAACAGCTCTTACAACAAAACTTACATTTTTGCCATCACATTGGTCGCAACCCTTGGGGGATTGCTTTTTGGTTATGATACTGCCGTGATTTCAGGAGCGGAGAAATCAATACAGGCATTTCTGATTGAACCGTTGGGATTAAGTACCTGGATTCATGGCGCTACCGTTTCGAGTGCCCTAGTCGGTTGTATTCTGGGTGGTGCCATATCCGGTTTTTTCTCCAATAGAATAGGGAGAAGAAATACTCTTCGGATGGCAGCCGTTCTTTTCTTTCTCTCGGCGCTCGGATCTGCCTTTCCGGAAACAATATTTTTTCCACAGGGAGAGCCCTCAGTAGCCCTGCTAATTACCTTCAACCTATACCGTGTGCTTGGAGGTATTGGTGTCGGTCTGGCATCTGCCGTTGCTCCCATGTACATCAGTGAGATCTCCCCGGCCCATATCCGTGGGAGGCTGGTCTCCTTCAACCAGTTCGCCATCATTTTTGGTATGCTGGTGGTCTATTTTGTCAATTGGGGCATTGCCAAGGGACAAACAGTGGAGTGGATCAATAGTGTGGGCTGGCGTTACATGTTTGCCTCTGAAGCCATACCGGCTACACTTTTTGGTTTACTGCTGCTCTTGGTGCCTGAAACACCCCGTTATCTGGCGCTTCGAAAAAGAGAAGATGAGGCTCTTGGGGTGTTGAGAAAGGTGAATGGCAGCATGGAACGTGCCAACCTCATCATGGGTGATATCAAACGTTCGTTGGGAAAACAGACCAAGGCGAGGTTATTCACCTACGGAAAGAAAGTGATTGTGATCGGGATTCTCCTCTCTGTATTCCAACAGTTTGTCGGTATCAATGTGGCACTCTATTACGCACCACGCATCTTTGAAAGCATGGGTGCTGCCAAGGATGCTTCAATGCTTCAGACCATCATCATGGGATTGGTAAATGTGATCTTTACAGTGTTGGCCATTATGACCGTCGACAAGTGGGGGCGGAAGCCACTGTTGATTACCGGCTCCATTGGCATGGCCATAGGGATGTTTGCTATCTCTGCTCTCTCGTTCAACAATGTTATCGGTATCTCCACGCTGGTCTTCATCATCATCTATACCGCCTCCTTCATGATGTCATGGGGACCCATCTGTTGGGTGTTAATCTCTGAGATCTTTCCCAACAAGATTAGGGGACAGGCGGTGGCAATGGCTGTTGCCTTCCAGTGGTTTGCCAATTATCTGATATCTTCCACCTATCCCGCCATGATGGAGTTCAGTGGTGGGGTGACCTATGGGTTTTACGGATTGATGGCCCTACTCTCCGCACTGTTCGTATGGAAGATGGTACCTGAAACCAAAGGACGATCCCTGGAAGAGATGGAATCGCTTTGGCGGAAATCTTAATGATGATTACCGAAGCAGGAAATTGAAATCATCCTCATTGGTCAGTTCGAGCGGCTCTTCTCCATAGCAGAAGATGCGGGCTTTCCTGTTGCCCATCAGCACCAGTTCATCATCCTCGAGGAGCAACATGGTGCCCTCGCGGAGACCTACCACATAGGTCTCCCTGTTCACCTCGATAAATTCCCTGATGCGCGTTTCGCGTGTTTCCCCACCATGGTTGGCAGGATTGTCGTCCAGGTAGTGGGGGTTGATCTGGAAAGGTACCAGTTTCAGTGTCTTGAACTTCAACGGCTCCACGATAGGCATGTCGTTTGTGGTGCGCAGGGTTGGACAGGCGATGTTAGAGCCGGCGCTCCACCCGATATATGGGGTTCCTTTTTTCACTTTTTTGCGAATTACCTTCATCAGACCTTTTTCTTGCAGCATCTTTACCAATTGCCAGGTGTTCCCGCCACCCACCACAATCGCATCGGCATTTTCAATCGCTTCAACAGGGTTGATGTATCGGTGGATGCCGGTGACGTGGTGCCCGATCTCAGCAAACCGATCGTTCACTTTATTCTCATATTCATCAAATGAGAAAGTAACAGCTGCGTAGGGGATGAACAGGGCATTCATGGGCTTGTCTCCGAGAAACTCCCTGATATGATTTTTGGGATAATCGAGATAGGCCTCGCCAGGGTTGGTGGAATTGCTGATCAGTAATAGTCTCATAATGGAAAGGGTTTTATGTGGTCCAAATGCAAATGTAATGAAATTTGAGGAAATCAGGTTGTATCAAGCCACTTTCTGTTAATTTTGTACTCCAGAACTAAAAGATGTGACGATGGAGACAATAATCAGAAGCATACGCAACGACCTGCGATTATCCATGAATGGAATCGCGTCAACCAGCATGCGTGAAAAGGGAGTGCATTATCGTATGAATTTTGGCGTGGACCTGATGCGCATCAGGGAGATTGCTTCCAGCTATGCCCCTGATGCGGCACTGGCAGAGATGCTCTGGAAAGAGGATGTGCGGGAACTCAAGATCATTGCCACGTTGCTCTACCCAGTCGACAGGTTCACTCCGGAAGCGGCCGACCGATGGGGTGTCACCATCACCAATCAGGAGATCCGTGAACAGGCCTGCCGTAACCTCTTTCAGCAAATCGCCTTTGCCGGAGAGCTGGTGAACGTTTGGAGTGTCAGCGAAACAGAGGAGATAAGGGCTACTGGTTACTGGCTTTTTGCCCGACTCTGTATTACGCGTGCTCCCTCGCTGGGGAAGGTGGAGAGTGTACGGATCCTAGAGCGTGCAGTCGGAGATCTGAAAAGTGAGTCGATGTTGCTGCGTCAGGCTGCACTGAACGTGCTGAAATATCACGGTCGCCTCACTGTAAGGAATAGCGAGGATGTGCTAGAAAAGGTGGCAGGCTTCAACGATTCAACTGACCCCTACGAGCAGGAGGTGCTGGATCAGCTCCGCTTTGAGTTTGGCTTGTCTGATTAATTGCGGAAGTTCTTACGGATAAAGAACATTGAAATCAGCAGATTCAGGATCAGAAAGCCACCCATACCGGCGAAGAAGATACCCTTCCATTGGGGGAAGATGATCAATGAGCTCACACTGGCGGCAGCAATCAGTGCAATGAGGATCCAGAGGATGGTAAGTGTAGTCTTTTGTTTATTCATCAGTAGGATTGATTTCTTCATTTGAGTTGGAGGGATATGCAATTTTTTTAAGCCATTCACCCAGCTCGTTTAGCATTACCGGTGCGAGCGTCTGATCCGATTTTGCATATTCATCGAACTGTCCGGTGAGGCTTTCCTGAAAGAGGTGATTCAGCCCCGGGTAGATTCTACTCTCCACATTTTTGTTGTCTGCATTTTCCAATGCCCTACAAATTGCCGTAATATTTTTATCGGCAGGCACCTGGGTGTCTTTCTCTCCGTTGAGTGCCAGCACTGGACAGGTTACCTTTTCAAGATGTAGTGAAGGATCACTCCGAAGGAAACTAAGATATCCGGGCGAGATCATCCCATTGAATTGGCTTCTCAGGAATGAATCCTTGTTTGTTTTCATGCGGATGAGCAGCGGCAGCCGCTCCCAAAATCGAGAGAGTTGGTCACGCAGGGTGGTACGTTCTTCTTCCGTTCCTTTCCATTCAAGCAGCATACCGAAGGTCTCTCTGTTTAGTTTCTGCAATTCTGCTATCGTTTCAGGTTCGATACCTTGGTGCCGCAGCGAGATCTCATTCTGATCCAGCACAATCTCAATGCCTGTCGTGCCGGGTGCTGCCATCAACACCACAAATCCGATGTCACGGTTGTCCGCCGCCAACATGGAAGCTACCAAGCCACCCTCGCTATGTCCCAAAAGACCGATACGTTCAGCATCTATCTCTCCCTGCTGTTTGAGGTAGTCTACAACTTCGTTGGCATCTTGTGCGAAATCTTCCACCGTGGCTCTGCTGAAACTGCCTGTGGACTTCCCAACGCCCCGCTTGTCATAACGCAGTACCGCGAATCCCAGACGTGTGAGGTGGTCGGAGATTACAAAGAAGGGTTTGTGCCCGAATATCGTTTCATCGCGGTCGTTGGCGCCACTGCCGGCTATCAACACCACTGCCGGAAAGGGTCCCTCCCCGTTGGGGAGTGTCAGCGTCACACCCAGTACCCGCCCATCTTTACCGGTGGGTATCAATAGTTCTTCCGAATGGTAGGGAAGTGGCTCCTGGGGTGTCTGAGGACGTGCCACTAAAGGTTGTTCAATCCGGTAAAGGGTGAGGGGCAGCGGAATTCCACCCTGATTGAAAATGCCTGTAATGGTATCCTGGCCAAGAGTGCCACGGTAAAAGAGTCCCAGGCCGGAGGCAATGATCTCCAGCTTGTTGTCGCGAAAGGTAGTACGAGTAGTGGGCAGATCAAACGCTCCCTGATCGGGACTGTCCATTCTGCTGCTGTAGGCTGTGTCGTTCATTTCAATGTGAAACCGTATCCGCAAAGAGTTGTTTTGGATTTGCAGCTTTCCTTCCCAACTGCCGCTAACCTTTTCCTGTGGGAGAATGTTGCTGCTTATCATCAGCAACATGAGAAGTAGAATAATCTTATTCATGATGGTAGGGTTCGTTGTGTATGATTGTCATCGCCCGATAGAGCTGTTCGGTGAAAACAAGCCTTACCATTTGATGCGTGAAAGTCATTTTGGAGAGTGAGATGGTTTCGGTTGCACGATCGTACATCTCTGGAGCGAATCCATAGGGGCCACCCACTACGAAGACAAGCTGTCTGGGAACAGAATGGCTCTTCTTCTCCAAATAACGGGCAAACTCAACTGATCGGAATTGTTTTCCCTTGTCATCCAGCAGTACCACCTGGTCCGTGGGTTGCAGTATCTTCAACAACAAGACAGCCTCTTCTGATTTTTGTTCGTTCTCAGATAAGTTCTTCCTGTTCTTCGGGTCAGCTACAATCTTCATCTCGAAGGGAAGGTAGTGGTTCACTCTCTTCCGATATTCTTCAATGATCTGAGACAACAGAGGGTGGTCAGTTTTGCCGACCGAAAGTAGAATAACTTTCATTCAGATGTTTTATTTGTTTTGCGCCAGGCCGACGATTCTTCAGGCCTGTTGTATTAAGTTGACTACCAGTTTTGACAAAAGTATCGCCACAAAAAAAGAATAAATGTCCCATCAGCCGAAAAAAGCATCTGTTAAGAACAAATGTAACTGTTTATTTCCTATTTTTGCATAGATTTTAGTAAATTTATAACAAAAGGGGGCCGCTGGACGTTAACTCTCCGGTAGTTCTGTTTCAATAAAACATGATAGGAAAGGAATTGATTCATCAACTTATTCAACTCTCTTTTGCTGAGGATATCGGAGAGGGCGATCATACCACCCTCTGCAGTATCCCTGCCGATGCTGAGGGGGCTTCCAGACTTCTGGTTAAGGAGAAAGGTATACTGGCCGGTGTAGAGGTGGCCAGGGAAGTGTTTCATCAGTTTGATCCGACCCTGCAGATGGAGGTTTTCATTGGTGATGGGGAGTCTGTTAATCCCGGGGATGAGGTATTCCTCGTCAGGGGTAAGGTTCAATCTATTCTTCAAACCGAGCGATTGGTGTTGAACATCATGCAGCGCATGAGCGGTATCGCTACCATCACCCGTGAATATGTGAAGCTCCTGGAGGGAACCAAAGCCAGGGTGCTGGATACGCGCAAGACCACTCCCGGGATGCGCATGCTTGAGAAGCAGGCTGTGAAAATTGGGGGTGGCGTGAATCACCGTATCGGTCTTTTCGATATGATTCTTTTGAAGGACAACCATGTCGATTTTGCCGGTGGCATTGAACAGGCCATTCGTGGAGCCCAGGCCTACCTTCTCGAACACAACAAACAGCTCCAGATTGAAATTGAGGTGAGAAGCCTTGAAGAATTGAAGCAAGTGTTGCTGCTGGGAGGAGTAGACCGAATCATGCTCGACAACTTCACCCCCGAGAAGACGCGTGAGGCCGTCGAGCTTGTGGGGGGACGTGTGGCGCTTGAATCTTCGGGAGGCATCACCTTCGACACCATCCGCAGCTATGCTGAGACGGGTGTTGATTTCATCTCAGTGGGAGCCCTAACCCACTCAGTTAAGAGTTTGGATATGAGTCTTAAAGCAATATAGTCAGGCGATGAATCAAACGGATGAAAAGCAGGTACTGCTCGACCGGCGTTACATGCGCATGGCATTTATATGGTCCGAGAACTCATATTGCAAGCGCAGGAAGGTGGGGGCACTACTGGTAAAGAACAAGATGATCATCTCCGACGGTTACAACGGCACGCCGTCAGGATTTGAAAATGTATGTGAAGATGAGTCGAATGTGACCAAGCCTTATGTACTGCATGCTGAAGCGAATGCCATCACCAAGGTGGCACGCTCGGGCAACAGCAGTGAGGGGGCAACACTTTATGTCACCTCTTCACCCTGTATTGAATGTGCCAAGCTAATCATTCAGGCCGGCATCAAACGTGTTGTATATGCGGATTCATATCGGTTGAGCGATGGTATTGAACTGTTGCAGAGAGCCGGTATTGAGCTGGTTGCAGTTGAGCCTGATAAAGCGTAAACGTTTATTTAGAGATGGATGCAGAGAAGAAGGTGAGAACATGGCTGCCCCTGTGGATTGGGATCGGTATTGCACTGGGTATTTTCATCGGCAGTAAGTACGGCCAGTTTGGTCGTACGGGCAGGGTCGATGGGACGGGTAAGATCGATGCGGTCATGAGCTATATTCGTGAATCGTATGTGGATACTGTCAACATGCGACAGCTGGTGGAGGATGCTCTGCCCAACATTATCCAGGAGCTGGATCCCCATTCTGAATATATCTCTGCAGCCGATATGAAAAGGGTGAACGAGGATATGGAGGGTCATTTCTCCGGTATTGGTGTCACCTTCTATCTCTTGCGAGATACTATCGTTGTTACCGGAATCGTACCGGGTGGCCCCTCGGAAGCAGCAGGCATTATGCCGTGGGACCGGATTGTCATGGTGAATGACAGTCTTGTTGCCGGGAGCAACCTTCACAACGAGGATGTGTTGAAAATTCTCCGTGGTGAAAAAGGGTCAGAAGTGAAACTTGGAATACGCCGTGAGCAGGAAGAGCAGCTGAGGGAAATCACCGTCACTCGTGGTGACATACCAATGAACAGCATCAATGCTGCTTATATGGTATCGGAAGAAGTAGGATTGATTAAACTGGGGAAGAATTTCGGCTTTCAGACCTTTAGCGAGTTTATCTCAGCCATCTCCAAGTTGAAGAGGCAGGGAGCTACCGCCTTCATCATTGACCTGCGGGGAAATGTGGGGGGGTCGCTCGAAACAGTGGTTGCCATGGTCAATGAATTCCTACACAAAGGAGATTTGATTGTTTATACCGAAGGTCGCAGCTTCCCCCGTAGTGATAATTATGCCAACGGTTCAGGAACCTGCCAGAATGATGATGTAGTGGTCCTGATCGACGAGCTGAGTGCTTCAGCCAGTGAGATCTTTGCCGGTGCCATACAGGATCACGACCGTGGACTGGTTCTCGGTCGCCGTTCCTTTGGCAAGGGGTTGGTGCAGAGTCAGCGCAACTTCCCCGACGGATCAGCAGTTCGTTTGACTGTTGCACGCTATTACACCGCCTCAGGCAGATCTATTCAGCGGGGATACGAGAAAGGGAAATATGCTGATTATGAAATGGATGCCATCAATCGTTACCTGGAAGGAGATTACGTCAACGTGGACACAGTGTCGAATAATCTGACCCCCTACCAGACTACTGGAGGGAGAACGGTTTACGGGGGTGACGGGATCATGCCTGACATCTTTGTGGCACGAGACACTACCGGAATCAACCCCTATTACAACCTGATTGTAAACAATCGGTTGGATGAGCAATATGCGATGCTCTATTCCGACATGAACAGGGAGAAGCTTAGCCAATTCGATAGATGGGAGGAGCTCTACCGATACCTGAAGCAGCAACCGCTTCTGTTAAACCTGGTCAGCTTTGCCGACCATAATGGTATTCGCAGACGGCCATATTACCTGCAGGAGTCGGCAGAGTTGTTGGAGAATACGATGGTTGCCTACATTGTGCGTAATTTCTTTGGTGAAGAAGCGTTCTGGGCGGCTTATCACAAGAGAGACCAATTAATTAAACAGGGAATAGAATTGATTGAAACGGGAAAAACATCTCCTGAATCAATCGTTCGGGAAGCATACCGGTGAGTTACGAAGCAATTTTCCTCGACTCTGAACTTCTACGCCTGCCGACTGTTTCTGTAATTTGGATTTGTTTATCTTTGCGCTGTGTTTAATGATTCAATGGATGTCAATTTGAATGAAATTTTATGAGTAAGATCTTTGAAAATTTTCTCTCCAACAGAGTGTTATCGAGATTCTCCATCTTTCTGATCGATCACCTCATGATCCTCTTCTCCTGTATCTCTATCTACCTGGTAAGATATGGTTTCAGCGGCCTCACTCCCGAGGTGAGAGCTGACGGGATTACACTTACCCTGCTCCTCATCCTCTTCAACACCATCTTTTTCGTCTCATTCCGCACCTTCAGCGGAATTTTGCGATTCTCCTCCTTTACCGATTTGATGCGCATCTTCTATGCATTGGTGATGGGATATCTGCTCACCTTCATCGCTGTGCAAGTGATTAAACGTTTTGATCCAGAATTTGCGGCAAGCAATGTGACCTTCATCGCCATTTTCTTCCTGAACATGTTCCTGATGATCTTCTCACGCATCCTTGTAAAGGAGACCTATGAAAGCATCACCGGCAGAGGTGTGAAACCGGTCAACATATTCATCTACGGTACCAAGCAGGCGGGTATCAGCGTAGCAAAAGCACTGAAAGGAAACAACGAGTTCAACTACAGAGTCCTGGGCTTTATCTCCGATGAACATCATATGATTGGCAAGCAGCTGATGGGGGTAACCATACACGCCAACGACGAGAACCTCTTCCGTACACTCGAGACCAAGGATGTCAAGACCATCATCGTCTCTCTACAGAAAATGCAGGAAATCAAGAACTCCAACTTGCTGGTCAACTTTGTGGACCACAACATCGCCCTGTTGACCACCGTGCCGGTGAACGAATGGAGCGGCACTATGATGAGTAAGGCACAGATCAAGGATGTACAGATTGAGGATCTCCTGCCTCGGGATCCCATTCAGGTGAACATGCTGCAGATCGCTGAGAACCTCGAAGGAAAAAGGGTGATGGTGACCGGCGCGGCCGGCTCCATCGGCAGTGAGATTGTACGCCAGGTGGCGACCTTCAACCCCTACAGCATCATCTTAATCGACCAGGCGGAGACCCCCCTGCACAATATGCGACTGGAGCTGCAGGAGAGGTGGCGCGACCTTCGTACGGAGATCATCGTAGCGGATATCAGCAATGCTCCCCGAATGGAGAAGGTGTTTGCCCGAACCCGTCCACAGTACATCTTTCATGCGGCGGCTTACAAGCATGTGCCCATGATGGAGGACAACGTTTCGGAGTCGGTGCAGACCAATATTCTGGGAGCCAAGATCGTGGCCGACCTGGCGGTGAAGTACAACGCCCGCAAGTTTGTGATGGTCTCCACCGACAAGGCGGTAAACCCCTCCAACGTGATGGGTTGCTCCAAGCGTATCTGTGAAATCTACGTGCAGTCGCTGGCGAAGCACCTGGAGAAGACGGGGTTGCACACCACACAGTTTATCACCACCCGTTTCGGGAACGTGTTGGGATCCAATGGGTCAGTGATCCCTCTCTTCCGGGATCAGATCCGTAACGGAGGACCGGTGACGGTGACCCACCCCGAGATCATCCGTTACTTCATGACTATTCCTGAAGCATGTCAGTTGGTGTTGGAGGCAGGTGCCATGGGGCACAATGGAGAGATCTACATCTTCGATATGGGGAAGCCGGTAAAGATTCTTGATCTGGCCAAACGGATGATTCGTCTTTCCGGTACTCCCAACGTTAAGATCGAATTCACAGGCTTACGTCACGGTGAAAAGCTTTACGAGGAGCTGCTCAACCTGAAGGAACTGACCAAGCCGACGCATCATGAGAAGATCATGATTGCTGAAGTTAGGGAATATGAATATGCAGAGGTATCCAAGCAGATAGAAAACCTGATCAAGGTGTCGTACGATTATGACGACATGCATACGGTGAAGAAGATGAAGGAGATGGTGCCTGAGTTTCAGAGCATCAATTCACCCTTTGAGGCGGTTGATCGGCTGTTGGAAAAGATCACGAACGGGGCCGAGATTGCCCGTAAATCATGATTCACTGAACTCGCCCTGGGTATCGCACAGCTTGGCGTAGTATCCACCCTGCGCATAAAGGGCTGCATGTTGTCCCCATTCTACAATCTTGCCTTCCCGCATCACATAAATCTCATCGACATTCTTAATGGTAGAGAGCCGGTGTGCAATCACGATGGTGGTCCGGTTCTGCATCAACTTCTCCAGTGCCTCCTGTACCAGTCGTTCGGAATCAGTGTCTAATGCCGAGGTGGCTTCATCCAGAATCAATATCTGCGGATTTTTCAGGATGGCACGCGCGATGCTGATACGTTGTCTCTGCCCCCCCGAGAGTTTACCCCCCCTGTCGCCAATGTTCGTTTGGTAGCCGTTCTCCGTGGCCATGATAAACTCATGTGCGTTTGCAATCCTGGCCGCTTCTATTACCTGCTCCTCTTTTGCATTGCTCACACCAAAGGATATGTTGTTGTAAAAAGTGTCGTTGAAGAGAATCGCCTCCTGGTTCACGTAACCTACCAATGAGCGGAGATCGTGTAAACGAACATCCTTGATGTTGGTGTCGTCTATAAAGATGCCACCTTTCTGGATATCATAAAAACGAGGAAGCAGGTCTGCCATGGTTGACTTGCCCGAGCCGGATTGCCCCACCAGTGCGATGGTTTTACCCTTTTCGATTTGCAGCGTTACATCGCGGATCACCCAGTCGTTGTTGTAGCGGAACCATACATTTCTGTAGGCAATTTCCCGTTTGAACGTGAGTGTGGCGGGCTGTTGTGCTTCTACAATTGGGTTTTCCGCCTCCAGAATCCTGTCGATACGCTCCATCGAGGCAAGTCCCCGTTGTACTGCATAGGCCGATTTTGAGAACTCCTTTGCCGGATTGATGATGCTGTAGAAGATGGTGAGGTAATAGATGAAAGTGGCGGCATCAATAACCCCGTGACCACCCAATATCAACGATCCTCCGAACCATAGGACGATGGCGATCGTGATGGTCCCCAGCAACTCACTCATGGGGTGAGCCAGCTGCTGCCTGCGAGCGATTCGGTTTGACATTCGCCGGAACTGGTTACTGCCCGCATGAAACCGCTCTGAAATCTTCCCTTCCGCATTGAATGCCTTGATCACCCTCAGCCCGCTCAGTGTCTCCTCCACTTGCGACATCAGTTCACCCCACTTGTTCTGGGCATCAAATGACTTTCGCTTCAGCGACCTGCCCACGCGTCCCATGATGAACCCCATACCGGGAAGCACCACCAGTACAAATAGGGTGAGCTGCCAGCTGAGGATGAGCATGGTGGTGAGGTAGATCACGATCAGGAGCGGATTTTTGAAGAGCATGTCGAGCGAGCTCATCACTGAGCTCTCCACCTCATTCACGTCACCCGAGATGCGGGAGAGGATGTCTCCTTTACGTTCCTCGGTGAAGAATCCTATCGGCAGGTCGAGAATCTTATCGTTGATCCTGTTACGGATATCCTTCACCACACCGGTGCGTATGGGAATCACGAAGTAGGACCCCAGATATGCGGTGCCTGTCTTCAGGAGAGTCATCACGATGAGTATTATCGCCAGCATCATCAGGGTGAAACTGGCGCCGTTGGTTTCGATGAGCTGGGTGGTATACCAGTTCACATTGTTGAGCGCGATGTCGATGAGTGAACCGTTGCCGCTGCCCCATGCGATGAAGGAGTAGGTTTCGGTGTTTACCCGGAAGAGTACCTGCAGAATGGGGATAATCGTCGCCAGCGAAAAAACATTTAATACTGCGGTAAGTATGTTGAAGAGAAACGTCAGTACAAGATGCTTCTTGTAGGGTGGTATAAATCTCTTTAATATATGTATGATCCCTTTCATTATATTTTTATTTGTAATGGCTGCTGGCATACAGCCCGAATTGATTCTTTATTTTTGTGCGAAGATACACAATTATTGGCATCGTTTTTCACATTTGAACGCTTTTTCCCATGCCATGAACGTTGCAGCATTCGCCAATGATTTTACGGAATCATGTCAAACGATTACTGAAACACCACATTTTTTTACGCCAATTTTTCTTTTCTGCCCTCTTTTTCCCAAACATGGTTTTAACTGTAAAACCGAAAAAAATAGTCTTTTTCCCGCTCAGTCATTTTTTCTTCAAAAAAAGTCATTTTTTATTTTTGTGATTACATTTATGGAAATCATGTTGTTAAACATGTTTTCGAAAAAATGTGCAGAAAAAGATTGAAAATTTATCGTGAATATGTTTGGATGGTATGAAAACTCTCCCTATCTTTGCACCCGCTTTTGAGAGGAACGCCTCAGAGAAAAGCGATCAAGA
>DAINAS010000034.1:0-19466 GCA_036733365.1 Proteiniphilum sp.
GCCTCTCCAATGTCTCTCCCAAGCCCCTCCAAAAATTATTGGAGTGGCAGAGGCCGAGTCCTTTCTTTTGTATAGCCAATTAGGCGACAATTGTCTTCGAAATCATGGATGCGTATGACACAAGATGTCACACATTGTGCCGGGATTCTATTTGAACCGTTTGGAAAGGTACCGGCGCAGCGGCTCATCGTAGAGTTTCAGCACGAGCCAAGCCAGCAGGATGCTGCGGAAGATATTTCTGACATCGGTTGTTGTTAATTGATTTTTCTGCTCCGATGATGCGGGATGTATCGGAATAATTGCTATTTTTGCACTCCCGAATCGTTAGCTCAGCTGGTTTAGAGCGCTGCCTTGACAGGGCAGAGGTCACTGGTTCGAATCCAGTACGGTTCACACAGCGTAAGAGACTGTCTCTACATAGAGACAGTCTCTTTTTTTTGTGCGTTCAGAGCCCTTCCAGCCAGCGGTCCAGTTCCTGGAAGAACTGCCGCTTGTAGGCGAAGTTGTCACGATTGCCGAAGCCGTGGCCGCCGGTGGGGTAGAGGAGGAAGGTCACCGGCCGGTCGTGGCGTGTCATCGCCTCTGCGTAGCGCAGTCCGTTGGCGGGTGGCACCGCCTTGTCGTCGGCGGCGAAGATGATGAAAGCGGGTGGGGTGTTGCCATCTACGCGCAGCTCGTTTGAGAAGCGGTTGGTGAGCTCTTCCGATGGGTTCACACCCAGCAGGTTCCTACGTGAACCGCTGTGGGTAAGGAGGGGATCCATCGTAATCACCGGGTAGAGCAATATCTGGAAGGCAGGCTTTTCACCTACCGGAGCGTGGGTGGCGAAGGTGGATGCCAGGTGTCCCCCTGCCGAGGAGCCCATGATGCCGATCTGTTCGGGGTTCACCTTCCATTCTGCAGCATGCTCCCTTGCCATGTTGAATGCAGCCTGCACATCGGCATAGGGTATGCTGTGATCCCCCGCCGGCATGCGGTATTTGAGTACACCGAAGGCAATCCCCTTGCTGAGGAAATATTCGGCCCAGTCGTATCCTTCGTGGAACATTGCCAATCCACTGTAGCCACCACCCGGCAGTGCGATCACCATGCGGCCCGTAGCTTTCTCCGCCTCCGGCAGGTAGATGCGCAGCGTGGGTGCCTTCAGCCCCCTCTTCGGATCCTCATCCGTCACAGGTTTTTCTTTCACCGTGTTGAGCGGGTACTCCGTGAACTTCGGTTCCTGTGCCGTCAGCGATGTGAACGCAGCCATCAGGAAGAGCAGTATAAGGTTCCAATGTTTCATATTTCGATATTTTGATGAAGTGTCAATCGACACCCAGACCAATCGAACCCTGTTACAACGTGCGATTGTGACCGATGTGATTGACAAAATTAACTGTTTTTGCATAGAAAGTTGAATAAAATTGAAACAACTATGCAGGAACTACTGCTGATCGCTTACAACTTAACATTCATGCCAACGATTGCCTAACAACGGGGTGTGATTCTAAGCTGATTCTTGTTGCAGAGCAGATATATCCTCTATATTTGCCCGCAGATGCATATAAACTGAATAAACATACATTCCTATGAAAAGATTGATATTGAGCAGCTGCCTGGCATTGGCAAGCATGACAATGCCGGCTGAAGAGATCCCTGTGCAGCAGGAAAGTGCGGCGTTGCCGCAGAGCCAGGCAGCGGAAGAGCTGCATTCACCCGACGGGCAGCTGACCCTGCAGTTCACCCTGCAGGAGGGAGGTGTGCCCGCCTATTGCCTTTATTACAAGGGCCGTGAGGTGATTCGTCCCAGTCGCCTGGGACTGGAGCTCACCGGCAGTGAGAACGCCACGTTCGGCCAGGAGGTGCGCAAGAGCAGCGACCCCCGCACCTCGCTCTACGACGGCTTCCACCTGGCGGCGGCTGAAAGGAACAGCGTGGATGAGACCTGGGAACCGGTGTGGGGCGAGAGCCGCACCATCCGCGACCAACACAACGAGCTGGCGGTACGCCTGGCGCAGGAGGCCACCGGTCGTGAGATGATCGTCCGCTTCCGCCTCTTCAACGACGGCCTCGGCTTCCGCTACGAGTTTCCACAGCAGAAGGAACTGGTCTACTTCGTTGTGCGCGAGGAGCTCACCGAGTTCGCCATGACGGGCGACCATACGGCGTTCTGGATTCCGGGCGACTATGACACGCAGGAGTACGACTATCACACCTCGCGCCTCTCCGAGATCGGCGGTATCAACCGCGCCGGGCGCCAGGGCAACCTGTCGCAGACAGGCTTCTCCGACACGGGTGTGCAGACAGCCCTCCAGCTGAAGAGCGACGACGGACTCTACATCAACCTGCATGAGGCAGCGCTCATCAACTACGGCGCCATGCACCTCGATCTCGATGAGGAGACACTCACCTTCCGCAGCTGGGTGACCCCCGATGCCAACGGCAGCAAGGGACACCTGCAGACCCCCGCCCAGACACCCTGGCGCACGGTCATCGTCAGCGACGACGCCCGCGACATCCTCGCCTCACGCCTCACGCTCAACCTGAATGAACCCTCCAAGATAGTGGATACCTCCTGGATCAAGCCCACAAAGTACGTAGGCGTCTGGTGGGAGATGATCACCGGCAAGAGCGACTGGTCCTATACCGCCGACCTGCCGTCGGTGCAGATAGGCATCACCGACTATACCAAGGTGAAGCCCCACGGTCGCCATGGCGCCACCACTGCCAACGTGAAGCGCTACATCGACTTCGCTGCGGAACATGGCTTCGATGCCGTGCTGGTAGAGGGGTGGAACATCGGTTGGGAAGACTGGTTCGGCAATTCGAAAGATTTCGTCTTCGACTTCCAGACCCCCTATCCCGACTTCGACATCGACGAAGTGCACCGCTATGCGAAGAGCAAGGGAGTGAAGATGATGATGCACCACGAGACCTCCTCCTCCATCCGCAACTACGAAAGGCACCTCGACAAGGCATACGAGCTGATGAACCGCTACGATTACCCCTCGGTGAAGAGCGGCTACGTGGGCGACATCATCCCGCGTGGTGAGAACCACTACAGCCAGTGGATCAACAACCACTACCAGTACGCCATCGAGAAGGCCGCAGAATACAAGATCATGGTCAACGCCCACGAGGCGGTGCGCCCCACCGGCATCAGCCGCACCTGGCCCAACCTCATCGGCAACGAGTCCGCCCGCGGCACCGAGTACCAGGCGTTCGGTGGCAGCAAGCCCAACCATGTCACCATCCTCCCCTTCACGCGACTCATTGGCGGACCGATGGACTACACCCCCGGCATCTTCGAGCAGGATATCTCCAAGCTCAACCCCAACAACGACTCGCACGTCAACGCCACCATCGCCAACCAGCTGGCACTCTACGTCACCATGAGCAGTCCCCTGCAGATGGCGGCCGACCTGCCGGAAAACTACATGCGCTTCCCCGACGCGTTCCAATTCATCAAGGATGTGGCACTCGACTGGGATGAGAGCCATTACCTGGAGGCAGAGCCGGGCGCCTATTTCACCGTGGCCCGCAAGGCGAAGGACAGCGACAACTGGTTCGTGGGCAACACCGCCGGCAACGAGCCCTTCACCTCAAAGATCAGTTTCGATTTCCTGGAGAAGGGGAGGGATTACATCGCCACCATCTATGCCGATGCGCCCGATGCCCATTACAAGAGCAACCCGCAAGCCTACACCATTCGCAAGGTGAAGGTGACCAGCAAGTCGAAGCTGACACAGCGCTCCGCCCCCGGTGGTGGCTATGCGATCTCCATCGTGCCGGTGACCGACAAGTCTCAGACAAAAGGGTTGAAGAAACTATAATAGGGAAGTCAGCTCCCTCTCGCGCCAATGCATGGGGCTACATTTCATCTCCTGGGTGAAAGCCCTGCAGAAGACCGGGGGGGAGCTGAATCCTGTCATCGCAGCAATGGCTGTGATAGACAGGTCCGGTCGTGAGAGCAGCAGCTGCTTGCTCTCTTCAATGCGATAACGCATCACGAAGTGATAAAAGCTCTCGCCATACCCCTCGTTAAAGAGGCGTGAGAGGTAGCTGCGGTTCAGCGGGAGTATCTCCATGGCGTCTGTCAGCTTGAAATCTTTCCGCAGGTAAGGTTTCTCACTCTCCATCCACTGCTCCAGCTTCATCTTATATTCCGGCAGCTTGATGGTGAAGAGAGATGTTTTGACAGGTTCATCCAGAGGAGTCAAAGTCAGCTCCGTCTCCGTCTCCATTTCGTTCTCGCAATCGCCGCTGTGAGATACCTTGTCCTGCCCGATATTCTCCCATATCTCAGCCTTCTCTTCGTTCATGCTTGCCTTGAAATAACCCTCCGGATAGGGGTTCTCCTGAAAATAGACGCGATAGAACCCATAAATGAAGAAGAGGAGAAAAATGATGTTATGCACCAGTACGGTGCGGGGATTGTTGCTGAAGACAATCACCAGGCAGGAAAAGGTGATCATGAAATTGGCGAAGATGTAGTCAACCAGCCATTGCACGTTGATATGCTCCAATGAAGCATAGTTGTTTTCGCTCCATGCCCTGTAGTTTTTCCGATAGCGGAGCATGATGATCAGTCCGAAGAGCGGATAGAAAAGCACGAATAGACGCAGCCATACGGTGATGTTCCAAAACTCCCTTGTCAGATCGTTCCAGTCGTCCATCACGGGGACCGTCACGCCGAAGATTCTTGTAGCCAGCAGGTAGACGCCCAAAATTACAAGTGTGGGCAGAAAAAGCAGGAATGCCCGTTTCAGTGAGAGCCACCCCGGGCGGAACGCTTCGATGGGATAGAGCAGGAAGAAGAAGGCGTAGACGCTGCCGTACACAAGCATCGGGAACGACATGAACGTGAAACCCACCACACCCGCATAACCGGTGGTAAACCCCCTTATCAGTGAGATCATATTGGTGAGTGCAATCATGAACATCAGAAAAGCAAAGAGAGCGTCGGCACGACTCCCTTTTTTGCGGGATATAAGCACCACAGCCCCGATGATACAGATAAGGCAGAGCATCGACATGACCGACTGGCGAATATACCTGAAGGGCTCCAGCGGCATCGGTTACTCGGCATTCGTTGGTGCACGCTATCACTTCAATGACAAGTTCGCAGCTTACGGTGAGATAGGCTATGGCATCTCGGCACTGGAGCTGGGTATCTCATTTAAGCTGTAAGTCATAAGCGATAAGCTAAAAGCTAACAGCTTACAGCTAACAGCTAAAAGGGGTGGGGTAAAGTTTCAACATAAACTTACCCTATTCCCCCTCGCCATTGAATTTTATTTTATCTTTGCTCCTGCAGAACATTCAAAATCATGGCCAAGGATTCTAAAGAGAACAGCGAACGCCGTTGGTTGGCGGCCTACACGCGGATGCATCACGAGAAGAAGGTGCGAGACCGTCTCACGGAGATGGGCATCACCACCTTCCTGCCGGTGCAGCGCGTGGTGCGGCAGTGGAGCGACCGCAAGAAGAAGGTCGACCGCGTACTGATTCCGATGATGATCTTCGTCCACGTGGACCGTGTGGAGCAGCTGGAGGTGTTGCAGCTGCCTGCAGTGATCCGTTACGTGGTGCTACGCGGTGAGCATGCCCCCACCGCGATACCCGATGCGCAGATGGAGGCGTTCCGCTTCATGGTCGACTTCTCCGAGTCGCCGGTCAATTTCGACGGATGCGACCTGCAGCCAGGTGAAAAGGTGCAGGTGGTGCGTGGCCCTCTCAAGGGGCTCACCGGCGAGCTGGTCACTGTCGATGGCAAGTCCTCCATCGTGATTCGCATCGAACGCCTTGGCTGTGCCGCAGTAGAGATGAATGCCTCGATGGTTGAACGAATAGGGGTGTGATTTTCTTTGCATGCTTCAGCCTCAACTATTCTGTTAATTTAAATTAAATAGAGAATAATTTCCTCAATAGATCTGTTTATTTTACACATATTGTCCTATTTTTGCAATTAAATGCAAGTGTGGTTGTGATTGTAGCGCACAATCAAAAGTAAAGGAAGTTAAAAAGTGAATGAATTCCCCAAGGGGAAATTAAATCTATATGGCGGGAACAGAAATTCCCGTCGCAAGTCATTTGTAATATAACAACAGCAATGGTTTCTACATTAAAATGTTATTTTTTCTCACGCAACAGGGAGATTTATCGTTTGGTTGCAAATGAATACAATACCTCTGCGGTACATGTATACCGTCTTGCGCACGGTAAGAAAAGTAAGGGGAACAGGGACTATTACATCCTGAAGCGTCTCAAGGAACATGGGGTGATCGACAGCACGTTGCGTTGAGCCATATCAGAAAGCTGTTTCATTGATCATCAGTCCACTACATCTCATGGAAACTCCTTGAACTCCGGGCAGCACTCACTACACAGGTCGGCAACGTAGGGATAAATGCGTCTCGCATGATCTGTCGCATCACGGCAGGAAGAGAAATGACCCAGGTAGATGGAGTTTGATGAATCCTTGAGATGGGAGCACCCTTCGCGATGCACCCTGCTTTGTTTTTCAGCCCCACTTGTTTCGGGGCATTGTTTGAGATAGTAATAGTCCATACCATATCCTCCAGAATATAAACGCACTGCATTGATAAACGAATGTACCCCTCGGCAACATTCCAATCCGTAAATATAACAGTTAGTCACGAAAAATAGCCAAACAAATTGTCCTTTTTTTTGTGAGTTCTGCAAATAAAATATTTTATTTGCACCCCTCTATTTATGAAAACACAACAATCATCACTCCCGAGATGCGATCTGATTGTAGACTCCCCCTCCATATTTTTATGATCACGCGGGGCAGTATGTTTCTTTTTGTGTTATTTTTGCATCCTCAAAGTTATTTTAAAAGTACTTTATGCTCTTTAACTCGCTTGAGTTTGCAATATTCCTGCCCATTGTTTTTTTTCTCTACTGGTTCGCGACCAACAAGAACCTGAGAAATCAAAACCTGCTAATCGTTGCCGCCAGCTTACTCTTCTACGGCTGGTGGGACTGGCGCTTCCTGCTCCTGATGGTGGTCACCATCACATTGAGTTACCTCAGCGGACTGGCCATCCGTCAGGTGCGTAGCAACCGCGAAGAGCACTCCGCCCGCCGCGGGGCACGCCTCGTCACCGCGCTCAACATCATCCTCAACCTGGCCATCCTGGGTACCTTCAAGTACTACAACTTCTTCGTCGACAGCTTCGTCGATGCCTTCTCACTCTTCGGCAGGGAGCTGTCGCCCCGCACCCTGCAGGTGATCCTGCCCGTGGGCATCAGCTTCTACACCTTCCAGGCGTTGAGCTACACCATCGATGTCTACCGCCGGCAAATAAGTCCCACGCGCAACCTGCTCTCCTTCTTCGCCTTCGTCAGCTTCTTCCCCCAGCTGGTTGCCGGTCCCATCGAGCGGGCCACCAACCTGCTGCCCCAGTTCCAGCGGAAGAGGGTGTTCCGTCGCGACCAGGCGGTCGACGGCTTGCGGCAGATGCTCTGGGGCCTCTTCAAGAAGGTGGTGATTGCCGACAACTGCGCGGTGCATGCCGATATCATCTTCCAGGACCCCTCAGCAATGTCGGGCAGCACGCTGGTGCTGGGAGCCCTCTTCTTCACCTTTCAGATCTATGGCGACTTCTCCGGCTACTCCGACATCGCCATCGGTACCGCCCGCCTCTTCGGCATCAACCTGATGCGCAACTTCGCCTACCCCTACTTCTCGCGCGACATCGCAGAGTTCTGGCGACGGTGGCACATCTCGCTCACCACCTGGTTCCGCGATTACCTCTACATCCCGCTGGGAGGCAGCCGCGGCACCCTCGTGACGAGCATCCGCAACACCTTCGTCATCTTCCTTGTGAGCGGCTTCTGGCATGGAGCCAACTGGACCTTCCTCATCTGGGGAGCGCTCAATGCCCTCTACTTCCTACCGCTGTTGCTCGCACGGCAAAACCGCAAGAACCTCTCCGTCGTCGCCCAGGGACGGATCCTGCCCACAACCCGCGAGACGGTCGCCATGGCGGGCACCTTCGCCCTCACGGTGTTCGCCTGGATCTTCTTCCGTGCCGATAACCTCGACCAGGCCTTCACCTACATCGCGGGCATCTTCACCCCCTCGCTCTTCACCGTTCCCGTTTTCCCGGGAAGCGACGATGCCATCACCACGGCACTGCTCATCCTCCTCTTCCTCACCATCGAATGGTTCGCCAGGGAGCGTGAATACGCCATTCAGGAGCTGGGCCTCCGCTGGAAGCGCCCCCTGCGGCACGCCTTCTATTACGCCCTCATCCTTTCCCTCTTCTGGTTTGGCGTGGGCAATCAGCAATTCATCTACTTTCAATTCTGACGGCACCCATGAAAAGATTCCTGCGCGATACCCTCCTCTTCCTGCTGCTGCCCATCGTGGTGGTGCTGTTGTTCGATCTCTACCTGCGCAACATGGAGACGCTCTACAGAGCCAAGTACGACGGGCTCATGAAGATGAAACACCGGGTAGAGGTGCTGTTCGTCGGCAACTCACACGCCCATTACGGCATCAACCCCCTCCACATGACCGGCTTCAAGGCCTACAACCTGGCGATGGTGAGTCAGCAGCTCTACTTCGACAAGCGGCTCACCATGAAGGCGATCGGCGAGGGGGTGACGAACCTGCGCTACCTCTTCATCAGCGTCGACTACCACTCGCTGCACACCTCCAGTCAGGATGAGCGCAACGCCTGGTCGTTCTACGCCAACGGCATCCGCTACAAGGATCAGGACTACACCAAGGCAATCCTCTCTCTCCCCCTTCATCTGGGGATACACTCCCCGCGTCTCCTACACCATGGCGCGCAGGGCCCTCAAACGGCGAGTGAAGTACGGCGGCAAGGCAGTACCCTTTCATGTGGAGCGGGGAGTGAACGTGACTGACAGCCTCTTCCAGGGCTTCCTCGGTCTGGAGGGCACGAAGGTGTCCACTTTCAAACCATCGGAGTACAGGAAGATCGCCTCGAAGTTCCGCGAGGATACCACCTCCGGCGAGCGTGCCGCGGTGCTGTCCGACCTGCACCAGTTCATCCGTTTCCTCAAGGAGCGCAACATTCGGCCCATCCTCTTCTCCTCACCCACCTACCGGGAGTACAACCGCCACCTCGAAAGCGCCCAGACAGCGCGCAACCTGCATGACATCGGAACGATATGTCGTGAGCATGACATCCCCTACTGGCGGTACGACAACGATGAACGGTTCACGCGCGATGATTTCTTCAACCCCGATCACCTCAGCAAGCAAGGTGCAGCCAAGTTCAGCCGGATCCTCGACGAGCGGCTGGGGGAGTGGTCAGAGGTCAGTGATCAGCAGTCACGGCGGTGACATCCAGCACCCCGTCGCCGTCGGCATCCCTGTCGCTCAGGGAGAAACGCAACCCCTTGTCGAGGCCCACGGGCACGATCAGTCTGCTTTTGCGATGCGGTTTCCCGTTCGTCATCCCCTGTTTGTCCGATTCCCGCAGGCTGTTGGAGACGAATGCTACGAAAGCGTTCAGCACGTTCCCCGCGTCCGCCTTGGTCAGCTTCGCCCCGTTGGCCACCGCCTCCAGCAGCTCGGCATCCATCACCTTCACCTCCTGCGAAGCAGCACTTCTCAAGGTGATCCTGCCCACCTTCATCTTGCCTGGCCTGCTGCGCAACGCATCGGTCGCCCCGTTCAGGGTGGTATCGTTCGAGCGGACCGCCTCGGGAATGTTTCCCGGATCAATGGTTTGGCCCCCTTCCCTGATGGGTAACTTTCGTTGATTCTGCGCCTGGGCATGCATGCACACCAGCAGGAACATAAGAAAAATCGTCTTTTTCATCTGTGTCATTTTAAAATGTTGAACTAAGGTATTCATTTAGTGAACACATCGGGGAGTGAAAATGTTGAGTTGTCAATTCTCAGTGATCACATCTCAGCCGTTCAATTGGAACCGTGATGCAAAAACAACTCAATATGCGTTGCATGTAGATGATTGTCAGATGAAGGAATATAACATAGAAATAGAAGAAAGATGACAAGATACGCAATCAACCACATAGGATATCTCACAGATGATATCGCCGCCACCGGTAAGCAGTTTGAGATCTTCGGCTATTGTGCAGACGAAGTCATTCATGATGATACTCAACGCACCAGGATTTGCTTTCTCCGAAAGGAAGGAGAGTTGGTGATCGAGTTGGTTGAGCCCTATGCCGATAACAAGACAATGCAGAGGATGCTTGCCAAACTTCCCCGCAAACTGCAAGTAAACTTACAAATAACAGGCGAACAAATCCGGTTGGCTAGACTCCGGCGCGACCTCTCGATATCTCAGGTGGCAGAGCGTGCAACCGTATCTGATTTGTCGGTATCACGCGTCGAAAAAGGGTTACCCACTGTCTCCATGGGTATCTATCTCAGGGTGCTCTATGCGCTTCAATTGGAAGAGGATATCCTCCTCCTGGCCAAAGATGACGCTATGGGAAAAGCCTTGCAAGACCTTCGTCTCAAACCCCGCCAACGTGCATCAAAAAAAGAGTAAAGCATGCAGAGATTACTGGTCTATGCTGATTTCGATTGGCTCAAAGAAATTGAACTCATTGGTACACTGAGCTACGAAAAACTTCGTGGATCCGACAGTTATGGATTTGAGTATCACTCCGAGTGGTTAAGAAACCATACTTCAATTCAAATTAGCGCAGATATAAACAACTACCCCGGACCACAATATACACAACCCGGTAAAGAGATCTTCGGATGCTTTTCAGATGCATTGCCAGACCGATGGGATCGTACATTGATCAACAAGCGGAAAAGGTTATCCTGATATCGTTGACTTTATTGTCCGAGGATGCACCGATGTGCATTCCAATTTGGAGGAACTCTACAGGCGTGTCTTATTCTACATCTTTGTGGGTAATTCAGATGACCACTTCCGAAATCATGGATTCCTGTTAACTCCAAAAGGTTGCAAATACCAGAACAAGAATTGTCCATCTTTCGTTACCGGTTTAATAAGCATATGTGAGGCATTCAGCCGTTCGATCTTCAGTCGATACGGCAAAAGCATGGTTGTTGCTTCTAGAGGCAATGAATAGAGCAGTTGCGAGCAGTGGCAACAGTGTCGGGACGATTTACCTCAAAAACACGTAACGGTTTACCTCAAAAACACGTAACGATTTGCCTCAAAAACACGTAACGATTTACCTCAAAAACACGTAATATTTATTGTTTTCATGAATAAATAATCTAACTTTGCATCCGAGCAAAAAATTAAACATCATGAAATATCTAAAGCGGATCGCTGATAAACAGTTAAAAATAAGACTTGAAGCATTTGGTGCTGTTCAGATAATGGGCCCCAAGTGGTGTGGCAAAACAACAACTGCGGAAAGACATGCCAACAGCGTTATAAAGATGCAAAATCCGGATACCAGGGAAAGTTTTTTGGCGACTGCACACACCAAACCGTCACTTTTGCTTAAAGGAGAGACCCCAAGATTGATTGATGAATGGCAAGTGGCACCTGTTCTATGGGATGCGGTTCGTCATGCCGTTGATGAAAGACAATTAAAAGGACAATTTATACTTACAGGTTCAACTATTATTGATAGCGATCAAATCATGCATACCGGCACCGGAAGAATATCTAGAATGTCGATGTACCCCATGAGCCTTTATGAGTCCAAAGAATCCAGCGGAGAGGTTTCATTGCGAGAGCTTTTTGACAATGATGCATATGATATTGATGGGATCGTTTCAAGCTTGTCAATTGAAGATCTAATATTTGCCGCATGCAGGGGCGGTTGGCCTGCATCGTTAAATATCGCAAGTAAAACAGCGCAGCTATTCATTGCAAAAGACTATGTTGATGTAATCTGTAATGAAGATATTTCAAAAGTCGATAAAGTTCAGCGCAACCCCGCATTGGCAAAACTTATCATGCGTTCTTATGCCCGCAATTTGTGTACACTGGCCAAAAAAACAAGCATGCTTGCCGATCTGTCTGCCGAAATGGAAGGCACATCCATCTCCACATTCGACAGCTACAAAGAAGCATTGGAAAAACTCTTCGTAATTGAAGACATAGAAGCCTGGTCTCCGGCCATTCGCTCGGCAACAGTAATCCGAACGGGCAAGAAACGTTGTTTTGTAGATCCTTCCATCGCTGTCGCAGCATTGGGAACATCCCCGCAGAACCTGGAACATGATCTCAAGACATTTGGATTTATTTTTGAATCCATGTGTATACGCGACTTGAAAATCTACTCCCAGTCCCTAGGAGGCAGGTTGTCATACTATCACGACAGATATGGGCTGGAAGCAGATGCCGTGCTACATCTGGATGATGGAAGATATGCACTCATTGAATGCAAACTCGGCAGCCGTGATATAGAAGAGGGTGCTAAACATTTGATTTCACTAAGAAATCTGGTGGAAGCAAGGATTCGGAAAGAGAAACAGACCTCCCTAAGGCTCCCCGACCTTTTGATCATCCTGACAGGGGGCGAATTCTCCTATACACGAGCCGATGGTGTCAAAGTAATTCCGTTGGGATGTTTGAAAGATTGAATTCAGGGATCGGTTGGCAGTGGAAGGTCGACCTATTGTCCGTCGGTGACCAATACCCGAAATATGTAGTCACGATGGACGAATTCTGGAAAGATGCGATAGAGGGAGTTGTTCATTTGCACATCACTGATTTTTTATTGAAAGAAGCATTGTAAATCTAATAGCGGTCTTGATAGTTTTCAGGAAACACTAATCATTTTATTTGCACAATCGCCCGATTATTTATGTATATTTGCATTCGTAATGCAAATATGTATAAAATGATACCCCGTCAAATCATATCCGTTTTAGAACTACCTTCACGCGATTCCTGGGGCTGTGTGCAGGAACAATAAGACAGGTGCTCTACCTCTAAATGTATTGGATATAAAGGGTGGAGCAACCCTCAACAATGCTGATTTAACTCAATTCCACTTTCTCGAAGAATTCACGACCAACTGAGTAGTGTATAAACTTGTCATGTTGTAGTCTACCGATGATGATTGCCGGATGAGTGCAGAACTTTTTCGCAAATTCCATTACATCAGATGAAGAAATATGACCTTTTGCAATAATCTCCTGTTCTTGTTCTTTGGTCAGTGTCCATTTTATGGCAAATTCATTCGCTTCTCTTTCTTTCGCATCACTTTTATCCGGGTACTCCATGTTCTCCAGGAAAATTTCCTTTTTCCCGTGCAGCAGAATATGTCCGGCTTCATGAAAAAAGGTAAACCAAAAAAGATCGTTACGGTTGTATCTACCGCTAAGTTGAATAAAAGGTGTGTTGTTTAACCATCGGGTAGCACCGTGTATGGGGGCATGTGGCAGACAAGGAGTGTGTACAACTTTCACCCCGGCATCCAGGCATAGCAACTGTAATCGATTGAAGAAATCAGCCGGATGATCGGCCATCAACCCCTTCACATGAGTAAGAATCTCTTAGAATTTTTTCTCCGAATATGCGTTTGTCGAAGTCAGCTCCTCTGCCTGCAATTCCCCCTTTCTCAACCATGCAGAGATTGCATAAGGATCACCCGTATGTGCCAGCGAGATGCTGAAGCCCACCTTTAACTCTTTATGAAAATAATAATCGTGCCATGCTTTTGGACTGCTCATCCCGAAAAATGACAACAAACCTGCTGTTTTCTCTTTGATATCAGCTGTTCCCTGCAACCATCCTTTTTTGATCATATCAGCAAGAGGGAAATTTCGGGCCCATTCAATCGATTCTGCAATCAATGTCTGCTGACGTTCCCTGGCCAGGTACTCGTCATAGCTACGTTGTCTGTTCATCCAGAAATGGGCCGGTATCTTTGTTACACTCTCGAACAGTACCGCCATATCAGGAGTAATGGAACTCTCACCTTTCAATACAGCGATGATCGTCTTTTCCGGCTTACCGGTACGAATGGCAAATTCTTTCGGTCCCATATTCATCTCTTCCAGTTTTTCAGAGAGTGTTTCACCCGGATGAAATACAATTTGGGGCATATATTTGTTTTCTTTAGTAATCATACTGTTTGCATTCTATACGTTGTGATAATCAATGATCTCAATTATTTTTGTTCTGAATGTCAATTTCATTGTAAAGATAGGTAGAAATAGATAACAGCAAGTGTAAGCTATAAAATATAGAAATATTTAACTATTCCATTACAGATTATGAATAAGAATCAATTAGTCGCATTTGTTACACCATTTATTTGATGATAACCGCCACAAAGTTATTAATTTTGCAGACAATCGTACAAATTCTATTCATTATGTATTACAGCAGAGCCTGAACCACTCTCTGAGTGATAGCCAGAGACGATACCGTACTCGACATTGGAACCGTCTTTCAAACGCCCTCCGGAAACCGGTGAAAAGAGGATAATTGTCATCACTGATTTTTTAGTGAAAGAAGCATTGTAAATTTAATAGCGGTCTTGATAGTTTGCAGATTTATTTTTTAATCGTAAATTTGCAAGAAAAATGGTTGATCGGGATATTTCGAAAAAATTGGTTGCAATGGGAAATAAATACCCCATTGTAACCCTGACAGGCCCAAGGCAATCGGGAAAATCCACGCTTCTCAAATCGGTATTGAAAGATTATCAATATGTTTCCATGGAAGATCCGGATAACAGGATCTTTGCCTTAGAGGACCCCCGGGGGTTTATCCGTACCTATCCCGATAAAACCATCATTGACGAAGTGCAGCGCGTACCGGAGTTATTCTCCTATCTACAAACGCATGTTGATGAACAAAACAGGGAAGGGATGTATTATCTAGCCGGATCACAGAACTTCCTTCTGATGCAGTCGATCAGTCAATCGTTGGCAGGGAGGACCGCTCTCTTGAAATTATTGCCATTTTCACACAAGGAGCTTCATCAGGCTCAAATTGTTCCATCGACAACTGAAGAAGAGATTTTTTTTGGGGGCTATCCGCGTATTTATGACAAACATATTCATCCTGCAGACTTTTATCCCAACTATATTCAGACATATATCGAGAAAGACCTAAGATTGTTGAAAAATATTGACAACCTGAGCAAGTTCATCCGTTTTATCAAGCTCTGTGCAGGACGTGTTGGTCAGTTACTCCATTTATCATCCTTGGCCAATGAAACAGGAGTGGCGGTGTCTACAGTTCAATCCTGGTTATCCGTACTGGAAGCCAGTTATATTGTCTATCTGTTAAAACCGGATCATCGCAACTATACCAAACGGCTGATAAAGTCTCCCAAGCTCTATTTTTACGATACGGGATTGGCCTCATCCTTGCTGGAGATTGATGATGCGTCTCAACTCTCCACCCATTTTTTACGAGGGGGATTGTTTGAGAATCTGGTGATCAATGAATTTTTAAAAAGATCCCTACACTGCGGGCAAGAGCCTCAATTGACCTTCTGGCGTGACAGTACGGGCAATGAAGTTGATCTATTGATTTCTGTAAAGGGGCAGCAAAAAGCCTATGAGATTAAATCGGGTGCCACCTATTCATCCGACAACTTCAAAGGTATTAAAGTGTGGGCTAAGCTATCGGGCGCAAAAGCTGAGCATTGCCATGTAGTTTACAATGGAGACAAGCATTTTTCCACCTCGCATGGAGAGGTCATCTCCTGGAAAGCGGGAATTGAATAGTTGTCAGTGGATTGTCTTCAAATTACGATCAGAAGCATTGAAAACGGCAGGGGGGTAGAGGTTTTGAAAATCAATTTGCCAAAAACGGAAGTGAAAGAGCGCCAAAAAACGGAAGTGAGGAAATTGCATGAATGATTGATACAATTCTGGGGAAATTTGACCGGAAGGTTACGAATTGTAAGCAAAAAAAAGCGACCGAAAAAAGCCCGTTCGATGTGTTAAAGAAAACTAAATAATGCAAAAAGGGGCACTTTTGATCAATTTGCTCCAAAAAATGAAAAATTTGCCGAAAAAAAATTTGAAAAATCGATCGGCAGAAAATTCAAAAAAAAATCTCATGTGTTAAAATAATTAAACATGGAGAAGGGTTAATTTTCAGGAACCCGAAAAAAACTCTTTTGGACAGAAAAATAAAATAATCGGACAGAAAAACCCAACTGCGGAAGCGGGAAAGTTTCTCTTTTGAGGCAAAAAATCATCTGCGGAGTCTAAAAATTAGATCTTCCGGTCCGAAAAACGCATCCATTTAACTAAAAGCGCATCTTCTTAACATAATCGCCTCTAAGGGCTGAAATGGTTATCTCCGGGACCGAAATTACATCCAAGGGCCTGAAACAGTTATCTTCGGAGCCGAAAAACATATCTTCCGGTCCGAGGGGCGCATCTTCTTCGCCAAACATTTATCTCCGTGACCGAAGGCGGAGGATGATCAGGAATCCGACGAAGCAACCCACGCAGAAGGCAGCGAGAACGCCCGTAAGGAGCGATTTCACATTGAAGCGGGTGGGGGAGACCGTTTGCTCCTTCAGTTCCCTGTTCACGCGTGTCAGCTCCTCCACCGAGCGCTGCAGGCTGCTGTTGGCGCGCAGCAAGCTCTCCCGCTCCCGCGACCACTCCTGTTGCCGCCACTCCTCCAACTGCACCGAATTCTCCTGCCCGGAGCGAAGCAGCGAGAACCACTCGCTCAACACCGGCGGCTTCCCCGTCGCTGAGTCAATTGGAGCCCCTCTGTCGTATTTTATCACGTGGTTCAGCCCTTCGGTCCACAGCGAGGTGTTCTCGCCTCTCAGCCGCCTTAAATCGCTTCTCAGGGCAATCGTCTCGGCAGTCTGCAGCGCCAGGCTGTCCCGCTGCACCCATACCGCCGTACAGTCGTGCACCATGTTCAGTCGCTCCGTCGCCAGTCGCCCCGGCCTGCATCCCGCCAGCAGCAAAGCTGTCAGGGCAATCATCATCACACTTTTCGTTTTCATTTCGCAATATCTTTTTGTCGTTTCCTAAATTTAGTTGGTTCAAGCTGTTGTAATATTGACAGTTCCATCCTTGTCTGATCCTGTTTTGCGACCCATGTTTGAGCTCGGTCACTAAAAGAGCAGAACTCGCTTCGCTCAAACAGCTGCTCTTTTTACGTTCCCCGATCTCAATGGGTCCCCGCAAAACAGCATAGGCCTCGGCTGCAACTGTCAAATAATCAGCATGAACCAGCAATGAGTCAGTTGCGCGAAGCAAAGCCTAACGGGAAGCATGTCGCAAGGCAGCCAGGAACAGGAAATGATAGCCCGCGATGCGCGCCGCGCGATCCATGCCGTTCACGATTCTGCGCGCCTGCAGCGGATCGTCGCGCCGGTCGTTGAAGAAAACCTCCAGCGAGAGCCCCGTGAAGTCGCCCCGCCCCGAGATTCCCCGCGTCATCCCCTCCACCATGATGCGCGCCGACAGCTCCGGCACCAGCGCCAGCTCCGGCCGCTCCAGCAAGGGCAGCTGCAAGATCCGCCCCATCCGCTCGTAGTTCTCGTACCATGTCAGCTGCAGATCACCACGACCAAAATAAATCCTGTCGGGCAAATCGTAAACCGACCCATCAAGCTTACGCTTCTCGCCGTAAGGCCTTCCGCGTCCGCGTCCCCGTTCCTCGCAAGGCTGCATGCTTCCCGCCGTCTCGTGGTAAGCGGTTGCCAGCATATAAGCCCGCCATCTGTCATCAGCAATACCATACCGTTCAAAAGCATTCAGTTTCACCTCCACACCGCAGCGCTGTTCAGCCGTCAGACTGCCTTTGCAGAGCCGCCGTTCAATCTCCCCAAAGAATATTTTTCTGTCCAGCATACCCATTCATGTTTTTGTTGATTAAATTTCAGACGATTGAAGTCGGCGAAGGGTTCTGCGGATCTCTTGCAGGACTCCTTTCAACCGGATGATTGCAGCCTGCGATGCGTGCTGCAGGTCTTTCGTGGATTCCCTTACAATCAGATGTTTGCAACTAAAGCCGAGACCTATGATGTTTTGTGGGGACCCATCCGATGAAACAGGCGCAATCTGATAAGCTGTTTGAGCGCAGCGAGTTCTTATCAGATAGCCTGTGAATCGGCAATGGGTCACAAAACATCGTCAGTCGAGGATGTAGTTGCAAACAAAACATCGTCAGCTGAGGATTTAGTTGCAAACAAAACATCATCAGCTGAGGATTTAGTTGCAAACAATTCATCGTTTCAAAGAACCCAGCGGCGGCATGCGCCGTTCGCACTCCGCGCGGGCGCAGTAGTGCCGGTCGCTCTCCTTGCGCCAGTTCAGCTCCCGCGTCACCGTCTTCTCGAGACCCCTGATGCGTCGGTGATCCTCCGTGCGCTGCATCTGCAGCAGCTCCAGGTCCCTCTTCAGGCGGTCGTTCAGCTGATCCCGCTCGCGCACCATCAGCAGGAGGCTCTCCGCGTTCGACTCGTTGTAGGCGTTCATCCGCTCCATGTGCGCCACCGTGCGCTCCAGCAGCCCCATCATCTCCGTCGCCGCCGAGGCATCCTCGCGCCGTGCCGCCGCCTCGCTCTGCACCGCCTCGCTCCGCTTGATGCGCCTGTTCTCCTTGCGGTTCACCACCGCCGAGATCCATCCCCCCAGTGCGCCCCCGCCCAGGAAAGAGCTCAACGTCACCAGCCATTCGCAGTTCACCGGCAGCAGGTCCGCCAATATCCGGAGCACCGTCATCATTGTCCATTCCATCGTTGCAATCCGTTAAAACGGAGCCGCCCCCGTCGAGGCGGTTCCGCAGTCAGGTCAAACCATCGTCGCCTCCATCCGGCCCGTGTAGAGCGAGTCGGACACCATCTTGCGATCCTCCGAGGTGAGCGCCAGGTAAGTATCAATCTGAGCGCCATCCCAGGTGGGCGGCAAGGTGAGCGATGCGCTGCCGTCCGCTCTGGCCGCCGCCTCCATGTTGAAGACCGACTCGTTCAGCGACGGGTTGAACGCCGCCAGGATCACCTTGTCGGTTGCCGACGCGTTGTTCAGCAGGTCCGTGTTCCATACGTAGGAGATGCTCCCCGCCGCGCAGGTCGCCGAGGCGCTGCCGGTACCGTAAAGCTTCCCGGTGGTGATCTTCACCGCCTCGAAGTCGATCTCGAAGTCGGGGAAGAGCCCGATCACCGCGTTGGTCACGTTGTACTTCATCGCCTCGCTGAAGGCACTTTTGCCCTTGCCCACTTTGCCGGCATAACCCAGCCGGATGATCGGGATCAGGGTCTTCATCATCTTACCGATGAGCGCGAACCGTGTGCGCTGCGTCACCTGCGCTTCGGTACGCGGGTTGCGCACGCTGGCAGGCATGCTCCTGATGTATTCGATGCCCCGCCAGGAGGCGCCGACCACGTTCCCCACCTTACCGGAGAAGCCGCCCAGGATTCCTTTCTTAATTGTTCCCATAATTGAAAAATTTTAAACGTTATACATACGGATTTGGCCTTATCCGCAAGCAAAGATGGGGCAAGCTTTTCGTGGATCAAGCGATGTGGTCTCAAAGTCGTTCTTTGTCCGCCAAACGGTATGG
>DAINAS010000035.1:0-18666 GCA_036733365.1 Proteiniphilum sp.
CTCTCCCCGTCAGCCAAGGCTGGCGGGGCAGTCTACTCGATTACCTGCTGTGTTTTCTTTATTATAAGTTGGTATTCAATAAGTTAATTCCTGCATTTAAGAGCATTTTTGAAAATTCTAATCCGTCAATTAGTTGAATTTCATTTTCAGTCGCTATTTTCTCAGCTTCGGCATTGAAACTGTCCGCTGATGTTATGACCCATGCGATTTTATTATACCCATCGTCAATACTCTCCTTGTTTGTCTTATAGTCCAAAATTTGATTTGTTCCCCATTCGTTGATTTTGCCTTTGTGAAATTTAGCCTGAATGTAAATTATCAATTTGATGTTTTCAAAAACAGCTACTATATCAGCATCACCTTCTTTGTCTCTCTCATTTTTGGCTGGAATTGAAACTTCATTTGCCCCAATAGTCTTAAAATAAGTCCTTACTAACTTTTCAAATTTGTCGGGGTTCAATTCGGTCTTAATAGCATCTAAAACAAGGTTCGCAGTTTTTTCTACGATTATCGAATGAAGGTGTATTGGTCTGTTCTCTATATAATTTGCGATACTTTTCTCAACACTCTTTTTCAAATCGTTAATAGAGCCATTTGTCTGTCGGATTTTCATCCTTGATGTAAGCTTGGCATCAGCAAATTTTGCTCTGGATATATTCTTGTGAAGAATTTTCACCTTTCTGGCAAATCCCAAGTCGTAGGCTTTGCCATTTTCTGAGATAAGGTAGGTTCCATCAGTGTTTACCTTTTTATCTCCCCATGTTTTGAGGTCATCTGAATATGTCTCGCTTATTAATAAGGGTTTTTCGTCTATTATTTCACAAACAAAAAATGTCCCCCAACTCGGTACGATAACAATATCACCCTTATTGAATTTCAAAAATCTCCAAAGATTATGTCTTGTCCGTGGAACTTTACCCCACATTTCTTGAAACTGTCCGTTGAAATAGCTCCAATCATCTTCAATTACTTTATCAATGAACTCTTTTTGTGTAAAGTCCGAAAAACCGATGGTCAAAAATCCTTTGTCGAGTAAAGGATATGAGAGCTCTGCTAAATGCGAAATTCTATGTAGCCAATAATTCATTATGAAAATATTATGTGACGTTTTTTAGTCTTGTTGTACTCAATTAATTCTTTTTTGATAAGCCTTATTTTACTCTTTGGAAAGTATTTACCATTGACCGAACCGCCAATTGCTTTAATAAATACATCAGCTCCAAATAGATGCTCGTTTATCGTGATTTTTCTAATGAACCTAAAAGCAAGTGTATCAGTATCTTTACCAATAAAGTACCAATTCCTTTTTCCGATGGTTATAGTTTCATCATCAAAATCTACTTCAATAATCCAAGGATTAATTATATGCTCTATTTTAAAATTGATAAAAAGGGCAATTAACGAAGATTTAGCTTTGACTTTCATTAGAATGATTTAAACCAACTTACAATTCCTGTAAAAAGACCGATTATAGAAGAAAGTATTGTAGAGTATAGAGCTATTTTCAACATTTCCATAGTTGTAAATGGTAATTCTCGATAACCACTTTTAAAACGAGCGTCTTTGACCCTTTTTGATTTATAATAAATGATTACTGCTATTCCTACTGCTATATATAGGATTACAGACGAAAATCCATCAGTAAAACCGGTAATAAAACCTGGTTCAGCTATTTCATTTATGAACTTTGATGAGACATACCCTGTCTTGCCGTCAAACTTAATTGTTGTCCAACTATCATTTTCCTTAATGCCATGTATTGTATCTCCTTTAAAGACCTTTCCAATAATATTTGAATTGGCTGACGGTTTGTCTCTTACATTTAAAGCTGTTGGTTCAACAGTAAATTTATTGTCCGTTGAATCATTACTGGCAAAAGCATTTAATGTTATAGCAAATAAGGTAATCGTGATTATCAGTCTCATCGTTTTGTTTTTGTACATAGCAGGTAACGTTTGTGTATACGCAATTGTATTGCGTATACATTTCATATATGCTTCCTGTTTGTTTTTATAATATTCATATTATAAGTACTTTATGAAAATTGTCTGTTTTTTATGCAACTGCGCATACAGTACTTCAAAATTACTCTTCATAGTTTGTTTTCTTATATATCAAGATTATCCAACGGGTTCTTTATCTGATCAAATCCTTTTGTTGTCATATGGGTATAAATTTCAGTTGTTTTACTACTGGCGTGACCCAGTAGCTCCTGAATATATCGCAAATCGGTGCCAGACTCCAATAGATGCGTGGCAAACGAATGACGCAACGAATGTACAGTAATATTTTTACTGATACCAACTTTCTTCAGAGCATTTTTTCTTTCAACGGTATGGCATTATATTCTGCAAGTTTAGTTAATTTATTCTTATTTACATCTTAATAACACTGCTTTTTCTTTGTCTTGATGTTAAAAAATATGAATGAGCCTAATTTGTGAATATTCATGAGTCGGTGATGGTTTAGATGAATAACTGCGTTGATAGAAAAATGACAATTATAATATAGAATTATTATAAAGAAGCGCCAAAAAATAACATTTTGCGAGATTATTTGCCCTGTTGATTTGATTCTTTTATTTTTGCACCTTTAATTGAAGAGTATGGCAACCGTAACAGAAAAGATAAAGAAATTGTGTGCCGACCGGAAGATGTCGGAAGAGGAGTTGGCAGAGGGTGCCGGACTGACGGTGGAACAGGTGAAACGCATCTGCCGGAGCGATCTGATCCCTTCGCTCGCCTCGCTGATCAAGATTGCAAGGGCGCTGGGGGTGCGTCTCGGCACCTTCCTGGATGATAGTGAAGAGGTGGGACCGGTGGTGCACCGGCACTCCCCCGCAATGGAGGAGGCAACCTTCACAAGTCACCAGACCAGTCCCAACGCTCACATGGACTTCGTGTCGCTGGCAGGCCGGAAGGGGGGTCGCAACATGGAGCCTTTCCTGGTGCACATCCAGTCGGGCAGCGGTAAAGAGAGCTTCTCGTCGCACGAAGGGGAAGAGTTCCTCTACGTGCTGGAGGGATCCATCACAGTGCGTTACGGACGGGAGGAGTACATCTTGCAACAGGGCGACAGCATCTATTACGACTCTATCGTGGATCACCTGGTGACGGCCACCGGTGCCACCGAGGCAAAAATTCTGGGCGTGATTTATACTCCTGCTTAAAATCCCTTGCAACATGCACAAACAGACTGACATCACATTGTCGGACAGGACCCTGGGCGACTGGCTGGAACACTGGGCCCGGGAAACACCCGACAAGGAATATATCGTCTACTCCGACCGCGACCTTCGCTTTACCTGGAAGAAATTCAACGAACGGGTGGATCACATGGCCAGGGGACTGATCGCCATTGGCGTGACCCGTGGCAGCCACGTGGGTATCTGGGCCCAGAACGTGCCGGACTGGCTCACCTTCCTCTATGCCACCGCCAAGATCGGGGCCGTGGCGGTGACGGTCAACACGAGTTACCGCACGGAAGAGCTGCGCTACTTGATGAACAACTCAGACATGCATACGCTTTGCATGACCGACGGGGTGCCGGGGAGCAATTACACCGACATCATCTACGAGCTGTTGCCGGAACTGAAGACGACGCAACGCGGCAAGCTGCGATCGGAACATTTCCCGGCATTGAAGAATGTGGTCTACATCGGACAGGAGAAGTACCGCGGCATGTACAACACGGCCGAGGTGCTGCTGCTGGGGAAGAGTGTGCCGGACGACGAGCTCAGGCGGTTGCGGGCGCTTACCCGCTGCGACGACGTGGTCAACATGCAATACACCTCCGGGACGACAGGTTTTCCCAAGGGGGTGATGCTTACCCACCACAACATCGTCAACAACGGTTACCTCACCGGTCTGCACATGCAGTTTACCCCCGAGGATAAATGCTGTATCTGCGTACCCCTGTTTCACTGCTTCGGCGTGGTGCTGGCCACCATGTGCTGCCTCACCCACGGCAGCACACAGGTGATGGTGGAGCGGTTCGATCCGCTGGTGACACTGGCTTCCATCCACCGGGAGCGATGCACGGTACTGCATGGCGTGCCCACCATGTTCATCTCGATGCTGCACCATCCCATGTTTCCGATGTTCGACATGCATTCACTTCGCACCGGCATCATGGCGGGAGCACTCTGCCCCGAGGAGCTGATGCGGCAGGTGAACGAGCAGATGTTCATGGATCTCACAAGCGTCTACGGGATGACCGAGACCTCGCCCGGCATGACGCAGAGTCGCGTGGATGATCCTTTCGAAGTGCGGCTGGCCACCGTGGGCAGCGATTACGAGTTTACTGAGGTGAAGGTGCTGGACCCTGAAACGGGTAAAGAGTGCCCCGTGGGGGTCGCCGGTGAGATGTGCTGCCGCGGCTACAACGTAATGAAGGGCTACTACAAGAACCCGGAGGCGACAGCACAGGTGATCGATGACAACGGCTTCATGCACTCGGGGGATCTGGGGGTGAAGGATGCTCAGGGAAACTATCGCATCACCGGGCGCATCAAGGATATGATCATCAGGGGAGGGGAGAATATCTCACCGAAAGAGGTGGAGGAGTACCTCTACCGGATGCCGGGCGTGCGTGACGTACAGGTTATAGCAGTGGCGTCGCCCCGCTATGGCGAGGATGTGGGCGCCTTCATCATTCAGAAGGAGGGTTTCGGCCTTACTACAGAGGATGTGCGCGACTACTGCAAGGGGCAGATCGCCAAATACAAGATTCCCCGTTACGTCTTCTTCGTCGATGCCTTTCCCATGACCGGCAGCGGCAAGATTCAGAAGTTCCGCCTGCGGGAGATGGCGCTGGAGCTTTGCAAGCGGGATGGTATTGAGATAGTGTAAAAATGTTCACACAAAAAAAGCACCCTACATAGGGTGCTTTTTTTTGTGGAGAATATCGGAGTCGAACCGATGACCTTTTGACTGCCAGTCAAACGCTCTAGCCAGCTGAGCTAATCCCCCATGATTTTCGTGGTGCAAAGATAGCTATTTTGTTTATATTTGCAACTGAATTGAATCAGAAAAATAAAAAATCACGATATATGATTGTATTCAACACTACCTTCCACGTGGAGGCCGCTCTTCAGGATGAGTTTGTGGGGTACATGCTGGAGGTGTTCATCCCCGCAGCCACACGCAGTGGGCTGCTCACCTCACCCCGTCTGGCAAGGGTATTCGGAGAGGAGGGGGGAGAAGGACTCTCCTACGCCATGGAGTTCACCGCTGTGGATTTAGCTGCACTTGAAAGATGGAACAGCGAAGAGAGTCAACAGGTTGTTACCCCCCTGCTGGAGAAATTTAAAGAGAAGGTGGTGGGGTTCTCTACCGTGATGCAGACAATATCCTACTGAACAATGCAAAAAGAAAGAATCATCATGGGGATCGACCCCGGTACGCAGGTGATGGGCTACGGCATCCTACGGGTGCTCGACAACAAGCCCTCTATGATGGCCATGGGGGTGATGGAGTTGGGCAAGTATGGCGATCATTACCTGAAGCTGGCGAAGATCTACGCACGGGTCATCGGTCTGATCGATGAGTTCCTTCCCGACGAGCTGGCCATCGAGGCTCCTTTCTTCGGGAAGAACGTGCAGAGCATGCTCAAGCTGGGACGCGCCCAGGGGGTGGCCATGGCGGCCGCCATCTCGCGCGACATCCCTATCCATGAGTACGCCCCGCTCAAGATCAAGATGGCCATCACCGGCAACGGTCGTGCAGCAAAGGAGCAGGTGGCCTACATGCTGCAGAAGATCCTGCACATCCCCGACGAACAGATGCTCCCGCAGCTCGATGCTTCCGACGGGCTGGCCGCCGCCCTGTGCCATTTCTACCAGTCGGGACTCACTACTGGCGACAAAAAATACAGGGACTGGAAGGATTATGCCGTCAAAAATCAGGAGAAAGTGAAAAAATAGCTTTTTTTTGGGGTTAGCGGATGAATCTCTCTCCATTTTTTTTATCTTTGTTTCATTGAAAGTGACGAAAGAGGAGAAGAGTCACTCGAAAGACAAACGAACGTATGAAAGAACTGGTTTCGCATATTGAGTTTCTGCTGCATGATCACAATTGTGTGATCATCCCCGGCTTCGGTGGTTTTGTGGTCAACAATTTACCTGCCCGCAGAGACGGAATCGCAACGTTTCACCCTCCCGTTAGCGAGTTGGTCTTCAACCGTTATCTAACCCACAATGACGGCCTCCTGGCACAGTCGTTCATGAAGAGTGACTCAATCCCCTTTGAGGCGGCAATGCAAAAAATTGAACATGCCGTTCAGGAGATGTTGAGAGAGCTGAGAGAGGGGAAAAAGATTGAATTGGGTGCTCTTGGTCAGTTTGAGATGAACAGCGACAAACAGTTTGTCTACAAGCCGACAGCCTACGTTCAACCGCTCTTCTTCGGTCTGAAAACCGCATCATTGAAACCGCTGGTGCAGATGCAGCCCTCAACTGTAAAAACGCATGGGGAGCAGAAATCGCCCCGCATGCGGACTGTCGGCATCACTGCTGCTGCCGCTGCCGTACTGTTGTTGCTGATGTTCCTGCTGCCGGTGGGTGATCGCACCATCGTACATCAGTCCGCACAGATCATCTCCGAGACTGATCTTTTCGGTAGTCGTCCACATCTGAATAAAAGTAATGCAGCAACAGCCGAACCTGTCGTGACAGAAGAATCGACTGACGTGACAATGGAGGAAGCTACCGTTGCCGAGCCTGAAATCGTGGTGGCCAATGAGCAGATGCCGCGCTACTATATCATAGTGGGTGTATACGAGGTGAAAGAGGTGGCAGAGAAGATGATGGAGAAGCTGATGGATGGAGGCTTCACGGAGAGGGGATGGATGAAACGTCCCGGACGCATTGACGTGTATGCTGCTTCCTTTGCCGACAGGGAGGAGGCGGAAGGCACACTGAGGAAGATACATTTGGATTACCCTGCTTACAGGGAAGCTTGGATCTTAAAACGATAAATGGTTATGTCATTCAAAAGCAATGTGATTGCAGGTTTTCTGCTCTATTGGGTGTACCAGATGTACAAGGCACGAAGAAAGCTGGTCCCCCCGGTTGACAGGTATCGCTTTCCTGACTTCCAGTGAAATGAGAACAAACCCCGGCTTCATCAAGATGTTGGGGTTTTTTACACGCCGGACAGTACACTTTGACACGCTCTCATCGTTTGATCCGGCTTATCGGTACAAGTAAGACTGTTCCTGTTGTAAAATTGAAGGTAAAGAATTCAATATGAAAAGAACGATACTGCTCTTGTTGCTGCTTTTTTTTGTCGCCGGGATTCTTTATCCCCGGGAGATACGGTTGCTCACCATCGGCAACAGCTTTTCAGAGGATGCCGTGGAGCATTACCTGCATGGACTGGTAGTCGCTGAAGGCGATACCATCGTGATTGGTAACATGTACATTGGTGGTTGTTCCCTTGAGACACACCACAACAATGCTCAAAATGATGCTCCTGCCTACTCATACCGCAAAATTGTTGATGGCGTTAAATGTGTTACAGCTAACTACAGGCTTTCAGATGCTCTTGCCGATGAGGAGTGGGATTATATCTCTTTGCAGCAGGTGAGCTCCCTCTCGGGCATATTTGAGAGTTACTATCCATATGTCACCTCCCTGATGGATTATGTGAAGAGGTATGCACGGAACGATGATGTCGTTTTCATTCTTCATGCTACATGGGCTTATGCAGGTGACTCCAACCACCCCGGATTCGCAAACTACAACAATGACCAGCTGACCATGTACAGGGCAATCATCGAAGCTACCAATCGTGTTGCTGAACAAACAGGTTTCAGGATGATCATCCCCGCCGGTACTGCCATCCAGAACGGGCGTACGAGCACGCTGGGTGATACCTACTGCAGCGATGGTTATCATCTTAAACATACCTATGGCCGATATACTGCCTCCTGTGCATGGTATGAAATGCTCTTCGACAAGTCGGTGGTGGGTAACAGTTACCGACCCGAATCGATGAGCTCTTGCCAGGCATTGATCGCGCAGTTGTCGGCGCACTACGCAGTGCGAAAACCGTATGAGATTACACCGGTGGAGGTGTGTGATTCGCCTCTCCTAAAATCATCCATTTTCTGATCGTTACCGGCTCAGGTTGTCATTTCAAATAATGTTATCTCAATGAAGAATGAAAAATATGAAGCACGTTTGCTTCACAGGGATTATCCCAAATCGGATCCTTACGGCTCGTTGTCGATGCCGGTATACCATACCCTCGCCTATGAGTTTGCAACGGCTGCAGAGATGGAAGATGCCTTCTGTGGCCGCACGACGGAGCATACCTATTCACGGGTGACCAATCCAACCGTGCAGCACTTTGAAGAGCGGGTGAAAGAGATTACCGGCGCATATGGGGTCACCGCCCTTAACTCCGGCATGGCTGCCATCAGCAACACCTTCTTTACCCTGGCGTGGAGTGGCAGCAACATCGTCACCTCACGCCACCTTTTCGGCAACACCTACTCTTTTTTCGTCAACACACTGGCCGCCTTCGGTGTGGAGGTGCGTTTCTGCGACCTGACAAATCCGGAGGAGGTGGCTGCCAATATCGACGGGCAGAGCTGTGCCCTCTTCGCCGAGGTGATTTCCAACCCACAGATGGAGGTGGTGGACCTGATGGCGCTCAGCAGGGTGGCTCAGGGTAAAGGTGTGCCACTGGTGGCAGACACCACGCTGATTCCTTTCTCCCATTTTACTGCTTCGGATTTTGGGGTCGACATTGAAGTGGTCTCCAGTACCAAGTATGTCTCCGGTGGAGGTACCAGCCTGGGGGGACTGATCATCGACCATGGACGGTTCGACTGGAGCCGGTCGCCACGCTTGCGATCAGTGGCGGGTGATATGCCCTCTGCCTTTCATTATAAACTGCGACGGGAGATACACCGCAACCTGGGGGCCTATATGACCCCGGAGGTGGCCTTCCAACAGTCGCTGGGACTGGAAACATTGCCGGTGCGTTACAACCGCCATGCTTCCACCTGCTTTGCTCTTGCCGAGCGGCTTGAAGCGCTGCCCGGTATAGAAGGTGTCAATTATACAGGTCTGCCTGACAACCCCTTCTATGAGGTGAGTTGCCGACAGTTCGGCAACCTTCATGGTGCGATGCTCACCTTCGACCTGGGGTCGAGGGAGGAGTGCTTTCAATTCCTTGACCGGCTAAGGCTGATCCGCCGTGCCACCAACCTGTTTGACAACCGCTCACTGATTCTACATCCCGCAAGTACCATCTACGGTTCCTTCACACCTGAACAGCGGAAATTGATGGATATAAAAGAAACCACGCTCCGCCTGTCGGTGGGACTGGAGAGCGTGGAGTCGTTGCTGGATGATATCAGGCAGGCTTTAAGCTATTTGTAATAAGCTATCAGCCCATCATCAATTATTTTTCAACTCTCATTAAAGAGGGTACTCGTCAAAGGCGTATAGCAAGGTAGAGAGGTAGCGTTCTCCCGTATCGGGCAGGATCACCACGATTTTTTTACCTGCATTTTCCGCTTTCTGTGCCAGCTGAAGGGCCGCGGCGACTGCGGCTCCCGAAGAGATGCCGGCGAGCAGCCCCTCACGTGAGGCCAGCTTCCTGCCGGTACGAATGGCATCATCATTGCTGACGGTGAGCACCTTGTCAATTACCTGGCTGTTGTAAGTGTCCGGAATGAATCCCGCACCGATGCCCTGTATCTTGTGGGGACCGGGAAGGCCTCCTGAGAGCACAGGTGAGTCGGCCGGCTCAACAGCATAGACCTTGATAGCCGGGTTAAGCTCCTTCAGTCGCTTGCCGGCACCACTGGCAGTGCCACCGGTTCCGATGCCGCTCACCAGAATGTCCACCTTGCCATCTGTATCGCGCCAAATCTCCTCACCGGTTGTGCGGTAGTGTACCTCAGGGTTGGCAGGGTTCTGGAACTGCTGCAGGATCACCGCGTCAGAAAGTTGACTTTTCAGGCTCTCTGCTTTGGCAATGGCACCCTTCATGCCTTCGGGACCGGGCGTCAGCACCAACTCGGCACCAAGTGCCTTCAGCAGGTTCCTCCGCTCGAGGCTCATTGTCTCAGGCATGGTGAGAATGAGTCGGTATTGTTTGATGGTGGCTACGAACGCCAATCCGATGCCGGTATTGCCACTGGTGGGTTCAATAATGACCGAGCCGGGTCTCAAAACTCCCCGCTTTTCGGCATCTTCCACCATGGACAGAGCGATGCGGTCCTTTACACTCCCTTGGGGATTGAAGCTCTCCAGCTTGGCGATGATCTCTGCCTTTACTCCTTCGGATGCTTCCAAACGGTTAAGACGCAACAGCGGGGTGTTGCCTACCAAATCTGTCAATTTCTCTGCAATCTTTGTCATATTTTCTCTGTGTTATTAATTTTTTGACAAAGTTAGGGTGTTGTACCATCCAATGAAATAGCACATTTGTGTTATTTTTTCCAAAAAGGAATCAGAATTGATTACTTTTGTGGATCAGAAAGTCTAAAATGAAACATGTAACACATATTTTCCTTGCCGATAACCAGGATATCACCCGCCGGGGTGTGATGGCCCTGCTGGAGGAGCTGTTGAGTGAGGTGGTGATTGAGGAGGTGGCAGATTACCGTACGCTGCAGGTATTGTTGCGGCGTTTTCCCCGCTCAGTGGTGGTGGTCGACTATGCACTTTTCGACTTTCAGTCGCTCTCGCAGTTGCTCAACATGAAAAGTGGTGCTGCTGAAAGCTCCTGGCTGCTTTTTTCTGACGAGCCGGAGGGTCAGTTTCTGCGTCGCCTGCTGCTGGCCGATCCTACTATCAGCGTTGTGACCAAACAGGATCACCTGGAAGTGGTTAGGGAGGCTCTTCAGGCGGTTAGCTACGGGGAGTGCTACCATTGTGAATATGCCGAATCGGTATTAGAGGAGGGGGTAATGCCTAAAAAGACAGCCGATCCGCTCACCCCTGCCGAGAAGAATGTGCTGCGGGAGATCGCTTTGGGCAAAACCACCAAGGAGATCGCCATCGAGAAACATCTCAGCTTCCATACGGTGAACGCGCACCGCCGGAACATATACCGCAAGCTGGGAGTTAACAGCCTCAGTGAGGTTACCCGCTATGCGCTGCAGGCCGGGTTGGCAGATCCTGTGGAATATTATATTTAGGGGCGCTCATAGCGGACATAGGCAATCTGGCGACCGTCTGGCGACCAGCTATGTACGTTCAGCGATCCCTGTCCACCATAGAAGACGGGTGTAAGGTCGCGGCTCTCACCACTCTCAATATCGAGCAATCGTATCTTCACATCTTTCCCGAAAGGGTGTCCGCCCTGTTGATCTTCAAGGTAGGAGATATAAACTACACTGCGATTGTCCGGTCCGGGGTGAGGAAACCAATTGTCGTACTCATCGGAGGTGAGCTGCTCCTGTTCACTCCCGTCGGGTCGCATCCGGTAGATATGCATCCGCCCTGTACGGTGGCTGTTAAAGTAGATCCATTGCCCGTCGTAACTGTACTCGGGACCGTCATCCAATCCCTTGGCATCGGTTAACTGCACCTCTTCATCACGGATGGTGTGGGCCTTCCAGACATCCCACTCCCCATTTCGCATCGCGCAGTAGACTACCCACTCGTTGTCGGGGCTGATGCCGTGCCAGTAACTCGGATTATTGGATGTGATCAAACGGGGCACACCTCCCTGTGCTGGCAGGATAAAGATACGTGAGTTGCCGCCGGGAGAGGAGACCCGATCATCGTTGTGACTCACTATCAGCCAGCGCCCGTCGAGGGAGAGGCCATGGTCGTTGTTGCAGTTGTTTGCGAAGCCGGTGTTGATAACCCCCTCCTTTTTACCGTTCACTGATACCTTTTCCAGTAAACCGCCAGCATTGATGATCAGGTAACTGCCATCGCGCGACCAGTTGGGAGCTTCGAAATGGCGTTTTTCACGCAGGATTATTTTTTCTCTTCCAGTTTCAACATTCAACAGCACCAGTTCGCTGGTGAAGGAATCATTGTGCTGTGCTGCTACAGTAGCGAATAGGGACATGGTTACTACAAGTAAGGTTAATGTTTTCATTTTCATTTGTGTGGGTGAGTTGGTTTTTCCACTATCTTCCAGATGGCCTCCACCCAACTGTCGTTGTCATTGAGTGAAGGGATAAAAGTGCATTGTTTCCCTCCTGCATCCATGAAGAGCTTGCGTGCCTCAATATCGATGTCGTAAAGAGTTTCCATATTGTCGATGGGAAAGCCGGGAGCAATCACTGCCACATTATTCCATCCCAGTTTGGGTAAATCACCAATATCTTTATTCAGAAATGGTTTAAGCCATTTTCTACCCCTCTGGGAGGAGTAGAAGAGGAAGGTGTCGTGTGGATCAATGCCCGTTGCCTGACAGAAGAGATGGTTGGTCTCTTTGAGTTGATAGACATAGTCAAACTCCTTTCCCTTTCGCCAAGCGGCTGCAACCTGTGTTACCGGCAGGCTGTGGTAGGTGAATACCAGCTTGTCGATGCCCTCAAGGTATGGTCGTGCCTGGTTGGTCAGCGCCTCGATAAAGGCAGGATGGTTGTAATAGGGTTCCACGAACCTGAGACGAAAGGAGTGGGGACGGCTGAAAAAGATACGCCCGATCGCCTCTTTCATGGTTTCCGTGGTGGACTGGGCATAGTGGGGATAAAGTGGAAAGATCACCACCTCATGGAGTAACGGGCACTTGCGTTCAAGCTCTTTAAAAGCATGCAACAAATCAGGTTCTCCATAACGCATGGCAATTTCTACAGAGATATTTTTTTTGTTCTCCAACGTAGTTGCAAGTTGCTGCATATGATACAACAGTGGAGAGAGCTTAGGTTCCTCCTTGCGCCAAATCAGGTTGTACTTTGCTGCAGATTTGCCGGCTGAAAGGGGGGCGATGATTTTTCGGGCAAGTAACGAGGAAAACTTAGGCGAAAGACCGGTGACATAGGGGTCTGACAGCATGTCGCCGATGAATCGTCTGACGTCTGCCTTGCTGTTTCCGGCCGGGGTGCCTAAGTTGACCAGTAAAATACCTCTCATAAAACGATGTTTTGTCTTTTCTATTTGTTTTTTTGTGCCGTCAAATGCGGCTAATCAATATATGTCTCTAACAGCCGTGTTGTTCCCTCAGGGTCAAGGGTCACACTAACTGTATTAGCCGGTATCAGGATCGTTTCCCCTTGACGGAACGTAACCTCGTTGTGATTGTTGTCACGTAACGTGATGCTACCCTCCATACAGATATAGATTACGAATGAGTCGAGCGATGCAAAATTGCGTTCCATTGGCCGGTCAATTTCCAGCAGGTGGGTAGTGAAATAGGGGCAAGTGACGAGCTTCACCGGATGGTTTTGTTTTTTATCGTAAGCTGTCTTGTATGAATCGTACAGGTTGAAATCGATTGCATCTTTCGCAAGTTCGGTGTGTAGCTCCCTGGGATTGCCCTCTGCATCTCTCCGGTCAAAGTCGTATATTCGATAGGTGATATCTGACGTCTGTTGAATCTCGGCGATGAAGCAGCCGGCACCGATGGCGTGAACCCTCCCTGCCGGCAGGAAAAAGAGATCTCCCTGTTTCACGTCATGCTTCTTTAGCTTATCGGTGAACGTGTTGTTTTGTATCGTCTGAATATATTCATCGGGGGTGATCTGTTGGTCGAACCCGGAGTAGAGATATGCACCCGGAGCAGCATGGATCACATACCACATCTCAGTCTTCCCGAATGAGTTATGTCGTTCCCTGGCCAGGCGATCGTCTGGATGTACCTGGATAGAGAGGTCATCACGGGCATCGATGAATTTGATTAGCAGGGGGAAGGTGTTGCCAAAACGTTCGTAGTTTTTTTTGCCCACCAGTTGTTCTTTGGTTCGCTCTAGTAGTTTGTCGAGCGATTCACCCGCGAGCGGTCCGTTGGCAACAACCGATACGCTGTGGAGTACACCTGATATTTCCCAACTTTCGCCAATACCGTCTTGTACAGGATCGATCTGTTTGAAGCGGCAGATATCAGATCCTCCCCAGATCACCGATTTGAGGATTGGTTTAAAAATAAGTGGATAGAGCCTGTTATTCTCTGTTGTTTCTTGATTGATGTTTTGATTCGTTGACATAATTCGTTTGTTCACTGTTTGAATCTTTAATCCGGATCTGTTTCTGTTGCGGACGATCAGTTGCATCTCATAACGAAGGCAGTCCTGGCGGGTAGATACAATTTGAGCCAGCCCTTGTTGTCCGGTGCATAAAGGGGATCATACTGAGTAAAATGATGAATCGAATCATCATTCAGTCCGAAACCGCCAAATGCCTTGTCATCGGTATCCAGTATAATCTGATATTTACCTTGGGGAACCAGTATGCCGTAATCGCTGTATGAATTCTGTGGGTGGAAATTGAATACGAAGAGCAGGTCGTCACGCATGTATGCCAGGATGTTGTCATCATCCTTGTCCCAGATTTTCACCAGCTGTGTGGATTGAAAATTAGGAACGGAACGGATGAGATGGATCATTGCCTTGTCAAAGTCCCCCAGCTCGTGGTACTTCAGATTCTGGTCGTCAGCCAGGTGCCACTGGCGGCGGGCATAACGGTAAGACCAGTTGTTCCCCTCACGGGGGAAGTCGATCCACTCGGGATGACCGAACTCATTCCCCATGAAGTTGAGGTAGCCGCCATTGATGGTGGTTGCCGTCACCAGTCTTATCATCTTGTGCAGGGCGAGGCCGCGGTCAACGGTTAAAGAACTGCTTATAAGCTTAGACATGAACCAGTACATGTCGGCATCGATCAGACGGAAGATAATGGTCTTGTCGCCCACAAGTGCCTGGTCGTGGCTCTCGGCATAGGAGATGGTTTTCTCATCGGTACGCCTGTTGGTGGTCTCCCACCAGATGGCGGAGGGGTGCCACTCCTCATCCTTCTTCTCCTTGATTAGTTTGATCCAGAAGTCGGGAATGTTCATCGCCATGCGGTAGTCGAAGCCGTACCCCCCTGCCTCGGCGGGCATCGCCAGTCCGGGCATGCCGCTTACCTCCTCAGCGATGCTGATTGCATTGGGGTTAACCTCGTGTATAAGCTTGTTGGCCAGTGTCAGGTAGCAGATGGCATCGCCATCCTGTCCCGCGTTGTAGTAGTCGCCGTAGCTGCTGAACGCTTCTCCCAGACCATGGCTGCGATAGATCATCGAGGTGACTCCATCGAAGCGGAAGCCATCGAAACGGAATTCATCGAGCCAATACTTGCAGTTGGAGAGGAGGAAGTGCAGCACCTCATCCTTACCGTAGTCAAAGCAGAGCGAATCCCACGCCTTGTGGTATCTTCTTTCCGGGCTGCTGTGAAAGTAGAGGTCGTACGACCCGTCCATGCGTCCCAGTCCCTCCACCTCATTCTTCACCGCGTGGGAATGAACGATGTCCATGATCACGGCGATGCCCATTGCATGAGCTGTGTCGATCAACTCGCGTAGCTCTTCGGGTGTGCCGTTGCGTGAAGAGGGGGCGAAGAAGCTGGAAACGTGGTAGCCGAACGATCCGTAGTAGGGATGCTCCTGTATTGCCATGATCTGAATGGCATTGTAGCCGTTCTCCTTCACCCGTGGCAGCACTTTCTCCCTGAACTCGTTATAGCTTCCCACCTTCTCCTCTGCTGTTGACATTCCCACATGTGTCTCGTAGATCAGCAAGGGGGAGGTGTCAGCCCTGAAGTGGGCGTTTTTGAACTGGTAGCGTTGCTCCGGTTCCCACACCTGTGCGCTGAAAAGGGTGGTTGTTTCGTCTTGCACCACCCGTTTTGCCCAGGCAGGAATCCGCTCACCCGTACCACCGGGCCATGAGAGATGAAGCTTGTAGAGGTCTCCGTGGCGGATTCTTTCGGCAGGGATTTTCACCTCCCAGACGCCACCCTCTTTCTTTTTCAGGCGATAGGACTCCATCCGCTGCCACTGGTTAAAAGTGCCTATCAGAAAGATCTCGGTGGCGTTGGGTGCCCACTCACGCAATACCCAACCTTCATCCGTACGGTGCAGTCCGAACCAAAGGTGGCCGGTGGCAAAGTCGGAGAGGGTGATCTTCCCTCCCTGTGTGAGATCGGAGAGGCGTTTCAGGTAATAGGAGTGGCGCCCTTCAATAGCTTCATTGAAGGGAGCTAACCAGGGATCGTTCTTGATGATATCCAGCATGGCGGAATAGTATTAATGGGTGTTACAAGAGGGCAATCTTGAGGATAATTTTTCTGATCGCTCCTTCTCCTACCAGAGGCGCATGACCATCTTCGGGTGAGAAGATGACGAACTCACCCGGCTGAAGAGTCACCAACGTTGTAGGACGATCACCGAAAAACTCGATATCGTTGGCTTCGTTATAGCCAGTCTCTGAGTCGGTGAGCGTGGCAAGGGATTTCCAACCGTAACTTTCGGCGCAGGTGACTGGGATCTGGATGTCGATGTATTTGCGGTGGGTCTCCAGACGTGCCTCTGCTTCCGGCTTCAGTTGTGTTTCAAGGATGGATGCCTTCAATAGATTGCCTTCAATCTCGGTAGTCCCTGTTGGCGCTCCTTCTAAGTCAAGCTTGTTGATGTACTCAAAAGCCTTTTCAAACAATGGATGCAGGTCAAAATAGTTGGCGGCATTTGCCAGATTGTCAATGATCATAGTTTTCTGGTTTTTTGTGAGATCGGATTGGACAAAGATAACTAAAATATGGGTTTGAGAAAAAAAATTTCACCCAGCTGAAACCTCTTCTGTTGCTGTCGGGTAAAGCAAGTGAAAAGTAAAGAAATCTCTCGTTTTAATCTTTAGAGCAATCAAGCGTTTTGTACTTCCATATCTCTTTAGGGGAAAAGTGAAAAAAAACGTATATTTGTGATTTGTAAATCATTTATGACCAAGTACAATGAAACGATTGACAACTATACTATTGATTTTGATTGCCTTTTATGGAACTGTAACGGCCCAGGAAAGTGAGTCGACCTGTACGCTCGGTTTTGTATTTGAGATCAGCAACGACAAGAGCTGGGGATACATGGAACCGGTTGTAGTGCACATCACTCCCGGATCGCCGGCAGATAGGGCAGGGTTGAAGTTGAATGATATTCTTCTCTCTGTAAATGGACATGGTACTTACCGACAGTCGTTTCAGACATTGAGATCCTGGTTTGCTGAGAACGATGATGAGGTAACCCTTGCCATTCGTAATTTCAACCATGCCTTCAGGGAGATAAATTTCAGGAAGGAGTGCCGTCATCCCAATGCCATCAGCGAGGCACAACTGGCACCGGTGTTTGCTTTTTACAGCCTTGAAGATGTGCAGGACCGACGTTTTCTTATTCCGGTGAAGACACGGAAAAATGAGGAGGCACTCTTTTACAGTTACCGAACCTTTGCTTTTGCTCCAGCAGATGAAGCGACCCAGGAGTTGGATGAGCGAATCAATGCCATATTCATCCGAGCCCTTACGGAAAAGGGACTAACCTACGATCCGGTGGATCCCGATTTTATCATTCAAACCTTTTACAGCTATCAGAGCAATTCGCTCTTTAAACCGGAATCCCCCACGCTGGGCAGTTATCAGCCTGTATGGCGCTTCGATACCCGTAGCCACAGGACCATGCGTTTGCCGGTTTATGATCCTTCCGAAGCTATAAGGATAGAGGACATCGCCTTCAACCTTGAGTTTGGGTATCGTTTCTTCGACCGTAAGTTTATAGCCCCGGGTGAAATGAGCCTGATATGGGAGGGTGAAGTTAAGGAGCGCCTCACGGAGCATTACCCACTGACCGATTATCTGGAACTAAACCTGCCGCTGATGCTGCTCAAGTTCCCTTATCCCGGCAATCAGAGTTATGCCACATTTGAGGTCAAATACCTTAAGTATAATTATACAGGTATCAGTTATGATATGAATGACCTGAAGAGCGTGGTATCAGTTGATCCGGGTTCACCCGCGCAGCTGGCGGGAATCCTCCCGGGTGATGTGGTGACTCATATCCAGGGACAGCCATTCTCTCACAAATCTTCACGTTCACTCACCGAGGGTTACCGTCGTTTTCTCTCGGAGACAATGCACCTGCGCGACAAGAATACGCGTTATACCGATTCAAACGGTTTTCGTGATTGCATGTTTTGGGATGTTGCCAACTATCACGCCGTTTCAGAAGCATTGGCAGACAACAGGCGCTACTGGGCTTCCTTTTCCTACCTTTTTGGATTTAATCAGTATGTCGATTGGCAAACACCGCTTACCATTAATATTGGTATTGAGCGCAACGGTCAGACGATGAGTTTTGCCGTCACCCCTGAAGTGCTTACTAGCTCTCATATTTTAGCCGAATGATTATCGGGTTGGATATGAATTTATTACCTTCATATGCCGGTTTGAAGGCATAAGAAACGGAAAATATTTCTAGAATTTACTGCACAATTATTTGGAGGATATCAATAATCTTTACTATCTTTGTAGCCCTTTCGCTTAAAAAGGAAATGGCGCGGAAACGTTGTAGCGACAACGGATAGAGCCAAACAGATTGATTTCCAATTTGGTTTCCGGAAAGGAAAAGAAAAATGAAAAAACTTTGCAAAAAGTTTTGGGGTTTGAAAAATAGTCCCTATCTTTGCACCCGCTTTTGAGAGGAACGCCTCAGAGAAAAGCGATCAAGA
>DAINAS010000036.1:0-17424 GCA_036733365.1 Proteiniphilum sp.
AGAGGGTGTGTCAATATTGCGCTTTTATTGTTTTTTATAGTTATCAGGGTGTGGTGAGCAATCCAAACCCCTACATTTGTTGTTATAGGAATGAGAAGCAATGAAACAAACCAATAAAAAAACCAGTGTTATGAAAAAATGGATATCCCTATTAGCTGTTTTGACCCTCATGGTGGGAGTTACTGCCTGTGGCAGTGACAAGCCCGATGACCTGCCCGAATCAGAGAACGCCTCTGCCACCAAGTCCTTCACGCTGATAGCCTCTGCCGGTGCAGCTTCAAGGAGTGAAATCACCTTTTCGTTGAGTGACTTCGCAGCCATCAGTGAATATGTGAAGTATGTCAGCAATGCCATCATTCAAACAACCTCTTATGTGGAAGTGAGGGGTATCACAACATCACAGACAGTAGAGCTACAGAATGTTACACTATCGTTGAAGAGTGATTCCAAGAAAAAGATTGTGTTGCCCGTGATTGACTCCAATGAGAAATTTACGGAATTGACACATCTCACCTTCCTGCAGGAGATCATGAACGAGATCTACCGGAGGGGTTCCTCCACGGTGGTGTTGACATACACCTCTACACACAACCTCACCTCACCGGTTACATTGGCCATTAAACTGGATGGTAAGTTTACATTCAATTGATTGTCAATCACCATACACACGAAAAAAGGTTGCCCTGAAAGGCAACCTTTTTAAATTTGAGCGAATCTGACGTGACGTAACAGTTGATGGTTACTGTACCGGTTCGAGGTACTGCGCATAGCAATAACCCTCTTCGCCATCCACGTCGCGTACCAGCCACCAGAGATCATTGCTCTTGCTGATCAGGGTGATGATTTCACCCTTCTCTGCCTTGCCAACAATTGGTTGGTCGGTACCGGGACCCTTGCGGATGTTGAGTCTGCTTTCTCTGGTAACCACCCGTACCTTACCACCCTCTGTAACGGCAGCCTTCACGTTTAGCAGCACATCATTGCTTCTGAACTGCGGGTCGAGGCGTTGGTAAATATCCCACATCTTATCTTTGATGCTTGCTGAGGGCACCGTCCCATCGATCTTCAACACTTTTCCCGCATCATTCACAAGCAGGTTGTTGGCCCGGGCCAAATCGATCAGTTCCTTGTATTTTTCTGTCAATGCCATGATTTTTTTATTTAACGGTAAGGTTGTTCACTATCTGCACCGGGTTCAGTGCGTTCAGCTTCTGCATCAGAGTGGGAAGATCTCTTTCCCTTATCTCGCCGGTAAGGGTGATCACACCATTCTCTACGGCGGCAGTCACAGTTGCGTGATCTTTCATCGCATCAGCCAAAGCCGCGTTGATGGCAGCATCAAGTTCAGAATAGTCCGGTGCGGGAGGAACCACTTCAATATGGTTTACCACCGACTTCACATTTTCCACTGCAGCAACAGCACTTTCGGCAGCAGCTTTTGCAGCTTCATCTTCAACAATACCGGTGAGTGTTGCTACCTGTTCCTGTACGGTTACTACAACTCCGGCAAGAGCGGGATCAGCCATCAAAACTTCCTGTGCTGTTTTCTGCACATCTGCGTCGTTCACTTTCTTACACGAGGCAACACTCATACCGAGTGCCAGGATCAGTGTAATTGCTGTCATGAATCTAAATGCTTTCATAGTTCTTTCTTTTTTAAATTAAACGTTTCTGTTTCATGTTTTTTCACACTTACATATGAATAAAACACACAAACAATCGAAAAGTTTTGACAACACCCTTAAAAAAAGGAACACTTTAACCTTTTATAATCAGAATATTCGGGTGTACTTGTGGCAGTATGGTTTGGTACCCTTATGTTCGTAGTACTGCTGGTGGTAGTCCTCCGCCTTCCAGAAACGGGATGAAGGTTTGAGCATGGTAGCTACCCGGTAACCTTTCTCGGTGAGGATGTTGATGTACTTCTCAGCGATCGCCTTTTCCGCCTCATCGTTGTAGAAGATGCAGGAGAGGTATTGCGGACCGATGTCGGGGCCCTGACCGTTCGTCTGTGTAAAGTCGTGCGTCTCGAAAAAGAGCTTCACCATCGCCTCGTAGGAGGTCTCAGAAGCGTTGTATACCACTTCGGTGGTCTCCAGGTGGCCGGTGTTCTTCTCGCACACCTGAGCGTAAGAGGGATTCTCCACGTGGCCTCCCATGAAGCCCACATTGGTCTCCTTCACACCGGGCGCTTTCATGAAGAAGTACTCCGTACCCCAGAAACAGCCGGAGGCGAAATAGCTTGTTTTTAGGTTTGTGTTTTCAGCAGGCACGAATTTCAGTGATACCGAGTTAACGCAATGGCGCGTCTGCTTCTCTGTGAATCCCTCACCGAGGAACACATGCCCCAGGTGCGCCCCGCAGTTGTTGCAGAGAATCTCGGTACGTCGTCCGTCAGCATCGCGCACCCGTTTCACGGCACCCTCAATTTCATCGTCGAACGAGGGCCAGCCGCAGTGGGCATCGAATTTGTCGTGCGAGCGGTAGAGTGGGGCATCGCACCGTTTGCAGAGGTAAAGGCCTTCGCTTTTGTTGTTCAGTAACTCGCCTGTGAAAGGCCTTTCCGTTCCTTTGTGAACGATCACTCGCTCCTCTTCGGGAGTCAATGGATTCCAGTTCATATTGTTTGTTTGGTTTGTATTTGTTTTCTGTGATTGTCCCTGCGCACACATCGTGAGCAACAGAAGTGCAAAGAAAATGATTCCTGTGATTCTTTTCATTGTTTCTGATGGTTTTTATGTGTCGTTACTCCTCAGAAAGCGTAGAAAAGCATAACGGCTTCTTCCTTCCAGATAGTGTTCGTCTTGGTCATATTTATACGCCTCACGCTCGAAGGTTATCTGCCTGTAGGCTAAATACCGGTCTTTGTAGCGAATCCAGTTGACAAGCCATTCACCGGTATACCAGAGATAGAAGCCAATTCCCCAGAGCTCTTTTATCTGACGGCTATGGATAGCTTCATGGCGCAATACTCGTTCTTCAAGATCACCCTGTTCCCTTCTGGCAACGATGATACCGAAAAAGTTGATAGCCCTGAAACCCTTCACCGGTAAATAGTTCGAATAGATGACTCTCATCTTTTTAACCCTGTTTTACACGCTTTATACCAATCAAAGGTAGAAACATTCCCCGAAATTCGTACCTTTGCATTCTTAAAAATCGATAAATCAAAACTGATAGAATATGGACCACAATTTTTCTGCCGACCTGCCCTATAAGGTGGCTGATATCAACCTGGCCGACTATGGCCGTAAGGAGATTGAAATCGCTGAGCATGAGATGCCCGGCCTGATGGCCATCCGCAGGAAGTATGCCGCGGAGAAGCCGCTGCAGGGTGCCCGCGTGATGGGATCGCTGCACATGACCATCCAGACGGCTGTGCTGATCGAGACGCTGGTGGAGCTGGGAGCCGATGTACGGTGGGCCAGCTGCAACATCTTCTCCACGCAGGATCATGCCGCCGCCGCCATCGCTGCCGCGGGTGTCCCGGTCTACGCCTGGAAGGGTGAGACGCTCGAAGAGTACTGGTGGTGTACCGAGATGGCGCTTCGCTTCCCCGGCGGCAAGGGCCCCCACCTGGTCGTGGATGACGGTGGTGACGCCTCACTGCTGGTGCACATGGGCTACCAGGCCGAGAACGATGCCTCCACCATCGACCGCAAGGGATCGAATCGCGAGGAGCAGGCCATCCTGGACACGCTCCACCGCATCCTGAAGGAAGATGACCGGCGTTGGCACACGACCATTGCAGAGATGAAGGGAATCTCCGAGGAGACCACCACCGGCGTGCACCGCCTCTACCAGATGATGGAGCGGGGTGAGCTGCTGGTGCCGGCCATCAACGTGAACGACTCGGTGACCAAGTCGAAGTTCGACAACCTCTACGGCTGCCGCGAATCGCTCGCCGATGGCATCAAGCGTGCCACCGACGTGATGATTGCCGGCAAGGTAGTGGTGGTGCTGGGCTACGGTGATGTGGGCAAGGGCTGCGCCAAATCGATGCGCTCCTATGGTGCCCGTGTGATCGTCACCGAGATCGACCCCATCTGTGCGTTGCAGGCCGCCATGGAGGGATTTCAGGTGACCACCATAGAGGAGGCTCTTCCAGAAGGTAACATCTATGTAACCACCACCGGCAACCGCGACGTGATCACCATCGACCATATGCAGCAGATGAAGGATCAGGCCATCGTCTGCAACATCGGTCATTTCGACAACGAGATACAAGTGGACAAGCTGACCACCTTCCCGGGTATCGTGCATGCCAACATCAAGCCGCAGGTAGACAAGTACACCTTCCCCGGAGGCAACTCCCTCTTCCTGCTGGCCGAGGGGCGCCTGGTGAATCTGGGATGCGCTACGGGGCACCCCTCCTTCGTGATGAGCAACTCCTTCGCCAACCAGACGCTTGCGCAGCTCGACCTCTGGCAGCATGATTATGCGCCAGGTGTGTACCGCTTATCCAAAGAGCTCGACGAAGAGGTGGCAAGGCTGCACCTTGAACAGATCGGTGTGAAGCTTACCACGCTCACTGAAAAACAGGCCAATTATATCGGTGTTGCGGTAGAAGGACCCTATAAGCCGGAACACTATAGGTATTAGTTGTCAGCCGATAGCTTTCAACCGGGAAAAAATGGGCAAAATGTTGCTTTAACAGTTGCAAAACTGAAATAAACGTTTTATCTTTGCACTCGCTTTTGAAAGAAAGCACCAGGTCGATTCGCTAGCTCAGCTGGTAGAGCACATCCCTTTTAAGGATGGGGTCCTGGGTTCGAACCCCAGGCGAATCACTTCAATGAAACCTCAACAACTCTGTTGAGGTTTTTTTGTGACGCTGCAACGATCGTCACTGTGCAGGGTGATACAATCATATGTTGCGTCTCATAATATATAATGTTTGACATGCCCCAACTACACAACCGTATCTCCAACAAGGAGCTGAAAGAGCGTATGCTGCAGGAAAAAGAACCCCGCATCACCCTCTCCTTCTACAAATATTTCACAATCAATGATCCCCGGCAGTTTCGCGACCACCTTTACATCCGCTTCAACGAGATCGGGGTGTTTGGTCGCGTGTACATTGCACGGGAGGGGATCAACGGACAGATCTCCGTGCCGGAGAGCAACCTGGATCTGTTCCGCGAGATCCTCTATGCAGCCGATCCAGCACTGAACGGCATCCGCCTCAACATCGCTGTGGATGACGATGGCAAATCGTTCTGGGTACTGCGCATGAAGGTGCGCCACAAGGTGGTAGCCGATGGCATCGAGGATCCCGATTTCGATCCTTCCAAAAAGGGAAGATATCTCAAGGCAAAGGAATACAACGAACTCACACAGCAGCCCGACACCATCGTGGTGGATATGCGCAACCACTACGAGTATGAGGTGGGTCATTTCGAGAATGCCATCGAGGTGCCCTCCGACACCTTCCGGGAGCAGCTGCCCATGGCTGTGGAGATGCTGCAGGAGCACAAGGAGAAGAACATCGTGATGTACTGCACCGGCGGCATCCGATGCGAGAAGGCCAGTGCCTACCTGCGCCACAACGGTTTCAAGAATGTTTATCACGTGGAGGGCGGGGTACTGGAATATGTACGCAAGGCACGGGAGCAGCAGTTGCCGTTAAAGTTTATCGGAAAGAACTTTGTGTTCGATGAACGTCTGGGTGAGCGGATTACCGACGATGTGATTGCCCGCTGTCACCAGTGCGGTGCACCCAGCGACAGCCATACCAACTGCCGCAACGAGGGATGTCACCTGCTCTTCATCCAGTGTGCCCAGTGTGCCGCCGAGATGGAGGGGTGTTGCTCCGATCACTGCCGGGAGCAGCTCCATCTTCCTGAAGAAGAACGGAGGCGTTTGCGAAAGGGTGCCAATAAGGGTCAGATGATCTTCAACAAGTCACGCAACAACCCGCTGCTGCGCAACAGAAGGGTTGCGGGCAGTTAACCCGCACTACTTACGCTCAATCTCCCGCAGGTTCTCCATCCGCTTCCTCGCCAGGAATCCGTTGATGTCCTCCAGGTGCTCGGTCACCTTGCGGTTGCCGAACTCATACACCTTTTTTGCCAGCCCGTCGAGGAAGTCACGGTCGTGCGACACCAGGATCAGCGTGCCGTCGAACTCAATCAGCGCCTGTTTCAGGATATCCTTTGTCTTGAGGTCCAGGTGATTGGTAGGCTCGTCGAGGATCAGCAGGTTCACCGGTTCCAGCAGCAGCTTGATCATGGCCAGGCGGGTGCGCTCACCGCCCGAGAGCACCTTCACTTTCTTGTCGATATCCTCCCGGCCAAACATGAAGGCCCCCAGGATATCCCGTATTTTCGTACGGATGTCACCCACCGCGATGTCGTCGATGGTCTGAAAGACCGTCAGCTCCTCATCCAGCAGTGATGCCTGGTTCTGCGCGAAGTAACCGATCTTCACGTTGTGCCCCAGTTGCAGGTTGCCGTTGAAAGCGGTCTCCCCCATGATGCATTTGACAAGAGTCGATTTCCCCTCACCGTTGCGGCCCACGAAGGCCACCTTCTCACCCCGTTCAATCATGAAGTTGACATCGCTGAAGATCAGCTTTTCATCGTACGACTTGCGGAGACCCTCCGCCGCCACCGGATAGCTGCCCGAGCGTGGGGCAGGAGGGAAGCGCAGCTTCAGTGCCGAGGTGTCCACCTCATCCACCTCCACCAGTTCCAGCTTCTCCAGCATCTTTACGCGCGACTGCACCTGGAGTGTCTTGGAGTAAGTTCCCTTGAACCGCTCAATGAACTCCTTCGTCTCTGCAATCATCTTCTGCTGATCGTCGTATTGCTTCTGTTGCTGCTCGCGGCGCTCCCGGCGAAGCTCCATATAGTGCGAGTAGGTAGCCTTGTAATCGTAGATCCGTCCCATGGTCACCTCGATGGTGCGGTTGGTGATATGATCCACGAAGGCCCGGTCGTGCGAGATCACCACCACCGCCTTGGCGCTGTTGATCAGGAACTCCTCGAACCACTCCACCGAGTCGATGTCGAGGTGGTTGGTAGGCTCGTCCAGCAGTATCAGGTCGGGGTTCTGCAGCAGTATCTTGGCCAGCTCGATGCGCATGCGCCAGCCGCCGCTGAACTGGGAGGTCTGCCGGTCGAAGTCGCTCCGTGCGAACCCCAGTCCCAGGAGCGTCTTCTCCACCGCGGCGTCGTAGTTGATCTCCTCTATGCCGTAGAACTTCTCGCTGAGAGCCGATACCTGCTCTATGAGCTGCATGTACTCGTCCGACTCATAGTCGGTACGCACCGTCAGTTCATGGTTGATGCGTTCCATCTCCTCCTCCAATCGATGGATGTGCGAAAAAGCCTGTGCCGTTTCCTCAAACAGAGTACGACCATCCTCTGTCATCAGGTGTTGCGGCAGGTAAGCCACTGTGAAATCCTTCGGCATGGATACCCTTCCGCGTGTTGGCTGCCGCACCCCTGCCAGTATCTTCAGCAGGGTCGATTTGCCCGCCCCGTTCTTGCCCATCAGTGCGATCCGGTCCTTCGGATTTATCGCGAATGAGATATCGGAGAACAACGCTGCCCCCCCGAACTCTACTGTCACTCCATCAACCAATACCATATCTTTTGTTTTTGAGGCTGCAAAGATACCGATTGCAAATGGGTTGTCGAAATGAATCAGACGGAAAAGATATGAAGCCGTTTCATCATATCACTTGAGGTTTTTTACAGGTTCTCGATGCCTCTAGCCTTATTGCACCCTTATTGTACCCTTATATCCACTCCAATAATTATTGGAGTGGATATAAGGGTACAATCAACTTAGAATATTAGATGAGCTTCCCATAATATTGGAACAGGTTCACTTTTTTTGGTAAAACATTCTTTCAGGATGAGGCACATTGTACAAAAAAAAGAGACTGCCTCTGTTATGAGGCAGCCTCTGAATAAAATTGGATGGTAAAATGATTGGGCGGAGCGGATAATTGGGTTATCCTTAATTGTCGATGTGCGGTTATCTGTTTTTGCGGAACTCCTCCGGCCGCAAGCCGGTTTTCTTGTAGCAGAAGTCGGAGAGGTGCGAAACGTTTGCGAACCCCAAATCCTCGGCAATCTGCTTGAGCGGGTGACGGGTGTTCTTGAGTGAGTTGATCATCTCGTGCTTCTTGATCTCCAGTTGCCACTGCTTGGGTGTCATGTGGAAGTGACGGACGAAATGGCGGGTGAAGGTTTTGGTACAGCGGTATCCGCACTTCAGCGTTAGCTCATCGAGTGTTTTGCATGACCCATAGTTCCGTATCACCGCATCCACGAAGGGATCTTTTTCCGCTTCGTGGCTCAGCACGTTGACCGTGAGACGTCCTTTCTTCTCCTCGTTGGTGAATATCTTCTGTGTTCCGTTCTCGAAGAGCAGGATGCACTCCCTCACGTTGCCGTAGACCCCCGAATCGGGCTCTTTCTCCTTTGGCGCTTGGTAGAGTGCGTGGATGTTCGACACATTCATGGCTGTTCATTTTAAGGTAAGTCAATTCATTTATCTTGCATCCGCAGCACCATGCTTCCCGGTGCATCCGCACCGCTGCTCCTGGCAGTGGCGTTGGTGGCACCCGAGACCAAGGGATCCCACTGTTCCAGTGCGTGTACCGAAAATTTGTACTCGTTGTTGCGGTAGATGTTGTAATCTGCCGGATCTTGGGGAGCATTCTGAATTGGCAGATAAAATTCTTTGATATTACCATCGGTAATATGGTCAAATTTTGGATTAATCAATCTAACATTGATTGTTCCCCTTGCTTCTCTATAAAACTGAGAACCATCCCAGACATGGTAAACCTTTGTTGTACTTCCCGGAACCGGTACCCGGACAAATGCGTTGGTTATCAGAGCACCAATATCTGCAGATGAAGGATATGTCCATATGATTTCATTCTTATTGTCTTTCATCCAATTCACAGAATCTTCAGAGAGGTTCACATTGTCTGGATTTAAATCAGTCATGGAAGCGATGGATGCCTTTACATACAGTTTGGTTGCATTGTCAGGGCTGGTTTTATCTGACAGGATATGTTCAGGAACATCACTACTGTCCAAAGAAATTACCCCATAGGTTCAGTTGATCTGAATCGGAATCATTCATCGGACGTTTTGGTTTAATAAACAGTTCGCCTAAAGGCTTCCTCTCAAAGAGTACTTTGCCGACGACGGACGATAAAATATAAGTTCCTGATCAATATGAAACATCTTTCTGGCAATGGCAAGCAGCAGGTAATCGCAGATGGCAATCCATATCTGCGAGTATACCGCATTCTGGCTGGTTCCGTAGAACGCCTTGATGTTCAGATGTTGTTTGATCCATTTGAAGAAACATTCCACTTGCCAACGTTCCCTATAAAGTTCAGCAATGGTCAGGTAAGAATGTGTGAAGTCATTGGTCAGGAACCGATAGACATTTCCCGTGGCATAATCCTCATACACAACCATACGGAGTGTATCCGGATACCATCGGGAGGTTTTCAGTCCCGTCAACCTGATAGTGGAATCGCTAACAACTCCGGTGCTTTTATCAACGGGATGCTCTTCTATCACCTCATACTTCATGTTGTCCTTGGCCCTGGTGACGAAGAAAGCCCGCTGGCGATGAAAGTGGAGGAACAACTGCTTGAAATCCACATATCCCTTGTCCATGAGGTAATAATTACCAGGCTCTACGGGCACGAGGCTCATGGCTTTGGTGTCATGGACCGCGGCTTCCGTCAGATAAACAAATGTGGGAATCGCTCCCCGCAAATCCAGCAGGGTATGCATCTTTACACCACCTTTATCATGATGAAGTCTTGCCCATGGACAGAGTTGCAGGCAAAGTTTCATCGTACTGCTGTCGAAGGCAAAGACGATTCCGTCCACATCGAGTCTGGAAGGCTCTTTGCGGTACAGGTGTCTCGCTTGTGCAATCAGTATCTGACCGAAGTCGTGATAGATCCGCCAATCCTTGGTTCCGTTAATATGTGCCAAAGTCGAGCGTTGGATATATTTGATTCCGGAAGTGTACAGCTTGGAGGACAGGGCAACCAGCGTTGCATCAATGCTGCGCAGGCTATCCTGACTGGTGAACTGGGCAAAACTCATCACCATGAACTGGTCTCTGCATTTGAACTCGATGGCATGTCGGTTGCCATTGTATCTCTTTACGCATTTATCAAACTCATATCTCGGTATGAGCGACATTATCTGAGCGAATACGGTCTTTCCCTGATTCATGATTTCTATCTCTTGCAATACTATTTGCAAAAGTATAAATTCAAATCCCGGAAAAATTTTATTCGCGTAATGCATTAATATAAACTAATTTAAATCATGTCTGAGAAAATTTCTTTGGACAGTAGTGAAATTAAATAATTAATAAAACTGTAAACAAAAATCAGGACGGTACATTCCTAAACAAATAGAAACGAAGCACAAAGTTTTGTCGGTTATCAATTTATTGTTACCTTTGCACCCGCAAATACATTTTATACTCATTTTACAAGAACTACTAAATGGCAACAAAATTACGTTTACAGAGAAGAGGACGGAAGAACTATCCTTTTTATCAGATCATTGTTGCAGATAGCAGAGCTCCACGGGATGGAAAGTATATCGAACGGATTGGTTCCTACAATCCGAATACACATCCTGCTACGATCACTTTAGATTTCGACAGAGCTTTGTATTGGCTGCAGACAGGGGCACAGCCCTCTGACACCGTACGCAACATCCTTTCCGAGGAAGGGGTGCTGATGAAGAAACATCTCCTGGGTGGAGTCACCAAGGGTGCATTTGATGCGGCAGAAGCGGAAAGACGTTTCGAAGCATGGAAGAACAACAAGCAACAGGCTAACCACTCTCTCAAGCTGAAAGATGAAGAGAAAGAGCGTGCAGATGCAAAGGCTCGTCTCGATGCAGAGAAAGAGGTGAACAAGGCAAGAGCTGAAGTGCTGGCGCTGAAGAAAGCCGAAGAGGATGCTGCCAATGCTCCGGTTGTTGAGGAAGCTCCCGCTGTTGAAGAAGCACCCGCTGTTGAAGAAGCACCCGTGGCTGAAGAAGCACCTGCCGTTGAGGAACCCAAGACCGAAGAAGCTCCTGTAGCAGAAGAGCCCAAGGCTGAAGAAGCTCCTGTAGCAGAAGAGCCCAAGGCTGAGGAAGCACCTTCTTCCGAAGAGAAGAAAGAGAGTGCAGAATAATTCAATCAAACATACTATACTAAAAAAACCGGTGTCCTTGTGGCACCGGTTTTTTTTTGCTCTGAAGAGTGCGATTAACCTTCTTCTGACAGGTAGTGCCAGAAGCTTTCCGGCAGGGTGATATTTGGTACATCTTCCACACCGGCGAAGAGAGGTGCGATCTCTGAGTCATGGAAGCCTGCAATGCCGCAGCCCACGCGCGTCACCAGAAAGGTGAGATCGGGATTGGTGCGTGCAAAAGCGATGAATTCTTCCACGTAAGGCCGTATCTCTTCGGGTCCCCCATGCATGGTGGGGATGCCGTAGGACTGACCCTGCAGTCCCACTCCCTGTCCCCATATCGCTCCAAAGCGGTTGTGGGCCGTTTTGGCGGCACCGCCTCCATGGTTCCCTTCCAGGTTGCTGCCGAAAACAAAGATCTCGTTTTCCTCCAGGTCGGTGATAAAATCGGGTGTTATTCTATTGTTGTTCATTCTTGTATGTTGGGTTTGTACATATCGGCCGCAGTGATTCCGCAAGCCTCCTTCATCTCGATGCAATATTCCATCTTGCCGAAGTTACCGTCGGCATTGTTGGTTCCGAAGGTGAACTTGAGGCCCGCATCTTTTGCTTTCTGAATGAATGCCTGGTTGGGGATACGATATCGGTGGTTGATCTCCAGCACTTTATCGGTTTCCTTCAAGGCTGTGATCACCCTGTCCATCCGCTCATCTGTCCAGAAGGCATCGTACCGGTCGTTCATCACATCCGGCAGGAAGTTGGGGTTCACGTACACATCCATCGGCTCCTGCATCACCGCCACGATCTTCTCTACGATCAGATCCATATACTGCTCTTCATCTTCGATGAACACCTCCTCCGGGATCCAGAGGCGGGTGCGGCGCCCTTTACGGTCGGTGAAGGTGAGGGCGTCGGTGAAGACATAGTCGAACCGCTCACGCACCTCTTCCGAGAAGGTCTCCGGCCACTCCCTTCCTTCACCCTGCATGGCCTGGATGAAGGGCTGACCCTCCATCTCCTTCAGGTATTGCAGCACCTCTTCATCGCTGGTGATGGGGAAGCCGATGCCGCAGTTGGGTGCCAGCGCATAGTTGATGCCATAGCGGCGCGATTGTGCGGCAGCCTCATCGGCGCTGATCCCCTTGAGGTGCACGTGGTAGTCGAGCACAGGGAAGTTCTCCTGATGCAGACGGATGATCTGATCGTCTTTTTCGTCAATCGCATCTGCCAGTTGTGTGGAGAGGTCGGTCGTTGCAGGCAGCAGTGCGAGTGAGATCGCGCTCACTTCAATTGTCCCTGCACTGCTTTTCAGGGCGAACGTGCCATTGGAGAGAAGTTGCGATGCATGCTCCTCGGTGCGATAGGGTGCTGCAGGCTCGATGTACTCCACCACGGGGGTTTCGTTCAGCAGGATGGTGATCGCGTTGCCCTCCACGCGGAGGATCATATCGAACCACTCGTTGCTCTTCACCACCGATTTGGTCAGATTGCGCACCCCCAGCAGGCTGCCGGTCTTGGTCCACCACTCCTCATCGGTCAGGTCGTTGTCGAGCGCTACCCTGTATCCTTTTGTCATTGCTTCATCACTGTGAAAAGCAAGGAATCCCTTGCCGGTTTCTGTGAGTCGCAAGGTGAGTGACAGTTCGAAGTTGTCGTACCTCCCCTTCTTCAGCAGTGCTGCTGCTCCCTCGTTGAGGGTAAGTATCTTGTCACTGATCGTGGCATCACCCTGCAGCTCCCACAACGCTTCTGCATTCTCTCCCAGCAGGTCTCCCGAGGGTTGAGATCCGTTGCAGGCAGTCAGCAGAAGTGCCGAGAGGATCATCACGAAAAATGTGTTTTTCTTCATCTTAATATGTTTTTTGGGTTAAAAGGCGATCACAAGTTCCACCGTAAATTTGTTCGAATCCATCTCCGGGTTCTCTGCGAAGATGGTCATGTCGTTATCAACCATGTACCATTCGTAATCGAACCGCAGAACGGAGTTATAGCCGCTGCGGTTGAATCCGAAGCCCAGGCCCGCTGTCAGCCGGTTGACGTCAAACCCATCCTGGTCGAAGGTCTCATCCACCGCATCCCAGCGCAGCGCGGGGATCATCCGGTCGAAGAAGCGGTTGTCCAGGGGAAGGTAATAGGCGCTTTGGATGTAGTAGGAGAGGAGGTCGCTGAAAGCCTCGCTCTTGCTCTCCCGCTTCATCAGCTCCGTCTCCACCTTCCAGTTGGAGGTGGCGTAGCGGAAGTCGGCCCCGTAGATGAAGAACTGTTTGGTCTCATCCTTGGGGTAGTTGTACATCTTGGCGGTGACGCGTGCCCCCTGCATGCTTCCCAGTTCGATCCGGCCGCCGTAAGAGAGTTTGTTTTTCCATACCGGGTCGTTGATGGCGTTGCCGTTGAAGAGTCCCCCCTCCAGGTTCACCGGCAGGTTGCCCATCCGAAACTTGTATTTGGCCATCATCCCCAGGTCGCGTGTGCTGAGGAAGTACTTGCCGATGAAAGCCCGGTTGGCGAACATCATGGTGGCGGGTGTGGTGATGTAGGAGTTGAAGAGGGGGATGCCCATCTGTCCCAGCGTGAGGCTAAGCCCTTCAACCGGCACGAGGGTGCCGTAGAGGTCGAGCACCTTGAAGTCGCCGTTGTCACTCAGCTCCAGTTGTGCACGGTAGGAGGCAAAACTGTTGATCCCCCCTTTCACGCCGATGCGGGAGTTACGCACCGAGAAGCGTGAGTTGCCGGTCTCGGAGGCGTATTCATACTTGTTCTTCAGCGTGCCGTCCACCTGGATGGAGGGATAATTCGTACTATCGGCATCCTGTGCCGTGAGTGTTAGTGTCTTGATAAACAGTAACAATAAGAACGGTAAGGCGATTTTACGCATATGTCAAAGATTATAGTTGATTGATGTTTTCTACTTTATAGAGTCGATTCATTTTTCAGCAACTGCTCTTTAATTTGTGTACCCCAGTGGTATCCTCCCATCTGATTGTCTGAGCGCAGCACGCGGTGGCAGGGGATCAGGCAGGCCACAGGGTTCTTGCCTACAGCACTGCCCACGGCGCGTGAAGCGGCGGGACGGCCTATTCGCTTCGCGAGGTTGGCATAACTGGTTGTCTTGCCACAAGGGATCTGCAGCAACGCCTCCCACACCTCCATTTGAAAGGTTGTCCCTCTGAGATGAAGCAGCAGCACATCCTCACCACTTGGCTCCTGGATCAGGGCGAGTGCACGCTTGTGGAGTGGATCCTCGCCCGGGGTGATCACTGCCGCTGGATAACGATCTCTCAATTCGACGAGCAAATGATTTTCTTCGCCGAAACCGATAAAGAGGATTCCCCGCGCGGAGGAGGCAATCAACAAAGGTCCGTAAGAACTGTTGTAGGTGGCGTAAGTGATCGCCAGCTCTATCTCTTCTGCCGGTGTCATGGGTATGATGAGGTGCTGAGGAACGCTTGCACTCAACCCTTGACGACTGGAGGTTTCTTTCTCACTGTTGTTCATCTTCATTCCACGTTTTGTGATGCGCTGATTGTTGATTTAATCCGCAATAAACTGTTCGAAGCCGTCGGATTGGATGGTGCCGTACATTCCCTCTTCCGTTTCATAGATGAAGAGGTAGTGCAGGCCGGGAAGTGTTGCCGCCACCTCCTTCGATTCCTCGATGCCCATCGCCATGAAGGCGGTGGCATAGGCATCTGCCGTCATGCAATCGTGGGCGATCACCGTGGCACCCAGGATGTCGAGCTGAGAGGGGTATCCGCTCTGCGGGTCAATGGTGTGGGCATACTTCTTCCCATCCTTGATGTAAAAGTTGCGGTAGTTGCCGGAGGTGGCCAGTGACATGTCGCAAAGGGAGAGGATGGTTTGCAGCTCATGCTGCATGCCGGAGCTGTCGTCGATCGGCTTGTCCACGCCGATGCGCCAGCATTCTCCCTTGTCGTTCACGCCGCGGGCGGTAATCTCTCCGCCAATTTCCACCATGTAGTTTTCGATGCCGTGCCGTTCCATCAGGTCACCCACCACGTCACAGGCATACCCCTTAGCAATGGCTGAGGTGTTGATGGTGATGCGCGGGTCGCTTTTAACCACATTTCCTTCTGCATCGATGGCAATCTTGTCGTACCCTACGATCTGTTTCAGGCTGTCGATGATTGCCGGGGTGATGCTGTCCATCCTGGAGAAACCGAATCCCCAGGCATTGATCAGCGGGGAGACGGTGATGTCGAACTTGCCACCGGTGATCTGTGCGATCTCCTGTGAGCGGTTGAAGCAGTTGAGGAAGAAGCTGTCCAACGCTACCGGCTCGTTTCGGTTCACCTTCGTGATGATGGCGTCGTCGCGGAAGGGGTTGAGCGACCGGTCGAATCGTTCCAGCTCGGCCATGATCTCCTCCCGCAGCGAACGGCTGTAGGCATACTTGATGTGAAAACCGGTGTGGAAGATCTCACCCTGTTCCTGATAATAGGTATACTCCTTCTTGCTTCCTCCTCCATTGCAGGAGAGCAGCAGGATGGAGAGCAGCAGTAGATATTTTGTTCTTGTAAACATATTAACATACAAACGTTTAAACATGTTTTCTAAATCTCTTCTTCAACCCTGTAGTGGTTTCGTTCCGGTGCATTTCGGGAGACCAGCTCACCCAGGAATCCGGCAAGGAAGAGCAAGGTTCCCAAAATCATCATGGTGAGGGAGATGTAAAAATAGGGGGAATCGGTCACCAGTTTGTAAGGATTGCCCTGGTGCATGTCGTAGAGCTTCATCGCACCTACAAGGATCACGGCGACGAAGCCGATCAGGAACATCAGGCTTCCCCAGAGACCGAAGAAGTGCATCGGCTTCCGGCCGAAGCGGTTCAGGAACCAGAGCGTCATCAGGTCGAGGTAGCCATTCACGAAACGGCTGGCACCGAACTTGCTGCTGCCGTACTTGCGCGCCTGGTGTTGCACCACTTTCTCCGTGATCTTACGGTAACCTGCATTCTTCGCCAACACAGGGATGTAACGGTGCATGTCGTTGTAGATCTCAATATCCTTCGCCAGGGCACTCTTATAGGCTTTGAGCCCGCAGTTGAAGTCGTGCAGTCTGATGCCCGACACCCTGCGTGCGGTGGCATTGAACAGCTTTGAGGGGATGTTCTTTGTCAGCTTGTCGTCGTATCGTTTCTTCTTCCAGCCGGAGACCAGGTCATATCCCTCCTCGCTGACCATGCGGTAAAGCTCGGGTATCTCGTCAGGACTGTCCTGCAGGTCGGCATCCATGGTGATCACCACCTCTCCCTGGGCTTTTTCGAAGGCACAGTGGAGGGCAGGCGACTTACCGTAGTTGCGTCTGAACTTGATTGCCTTCACTTTGTCCGACTCTTTCCGGAGTTGGCTGATCACCTGCCACGAAGCGTCGGTGCTGCCGTCATCCACGAAGATGATTTCGTAACTGAAGCCCTGCTCCTCCATGACGCGGCGGATCCAGCTGTGCAGTTCGGGCAGGGACTCCTCTTCGTTGTAGAGCGGAATTACAACTGAAATATCCATATGCTTGAGGGTCTGTTATGCTGTTTCATTTCTTTTGTATCGCATGGCGAGGGGGACGATCAGCAGCGAAAGGATCAGACCCAGAAAGACATCGGCCATGATCACATTGCTGAATACGTAGGTGATCGCTCCCGGCAATGGCTGTTCTGCCAGTTGGGCTGCCAACTCTTTGCCGATGGGCATTTGGGAGGCCATCTGCATCATTGCCTCGTAGATGCCGCCGATGTAAAGAGGATCAATCCATTTCACATGCAGCAGTACCATCAGCGATTCCAGCAGGGAGGCAAAGAAGAAGAGCAGGATGGAGAACTGAATCCCCTCACCGAAGCGCATCTCACCGTTCGTTCCCTCACGGTTGTATTTCACCAGGAAGTAGAAGAGCAACAGCGGGGTGCCGAAGCTCAGGAGTGTAGCGGTGAAGCTGAGTAGCGGGTGCAGTGCACCGGTGATCACGAACAGGTACTTGAACACCCAGAACAACCCGAGAATCAATCCGGCATGCATGGTGTCGTTCAGTATCTGATTCTTATTTGATTCCATTGATTTCATATTGAGATGCAAAAGTAATGAAAATAATGGAAATGGTTGGATCCGTCATGTTGATAATCACAAAAAAAGAGGCTGTCTCAATATGCTAATGAGATGTTTTTTTCATTCCATCCACTAAGAATCGCCTTAGTTGGCTTTTTACTGCGTATCAATTCAGACGTA
>DAINAS010000037.1:0-16907 GCA_036733365.1 Proteiniphilum sp.
CGGTTCGACTTTGACCGTGTTCGTTGTCAGGCGCGCGAAAGATGGAATGAGGCACTCTCGGTGGTAACCCCACAGGGAGGAACAGACGATCAGCAGACAATCTTTTATACGGCACTCTACCATTCACTGATACACCCCAACCTGCTGAATGACGTGAACGGGGAATATCCCGAAATGGAGGGTGATGCTATTCGTCACACGGCGACGAACCGTTACACCGTCTTCTCTCTGTGGGACACCTACCGCAATGTTCACCAGCTGCTGGCACTGCTCTATCCCGGCAGGCAGCTCGACATGGTGCGCTCGTTAGTGGAAATGTACCGTGAGGGTGGCTGGTTACCACGCTGGGAGCTCTACAGCCGTGAGACCCTCACCATGGAAGGCGATCCGGCCATCCCGGTGATCGTGGACAGCTGGATGAAGGGGCTACGAGACTTTGATGTGGAGACCGCTTGGGAGGCGATGATCAAGTCGGCTACCACACCAGGGAGTGATAACTTCATCCGTCCCGACATCGATGATTACCTTGCTAAGGGATATATACCCCTTCGGGAGGAATATGACAATTCGGTATCGCATGCGCTGGAGTATTATATCGCTGATGCTGCCCTGGGCAAGTTTGCTGCCGCACTTGGTAAAGAGAAGGAGGCTGAACAGTTCAGCCGTCAGTCACTCAACTATCGCCGCTACTACTCACCCGAATATGGAGTCTTCCGTCCCATCGTGCCGGACGGCACCTTCCTGAGCCCTTTCAACCCCAAACAGGGGGAGAACTTCGAACCGGTGCCCGGCTTCCATGAGGGTAGCTCCTGGAACTACTCCTTCATGGTTCCGCATGATGTGGAGGGACTTATTCGACTGCATGGGGGCACGAGAAGGTTCGTGAAGAAGCTGCAGGAGGTGTTCGACGATAGCCACTATGACCCCACCAATGAACCCAATATTGCCTATCCCTATCTTTTCAGCTATGTGAAGGGAGAGGCTTGGCGCACCCAGGAACTCACACAGCAGCTGCTGGAGGCACACTTTAAAAATAGCCCCGACGGACTTCCAGGCAACGATGATACCGGCACCATGTCTACCTGGGCTCTCTTCACCATGATGGGTTTCTACCCCGACAATGCCACTGATCCCTCCTACACGCTCACCACGCCGCTGTTCGATCGGATCACATTGCAGCTGGATCCTGATTACTATGAGGGCCGGCAGTTGGTAATCGAGACCAATCGTCCATCAGAGGGAGCACGATACATCGACTGGATTGCGGTCGACGGACGCCCCCTAAAAGGCTTCCGAATCAGCCATGAGGAGTTGGTGAAGGCGAAGAAGATCGTCTTCCATCTGAAGGCGAAGAAATAGAAAAGTGATTTAAAGCCTGATCAATTCCAGCAATCGCTGCCACTTCTCAGGCTCTTGTGTGGCAAAACGGTGCACCATGTTGTCACGTTGCAACTGCTTCCACCACTTACGCCAGTAGAGGGCAAAATAGAAAGTAATAGGCATCAGCAGGAAATAGGCTATTGTCGGCAGCCATTCGCCGGTGATGAATCGTACGGCAAGCGACTGCAACAGGTCGAACAGCGGCACGAAGATCAGTCCTGAAGCATATCGTGCTGATGCAACAAACTGTTTGTCCTTGAAAAGTTTTTGCAGTTTCTTCTGTAACAGGATAGGGAAGAAGCCGTTGAGGAAGCCGATGAGCGCCACCGGGGCGGAGATGAGCAATGCCAGTATGCGGGTAGTCAACAGGGTTGCTGTTTTCGGCCTCCAGAGCATATCGGTTGATCGCAATCCTTCCTTATTCATCAAGGCAGAAGCTTCACGGAATTTGGCCATCTGCTTTTCAAAAGTGACCTGATCCTCTTCTTGCAGCTTGTCCAGCTCCCGCACAATATGAAGCGACGCCTGCAGGAAACCATCCTTTTGTCCGGTGAAAAGCTCTTCTGACAGCCGGTCACCATTCCAATCGATTGCACGGCGATAATCATCGTAGTACTCTTCACTCTGTATGTTCACCACCATCTTTTTGAGGCTCTCTTCCAGGTCTTGTCGCAGTGCATTCACTGCCAGTACAGGGTTTTCATTGTATAGATCCCTGTATTGATTCACTTCGATAGGGGTTCCGAAGGTGATGTAGACCTCAGATAGAAAAGCGAAGATGTCGCGGTAGTAAATGGATACCGGCACGATCTGGCTGTTCAGTGTAAAACCCGTTGAAGCCTCAGTAGGAAGTACAATACGGGGCACCGCCTTTCGTATGGGAAGTAGCGACTGTTTAGGGTTGTGCACACCCTCCGGGAAGAGTGCGAGTGGATTGTTCCGCTTCAGTATGCGTGCCGCGTTGTTGAAAACTTCGTTGTTTCTATCCAGGTTATCCTTTCCATCACGCATCCGGAAGACAGGCATGATGCGCATCCCTCTAAGGACCCATGCAATCAGCTTCTGTTTGAAGATATCGGCACGCGCCAGGAAGACCACTTGTTTCTTGTGATATGTGGCCATCACCACCAGTAAGGCGTCGATCAAAGCATTACGGTGGTTGGGGGCGAAGATCACCGGCCGATGCTTCGAAACATTCTCGCTTCTGCCGGAGAAAACAATCTTGCTAAAGTTGAGACGTAAGGCGTTGTTGAAATAAAACTTGGCTATCGAGTAGCGAAAGTCGTAACGGTATAACATGATACAAGGGTTTAGAGGGTTCCTGTTTTTGCGGGACGTTTACGCCAGTAGAATGCCAGGAGCAGTCCTGCCACGATGTGCCAGATGCCCCACCATGCGGCGATGAACGCCATACCGCCCAGGTTCAGCTCAGGGGGGAAGATACGTGGATTGAAGATGAGCGCCAGTCCCAGTCCGGAGTTTTGGATACCAGTCTCGATAGAAATGGTTCTACTGTTCAATTCATCCACACCTAAGAGACGTGGTAGTGAGTAACCGGTGAGGAAGGCAATGCCGTTGTGGATGAGTACCAGCAGGAAGGTGAGGTGAATGTAGCGTAGAAAGATGCTGAAATTGCCTGCCAGTGCAGCTACGATGAAACCAATGAAGAAAATGATGGATGCAGCCTGTACACTCTTTTCCACTTTTCTCACAAATTTGGGGAACTTCATCCCAACTGTCATCCCCAGGATCACCGGTATCCCCAGGATTAGGAAAACGGTGCGGAACATCTCTGCCGGTTCGATGGTGATGGGTACCAGCAGAGGTGAGTGTTTCGCATAGAGGCTACCCCAGAATGCGAAATTAAGTGGTGTCATGAAGAGGCTAAGGATGGTGGTGATGCCGGTGAGGCTCACCGAGAGCGTGATGTTTGATTTTGAGATGGCGGAAATCAGGTTGGAAACATTTCCACCGGGGCAGGAAGCCACCAGAATCATACCCAGTGCAACCGAGTTGCTGGGGCGGACCACCAACACCAGCAGGTAGGTGAGTGCCGGAAGCAGGAGATATTGTGAAATGACTCCCAACAAAACAGGTTTGGGACGCATTATGACAACTCTGAAATGTTCAGGTTTGATACCGAGTGCGACACCAAACATGATAAAGGCGATGGCGATATTCATCAGGTCGACGCTCTCCTGGTTAAAGTTCAGCCGGACTTGGTTAAGTGGTTCCATATTGCCGAAGAGCGACAGGATCGGAGCAATTTGCATACTCTACTTTTTGACTTTATGGTTACAAATATACAATTTTATTGTGTATTTAATTTCCTATCTTTGTGTAATAGGAAAAAATTCAATTATGAGTGCACCTCTTGCTGAACGGCTTCGGCCACAAAACCTCGATCAGTTTATCGGCCAGAAACACCTGGTGGGTAAGGGTGCTGTGTTGCGTCGCATGATCGACTCGGGCAGGATCCCCTCCATTATCTTCTGGGGACCTCCCGGCGTGGGAAAGACCACCTTGGCCAACATCATTTCCAATACACTGAAGGCGCCCTTTTATAAGCTGAGTGCCATCAACTCGGGGGTGAAGGATGTGAGGGAGGTTATCGAGAAGGCGAAGAATGCCCGTTTCTTCGACAGTGCTGCCCCGATACTCTTCATTGATGAGATACACCGCTTCAGCAAGTCGCAGCAGGACTCCCTGTTGCATGCAGTGGAGACCGGAACAGTGACCCTGATAGGTGCCACCACCGAGAACCCCTCCTTCGAGGTGATCCGTCCTCTCCTCTCTCGTTGTCAGGTATACGTCCTGAAATCGCTCGAGAAGCAGGATCTGGAAGTCTTGCTGCAGCGGGCGCTCACCGAGGATCAGATCCTGAAGGAGCGTAAGATAACCGTATTGGAGAGAGATGCGCTGTTTCGCTTCTCCGGTGGGGATGCCCGCAAGCTACTCAATATTCTGGATCTGGCTGTTGCCTCCGATGATGCTATTGAAAACAGCGAAGAGGAGTTGGTGATCACCGACAAGCTGGTGACGGAGAGGCTTCAGGAGAACCCGGCTGCCTATGACAAGGGAGGAGAGATGCACTATGACATTATCTCTGCCTTTATTAAGTCGATACGGGGCAGTGACCCCGATGCGGCGATCTACTGGCTGGCGAGGATGGTGGCCGGTGGCGAGGATCCCAAGTTCATTGCCCGCCGCTTGGTGATCTCAGCCGCAGAGGATATTGGCCTGGCCAACCCCAACGCCCTGTTGCTGGCCAATGCCTGCTTTGAAACGCTTCAGAAAATCGGCTGGCCGGAGGGGCGAATCGTGCTGGCAGAGACCACGCTCTACCTGGCCACCTCTCCCAAGAGCAACTCAGCCTACCTTGCCATCGACAAGGCTCTGGCAAAAGTTGAGCAGACCGGTAATCTCCCGGTCCCGCTGCACTTGCGCAACGCCCCTACCTCGCTGATGAAGGAGCTGGAATATGGGAAGGAGTACAAATATGCACACGATTACAAGGATAATTTCGTGCAGCAGGAGTATCTGCCAAAGGAGCTCAATAAAAGTCGTTTCTGGGACCCGCAGTCCAATCCCTCAGAAGTCAAGATGCAGGAATGGATGAAAAAGCTCTGGGGGGATCAATAAGATCAATACCACTCCGCACCACGATCGTACGGGGAACTGCGCTGTTCATACTTCAGATCCTGCAACAACGATGAGTTGGCACGAATGGAGAAGTTGTAAGATTTATAGGGCCCAATGGGGATAAAACTGGCAGACATGCTCCAGCAATGCAGATTGCGGGTGAGGGTACAATTGACGCTGGTGAATTTCTTCGCATCAAAGTTGTAGTCTGTGTTAAAGGTGAAGTTCCAGTTTTTGGTGGGTTGCAGAGAGCCACTCAACCCGAAGTTATGGGTCAGTCGTCCTTTGTATTCCATTTTCTCTTTATCGAATTCACCATAGCCATAGCGCAATGAGTAGTTCATTGAGATGTTCCAGTTGACCCCATTTTTCAGGTAGCCATCGGCATCAAATTCGCCCATCGAACTATCACTCTCGTTCATCGAGAGGTCTCCACCGCGCGTTTCATATGGGTTCTCCCCCATGGTGCCATCGTCCGGGAGTCCTTCATCCGGATTGTCAGCATCTTCATCATCCTCATCATCTTCACTTTTATCACGACTGAAAAGCTTCTTGAAGGTATCCTGGTTGAGGGAGTAGGAAAAACTGGTGCCGGTGTTCATCAGCTTGCCTATTCCCCTGCCATTGAGTACCCTCAGCTTGTCCACCTGACGTGGGTTGCCGTTCTGGTCAAGCTCGTATATGTAGGGATCCCAGGTGGCATTCAGGCTGAGGGTGTATGATTTTGAGAGTTTCAGACGGATGTTGGAGTTGATCATGCTCCACTTCATCGAGTCGGCCATCATGTTGTAGCTGAACCCTATGCCCAGATCGTCGATCAGACTTATCTTACGGGTGCCGGTAGAGTCCTTGTCGTCACGTATCTTCATCTCCAGGTTGTTCTTGAAGTCGAAGCCAATGCTCCCGCTCTGTCCCTTTGGTGCAGTGCCGAACATCATGGAGGAATATGGGGAGTAGGTATAGGTTACATCTTCGCCATATTCGTTCTTGTAGGAGTAGGTCTCGTAGAAGTTGAACCTGGGATCACTGAAATCGGGACGATAGCTGAGACTGATGCTCGGGGAGAAGACGTGGCGGATAGCCTGCACTTTATCACCAAATATTTTCCAGGGGGTGTACATCCCATAGAGTTTGGTCTGCGCACTGAGCGATGCATTGTAATCATAAACACGTTTGAACCCCATCACTGTATCCACCGGTACATTTCTCTTGGCAATGGGATCCCAGGCCTGCTTATGGGCACCGGTGTACCACCGCTCGGTATAGTTGATCGAGGGGGAGACCTGGATGAAGTCGAATAACGAGAAGGTAGCACTCACCGGTATGTTGTGGCGCATGCCGTTGGTCCAGTCCCTCACCAGGTTTGCCTTGAGGAACCTATCCTCCTTGGTTGTGATGGAGTTTCGGAACTCACCGGAGTAACTCATCGAAATTTTCTCATACCAACGCTCTTCGCCCACAGCATCTTTCCGCTTGAAGGGGTAGATGCGGCTCATGTTCATTGAAAGGTTGGGCAGCGTGGCTGCGATGGTGGAGTCGCGCGATACCTGGTTGACGCTCATGGTGGCGGAGAGGCTCCAGGGGGAATCGGGGAAACGCTGTGTGATGTTCACACTCGAGCTCTTGGTGTTGTTGGAGGCCTCACGTTGGTAGAGACGGCTGAGGTCACGGTGGTTGTTGCGGCTGGTGGAGAAGTTGACGCTGGCTGAAAGGGTGCGATACATGTTTGCCTTGGGATCCTGCGAGTGGGTCCAGTTGATGCGTAGGTCTTTCGCCACCGAGTAGGCCTCCGGTACCACTTCTTTCAGCTCTTTCTCACCCGTCACGGTGTTGAGGTAGTATACATTGACGTTACCCGAGTACTTATACCGCTTGCGGTAGTTGGAACGAGCTCCCACACCCCATGATCCCTTGGTGTAGATCTCGCCGGTGAGTGAGAGATCGATGTAGTCACTCAGTGCAAAGTAGTAACCACCGTTTTGGAGGTAGAATCCACGGGTCATCTCATCACCGTAGCTAGGCATGATGATGCCGGAAGAGTAGGTCTTGGTGAAGGGAAAGAAGGCGAAAGGGAGCACGATGGGGAAGAGCGGCACATCAGCCACCACCAGCCAGGCGGGGCCTGTCACCACATCTTTGTCGGGACGCACCTTTGCCTTTGAGAGGTTGAGGTAGAAGTGAGGGTGGTCGTGGTTATCGCAGGTGGTATACTTGGCATTGCGCATGTAAAAGGAGTTGTCTGCATTCATCTTGGCCTCATTGGCTACGATATTTCCTTCTCCCTGCTGGGTTACCACATTGTGGATGAAAGCCTTTCGCGTTTCAAAGTTATAGCGAACCTTCTTCATCTCATACTCGGTGCCTCCTTCCGCGAAGATGGGCAAACCATATTCTTTCCCCAACGAATCCACACCGTACGTAGAAGAGATAAGGCTGCTGTCCATGTCCATGGTGATGTATTCCCCCTTGATGCCCATCTCCCCATATTTGATGTCAGCCTCTCCAAAGAGATATCCCATGTTGTCTGCGGTGAAGATCATTGAATCTTGGGCAGTGTAGAAGACCGCTGCTTCAAGTGTTTGCTTTTCAGCGACCGAAGTGGAGTCTTGTGTTTTGATTGAGAGGGAGTCCTGTGCCGACAAGGCAATTGAATCCTGAGGTGTAAGCGTCAGAGAATCACTCCCGGCAGTTAGTGAGTCAGTGAGTGCAGTCAGTGTGTCGGTAATGGCTGCAATCCTTGTAGAGTCAGCATCCAGTGTTCTGTCGATTGCGGTACTGTCGGGAAGAGCAGTTATGAGGCTGTCACGATCAATATGCACCGTATCGGCTTGTAGTGCTTCCGATGCAGCGGGCTCACCTGTCTGATCTGCAGTACTCATCGCCTGTCGGACGGAAGAGCAATGGATGAAGAATGTCAACAGGAGAAGAAGATATGTAACACGTAAAAGTAGCCTCATGCGCTATATACAAATAGCTTCCTATGGTTTTTACCCGCAAAACTACTCATTAAAGAGTGATTTTGCAGCAAAAATAATAAAAAGAAACTTAAGAGAGGCGCAATAAGGCTTTTTTAAAGAGACTGAAATCGTTCGGTAGCTCAATTGACTCTTTTTTATTCTGCATGAACGCCGCAAGATCTTCAGGTATTGTCACCGGTTTACCGGTGCACTCCTCAACGGTCTCCTTGAACTTGGCCGGATGTGCGGTGGCGAGGAATATACCGCTTTCGCCGGGCTGCAGTCCCTCCTTCAGGGCGAGGTAACCACAGGCACCATGGGGATCGAGCAGGTATCCGGTCTGCTGTTGCGTCACCCTGATGGTGTTGCAAATCTCTTCATCGCTGTACCGGTATGCAGTGATATCTCCTGTGATGGTGCGATGGTCGTGCCCGTACAGGTCCAGGATGCGGTCGAAGTTGCTTGGAGCACCCACATCCATGGCGTTGGCGATGGTCTGTACCGATGACCTGGGGGAGTAATTGCCTGTGAGCAGGTATTCACGAAAGACATCGTTGCGGTTGTTGGCAGCGATGAATCGTTCCACCGGCAGTCCCATCCGTTTGGCGAAGAGGCCGGCAGTGAGGTTGCCCAGGTTGCCGCTTGGTACTGAGATTACAGCCTTTGCGGCAGGATTGTGGCGGATCAGCTGCGCCCAGGCATGGAAATAGTAAAACGACTGTGGCAAGAACCTGGCAACGTTGATCGAGTTGGCGGAGGTGAGCCGGAGCTGGCTGTTCAACTCCTCATCCATGAAGGCGTTCTTCACAAGCGCCTGGCAGTCGTCAAAGGTGCCATCTACCTCCAGTGCCGTAATGTTCTTTCCCAAGGTGGTGAACTGAGCCTCCTGAATATCGCTCACCTTTCCGGAGGGGTAGAGCACGAATACATGGATTCCCTCCACGCCAAGAAAGCCGTTGGCCACGGCACTGCCGGTATCACCCGATGTGGCTACCAACACCTTTACCTCTTCCTGTTCCTTTTTCACAAAATGGGAGAGCATGCGTGCCATGAAACGTGCACCCACATCCTTGAAGGCGAAGGTGGGGCCATGAAACAGTTCTAAGACCCAGATATTCTCTTCCACCTTCCGGAGCGGAATCCCGAAGCTGAGGGTGTCAGCCACGATGGTATCAAGCTCATCTTGCGGGATATCTTCACCAAAGAATTTACGGGCAACGGTCTGGGCTATGGTGGTCAGGTTCATGCCGGATATTTCCTTGTAGAAAGAGGTAGGCAGCTGACCGATGGTTTCGGGCATATACAACCCCCTGTCGGGAGCCAGTCCTTTCACGACGGCCTCCTTCAGTGAGACGGCGTGCGATTGTTTTTGGGTGCTATAGTAGCGCATGTTATTTTAGCTATAGGTTGTAAGCGATTAGCGATTAGCTTTTAGGGTAGATGCATTAAAATGGATGTGGTTTGGGATTCAGTGATCAATTCCATCCGGGTTGAAAACCGCTTTGATGAACTGGTCGCCATGTAGCTGTCCGTAGCTTCCTTCCCTTGCAGCGAATTCATCGTAGTGCTGCACGTTGTCGGGTTGAATTTCTCTGTGCCAGATCAGGAAGGGAATTGCATCACGGGTGTGGGTGCGTATGGCACAGGGGGTGGGATGGTCCGGCAGGATCGCGATGGTGACTGGCTCGTCCCAGTTCAGCGTCTCCTCGTATATCGTCTTGACGATGCGGGCATCGAGATACTCTATCGTCTTCACCTTCAGGTCCACATCACCTTCGTGGCCCGCTTCGTCGCTCGCCTCCACATGGAGGTAGACGAAGTCTTTCTCCTTTAAGGCTTTCAGTGCGGCTTCAGCCTTTCCCTCATAGTTGGTGTCATACAATCCGGTGGCTCCCTCAACCATAATCACTTCCAGTCCCGCATAGACACCTATCCCACGAATCAAGTCTACCGCTGAGATCACAGCCCCACTACGAATGGGGTAAATCTCGCTCAGCGGTTTCATTTGCGGGCGATATCCGGGCGACCAGGGCCAGATGCTGCTGGCCGGATGCTTACCCTCCTTGATTCTTTTCCTGTTCACCGGATGATCGCACAACAGCTCCTGCGATGTCAGGATGAGCCTGTTCAGCGCGTCAGTGGTAACTTGCGCATCCGGATGGGAAGCCCTGATCAGGTAGGGACGAAAGGGATGTTCCGGGATGTCGTGTGGCGGGGTACACTCGATCCGTTTGTCACCCCCCTGCATTTTCAGCAGGTGGCGGTAGGAGACACCAGGGTAGAACTGAAAGGTCTCATCTCCCAGATTCTCGTTCAGGAAATGAATCAGTTCTTCAGCCTCTTCGCTGGAGATGTGCCCGGCAGAGTGATTGATCAGCTGATCACCCTCTATGCAGACCAAGTTGCAACGCATGGCCATCTCCCCGGAATGTAACTCTACCCCCATACTGGCAGCTTCCAGCACCCCTCTTCCCTCGAACACGGCAGGAAGGTCATAACCCAGCACCGAGAGATTGGCGATCTCGCTGCCGGGGGCAAATCCGGTAGGCACCGTGTGCAGCAGACCGTTTCTGCCCTTGCGGGCCAACAGGTCCATGTAGGGTGTATTGGCTGCTTGCAACGTTGTTTTGTCTCCCAAGGCAGGGATAGGTTCGTCGGCCATCCCGTCGCCCAGTATGATGATTGTTTTGTGTGACATCTTAGCGGATGTTAGCTATGGAAATGATATCGGCAAAGACTCCTGCAGCGGTGACGCTTGCACCGGCACCGTATCCCTTGATCACCATGGGATACTCGTTGTACCGCTCGGTGGTGATCATGATGATGTTGTTGCTTCCCTCCAGGTCGTAGAATGGATGACCTTTTTCCACCTCACGCAACCCTACCTCGCACCTTCCTTTGTCGTAGGAAGCTACAAAACGGAGTTTCTTTTCTTCCCTGGCAAGCTCCCTGCGACGTTCTTCGAAAGCGGTATCCAATTGGGGGATGGTCTGCCAGAACTCATCCAGGCTTCCTTCAAAATATTGTTGCGGTACGAACAACTTTTTCACTACATCCGACTGTTCGATGTGGGCACCCGCCTCACGTGAGAGGATTACCAGCTTACGCGTCACATCCAGTCCACTCAGGTCGATGCGCGGATCGGGCTCGGCGAATTGGGCTTCAACCGCCATGCTGATAGCTTTGCTGAAAGGAACCTCCTCGCTGAGTGTGTTGAAGATGAAGTTGAGCGTACCGGAGAGCACCGCCTCCAGCTTCACAATCCTGTCGCCCGAGTTGGTGAGTGAGTTCATCGTGTTGATGATTGGCAACCCGGCTCCCACGTTTGTTTCGAACAGGAACTTTACACCGCTCTTGCGGGCTGTCTCCTTCAGGTGGTGATAGTTATCGTAGGCCGATGAGGCAGCGATCTTGTTGGCGGTGACCACCGATACGTTCTTCGCCATCAGTTCATCGTAGATTTCTGCGATCAGCGGACTGGCGGTACAGTCCACAAATACCGAGTTGAAGATGTTCATCTTCAGGATCTCATTGCGGATCAACTCGGGAGAGCTCTTGACGCCATGCTCCATCAGGTTTTCGAAGTAACTCTCGAGTGGGATACCATCGCGGGTGAACAGTGCTTTGCGTCCGTTGGCGATGCCGACGATGTTGATGCGCAGCTTATTCTGCTCTTTCAGTGTCAGCTGTTGCTGCCTGATCTGCTCCAGCAGGCGGCTTCCCACGGTACCGGTACCGACGATGAAGAGGTTCAGCTCCTGATAGGGGGAGAGAAAGAAGGAGTCGTGGATGACGTTGAGCGACTTTTTAAGATCCGTCCGGGATATGACGCAGGAGATATTGGTTTCACCGGCACCCTGTGCCAGTGCCACGACACTGATACCGTTCCTGCCGAGAGCCCCGAAGAACTTACCGGAGATACCCGGTACATGCTTCATGTTCTGGCCCACGATGGCGATGGTAGCCAGCTCGTACTCGATGATGATTTCATTGATACTGCCCATGGCGATCTCATGTTCAAACTCGCTATTGAGCACCTTCTGAGCTGTAGTTGCATCCTGTGTACGGACACCAATGGAGGTGCTGTTTTCTGAGGAGGCCTGCGAAACGATGAAGACGCTGATACCATTGTCGGCCAGGGCAGAGAAGATCCGCTTGTTGACACCAATCACTCCCACCATGCCCAGGCCCTGGATGGTGATCAGTGCCGTGTCATTGATGGAGGAGATTCCCTTGATGATTTGTCCGTTGGGGTTGGGTGCGATGTTGCGAATCAACGTACCCTCGCACTCCGGCCGAAAGGTGTTCTTCACCCGGATGGGGATGTTCTTGTGATAAACCGGGAAGATGGTGGGTGGATAGATCACCTTCGCACCGAAGTTGGAGAGCTCGATCGCTTCGATGAAGGAGAGCTCCTCAATTACGTATGCCGAGTTGATGATCCTGGGATCGGCTGTCATAAAGCCATCCACGTCGGTCCATATCTCCAGTACAGAGGCTTCCATCGCGGCGGCGATGATGGCGGCGGTGTAATCCGATCCGCCGCGACCCAGGTTGGTGATGTCGCCGTTCTCACTGCTGGAGGCGATGAAACCGGGAACAACCGCCACTTTCGGGGGTGGCATCTCTGAGAAGGTTTTCCGGATCAGCTGGTTGCAACGTGCCAGGTCGGGCAGGTGGTTGTGGAACTGGCGGCTGGTCTTGATGAAGTGCATTGGATCGTAGAGCTCTGCATCATCTATCACGTGACTGATGATCAACGACGAGAGCCGCTCTCCATAGCTGACGATCTTGTCGGAAGTTTTTTGTGAAAGATCGCCGATCAGATAGACCCCACGCAGGATGTTGCGCAGATCATCTAACAGCTGTTGTATTTTTTGTGTCAACTCTTCCCTGAGTTCATCAGAGTGAATCATCTTTTCAATGATCTCCTCGTGCCGCGTGATGATCTCCTCGAGGAGGCTTTTGTATCCAGGGTTGCTGTTCAGTGCGAAGTCGGCAGCCAGCAGCAGCCGGTCGGTTACTCCACCCAGGGCGGAGACCACCACGATCACCGGCTCATTTTCTTTTTCAATGATCTGCTTGACCATTTTCAAGCTATCGGGACTCCCCACGGAGCTCCCGCCAAATTTCATCACCTTCATACCATTTATTTTTATGATCTCTGAAGTCCACAGCGCTACATCGATTCATGATGTACCTCTCTGTCATATCAGATTGTTCCGAGTTGTGAAATATAAGATGTTGGATTGTTGTGCGATAACTGAAATTATCGCTTGTGCAGCTGAGGCCGCTTACGGATGTGAAAATTTACCTAACCCCCCAAGGGGTCATGGTCAATGTAGTGGAGGTGCGGGTATATGTGTAATACAAATTCTGCATTGTTTGCGTTGAATTTGTTGCAAAGATAAGTGAATAATTGATTCAAATTACAATTTCGCAGGAAAAACCTGTTTTTAACATTAAAATATCGATTTGTTCTTGAGTTTTTTAAATGGAATCACCTTCTTCGGGTGATCAAATCCGGCAATTCCAACCACACATCACTTGACGAAAGTGAATCTTTCCTAGCATGGGTATACACTCTTTATTTATCTCTAAAACATGATACTGCCGGATTTGATATAAGAGTGGATAAAGAGCTCACTACCAGACAATTTTAAGGGTTGACTATCTGCTACTAATAGATTAGATAAACAGGGATTCACATTTCAGGTCGGCAGACATTGTCTGTCAAAGATTCATCATCTGTTGAGCATCTGTTTGGCATGGAGCAGTTGTTCCTGCCACTCACCGGTGGGTTCAATCGTTTCGAAACGGGCAAAAGCCTCTTCCAGTTCTGACAGTTTAGCGAGTGCTTCCGGTGTGCCCTCTACGTTGTACTTTTTCCGAAGCACCCTGATTTTTTCCGCATCCTGGATTCCTTCCACCAGCCGTTCGAAGCGGATGGAGCTGCGGGCATCGGGATATACCATGTAGGTGTCACCTGCCGGCCACGTCCGGAAGCGGGAGTCGGTCAGCGGATTTTCCACCCAGGAGTTGTATGCCCAGCGGAGGAAGCCATCGTAATCGCATGCCACTGCGTACCAGGCGGCGTATACCGATTCAGCCGACGGGGAAAAGGTGAACATGTTGGGGAACTTGTCGGCGCAACTAACGTAGTAGGTGGTGATTAGCCCCTTCGCTCTGCGTGCTGCAATTTCCTCTTTGCTTACCTTGGCCCCTGCCCCCACACAGATATCTCTGATCCATGGGTATTCTTGGTAACTCTTGTGGTTGTCGGCAAGAGAGACGCCCAGAACGGGAGCGTAGCGCTCTAGCACGCCCAGTGCTGCCTTCATGTCGGACGGGGCACGCTCATCCATGGCGATATTGGTTTTTTCAAGCCATCCCTTTTCCCTGAGGTGACGGGTGAAGTCTTTCAGGAAGACTCCCCACAGCTCTTCATATTCCTTCGACTGTGCCTTCAGCTCCACCGTAACCAGTTCGCCCTTTTCCATGTCGTGGTAGTGCATCTGGTTGTTCCAGGTGAGGAGTGAGTAACAATTGATCATTCTGTCGATACCCAGCTCCATCATAAACGCGACCCAACGGTCGAAGACGGTATAGTCGAAGCTCCAGCTCCGGTCTTTGTTTTTCGTCCAGATGATCATGTCGGCATAGGGGTCGTAGCACTGGTTGTTCCAGGGATCCTTGTTCAGGGTAGCGGTAATCACCTTCTGACCAGCATCTGCCAGCATTTGCATGAGCGGGCGCATCTTCTCGAAATGTGCTTCGCTCCAGAGCTCCAGCCCATGTACACGTGCCACGGCAGAGGGGTGTTGCCAAAGGTCGAGGTGATAGAGCCATTCTGATGGTGGTGGCAGTTGCTGATCCACCACCTCCAGTTCAATCTCAAACTCCTGTGGTGATTGATTTAGGGCATGGATGATTGCTTTACCACGGTAATTTCCGGCGGCAACATCGTACGGTATACTGAAGGTGAGCCAGAGCGGTCTCACTGTTTTTGCCTCCAGGTCGAAGCATTCTAGGTGGTCCAGCATATCGGGTGCCAGGGAGGCGGGGAAGTCGTCCGGCTTGCGGTGTCCGCAACCGGGACCAAACTCATCGGTCATCACGTATCGAACGAATCGTGCCTGAGCAATTGAAGAGGGAATTGTGCTCCCGTTGCCCCTGAAGTCGTTGAACCCACACTTCACCTGCTGGATCTCTTCTGTAGTCCAAAGCAGAATTTGAGCGGATACTTTCTCCCCTTTCCATCCCGTTACCTTGACACTCTTCACCGGTTCAATCTCCGGAGCTACCGACTTGGGCAACTTATGATCTATGGAAATGTATGAGCCATGCAGTCCCGCCGTCACGTGTGACCAGTCTGAGAGTGTGTCGTTCGTGGGGTCTTTCATCTCTTTGAACGAGGTACACTCTTTTCCGGACTGCTTGCTGTTGCAAGAAACAATACCCAGAAGGAATGATCCAAGCAAAATAGCGAAAAGAAGTCTGAATGCTGATGACAGGAAGTGCATGGTTTTGAAATTTTGATTGTTTTCAGCACAAAGTTAATAAAATATTTAAATTATATTACAGCCTACTCTCCCTGGTTCTGTTCTGCCCTTCATTCCTATTGTTTCGCTGCCACCGAATGAGTTTAATCGAAAATCAGTTCAACGTCACATTCACCAAAACCGGGAAGTGATCGGAGGGGAAGTGCCCGTATTGCATGTCGTTCAGTACCCCGTATTTGTTCACGGTGAAATGTCCGGTTGTCCATACATAATCAATCCTGTTTTGCATCGGGTGATCCAGCCTGAATGAGTTGAAGGTGCCGGTAGTACCGTAGGGTGGTTTTTTGGTAGTGCTGTAAGCATCATTTAACAGTCCATCCTGGAGTATAATCCTGATAGGTTCGCTATCCGGTGTTGCGTTGAAATCACCCGTACAGATTACCGGGTTGTCGCCGGCGATCTCCCGCACTCTTTGCAGCATCAGCAGCGATGAGTTTCTGCGTGCGACCTCCCCCTCATGATCATAGTGCATGTTGAACAGGAAAAACTCACTGCCGGAGCATTTATCCCTGAAAGAAGCCCAGGAGCAGATACGGTTACAGCAAGTGGCATCCCATCCTTTTCCCGGTACATCAGGTGTCTCGGAGAACCAGAAATCACCGTTGTCCAGAACCTCAAATCGATCTTTTTTATAGATGATGGCGGAATGTTCGCCTGCCGATAGACCGTCATCACGGCCACTACCCACATAAGCATAATCACCCAGTTCCAGGATGTCAGTGATTTGATGGTGAAAACCTTCCTGAATACCGAACAGGTCAAATTCGTGAAAGGTGATCAATCCTTTCACCATCTCCTTTCGGTAGGGCCACGCATCCAGGCTGTCGTTCGGTGTGTCCAGTCTGATATTGAATGAAGCCACATTGATGGATACGGGGATATCAGATGCTTCTTTGCAGGCTGATAGGAACAGTAGCATTGCTGTCGTAAAAAATAGTGCTCTTTTTTTCATCTAAATTTCTTCTCTGATTTCAAAGTTCAATCTTATACATGCAACTTTTGTTGCCACGATGAATGGATGAAATGACGGTTGCTGAAACCGGTCTTTGAACGATGTAAGAAAACATTAATTCTGCGAAACCCTCAGAACAATAACACAACGAAGAGAGGTTGGGGTTGGGCATGCCCTCTGCTATTGGGCATACACAAACCTGCTTATTTTCATCAGCAATGATGATGTTATCCTTTTTGTTGTACTCAATTTTCCAACCCCATTCATTTTCAAGAAAAGAGATGAATTTACCAAGATCATGCTTGTATTGAGGAAGAACGGCATCCATGCCCAAACTGGCATAATGTGCATAAGCACACCTGTTTATTTCACCCCAAAAGTATACCGGTATTTCAATCCAAAAGTATACCATTT
>DAINAS010000038.1:0-16784 GCA_036733365.1 Proteiniphilum sp.
ATCGGGATGTAGCACAGTTGGCTAGCGCGCCACGTTCGGGACGTGGAGGTCGGGTGTTCGAGTCACCTCATCCCGACAGATTAAAAAAGATGAAAGCCGCCCTCGGGGCGGCTTTCATCTTTTCATAGCGTAAGAATAGTGGCATTGATCACTCAAACCAGCCGTCTATCATCGCCTTATTGGCTTCGTACCATGCTGCGGCACCCGCCTCTTCACCCTGCTCATCTATGGCTGCCATCAGACTGTAAAGGTAGTCCTCGCTAAGGTTGAACTTACCGTAAAAGGCAGCCAATTCAGGCATATCCTCCTTAAATCCTCTTCTGGAGATGATGGCACACACATCAGTGGGATAAACCCCTTTGGGATCCTCAAGGTACTTCAGGTCGAAGTTCATCCACTTGAAGTGAGGCTTCCAGCCGGTGATCACGATCCACTCCTCATTTTTGACTGCCTTGTCGAGGCTGGCAACCATTGCGGGGCCACTGGAGGTGATCTGTTCAAAGTCGAGATCATATGCTTCAATCGCATTCAGTGTGTTAGCATGTATTCCTGCTCCACTACCAATACCGATGATCTCACCGTCGAAACGGTCTCGGTTTGCATTCAGCTCCTCGATTGAGTTGATGGTGACATAGGAGGGAACCACTAGTCCGGTGGTACCGCCGCTAAATGCTTCACCCAGCTTCTCCAGCTTGTCGCCATAATCTTCCCAATATTCCTTGTGAGTGTGGGGTAGCCATGCATCGAGGAAGATATCCCCCTTTGAGTTGTCTTTCGACAGCTCACCATAGATCAGTCCCGGTTCCAGGTTTATCATATCCACATCGTAACCCTTCTCTTCGAGCACCACCTTACTCAGGTAGGAGAGGGCAATTCCTTCGGCCCAATTGGGGTAGAGGATGGTCACCTCTTCACGGTCACTTTTCTGGCTGTTGCCACAGCCTGCCATTAACAGCAGAATCGAAGCTGCCATAAGAATGGACAGCAGTTTGCTCATTTTTTTCATATTACTCTGTTTTAAAATTATCATTCTATTTCTTGTTGGCAATCGACTGGGTGATCCTATCGAGGATGATGGCCAGGATCACAATCCCAAGACCCGACTCAAACCCTTTCGCGATGTCGTTCTGCTGGATCCCCTGATAGACGATGCTACCCAGTCCGCGGGCCCCTACCATTGAGGCTATTACCACCATCGAGAGCGCCAGCAGGATCACCTGGTTCACACCGGTCAAAATGGTCGGCATGGCCAGCGGCAGCTGAATCTTGTATAGGATTTGGTTTTCGGTGGCACCGAAAGCATGTCCCGCCTCCACCACATCAGAGGGTACATTCCTGATGCCGAGGCTGGTGAGACGCACTGCCGGGGGCAATGAGAAGATTACCGTGGCAATGATGCCCGGCGTATTCCCCACGCTGAAAAAGAAGATGGCTGGAATCAGATAGACGAAGGCCGGCATCGTCTGCATAAAATCAAGGATGGGGCGTATGACCATATCAGCAGTCCTGTTTCTTGCCGAGAGGATTCCCAGTGGAATTCCAAGGATCAGAGCGATAAAGGTAGCCACCAGTACCAGCGTGGTGGTGTGAATCGCATCCTCCCAGTAGCCCATCAGATAGATCAGCAGGAAGCCGACAACCACAAAGGAGGCCAGTCCGAGTCCCATTTTCAGTCCCTCCTTTTTGAACAGCTTACTGCCTGTCTTGGCATAGTAGGCCAGGAAAGTGATAAGCAGCAGGAAGAGGACAAAGGGGATGCCCAGCAAGAGGTCGTTGAGATGATCTACCGTCCAGGAGATCCCATCGTCGATGGCGCTCCACAGAAACGAGAAGTTCTCTTCCAGGGCATTGATTCCCTGTTCAATATATTTACCTAAGTTGATTACTCTTTCCATATCAAATATCGTTTGCTTTTTCTATTAACTCTTTCACCTCTTCACGCTCGAAGCGGGTAGCCTCGATGATCAATGAGGTCTGGGTCACGATGCCCAGCAACCGCTTGCTCTCCTCGTCGACCACCGCCAGCGGGTAGTTGTGGTTCGAAATTAGTGGCAGCATCTCCTCCACCGTATAATGGCTGTAGACACTCGGCACCTCTGTTCTGATCACCGACTGCAGCGAGTTCTCCTTCCTATCGGCCAGCTTCAGCACATCTTTCAGCCATACATAACCAAGGAACACCCGCTTCTCATCTTCCACCGGCAGGACATCTACCGAGATGGTGCGCATCTTGCGGATCGCCTGCATGGGGCCATCCTTCTTCAGATGCAGCAGGGTGGGCTTGCGGAACATCAGCGTCTCGGCGGTGATGATGGTCTTGCGATCCACTTTCTCCGTGAATGCCTCTACATAGTCACTGGCCGGGTTGGTGAGAATCTCCTCGGCGGTGCCTATCTGCTCGATTACACCATCCTTCATGATCACGATACGGTCGCCCAGCTTAATCGCCTCATCCAGGTCGTGGGTGATGAAGACGATGGTCTTCTGCAGCTTCTCCTGAATCTGCAACAGTTCATCCTGCATGTCAGCCTTAATCAGTGGGTCGAGGGCCGAGAACGCTTCGTCCATCAGCAGCACCTCGCTGTCATTGGCCAATGCCCTGGCCAGCCCTACACGTTGCTGCATCCCGCCAGACATGGCGGAGGGCAGCTGTTCCTCATATCCCTTCAGACCTACCGTTTCGAGTGCCTGACGTGCTTTTTTCTCCCTTTCCTCCTTAGGTTCTCCCCGAAGTTCAAGGCCGAAGGCGGCATTCTCCAGGATGGTCTTGTGGGGCAGCAGGCCGAATTTCTGAAACACCATGCTCATTTCGTAGCGGCGTGTCTTCATCAGCTCTTTGTTTCCCTCACGGGTGATGTCGTGATCCTTGAAAAAAACCTTCCCTGAGGTAGGCTCGTTCAACCTGTTCAGGCAACGGATCAGTGTTGACTTACCACTACCAGAGAGGCCCATCACCACGAAGACCTCTCCTTCATATACCTCGAAGCTGGCCTTGTTGATCCCTACTGTGCACTTGGTTTTCTTCAGGATCTCCTCTTTCGATGCTCCTTTTTCAAGCATCGCCAGTGCCTCTTTCTTGCGTTTACCGAAGATCAGTGTAAGATCCTCGACTTTTATTTTTACCGTTCTATCGTTGTTTTCTGTCATAATCGTTGTTTAAAAGTAGTAACCTACATTGACATTGAGGCGGCTGTTCCAGTCGGGATCTTCAACTCCCGAACCCAGTCCCTTTCCGAAGTCATCTGTCAGCCAGGGCTGATTCTTACCCATCGCATAATCCACGTAGGTGTAGACAGAACCGGCGGTAACAAGGATACCGGGTACCAAGTGGTGGGTATTGTAAAACGTCTCCTCTACCTTGTCAACTAAAGAATAGTCGATATGTGCCTGTATGGAGGATACCGGCCCCCAGGAGACTGGTAACGTGTAGGCTAGACCGGCTACATAGATATTGGCCCTGGCCGCCACTCCACCGCTGTAGTTGTCACCTCCGGCATAATCATAGCCATAGGCACCCATCTGTACCACATCGAGTTTCTCACCCTCGTCTGACAGGGCGTTGTAATCGTAGCTGATCAACTCTGTTTTCAGGCTGAAGCGACCGAAGGTGGCGGCCAGGTGACCGGCAAATGCAGTCGAAGTGGTAGTCTCATCCAGCTCGGGGTTGTAAAGACCACCCGCCTGTGCGGAGAGACCTGCCACCCAGCCGGGGATAAACTCCCAGTTGAGGCGCGCATTGAACTGATCCACCTCATGCAGGGTTGCATAGGCACTCATTAATTCCCCCTGCTGATTGAGGAAGGAACCTGTACCGGGAAGGATGTCGTAGGAGTATCTCCCCTGCCCTACATTGTTCGCTCCCGCTACCGGTCCCGCCGGCTCTGCCTGCCGGTAGTAGGCAAGCGAGAGATCCAGATTGTCGGCAGCCGCGATATCGAACCGCACCCCCATGTCGTAGTCATCTTCCAGTCCCAGGTAATAGGGAACCTGGAACCACCATGAATGAGAAGCAAAATCGGCGATACCGAACGGGACCTGCGATACCCCCAGCATCATGTATACCTTATCTGTGAAGCCGTATCCCAGGTAACCGTGATGTATGAAATGAGTTCCACTGGAGGGATAAAAGCGGTATTCGAAGCTCAGGTCGATGCCAGAGTGGGATCCCTCCACGTTAAGACGCCAGGTATCCCAGTCGGTCTTCGTTTTAAGTTTGTTTCCGTTGCTCTCGTAGTTCGTCGACATCAGGTTGTAGCGAAGTGCCCCGCCCAAAGTGAAGCCCTCTTCCTTCTCAGGAGGTTGTGGGTAGAGTGAGGAGGCAAATAAAAACAATGAAATAGTAAGCAGAAATTTTTGATAAACCATTCGAGTTATATTTTGGATTGAATGTTGATTAATCAACGATGAAGCAGATCAGAGATTTCTTCTCTGTTCAACAATATGGATTGCATCATCCGTGAAAAAGGGAAAGCATCGACAGATCGCTTTTACGAAGGACAAAACCTAAAACCGGGAAGCCGGAAGATGTGTTAAAACGCAACAGGGAAGAGGCATGTAACCTACTTCAAATCTGCAATAAACCGGCCTTATTGCATTTGAAAAGGTGTGATACCCATTTCAAAAGCTGTGCAAAGGTAAGTAAAAAAAAGGAATTTAACAAATTACCCTTTCATAGGGTCGCGCTGCTGCGTCCCTATGAAGGGGTGTATGGCTGGATTCGGAAGAGGAGTGTCAGTTACCCTCCCTCATGATTGGAATCTCACGCTTTACGCTCTGACTCAGCGAGATCATTGTCTCGGTGGCCACCACACCGGGAATCTCCTGGATGCGGTTGTTGAGCAGTTCCATCAAATGCTCGTTGTCGCGGGCATACAGCTTGACCAGCAAGGTGTAGGGTCCTGTTGTGAAATGGCACTCGGTCACCTCGGGGATCTTGTCGAACTCGGGGATTACGTTCTTGTACATAGATCCTTTCTCTAACTTCACACCGATGTAGGCACTGGAAGCATAACCCAACACCTTAGGGTTCACATGATAGCCGGATCCTGTAATCACGTCATTCTCAATCATACGCTGCACACGTTGGTGGATGGCGGCACGCGATACACCGCACTGCTCAGCTACATCGCGGAATGGGATGCGGGCATTCTGTGAGATGATTTCCAGTATCTGTCTGTCTAATTTATCAATTTTTTCCATGAGAAGTGAACTTTGTATTATTTCATCAAAAATAATAAAAATACATGATATAATGACAAAATGGAATGATTTTTTTCTCAATACCCCACTTTTCGCCCTATTTATTGAGAAACAGGAATCGTTTCTATCATTTTGGCAGATGAAGAAGCAATTGTTCAGCGATCAAAAAGTCAAAAGGTGTTGTGATTTTGATATTGCTCTCCTCACCCTCTATCAGCAGGATGGGGAGACCATGCTTCTCTGCTACCGAAGCATCATCGGTGAAGGCGGGATCGAAAGGCAATTCGTATGCCTTTTTGAGTTCCGCGGCTGGAAAGAGCTGCGGTGTCTGCACCAACCGCAACAACTCTCTATCTATTGTTTGACTTCCCTCATCCGTGAGTAGACGCACGCTGGCGCTTTCACCTACAACCGGAATCACACCACATCGTTGGGTGTCACAGGCCTTGAAGCATCGGCCGATCAGTTCTGTCGTCACCAGGGGGCGTGCCGCATCATGTACCGCCACCATCCCTTCAGCGGGAATCAGCTCCAGTCCGTTACGGACAGAGTGGAATCGTGTCTCTCCACCGGTTACCGTGCGATGAGGTAATGTGAAATTATGCGTGCGGACCAGTTCCTCCCAGTGGGACTCGAAACCTTCAGGCAGCACCACCACGCTGATGATTTCAGGGTTGTAATGGTGAAAAGCAGCGATGGTATGCATCAGTACCGGAAGGCCGCCAATTAGTTGAAACTGCTTCGGAAACTCCCCGCCTGCACGGAGGCCCTTACCTCCGGCAACGATGATCACGCTTTGCTGTTTTGTTGGTTTCATGTGATGTCGTCGAGTATCTTCTGTAACTCCTCGTCAGTCTGGGTGAGCTTCGCCCGGCAGAAGAGAATCAACTCGGAGGCCCGCTTCACCTTCTCGGTCAGTGCATCTACATCAAGCTCCCCCGTCTCGATGGCGAAAACGATATCGATAAGTTCTTTCTTTGCTTCTGTATAGCTCATATGTTCCATATTGGTATCCATTCTGTAATATTTTGAAGTTTTCACGCTCAGATTTTTTCCGCCTCCTGACGATTGCTCACGCCACACACCTCCGAGGTGGCAACGCCATCACGGAAGTGGGTCTCGATCACATCTCCGGGGGCGATGGTGTGCAGCGAGGTGACGATCCTGCCGTTCATGATGGTGAGGGTATAGCCCCGTTTCAGCACGTTTGATGGCGACACCATCCGGATGTACTGCTCCATGGTCTCCACCTGATGACGTTGCTGCTGCAACTGTTGTTTTAGCAGATGTCGCATCCTGTCTGACAACTGGTGAGTCTGTGCCTCCTCTTTTTGCAACAGGAGGGTGGAGAGGTGTACGGTGTCCTTGCTAAGGAGGCGGATCTCTGACGATTCATCCTGTAACACCGAACGGGTTTTACCCTGCAGCCGCTCCTCAAGGTCCGCCAGCTCTGAAGCCGTTTTCATGGTGTGACCGATCAAAAACTCGGCAACAGCGGTAGGTGTCTTGGCACGGGTGTGTGCCACGTGGTCCAGCACCGTCACATCACGCTCATGACCAATGCCACTAACCACCGGCAAGGGAAACTGTGCCACGTTTAACGCCAGCGAGTAGCTGTCGAAGCAGTTCAGGTCGGAGGTGGCACCACCGCCACGGATGATGGTCACCGCGTCGAAGTGATCACTGTAACGGAACACCTGCTCCAGCGCAGCGATGATGGAACTCTCGCTACGCTCTCCCAGCATGATGGCGGGGAACAATTTTGTGTAAAAGATGAACCCTCCGCTGTTGCGAGCGAGCTGGTCACAGAAATCACCATAACCGGCCGCGCTGGGGGAGGAGATCACCGCAATGCGGCGGATCAACTCCGGCAGCTCCAGCTCCTTATTGAGTGTCAGCACCCCCTCCTCCTCCAGTTGCCTGAGTATCTGCTGTCGATTGCGGGCAATCTCACCCAGCGTGAAGGATGGTTCGATATCGACCACGGTAAGGGAGAATCCGTAGAGCTCGTGAAAGTCGACCGACACACGCACCAGCACATTGAGCCCCGAAGTAAAGGATTGTCCCGTCTCCGCTTCGAAATAGGCTGACAGCATCTGGAAGACATTCGACCAGATCATCCCGCGTGCCTTGGCCACGATATGTTGTTTCTCTGCATCCTTCTCCACAAACTCCAGATAGCAGTGACCGTTCTGATTGCGGCGCACATCGCTGGTTTCTGCCCGCAACCAATAGGTTTCCGGCAGGTGATCGCAGATGGCATTCTTCACCCGACGGTTCAGTTCGGATAGTGAGAACGAGTCTTGTGTCATGCTTTGGAATTGAAATATTGAGCAAATATAACATTTTTCGGGTGATTGAACCTTATCTACAGGACAATAAAAAACCGGACAAGCAGATGCTCATCCGGTGTCGATTGTTCGACTGACATGCTCCCTCACTTGTTCTTCTTCTGCAACCCATCGGTGATGTTCTTCGCGTCATCCAGTGAAAAGGCTCCCAGGAATTGCATGATCACACTCTCACCATCGCTGTCTTCCACAATCATGATCATCTCGTGAATGTTTTCCGGTTTCCCTTTCATGAAGAAGTTAACCAGCTCGCCGTCATCCGACTTGACCCGCATCAGCAATTCATACTTATCGTCCTGTATCCGTTTGTTGGCCAGTGAAACCATCTCCTGCGCCACCGGCTTGTTCTCAGAGGTAAGGATCAGGATGGATGAGAGCTTCTCCAGGAAATTTGATACATCCACATCGCCAAACTGCATGCCCGACTCTTTGGGCATTAGCGACAGCATGTTTTTTGAAATATAAACCGAAGTCACGCCCTCCATGTCCGTGAATTTCTCAAACGGATTGTTCTGCGCGAACAGCCCGGAGGCTGTGAGGGCTAGCGCAAGCACCATCATCATCTTTCTCATTTTACTCAATCTTTATGGTTGTTTTCTATTTACTCATTAACGGGATCCTCAATGATTGTCAATCCCTGTCCAACTGTTTCACGCAGGATGCCGAATGCTTTGTCTACCTGCCGGTCGGCATGCTCCACCGTACGTGTTCCCTTTGAGAAGTTGTTTGCGAAAAGCTGCAGTGCCTCCAGGGTTGCTGCCTCAGCCTGTTCCGGGTTCTCGAAGGTATCGGTAAGCAGCGATTTGTTGTCGCTCTCACTGAAATAGGTCCAGAAACCGATTGTGGCGAGGAACATCAGTGATGCCACCAGTCCGGCGATCCGTAGTTTAAAATTCCTCCGGATGAGGGTACCCTTTTCAGTTCTCTTCCCGCTCAACTCAGCCATCTCCATCCTGTCGATCAGGTGACCCATCTGCGACTCCAGGCCCTTCGGCATCTCCGGTGCGGCCGACGAAAGCAATTGAAACAGCTCCCTGTCAGCTTCGAATCGGGCCGGCAGTGACTCACTGTTCAAATAACCAGCAAGGAGTTGCTCTTCCCGGCAGTCTGTTTCACCGCGGTAGAACTTTTCCAGCAAGGACTCAAACTCTTTCTCCATACTCATACTTCTTCATTTTATCTTTCAGATTTCTTCTCGCTCTCGAGAGGAGTTGTCGCACGTTCATCTCTGTGAGTTGCATCACCGCTGCAATTTCCGGGAGCGGTTGATCGGCATAATGCCGCAGGCGAATGGCTCTCTGCTGGTTCTGCGGAAGGGTGGAGAGCAATTGCTCCACGTGCTGCAGTTGTTCTTTTGCTTCCAAGCCGGTTAACGCTCCCCCATCGTCTTCCGCTTCCGTAGTCGGGGTGAGGGCTGTGATCCGGTGTCTCGATTGCTTCCGGAGATGATCGAGCGAACAGTTACGGGCTACCGAGACCACGTAGGCCTCATCGTTCTCTATCGCCGCCAGTGTCTCACGTATCTTCCACAGCTTCTCAAACACCTCCTGGACAATATCCTCCGCATCCGTACTGTCACTCGTTACAGCAAAGGCATAGCGATATATCAATCCGCTGTAAACGAGAAACCGCTGTTTAAATTCACTTCCTTCCATTGCTCATCGCATCGATATCGGATGGCCGGAATTTCCCTTTCAGGTGTACCAAAGCAGGATCGTCGCCCGTGGTAATGATCACCATCTCACGAATCAGCTGATCTTTTATCTTCACGAAGATTCGCGCTTTCTCATTGGCATCGTTGGTGTTGAGAAGAAGTTCAAAATCATCGTCACGGAAATTCAGTGCTGTACGACTGAATCGTTCTTTCACTTCCAGAGGGCAATCCTCAAGAGATAGCACACGGATGCTGCTCAATTTGCCATCACCATGATCCTCCATGAAAGGTTTGGCAAACATCAGCGCCAAGCCGTTCAGGTTCACCTTGGTGACATTCTCGGCACGGGCAAATTCGCGGTACAGTTCATTCAACTTTGTTTGTGCCTGCAGACCGGCTGTAAGGAGCGCAAAAAACATCAGCGCAAGAATCTTATTTTTCATCATACCAAAAATTAAGCTGTTTGTATAAGAAAGACGACGAGTGTGGAATTTTGTGACAACGATGTTCATTTATTTTGTGAAACATGTTCAAAAAAAAACCGGCTTTCAGGCAATTGCCTGAAAGCCGGTTAATCGATTAGGGATTGACATACTGGCGGCATAACCCATCACAGTTGATGCCCGCGCAAACTATTCCTCTCCCTTGAAACGATTGCGGATGTACTCTCTGCGCTTCAGCAGAAAATGCAGTAGGAGTGCAAGCAACAGGGTGATGCCTATAATCGAGAAGTACTCGCCCCAGTTGCCGGAGGTACGGTAACGTGGGTATGCGAGTATTCCCATGATGAGGGCGTAGCAGACAAGCACCAGCGGTAACAGGATATGTTTCTCAAGCCTTCTCTTCATTGTTTGAGGTCATAACATTAGCGAAACGTCTTATTTTTTCTTTGTCGAGCTGAACTTCCAGCTCTTCACTACGGACTATCTGCCTTGTAATGAGACGCTCCCAGAAGTTCATTTTCTCCTCATCCAGTTCACCACCGAAGTATTCACGTACAAGCGCATGCCGAGCAAGGCTTTCGGGAAAAGCATTGTCGAGTTGTTGCTGTGCTTTCTCTCCGCTATAGAGGCAGTTTACAAAAAGTCCCAGCCGTTTACCTGCCAATAGCGACTGATTGTTTTTACAGAAACCGGCAATCACGTTCTGTACCTTACCATAATGAATGGATCCTCCCACAATAAGGGAATCGTACACTTTCAAATCAGGTATTGATTCACGACGATTCAAGTTGCACAAATCCACCTTGCCGTCAATAAGCCTGAACAGCTCCCGGGCACAACGTTCAACTGTCCCATGGTTCGAAGCAAAAACAATCAGTGTATTGTGCATCGCATCTATTTCAGTTGACTCAGTATTGATACCAGGTAGTCGTAGGAGCGTTCAACGGTATCAATCTTCACAGCCTCATCGGGAGAGTGAGCACCGGTGATGGTAGGCCCGAAAGAGACAATATCCAGTTTCTGCTCCACGTTAGACTGGATGATGCCACACTCAAGGCCTGCATGAATCACCATCACCTTGGGGCGCTGGTCGAACTTCTCGAGATAGATCCGTTCCATGGTGTTAAGCAGTTCGCTCTGGGCGTTGGGTTGCCAACCGGGATAGTCACCGTCGAATTCCACACGTGCACCCGCCAGCAGGAAGAGGCTCTCCACCGACGAGCAGACCCAATCCTTTCGGCTCTCGGAGGAGCTGCGCACCAGCAACTTCACATCAATTCCATCTTCGGAGGACTGCACAAGTGCCAGATTGAGCGAGCTCTCCACCACACCGGGAAAGTCGGCCAAGTAGCTGATCACCCCGTTGGGACATCCCTCAACCGCATTGATCAGGTCATCCTGCACCTCCTCCGGTATCAAGCTCTTCGGCAAATCGGTTTGTTCCGCCTTAAAGGAGATTCCCTCCTCAATACCGGAGAAGTCGTTTCGGAACAGCTCTTCATATTCTGCCACCAAGTCCAGCAGATCATCAGAGAGCTGCTCGGGAATGGTAAGCACCACGAACGACTCGCGGGGAATGGCGTTGCGCAGTGATCCCCCCTGAATGGAGGCTATGCGTGCTTCGTAGTTGCTGACCACCTCTTTCAGGAAGCGGTTCATCAGCTTATTGGCATTGGCCCGTCCCAGGTGAATCTGCACCCCGGAGTGGCCCCCTTTAAGCCCACGCAAACTCACCTTGAAAGCAATATCTCCCTTTTCAATCTCAGTATCCGGCTTGTAGCGGAAGGAGACATTCACATCCCGTCCGCCGGCACAGCCGATGCAGAGCTCACCATCTTCCTCTGTATCAAGGTTGAGCATCAGTGATCCTTGAAGGAATCCTTTTTCCAGTCCATTGGCACCATCCATGCCCACCTCCTCATCGATTGTGAAGAGTGCTTCAATGGCAGGATGATCCAGTGTCTCATCTTCCAGGAGAGCCATCATCATGGCACAGCCAATGCCGTTGTCAGCACCCAACGTGGTGGAACGGGCTTTCACCCACTCCCCGTCGACAAAGGCCTGAATGGGATCTTTTGTGAAATCATGGGCTACATCGGCATTTTTCTGTGGCACCATATCGAGGTGTGATTGTAGGATAACCGTTTTAGCACTTTCATACCCTTTCGTAGCCGGCTTGCAAATCACCACGTTGCCCACCTCGTCCTGCCGTGTTTCCAGGTTCAATGCTTTCCCGAACTCCATCACGAAACGAGTCACCGCTTCCATCTGGCCGGTAGGCCGGGGTATGAGGGTGAGGGAATGAAAATGTTTCCAAACGCTTTGGGGCGTCAGCTTCTGCAAATCTGTTGTAGCCATTTTTACTTATCTTTAATTGGTTTTTTCGTTGATTGTTTCAATTTTCCGCTTCACATGCGGCATGGCAAAGACACCTACAAGGCCGTAGAGAATCTGCCAGACCGACTGAATGGTGAAAACAGCTCCCGCGAATGCCAATGCCTCTTTCTCGGCCACTCCCAGAATCAGCAGGGAAGAAATCACCATGAAATGCCAGGGGCCTATGCCACCCTGTACAGGCGCCGAGATGCCAATGTTAGTCATGGCGAAAACGATCAATCCTGCCATTGGTCCCAGGCCTCTCGTAAAATCAAACGCGAAGAAGCAGATGTAAAAATACAAATAAAAAGAGAACCAAAGGAGGATCGTATAGATTATTATCCTCTTTTTCTCCTTCATTACGGAAATGAGACGCAGATCGTAGCGAAGCGTATTGACAAAACGCTTAATTTTAATCATCAGCCAGGTGCGCCGGAAGAAGGTTCGCATCACGATTACCGCCAGCACCATCGCCACCAGGATCAGGTAAATCCAGACAGATGAAAACATGTGCGAAAGAGTTTCTCCGAACTGCGGGTTATCCCTGAAATAGGAAATAAAAAAATCAATGCTGAACAGCATGCTGAACAAAATGACCGAAACTCCGGCAATGATGTCGACAACCTTGTCAACCAGAAAGGTCTCCAGTGTCCGGGAGAAAGGGATGCGATCATACTTACTCACCACACCACAACGCCACACATCACCGGCGCGCGGCAAAACAAAGTTGACCGCGTAGTTGCCCAGCGTAGCGTAAACCAGGCTGGCGCGAGGAGGATGATAACCGAGAGAATTGACAAACAGCTCCCAGCGAAGACCCCGCAAGAGGTTACCCAACAAACCGAATATCAAGGAGAAGGCTATGATTCCGAAATTTGCCGAGCGGGTGATTTCCCACAGCTCGCCCAGATCAGTGTCGCGATACATAGCCCAGATGATAAACAATCCGAGCAGCAGGGAGAGCACTGTCTTCAGGAAGCTCTTCAGGGTTTCAATCGTTATCTTCACCTGTTCACTGTTAATTTGTTCCATCAAGAGAGAGAGAATGGAGCGCTAACGCTTCCGTGCACAAGGTGTGTGCCTCATCTATCTTGTTTTTTAGAATGGGTTTATCAGATTTCTGATAATAAAATGTTACCTTTGCGGCGGTAAAGATAAGGAATAATCGGCAGATTGCAATGTTTCAGGTAAGAGCAAAAAAAAACCTAGGGCAGCACTTTCTCAAGGATGAGTCGATTGCGCGCCGCATCGCGGAGAGCCTTGAGAACTTCCCCTCTCTCCCGGTGCTGGAGGTGGGACCCGGCACTGGCATGCTCACCCGTCAACTGCTGGAACTGGGCAGAGATCTCACCGTGGTGGAGATAGACCGCGAGTCTGTAGCTTACCTCAAAGAGCACTACCCTGCCCTCGAAGGCCGTATCCTGGAGCAGGATTTCCTGCGGATGGGCCTTACAACTCTTTATGACGGGAGCTTCTGTCTGATTGGCAATTATCCTTACAACATCTCCTCACAGATTTTTTTCAAATTGCTCGACCACAAGGAGTCTATACCCTGTTGTACGGGCATGATCCAAAAAGAGGTGGCTGAACGCATGACTGCTTCACCCGGGAACAAGAGCTACGGCATCCTCAGTGTGTTGCTGCAAGCCTGGTACGACATCGAGTACCTCTTCACGGTGAACGAGCAGGCGTTCATCCCTCCGCCCAAAGTTAAATCGGCAGTCGTACGGCTCACCCGCAACGGGCGAAAGCAGCTCGACTGTAATGAAAAATTGTTCAAAACGGTAGTGAAGACCAGCTTCAACCAACGACGAAAGATGCTGCGCAACTCCATCAAGTCACTGCTGTCAGAAGAGAGTCCGATGCCCGACGACCCGATGCTCACCAAGAGACCCGAACAGCTCTCCATTGAGCAGTTCGAGCAACTCACCAACCTGCTGGAACCGTTGATACAGTCTGGAGGTTTAAAGGCATCAAAGGACTGATTTAAGTACGATTTAAAAGAGAAAGACCATGGCGGAAGTAAAACTGTTTTATCACAAGGATGGCATCGTGAGACTGAGCCGTAGCCTTGACTTCCTGAAATCAAACCCCATACAGAACTTTCTGTGGATTGACCTCAACGACGTGGATGAGGAGGTGGAAAATGAACTGGAGGATTTCCTGAAAATATACATTCAGGAGGAGGAGGAGATGATTGAGATCGAGATGTCGTCGCGGTACATCGAGACCAACGACACACTCGTGGTAAACTCCAACTTCCTGCTATCCAACTTCGAAACAGATCCGGTATCGTTTATCCTCAAGAACAACATCCTGGTGACTGTTCGCGGTGAGGAACTGAGCTCCTTCCACGAGACAGTTAAAAAGATTTCAGCCAATCCGAAGAACTATCCCACCGGGGCACACGTGCTGGTGGCGCTACTGGAGACACGGGTTGAGTTCGATGCCGACATGATCGAGAACATGACACAGAAGATCACCCAGCTCAGTAACTCGCTCACACTGCAGGAGGCAGACGAGGAGCTGCTCTCCGAGATCAAGAATCTTCAGGAAAAGACAATGCTCCTCAGGGAGAACATCATTGACAAACAGCGCACCGTCTCTGGTATGCTTCGCAGCGAGTTCATCCCCAATGAGCTGCAACCGAAACTCACCATCATCATCAAGGACATCAACTCACTGGTGGAGCACATCAAGTTCAGCTTCGACCGTCTCGACTACCTACAGGATACCTTCCTGGGTTATGTGAACATCGAACAGAACAAGATCATCAAAATCTTTACCATTGTCTCGGTCATCTTCATGCCTCCCACACTTATTGCCAGCATCTACGGAATGAACTTCACCTTTATGCCGGAGATCGACAAGAAGTGGGGTTACCCTCTTGCCATTCTCTTTATGGTGCTCTCCTCTCTCTTTATTCTCTATTATTTCAAGAAACGAAAGTGGCTCTGAGGTGACAACCTCCTATTCCAACATGTAATGCATAGCAGGCACTTTCTCCGGGAACAGAGTCTCAATCTGCTCTCCACGTTCACTGGTGTGATATCCCATGAGGTGTTGCGTAAGGTCAGTTATCGCCAGCTCTAGCATCGAATCAATCGGTTGTTCTACTTTAATGGCTATGCCCCCCGATATGGAAAAGATACCACTGTTCCGGCTAAGCAATGGATCAACCACTTTCAGTGAGAAGTTTATATCATCCTGTGCTGCGGCATATAGCTGCAATAGACGCTCCACATCGATGATACGCGACATGCCTATCAGATTTTTCTTGGGAGGGAAGTGATAAAGTGAGGCCTCCTCGACGATGGCACAAAAATCATCATATGTTTTCTGTAGTGTCATCTCACACCCTCGAAAATGGGAATCGAAAGCACGGTAAGCTGCTTGCAAGTCGCCTGGATGTAAATCGAGCACTTTTTTGAGCAAGAGCATCTGTTCAACGCCTGCATCGAAGGTTTGTGCAAAGCCATATTTGGCATAAAAGCCGAGCAACCACTCCTCCTGCGGCACCAGCAACATCAGCGGGAACTCTCTCTCTCTAGCCACTTCAAAGCTGCGTAGTAAGAGCTGATGCATGATCCCTTTTTTGCGTGCTTCCGGTAACGTGCATACTCCCGATAGGTAAAGCACCGGAATCTCACAGCCGTGAAAGGTGAAAGTGTAAGGCAGCATCTGCAGCGATGCTACCGCCATCTCCCCCTCAAAATAAATCAGTGTCTGGTCGTCGCGATACTTGTGACGGAAGTAGACATCCATGTAATCGTCCGGGTCACCGAAGCAGCGCTTCCACATCGCCCTCACCGCTTCACGTGAATGTTCATCGGCAAAACGTATCATGATTTACTGTTGTTTGAGCCGTGCATTAAATTTCTCCAACAGGATATCGGGTTGATAGGAGAGTTTCGCTTTACGCAGGTTCTCGATGCCCATGTCCTCCTCCCTGTTGATATAAGTATAACCTTCGGTTTCATGCTCAGCAAACTGCTGGTTTATGATCGTATAGGCACCATGAATGGTGGTGAAGGCTTTCTCCACATGCACCACAATAGTGTCATCAGTGAGCGGCTCTCCAATGGTGAAGGCGGCGATCCGGTTGTTTACGCAGATCAGTCCACCCCGCAGCTGCAGCTCCTCGAAGTGATCGAGCATCATTGTGGTGGCATGATCATCGTATGTCAATGTGGGATCTTTCTCCTCCCGGTTCATCTCCATCCAGTCGTCGAGCATCGCTTTGCACTCTTTCACGATTTCAGGATGACCGGTCAGCGACTTGTACTTCCAGTCGTTCTCCCTCATGAATCGGTTTATATGGTTGCGTTTGCTCTGTAACTTCTTCCCCTTAAGGTGAGTCAGTTTCTCGATGCTATAAATATAGTCGGATACCGAACGGTTCAGCTTGTAATCGAACATATCCGGCATTTCTGCATCAATCTTATCGATCATCTCGCGGGTGAGACCCCGCATCTGAAAGAGGGTGTTGAACTGCTTGTGGTCCTCCATAATTACATGAATCCCTTCGCGGATATTACCTTCTCCAATAGGCATGAGATAGGAGTTGCGGCCGTTGTTGTCGTGAAAGCGGATGAAAAGCCATCCATCTTCCACGGCAAACTGAGTATCAAACTTGGAGCCCCAACAGTAAAGGTTCGTGAAACAGAGGTCTGAAGCCCTGTAATGCTGCCTGCAGAGATAACTATTGATCAGATCCCTGTCTTGCAGTGCAATTGGTTTAAATGTAAGCATAAATGGATT
>DAINAS010000039.1:0-14033 GCA_036733365.1 Proteiniphilum sp.
GCAGTTTGAGGCTATAAAAGTTGCATCATGTGTATTTAAAATTTATCTTTGTCTTTTTTTTAGAAGGTAGGTTGTTGAAAGGTTTATTATTTGTTAAAAGTAAAGGGTGCTTTTAGCTGGGGATATTATTATCCTTTAGCAAGAAATATGAAAAATGAGGTAATTGCTAAACATAATGACATTTTATTAAAAAAAATGTGCAAAAAATTATGCAATTAAAATAATTGACATATATTTGCGTAATAGATGGTATTCTATAAGTATGTTAATATTGGAATAAAGCTATTAAAAGAAAAATTACTGAAACAACCTTAACAGTTATTTTTCAATTGATTCAAACCACAATTCCCTTATAGTCATACTAGAGGCTTTGATTAGTTGATTAAGAAAATGAATAATGTGATTAATTTAAAAGTAGAGTTTATGAAAAGAAAACTAATGATGTTTTTATCCCTGTTCTTTTTGGGAATAGGGATTATATCTGCTCAAACGCAGGTACGGGGTACCGTGGTGGATGAGAACGGAGATCCTGCAATTGGTGCAACCATACAAGTAAAGGGGACTACCCAAGGTACTGTTACCGATATAGATGGTGTTTTCACATTATCGGCTCCTTCTAACAGTACGCTTGTCGTTTCTTATGTTGGTTATGAAACACAGGAATTACCCGTAAGTGCAAATATGAGAGTTGAACTGGTACCTGATTCTGAATTGTTGGACGAAGTATTGGTTGTGGCTTTCGGTACTGCGAAAAAATCGGCATTCACCGGCTCTGCTAAAGTTGTCGATTCCGAACAATTGAGTAAATCGCAGGTGACAAGTGTTACCAATGCCTTAGCCGGTGCTGTGCCGGGTTTGCAATTGACTTCAAACAGCGGTGCTCCCGGGGCGACATCTTCGATTAAAATTCGTGGTTTCAGCTCACTGAATGCAGGTAACGATCCATTGATCATTGTTGATGGTGCTCCTTACAGTGGCGATTTGAGTAATTTGAATCCCAACGACGTGGAATCAATGACAGTATTAAAAGATGCTGCTTCAAACGCTTTATACGGTGCAAGAGGAGCGAATGGTGTGATTATGATCACTACAAAACAAGCAGCCCGCAAAGGAGGTGATGCAGTGATCACATTTGATGCAAAATATGGTGCGAACACCAGAGCATTGCAACATTATGATGTAATAACAAATCCTGCACAGTATTATGAGATGCATTATGGTGCTTTATCGAGATACCATATGAACTTGGGCCTGAGTCCTGAAGCGAGTTGGATTAAGAGCAATGAAAACCTGTTCGGAGATCAGGGAAACGGTGGTCTGGGATACAATGTCTATACTTATCCAGAAGGTCAGATGTTGATTGGTCTGAATGGCAAATTGAATCCTGAGGCTACATTAGGCCGCATTGAGAACTACAGGGGCAAGGATTATCTACTTCTGCCCGATGATTGGGAAAAGGCGGGTACACGTACCGGAATGCGCCAAGAGTATAACTTGTCTGTGAGTGGAAGTGATACGAAAACAACATTCTTTGCATCACTGGGATACTTAAACAACGAAGGTATCACAAAGGCCTCCGATATGGAACGTCTTACAACTCGTTTGAGAGCTGACTATCAGGCGAAAGACTGGTTGAAAGTGGGTGGTAATATTTCTTATGCCAGGTTTGACCAGAACGCTCTCAGCAACAATGGATCCAGTACATCCTCTGGTAACATTTGGGCGTTTACCTCCCAGATGCCTCCTATCTATCCTGCCTATCTCCGCAATCCTGATGGTAGCATTATGGTTGATTCAGATGGCTTTGAGATGATGGACTATGGGAATGGAACTAATGCCGGTCGTTCTCGTCCATTCATTTCGGATGCGAATCCAATTATGGACAGCTTCCTCAACACAGTGAATTCAGAAGGCAATGCATTTTCAAGTAATGGATTTGCAAATATTACATTCATGCCCGGCTTGACATTGACCATCAATGGCACACAAAACTTGGATGAAACACGTACCACTTACGTTTACAATCCTTACTATGGCCAATTCGACACCACTGGGGGTACTGTTTCGAAAAGTCACTCACGTACGTATGACGTAAACTACCAACAGTTATTGAATTATTCTACCTATTTTGGGCTCCATAATTTTGACGCATTGCTGGGTCATGAGTATTTCAACAGTACCTATGCATATCTCTATGCTGATAAATCCAAAATGTTTTCTCAGAGCAACAAAGAATTGGGGGGTGCTATACAAGACGGACAAAGTGCCTACTCTTATAAAACCCGCTATAATAGCGAAGGTTATTTCACCCGTTTACAGTACAATTACGACAACCGCATTTTTGCATCGGCATCTTATCGTAGAGACGCTTCGTCACGTTTCCACCCGGATTATCGTTGGGGTGACTTCTGGTCTTTGGGAAGTGCATGGCTCATCAATCAAGAAGAATGGTTCAGTGCCGACTGGGTCGACGAACTGAAATTGAAAGCGTCATATGGTGTTCAAGGAAATGACAATATCGGCTCCTATCGTTATACAGATGTGTTCAATATCACCAACTCTTCCGGAAATATCGGTACAGCTTTTGAATCGAAGGGAACAAGAGATATCACTTGGGAAACCAACTCAAACTTCAATATTGGAACCGAATTCTCTCTGTTTAAACGTTTGTCAGGTAGTTTGGAGTACTATCACAGAAAGACCACCGACATGTTGTTCTCATTTTCGGTAGCTCCTTCGCTGGGTTATTCAAGTTATTTTGACAATATTGGTGATATGTACAACACAGGTGTTGAATTTGAACTTGCTGCCAATATTATCAAGCAGCGTAACTTCTCCTGGGATGTCAATTTGAATCTCTCCACATTGAAGAACGAGATAACCCTGTTACACGAAGACAAGAAGACAGCCTCATCCTATGATGCTGCAGGAAACGAATACAAAGGGTACACAAGTGGAAATTTCTTCATTGCTGAGGACCTGTCGATGTTTTCCTGGAGATTGAAAGAATTTGCCGGAATCGATGAAGATGGTCAATCAATGTGGTACAAGAACATTGTAGATGAAGAAGGCAACATTACTGGGCGTGAAACTACTGCGACATATGCTGATGCAGATTACTTCGTAAACAATGAATCTACAATTCCCAAAATGTTTGGTGGTTTTGGCACAACTGTACAGGCTTATGGATTTGATTTCAACATTAACTTCTCCTATCAGATAGGAGGTAAACAATATGATGGAACATATCGTAGTTTCATGTCGTCACCAACAGGCTCCAATACAGGTTATAATTTTCATGCCGATCTGTTAAAATCATGGACACCTGATAACATGTCAAACGAAATTCCTCGTTTTGTGTTTGGTGATACCTACAGTGCAGGTGCTTCAGACCGATTCTTAACAGATGCAAGTTACTTGAATATTGAGAATATCAATTTGGGTTATACACTTCCTAGCAAATGGGTAAGAAGTATGCAAATCAATTCCATTCGTTTGTATGGATCCCTTGAAAACGTGTTCTATTGGTCAAAACGCAAAGGATTCGACCCTCGTCAATCTTACAGCGATACAACCAATGCAACCTATTATTCACCCATGAGAACCGTTTCTGGTGGTATCACTCTTAATTTCTAAACAAATTAACTGATATGAAAATGAAAAAATATAAATTGTTATTGATATCAGCTGTTACTGTATTGGCGTTAAACAGCTGTATAGAGGAGACGTTTCCAGAAGGTGATACCGCAACCTCCGAGCAAATCGGAGCATCTGCTTCAGCTCTGGAAGCATCCCTAAACGGTATCCCATCGCAAATGTCAAAGGGTTACTTCGTTTATGACGACCAGGTTCATGAGACAGACATGTCTTATCCTCAGTTTATGATTGCTCAAACTGAAATGCTGGGTGATATGTTCCCGCTTGGTGAAAACTCCGGATATGATTGGTATCGGAATTACAATACCTTTAATGCGAACTTCGGAGAAACAAGCTATTTTGCATATTTGCCTTGGTTTACGCTCTACAAACTCATTAAATCTGCAAACGATGTAATTGCTGCAGTTGACATTGAAGATGAGAGTTTAACTCCGGCAATCAGGGGTGCAGCAGGTGTCGCTTATGCAAACCGTGCATTCAACTATTATATGCTCATGGTATTCTTTGAACCGGTAGAAAACATCTACACTGACGTTTCGAAAGTAAAAGGATTGACTGTGCCATTGGTAACTGAAAGTACTACTGGTGATGATGCCAAAAACAACCCACGTTTAACTCGTGAACAGATGATGGAATTTATTCTAGCTGACCTTGAGAAAGCGGAAGCCTTGATGGATGGCTATACACCCCCTTCAAGACTCTTCCCTAGCTTGGCTGTTGTTTATGGCATCAAAGCCAAGGCATATCTCTGGGATGAACAATACGACAAAGCTGCTGAATTTGCTGGCAAAGCTATTGCTGAATTTGGCGGTACCCCCGTAACAGCATCGCAATGGGAGGATGAGAAATCTGGATTCAACACTGCCAACCAAGCATGGATGTGGTATGTGAATTATCCGGCTGAAGGCATGAGAAACCTGGCTAACTTTACAGGCTGGATTTCCGGTGAAGCTGACTGGGGTTATTCTTCACTGACCAGACCTGGTATCGATCGGTCACTCTATGATAAGATCGCGGACAATGATTTTAGAAAAAATACATTCTTACACCCCGACAAATACGAATTCCACAATTACAAAACTTCGCGTGATGCTGCTTTCATCAACGATGCACCTGCCTATATGTCATTAAAATTCCGCTGTAGAGAAGGTGATTGGGAAACATACAGCATTGGTGGAGCAGTTGATGTGCCTGTGATGCGTGTGGAAGAGATGTACCTGATTGAAGCTGAAGCCGTGGGTATGTCTCAGGGCGTACCTGCTGGATTGTCCAAGTTAAACTCATTTATGCAGTCTTACCGTCAACCTGATTACAACTTTACCACTGGTGATCAACGTGCTTTCCAGCTTGAAGTACTCACACAAATGAGGATTGAATTCTGGGGTGAAGGCAACGCTTTCCCATCTGCAAAACGCATTAAACCGGATATCATCCAAAACTATGACGGCACAAATGCACCTGCAGACATTTTCAAAATGAATGTGAAGGGTATCAAGCCCAACTGGAACCTGGTTATTCCAATCAGTGAAATGGATGCCAATGCAGCTCTTCAAGGCTTCAACAATCCTGATCCTACAGGTACAGTTACAACACCTACTCCTATTGGTGAATTTGCTAACTAATTATTAAAGTGAATACAGTTATGAATACTAAAAAATATATTTACGGTCTTTTGGCGATATTATTTGCCATGACTTCACTCTATTCATGTAAAGACGATGCTGTCGTTTATGAACCGGCAGAGAAACTTGAAAATGATCAGGTCTATTTTCCGAGCACAAACAGCCTTTCAATAAATGCTTCCAGCATTGCCACTTCACATGAAATTGCTATTGCAAGAGTCAACACTGATAATGCCGCGACTGTGCCTTTGACACTGACAGGTGGAGATGGTCTTTATAGCATCCCAGCTTCTGTTACTTTCAATTCTGGTCAGGCTTCTACAACTTTTCAACTTTCCTATGATCCGGAAGAGGTTGGTTTCGATAATTTTAGTGACCTTGTAATAACTGTAGGCGAAGCGTATGCAACACCATATGGAATCGGTGAATACGCATTCACTATTGGTATTCCGGCACCCTGGAAAACAATTGGTACAGGAACTATTATCGATGACTTTGTTTCTACATTATTTGGTGTAGCCGATGTTTCCTGGGAAGTTGAAATCCAAGAGAACGATTTACAACCCGGATTTTTCAGGCTTGTAAATCCCTATGCTGAGGGTTATCCGTATAACGCACCTGGTGATTGGGATACCTCGCGTGACTATTTCTTTGAAATACACGCTGAAAATCCTGATGCTGTATACATCAATGTACAGCAAACGGGAATGGACTGGGGTTACGGTAAGTTTTCATTTGGCAGCTTAGCTGGATTATACTTGTCAAGAGGCGAAACGCTGGATCAGCAAATTGCTGCAGGACGTACCGGTACCTTTAAAGACGGCATCATCTCATTTCCGCCTAATACATTGTTAATGGGTATGGCGGGCTACAATGACGGTGCATTGTATACAGCAAATGGAAATGGAGCATTTATGGTCCTTATGCCTGGTGTTGTGCTTGCTGACTATTCTATCGATGTTACCTATTTAGGGCGATTCACGAATACCGATGACGAAAACTTTGCTGTAGCTGAGGTTACATTTGGAGAAGATGTTGAAACCGCGCAAGTTGCAATGGTAGAAGGTCAAGATCTCAATGCCGCCTTGTCAGGGATACTTGACGGAACCATCGAGACTGTCGAACTCGATGCAAGTGGTTCTGTGCAGTTCCCTGTTGAGAGTGATGGCGTATACAGTATTATTGCAGTTTCCTATGCAGGCGAAGAGTCTCAGGAAGTGGGCTATGATATCTTCGATTTTTCAACTGGAAGTGGTGCTGTAGTTGATCCTTCAGCAACAGTTACCAGAAGCGTGATAAACCAGCTTAGCAAAGCTTCCATTAAAACAAACGTTCTATCAGTTGAATAGTATTTTTACTGAACCATTGATAAAAAGGGGACAAGCAATAGTTTGTCCCTTTTTTTGTGTTGTACATATCAATCAACCTTGTTCCAGACTTCCACTGTAGCATACTTTTACATGATCTCGGCATATATGTCCTCATTATCCCCTCGTGTTTTTTGAGGTTGTATAGGTATTGATGAGGTTTTGGTTACTGTCAAATGATGCGTTGCTGTTAAGAACTAATTCAGACAACTAAAATCTACTTTTTATATAAAATGGACTATCTTTGTCCTTATTTTTTGAATTTCGCACAATGCGTATCATACCGACATTTCTTTTTCTTCTCCTCCTTCTTTTTGTAACATCCTGTTACAAAGGGGAAGATGAAGAGATAATGACCAGGTTGGATGCCTGGGATAACATACTCGACCACTATCCGCAGCGTGTATCTGACAGCCTGAAGTCACTTGATAGAGAAGAGTTGTCCCGCAGCGGAAGGGCTTATTACGATCTGCTGAAGGTGATCTCAGACGATAAGACCTATGTGAACTTTACCAGTGATTCGCTGATCAATGCTGTGACGGACTACTACCGCAAGTCAGAACCTGAAAACACAAATTTCATCCGGGCACTGGCTTACCAGGGCATTGTGCGTACCCGCATGGGAGTGAAGGACAGCACGGTGTACGAGCCACTCCGTGAGGCGGATAAACTCCTTGAGATGCAACTTGTTCCCGATCCTTCTCTTGGCTATATGATCCACTATTTCCTGGGGAATATTCATTACAACAGTCGCAATTATCCCTCAGCAACCAATTATTTTCAGACAACCCTACAGTACGCAAGGGCTGAACGTGATTCAACTCACCTTTTTGATGCCTACCTGGCACTCTATTGGAATGAGATGCAACAACGACAATTCAGCAAAGGTGCAGCATATCTTGATTCACTTTCTGCATTTTATGGTTTGTTGCCAGGAAAAGACTACTTTGTGCTCAATGCTCAATCTGCATACTATGATATCACAGGTCAGCCGGAGTTGGCATTGGAAAGGGAGAAACAAAAACTCCAACTTTACGATTCACAAAGTGAAGATATTGATTCATCAAGAGTCTATTTCAATATCTCTGACCGGTATGTTGGTTTTAATCAGCTGGACAGTGCGCTCTACTATGGTGTGATGGCCATCGAGTTGATTGGTGACAGTACCTATCGTCAAAACTATCTCTATTACCAAAACGTTGCCCATATCGCAGAAAAAAGAGGTGACTATGCCCTCTCCAACCAGTACCTCAAAAAATCGATAGAGCTTCACAATTTGTCACTTAGTGAGCGACTGGATGTGCAGGTAGCCGAGATGGAGAAGCGCTATGACCTTGCAGAAGCGGAAAACGAAGTGTTGCGAACCCGTGAGCAAATCTCAAAGATCATAATCTTCTCGCTGATTGCCATTCTGTTGCTCCTTTTTATTGCCGTCTATGCTATCTGGATGAGACGCAACACCCAACTTAGGCTGCTTGAGACCGAACACTGGGTGAAACAACAACAGCTGCAGGCCGATATCCTGAAAGAGGAGGCCGGTAAGCGTCGCTGGCTGATACAGCTCTATGGAAACATCTCCGATCGACTCACATTCCTGCAGAATGAATTTGAAAAACTGGCAGAACGATATGTGTCGGTCAACAAAAAAGTGCACAATGAGATGCACCTGATTTTGAAAAATACCGATGCCGACCTTCGTGACATCACCAAAACACTGGTCCCCGACGATCCTACCTTTACAGCCTACACAGGATTGATCAATGAGGAACAATCCTTCAGCGTGAATGAGAAACTGATGTTGATGCTGCTTGCCTGTGATGCCGACAACCGGCAGTTGGCCACTTTCCTCAATACTTCCATTGACAGCATTCGTGTCAGAAAATCGCAATTGAAGAAAAAAATGTCGGAAAAAGGACTCGAAACTGCTCTTTTTGATGAATAACCACCGTTAAATTGGTGTTTGTTAAGATGCAGTAATTTAGCACAATAGTATCCTTTTGGCCGTTAAATATCACGATGGCTATTGTTTTTTGCTCTTTCAGGAGTTATTTTTGTGTCATCTATTTGTAATGTTATTTTTGATCACATTGCTCTGAATGCACAACATTTAAAATTCGTATTTACACACATTAAAAAAAATAGTTGAGGTATGAAAAAATTAATCTTTGCGTCGTTTGTGTTTTTGCTCTGCCAGGGGATCTTCAACCAGGTACAGGCTCAGGATCCGGTAGAGGATAAAATTGAATTGATGCGTGAGGGTGGCACCACCCGCGCCGTGCCGACCAATTCGGCTACAATGATGACTAGTTCCACGATGATGTCTGCTCCTTCCACCGTAGATGCCTATGTGATGGGTGACGTGGTGTCAGTAGCTGTACAGAACTTCCGCGGCGGAGCTTGGATAGAGGTGATAGGTGAAGGCGGCTCAAGACAGAGCTTCTTCCAGGTGTTTGACATGGGTTTTGAGGTACTTAACCTCTCAGGCCTTAAAAATGGCAAATATACCATCCGTGTGATACAGGATGATGCGACCATCTATTCAGGTAAATTCATGAAAGTAAAGTAAGATGAAAAGGAAAACGGATAACCCTGTTGATGAGCGGAAATATCTGCTGACCGATGTGGAGGCCTGTACCTTCACCTTCTCCGATGGTCTCAAAAGCAGCTTCACCACTTCTCCCGAAAATGAGATCGTGCTGATAAAGCTGATCCCACGCACATCGAAGATAAAGAGCTTTGAAGACAAGGTACTCGCCAACTACAATTCAGTGAGGACGATAAATGAGCTGGCATCATTGTGTGGATATCAATGCCTCCGTACCTTTACCCGCCACTTCAAGAAATCTTTTAAACAGACACCTTACCAGTGGTTGCTGGAGAGGAAGATGGAGGAGATTCACTCGATGGTGCTCACCTCCGATTTCACCATCACAGAGATCGCACGGATGTATGAGTTCAAAAGTGTCTCTCACCTTGTGACGATTTTCAGCAAACGATACGGAATCTCACCACAGAAATGCAGATTGTCTAATGCGATATAACTCTCCAACTGATTTATTGAATTTTTGACACTATCTTTATTTTATATCCGGACAATCTTGCCTGACATGCCGGTGAATAAAAAAAGCGCCTCCGTTATGGAGACGCTTTTTTGTGTATACCAATCCGGGATCATCAGATCCAGCGCATGTAGGCGAAATCCATGCGGTGCGGCAGGTCAGGATGCTTGGGATAGACCCGCAACCCGTACTGGTGTGCCCCCGGATCTTTCAGTCCGCAGTGTGTCTCAAAGTAAAGGAGGCTGCCTTTCTGTTTCACCAGCTCAAAAGGACAGGATTCGATGAACTGCTGTTCGTTGCTCGTGGGATCATGATCAACCACCACGCACTCAACACCGAGGTCACAGGTGAGCTCTTTACGGTCGATCACCACTCTCCCGAATATTTCGTTTTTGTTTCCGGATTTTTCCATCTGTTGGTTGGGGTTGAAATCCAGCTTCACCACCTGAAGGGTATCCCACTTGGCTGCAGTCTCCTCTTTCCAGCGGACGATCTCTTTCGCCTTGGCATAATTGTCGGCATGAAGCAGCTGCGACCGTTGGGCAAGCTTGCTGTAGAATCGTTCGAAGTAATCGTCCATCATTCGCTTGGTGGTGTAATGGGGCGCAATCTCAGCCATCGACTTCTTGATGAACTGTATCCACTCGGGCGAATAGCCCTGGCTGTTGTGCGCATAGTAGAGTGGTATAATCTCATTCTCCAGCATCGAGTAGATGGTGGAGGCATCCATTTCGTCCTGGAACGACTGGTTGTCGTAGGTGCGCTTTTCGGTGATTGCCCAGCCGGCACCTTCACGGTAGCCTTCATACCACCATCCATCGAGCACCGATAGGTTCAGCACGCCATTCATTTCAGCCTTCTCGCCCGAGGTGCCGGAGGCTTCCTGTGCGCGGGTGGGGGTGTTGAGCCAGATGTCCACACCCGATACCAAACGCTTGGCCAACCGCATGTCATAGTTCTCCAGGAAGATGATCTTGCCTAAGAATTCGGGACGACGGGAGATCTCTACAATCTGCTTGATCAGTCCCTGCCCGCCACCGTCGGCAGGGTGTGCCTTGCCGGCAAAGATGAACTGTACAGGATGCTTGGGATTATTCACAATGCGAGCCAACCGTTCCAGGTCGGTGAAGAGCAGGTGTGCCCGCTTGTAGGTGGCAAAACGACGGGAGAAGCCAATCAACAGGGCGTTGGGATTCACCTCCTCCAGCATGTTCATAATGCGTGACGGATCGGCCTGGTTCTTGAGCCATCCCTCCTTGAACTCCACCTGGATGTAATCGACCAGCTTTTTTTTCAGGTGCATGCGCAGGTCCCAGAGCTCTTCATCGTTCACATCCCAGATCTTCTTCCAGATGTCCGGATTGGACTGATCTGCAAAGAACGATTCGCCAAAATGCTTTTCGTAAAGTGCCTTTACCGACGATGTGGCCCAGCTGGGCAGGTGCACACCATTGGTTACGTATCCTACATGCAACTCCTCGGGGAAGTAGCCCTTCCATACCGGCTGAAACATCTTCTGCGAGACGGTGCCATGCAGTTGACTCACCCCGTTTGTTTCCTGCGCCGTGTTGAGGGCGAAAACACTCATCGAGAACTTCTCATGTGAGCCCGGGTTGGCACGTCCCATGTCCATGAAATGTTGCCATGAAATGCCCAGCTGCTGTACGATGGGTATCATGTACTTTCCGATGAGTGGCTCATCGAAATAGTCGTGTCCGGCAGGGACCGGCGTGTGGACGGTGTAGAGCGAGGAGGCGCGCACCACTTCCAGAGCTTCATGGAAAGTGAGTCCTTCTTGCCTGATATAATCGAGCAAACGCTGCACGTTGATCAGTGCCGCGTGTCCCTCATTCATGTGGTAAACCTCTTTTTTGATGCCAAGCTTGTTGAGAAGATGGATGCCCCCGATGCCCAGCAGGAACTCCTGCTTCATGCGGTTCTCCCAGTCGCCGCCGTAGAGTTGGTGCGTGATGGAACGGTCGAACTCACTGTTGAGTTCCATGTCGGTATCCATCAGGTAGAGGTTGATGCGGCCCACGGCCACTTTCCATATGTGCGAGTAGATGATCCGGTCGTGAAAAGGCACCTCCAGAATCGTCGGCGTGCCATCTTCGTTCATCACCTGGGTGATGGGCAGGTTGCCAAAGTGCTGTGCCTCGTAGTTCGCAATCTGCTGCCCTTCCATCGAAAGGGTCTGCGTGAAATATCCGTAGCGATAGAGAAAACCTACGGCTGTCATGTCCACGTTGCTGTCGCTCGCTTCCTTCAGGTAGTCGCCGGCAAGAATGCCAAGACCACCGGAGTAAATCTTAAGTACGTGTGACAGACCATACTCCATGCTGAAATATGCTATGCTGGGGCGCTCGCTGTTGTGGGGGACTGCCATATAATCGCGATACTTGCGGTACAGGGCTTCTATGCGTCCCATCATGACGCTGTCATTGATGATACGCTCAGAGGTGTCTGACTGCAGGTTCTGTAGTAGTACCACAGGATTTTTGCCACTCTTTTCCCACTCCTGAGGATCCATGGTTTCAAAAATAGCCTTGGCCTCTTCGTTCCAGACCCACCAAAGGTTGTGTGCGATCTCTTCGAGTGGACGCAGTTCGGCAGGAAGCTCTGCATGCACATGTATATCTCTCCAGACAGGAGCATTGGAATAACTCGATTGAATGATCATATTGGTTCTATTTAATTTTTTTTTATGCGTAATATATGAATAAGCTATCGCTGTGTACAATAATATATAATGCCGCCTAACGGAATAGCGGCATCAGACTTACATGCAACAAATATAACACTTTATTCTGCTTTAAGTTTGCAGGGCTGGGATAATCTGACAAAGGAGTTATGCAATGCTTTGCGGTAAGCTTCCTGATAATAGGAGACGAAGTGTGCCCAATCGGCTTTGTCTGACAGTGACGCAGCGCATTTCTTCAAAAGCTTCACCTGTTCGGTGCTTTTCTGTGAGAAGTCGAGCACCAGCAGCGCGATCTCCTCGGCTACCTCACCATGGTTGCTGTCATCGCGGTGGATCACCTCGATGCCGTCGTCCATTCCTTTTTTGTCGCCCTGTTTCTGTGCCCATACACCGAATCCGGCCAGTGAGGTGGTGATGGTGGGGATGGAGAATGCCACGCTTTCGTGCGGCGTGTAGCCCCATGGCTCGTAGTAGGATGGGAAGATTGAAAGATCAAGTCCTATCAACAGGTCATAATAGGGCAGGTTGAAGATGCCGTCGTCGCCGTTAAGGTAGGAGGGCACGAAGATGATCTTTACCCGTTCTTCTGGCGAGTTGCAGAAACCGGCATGGTGCACCTGATTCAGGATGTTGTCATGCTCCGGTTCCATCAGCTCATGTGTCACGAAGGGACACTCTCTATTGCCTGATGAACTCTTCGCATGCTTCTCACCCCGCAGTGCTGCCTGCAAGTCAGCACGTGGCCCTTTAATCCATCCGGGCACCATGATGAAGGCAATCACATCCTTCGTCACACCGGGCATTTTGCGGAGACGGTTCATCGCTTCCACGTAGATATCCAGTCCCTTGTTCCTGTACTCATAACGGCCACTGGTTCCTATCAGCAGTGCATCGGGATCGACAGTGTGGCCCAGCATCTTCTCTGCTACTTGCAGCAGTATGCCGCGAGCTCGTTCCCGTGCCTTACCATATGCATTCCCTTTCGGGATGAAATCCTTTTCGAATCCGTTGGGGGTGACCACATCAGGCTGTCGCTGCAGCAACTGTGCACATTCCCGGGCGGTGATGTCGCTCACGGTGGTGAAGCAGTCCACATGCTGGGCTGCTTTCTTTTCGATGGAGTGCTTGGCTGTCATGTTGAGCTGACGGGCCATCTGGTCGCCGTTGTACTCCTTGAGGTGATCGTAGAGCGGCAGATTGTTGCCGGCAATGGAGCGACCGATGGAGGTGGCGTGGGTGGTGAAGAGGGTGGCTATCTTGGGTACATGCTTGCGGATGTAAAGGGCACCTGCCCCCAGCATCCACTCGTTGAAGTGGGCAACCACGTTGTCCGCTTCCAGCTTGTGGTACCGGTAGAAGCTTTCGATCAACAGCCCCGTGGCAACGGCAAACATCACCGACTCGTGGTAATCGCCGTATGCATGCAGTGAATCCACTCCATAGTCTTTCCACATGGAGGTATAGATATCGTTCTGCTTCGCGAAGAAAGCATTGAACTTCACCAGGAAGACAATTGGCTCTCCCGGCACATTCCATCTCCCGGCACGAATCTCCAGGTTATGGTTGCTCTTTGCAAAGTCGCACCACTCTGCATAGAGACTCCGATCTTCACTGAACCAAGGATTTT
>DAINAS010000040.1:0-8302 GCA_036733365.1 Proteiniphilum sp.
CTCTCTTGTCGGATGCAAAGATATTATTTTCAATCGGATTCACAAAATCTTTGCATGCTTTTTCTGCAAATAGAGATGCTTTCAGCATGCAACTCGCCAGTGTCTGTTTTCGCTTTCAAGATCTGCGGGATCTTCTCCCTTGCGATAGGTTGGTATTATATCACGGATCACAAAATTGCCTTGTCTCCTTTCCTGAGCACTATCATGCCTGTTGCTTTAAAGCCATTGCTTCCTCTCGTTCATTCTCGGAAATTTTGACTATTTTTGTATTTGCAAACGGATGAACAGATTAAATAGGATGAGCATGGAGAAAGAGGAGAAAAGTCAAATCGCTTACCACAAAAATGTGATTGATTTTATTGCCGTGGCAGCTGAACTTTGTCACTTCCTGGAGAGCGAGGTGGAGATTTCGCGAAATGAGTGGGTGGAGAGGATACTTAAACTCTTACCTTTACTCTATGTGAAAACGTTGTTGTTGCCACAAGCATCGTTACTGAACGACGAGGTGCCCCCTACATTTGTAAGGGAAGAGGATTACGCACGGGTTGTCAATCGTATTGCTGAGGTGATGGGTGAGGAAGATACCTACCTGGATGTGTTTGTCGATGAGATGAAGTACAGTGATCGTCCCATATCTGCATTTGTCTCCGAGAACCTGGCCGATTTGTACCAAGATATCCGAAATTTAGTTTCTGTCTATCAGTTTGAACTGTCCGATCAGATGGAGGATGCATTGGCAGTCTGCCAGGAGAATTTTATGCTCTACTGGGGACAGAAGCTGGTGAATGTGCTACGCCCACTGCATGCACTCAAGTGCAGGTTTGAAGAGAGTGGAACGGATGAGGAATCGGATATCAATAATATTGAAGAATTGTGGGACTAACCATTACAAAAGAGCAATTGGCCGAATTGCCGAAAGAGACCTTTGACGGCAAAATAATTGTTGTAGATCACGAGGAGGAAGTGGCAGAAGCGGTGGCTCATCTTAGCAACCATAGGGCCATCGGTTTCGATACGGAAACAAAGCCTTCATTCAAGCGGGGACAGAACCACAAGGTGGCACTGATGCAGCTGGCTACCGATGAGGTTTGCTATCTCTTCCGTCTCAACCATATCGGCTATCCCGACAAGTTGGTACATCTTATGAGCAATCCCGATATTAAAAAAATTGGTCTCTCCCTGCGTGACGACTTTGCCGCTATCAGGCAACGATCGGTACGTGAGCCTGAGAACTTCATCGATCTGCAGCTCTTCGTCGACAAGTTCGGTATCGATGACAACAGCCTACAAAAGATATACGCCCTGCTCTTCGGAAAGAAGATATCAAAGAGTCAGCGCCTCTCCAACTGGGAGGCACCTCAGCTGACCCCCGCGCAGCAGGCTTATGCTGCCATTGATGCCTGGGCCTGCCTGCGCATCTATAACCATCTTGTCAATTCCGACAGCCCTACAAACAAATAACAAGATTAAGATGTATCAATCAATCCAATTGAAACCGAAAAAGGATGAATCGCTCAGACGCTTTCATCCATGGGTCTTCTCAGGTGCCCTCGCCCAGGGACCATCTTTACCAGCAGAGGGAGATCTGGTGCGTGTGTTTGCTGCCGACGGAAGCTTCCTGGGAGTGGGGCATTACCAGATAGGGAGCATCGCTGTGCGCATCCTCTCTTTCCACGATCAGCCAATCGATAAAGATTTCTACCTGGCGGCGCTAAGCAGCGCTCTACAGCTGCGAAAAGAACTGAATCTGCTGCGTAGCGACAACAATACCTATCGGTTGGTGCATGGTGAAGGGGACCATCTCCCGGGACTGATCATCGATATCTATGGTGACACTGCTGTCATACAGGCACACTCGGTGGGGATGCATCGTGATCTGGAACTGATCATGACTGCCTTGAAAGAGGTGATGGAAGTAGAGGGACTGAAGCATATCTATTACAAGTCGGAAGGGACACTTCCTTTCAAGGCTGAACTGGGTGCAGAGGACGGCTATCTATGGGGTGGAGGACAAACAGATGCCATCGCCCATGAAAACGGATTGCGCTTTCAGATTGACTGGCTCCGCGGACAGAAGACAGGATTCTTTATCGATCAGCGTGAGAATAGAAAACTACTGGAACAGCATGCCGCCGGCCGCCGTATGCTCAACATGTTCTGCTATACTGGTGGATTTTCAGTCTATGGCCTTCGTGGAGGTGCCTCACTGGTCGACTCGGTTGATAGTTCTTCAAAAGCAGTCTCCATCACCGATCGTAACATTACACTGAACTTCGGCGATGAGCCTCGTCACCACTCTTTTTCACAGGACGCATTCCGTTATCTGAAAGAGACTCCCGAAGGTAAATATGACCTGATGGTGCTGGATCCGCCAGCCTTTGCAAAACATCGCGGTGCGGTGAACAATGCACTGCAGGGGTATAAGAAACTCAACTTGGCGGCCATGGCAAAAATAGCATCCGGAGGCATTCTCTTCAGCTTCTCCTGTTCTCAAGCCATTACCAGGGAACAATTTCGGCTTGCTATCTTCAGCGCTGCTGCCATTTCGGGAAGAAAGGTGAGTATCCTTCATCAATTGTCACAACCGGCAGATCACCCCATCAACATCTACCATCCAGAAGGGGAATATCTGAAAGGATTGGTGCTCCGGGTGGAATAAAATGTGAAAAACAGAGTTGAATTCGGCAAATACGGCTATTTATGGTTAAAATGTGCAAAAAAGATGATTTTTCTGCTCAATAGTTATGTTTTATAACACAAAAACGCCTATATTTGCAATGTGTTTTTCATGGTATTAGATTTAAGGTTAACAATGAAGATTGGTTGTCGTGAGACAACCATTCCTTTTTTATATCCCTCCCATTCTCATTTTCACAAATTATAATCGGTTCCATTTCGTTTAATGGCTGCTTTATTGTTATTTTTGTATGACAATCGATTGGCTACAGAAATGGAATTTCGTACATGCGTTGATATAGGTGAAGGTGAAGTGATGATCAATCACAACACGGAGATGATGATGCTGGGTTCCTGTTTTTCAGAAGAGATAGGCAGGAAGCTTCTTGATCATAAGTTTCGTGTGGAGATCAATCCTTTTGGCATTCTCTACAATCCCTTCTCGGTGTCAGAAGCCCTTAAGAGATTGATCTCAGGAAATCCCTTCAGCGAGAGCGACCTTTTTTTATACAACGGGATGTATCACAGTCCGATGCACCATGGGGTGTTTTCATCGCCACGGTTGGAAGAAAGCTTGCAGTTGATAAACAATAGATTTGAAAAAGCTGTTGCACTGCTGCCGCTCACTGATTTGCTGATGGTCACCTTTGGTACATCCTGGATCTATCGCCGGAAAGATGACGATAAAATTGTGGCCAACTGTCACAAATTACCGGCAAACCAGTTCGAACGTACTCGTTTGTCGCTTGAAGAGATTACCTTGGAGTGGCAAATACTCATAAAACGTCTGATACAGCTTAACCCTCGGATGAAGTTACTTTTCACGGTAAGCCCCGTCCGTCATATGAAGGATGGAGCTCATGAGAACCAACTCAGCAAAGCTACTCTCCAGTTGGCAATTGAACGGCTACAGGTGCTGTTTCCAAAGCAGATCTTCTATTTCCCAGCCTATGAGATAATGATCGATGAGCTACGCGATTATCGTTTCTATGGCGATGATATGCTGCATCCCACCTCCCTGGCAGTGAATTATATCTGGGAGAAATTCTCCCTATTCTGTTTTTCTCATGAAACAGAGGAGGTGAACAAAGAGTGGTCGGTCATTCGTCAGGCATTGGAACATCGTCCACTGCATCCCGACAGCGAGGCATTCTATCGCTTTCGCCAACAGACGGAAGATAAACTGGAGGCCTTTGCACGTCGTCATCCCTCCATCTCCTGTGATGAGGAAAGAAAAAAACTGAACTTGTGACAAGAATCCATATGAACTATACCATTCAACAGATCGCTTCAATTCTACAACTGCCGGTGAAGACACTGCATTCCTGCATCATCCGTCAGTTGTTAACCGACAGTCGCAGGCTTACTGATCCTGGTAGCGCTCTTTTTTTTGCACTCGAAACGCGCAACAATGATGCCCATAGATTTGTGGCTGATCTCTATCAGGAGGGAGTGCGCAATTTTGTGGTGACTAAGATGCTTCCTGAGTGGTCTACCTTCGGTGATGCCAATTTCCTACAGGTGAAGAATAGCCTTGCCGCCTTGCAGAAGATCGCCGCATGGCACCGTTCCTGTTTTGATCTACCGGTGATTGGCATTACCGGTAGCAATGGGAAAACTATCGTTAAGGAGTGGCTTTACCAGTTGCTGGAAAAAGATTTCAACATCACACGCTCTCCCCGTAGCTACAACTCACAGATTGGCGTACCGCTATCAGTATGGCAACTTGATGAAAAAAGTACACTGGGCATTTTTGAAGCTGGTATCTCGCAACCCGATGAGATGGAGCAGCTGGAACCGATTATCAGACCAACCATAGGTGTGCTTACCAAGATAGGGGAGGCCCATCAGGAAAACTTCACCTCCCTCCAGCAGAAATGTACCGAGAAACTGGAGCTCTTCGTCAACAGTGACGTTTTCATCTACGATGAAGACAATGATCTTGTTTCACGTTGTGTTGATCTGATGGTACTTTCACAGAAATCATTCTCCTGGTCGAGGAAGAACCGTGATGCACCCCTTTACATTTCATCAGTAGAGAAAAGCGAGGAGCATACGCTGATACGTTACTCTTTTCTCAACTTCGATTACTCTTTTCAGATTCCTTTTACCGATGAGGCTTCGATAGAGAATGCCATCAACTGCCTTGCTGTGGCACTTTATCTGCATGTCTCCCCAACGGAGCTGGCAGATAGAATGAAACTGCTTGAACCGGTAGCAATGCGTCTGGAGCTTCGTAAGGGAAAACAGGAGTGCCTGATCATCAATGACACCTATAACTCCGACATCAACTCAATCCGTATAGCCCTGGATTTTCAACAGCAGCGACGATTGGAGCGCTCCCTGAAGAAGACCATTATCATTTCCGACATCCTGCAGAGCGGATTGTCGCCTCGTTCCCTCTACCGGAGGGTGGCAGAGCTGGCAGAACAGGGAGGCATTCAAAAGCTGATAGGCATCGGACCCGAAATAACAGCAAATGCAGAACTTTTTGCATTGCATGAAAAAATGTTCTTTCCCTCCACAGATGAGTTTATTCGTTCAGGCGTTTGGAAAACATTTCATGGAGAGCTGATCCTGATTAAAGGTGCGCGAAAGTTTCATTTCGAACAAATAAGTACACTGCTGGAAGAACGCATCCATGAAACACAACTGGAGGTGGACCTGGATGCAGTGGTACACAACTTCAACTTCTACAAGTCCAAGCTGCAGCCCCATACCAAAATGGTTTGCATGGTAAAGGCCAACGGATATGGTGCTGGTGCCACAGAGATTGCCAAAACACTGCAGTATCACCGCTGCGATTACCTTGCAGTGGCAGTTGCTGAAGAGGGTATTCTCCTCAGAAATGAAGGTGTCACGCTACCGGTGATGGTACTCAATCCGGAGGTGAACGGCTTCGAAGAGCTCTTCACACATGATCTGGAGCCGGAAGTTTACAATTTCAGGATTCTTGAAGCCTATATCAAGGAAGCAGAAAGGAGAGGAATCACCAACTATCCGATTCATCTGAAGATTGACAGCGGCATGCATCGACTGGGCTTCCTTCCCGAGCAGATACCGGCTCTTGCTGAACGGCTTGCCGCACAGAAAGGACTGAAGGTGCTATCTGTCTTTTCACACCTCTCTGCCAGCGAAAGCTGGGTATTCGATGAATTCACCCACCAGCAGATGGATAGCTTTCGTAAAGCGGCCTATGCAATTGAAGAGGCCTTACAATACACTGTATGGAAGCATATCCTCAATTCCGCAGGTATGGAGCGTTTTCCGGCAGCGGAGTGGGATATGGCACGGCTGGGCATCGGTCTCTATGGCATCAGTGCCAGTGGTCTGCAGGGACTGAGGAATGTCGGTACCTTGAAGACAACAATTCTTCAAATCAAAGAGGTGCCGGCCAATGAAACCATCGGTTATGGCAGAAAGGAGAAGCTGACACGCAATGCACGCATAGCCACCATCCGCTTTGGTTATGCCGACGGACTCGACAGGCAGTTTGGCAACCGCAGGGGGAAGGTACTGATCAACGGACAAACGGCCCCTATCGTTGGGAATGTCTGCATGGATCTTTGTATGATTGATGTGACAGATGTCAAGGCAAGTGAGGGAGACGTAGTAATTCTTTTTGGTGAAGGACTCTCAGTCATTGAACAGGCTGAATCAATCGGCGCAATCCCCTATGAGATACTTACCTCTATTTCCCCCCGTGTGAAGCGGATCTATATCAAGGAGTAGGCTGAGGCTGACATTGCGTAGCAGACCCATCCTTGCCTTGTTGATGCAAAAAAAACAACCCGATCATCCGATCGGGTTGTTTTTTATAGTAATCTGTCTCGTCTGCTTAGTCTACAAAGAAGATAGCAACACGGTTCCAGTCGTTTTCTGCATAAGGCTGTTCGGTGTCACCCTTCCAGTCGATAGCGATGCGGTCGCTGTTGATGCCATAGTCGTTGGTCAATGCATCGGCAACGGCTCTTGCACGTTTTTCTGAGAGTGCGAAGTTGTATTCCGGTGTTCCGGTCTGAGCATCAGCATAAGCTACGATGTTCACCTTGGCATCGGGATTGGCCTTCATGTACTCAGCAGTGTTGTGTACGCTGATCTGCTGACCCTTGTCGATCTTGGCAGAGTTGATGCGGAAGAACACTACGTTCGGAACATAAACTGCTTCGTTTACAATGGTGGGTTCTACTTCCGGGCACTCGGGGCAAGACTCGGGTCTGAGTCTCAGCTCTTCGTTTTCGGCACGCAGTCTGTTGATCTGGCTGTTCAGGTCGTTGATCAGGTTGTAGTCCATCAGCTCGGCAGGAGTGAAATCCTGTTTGCCACCCAGACCAAACTTCAGACCGGCAACACCGGTAAGCATACCGTCGTATTCACGATTTCCTACCACTCCACTGCCGTCAAATGATTCCTGTACAATTCTTACTCCCAGTTCAAGGAAAAGAGCTACACTCTTTGACAACTGGAAATTGTTGATCAAACCAGCATTGTAGGTCAAAGATTGATTCTGATTTTTGAACAGGTCTCCATCAGGATTGGGTTTCTTCCAATCTTCATTCAGGCCGTACATGTAACCGACACCAACATAAGGTATCAGACTGTATACGCGGTCGGGGTTGTAGCTGCCCCATGCGTTGATGATGTTGTACATCAGGTCCACATGACCACCCAACCAGTTTTGTTCGGGATCGAGTCCGGTAGCAACATGCTTGATGTGACCACCGTCGATTACCAAGCGAGCACCCCAGTTAGGTGAATTCCATCGTCCGATTTCCAACTGTCCGTTCCAGCCCATACGATCACCAAGGCCGGCATCTGCATCTGATTCACCAGAAGTCAGATAGATGTTTGTTCCACCGCCGATACCCATATACCAGTTGTCACTACCTTTGTTCTTCAGGTATACAGTACCCTCAGAAACATTTTGTACTTCCTGTGCACCGATGCTGAAAGCAACAAGTGCAGAAAATAAAAGTAAACTAAACTTTTTCATAAATTTACAATCTAATTAAACAATTTGCGTTTTAAATAACTCGATATTCTTAGTTTTTTAACGGTTGTACTGATTTCAGTACCCCGATCTCTGATTCTCCTATAACATCTCTGTTATAAAATTGTTCGTTGAAAGTTGCTCCAACTGCAACGTTTCTCTGAATGAATCCTTTTATTGTTTCCAACGAAACAGTTAAACTTCAATCTACAAATATAAAACTTAAAATTTATTTAAACTTAATTTTTGATTTTTTATGCGGAAATGGGATTCTGAAAGGCAATAATCCACACTTTTGTCACTTTTATATGGCTATGTGGCCTTTTTTTATCCCAGGTAGCTTTTTAACAGTTTGCTGCGCGAATCCTGCCGCAACCTGCGGATTGCTTTCTCCTTGATCTGACGCACACGCTCTCGCGTGAGCTGGAACTTGTCGCCGATCTCTTCAAGTGTCATCTCCTGACATCCGATGCCGAAGAACATCTTGATGATGTCACTTTCCCGCTCGGTAAGGGTGGAGAGGGCACGGTCAATCTCCTTCTGCAGTGATTCGTTGATCAGGGTGCGATCTGCTATGGGGGCATCGTCGTTGACAAGTACATCCAGCAGACTGTTGTCTTCACCCTCCACAAAGGG
>DAINAS010000040.1:8402-12471 GCA_036733365.1 Proteiniphilum sp.
TTGGCCACCGATACCACAAAGCGCAGGTTTGCCCTGGTGAGTTTTTCCAAAGCCTGCCGGTCACCTTTCTTGATCGCCTGTGCCAATTCCACCTCTTCCTCCACGGTAATCAGATCCTCACGGCCAATCTCCTGAAGGTATTTGTCGAGTGAAGCGCTTTCACGATTGGTGATCGATTTTGTAATTTTTAGTTGTCTCATCTCAATATTTCGATTCTACTGTATATTCTGTTCAAAGTACAATTGGGGGCACAAAAGTACAAAAAAAAACGCAATGATGGCCTATAACTCTCCCCGTAACCAAACATATAGCAAAGGAATCTGGCCTCGAAGCCTAATTCCTTTGCTATAGAAACGTTATTTGGTTCCTTTTTGTTACTGAAATGTGAATGATTAACCTTCCTTAACTAAGGGTCATTCTCCAGAGAGGTCAATGGCGATATATTGTGTCCTGCCATTGGGATAGAATCCGGCTACCAGCACCACTTTGTCTTCTCGGGTACTGGTGGCTGCAACTATTGTAGCCACATCTTCCTGACTGTTCACCGGTTGATTGTTCATGCGCATGACGATGAATCCCTTGTTGATGCCCTCCTTGCGGAACAGACCTTTGCTATCCACAGCTTCCACTTCAATACCGCTGGAGATGCCCAGTGCACGTTTCCGTTCATCGCTCAATGGTTTGAAAGTGGCTCCCAGTGAAACTACAGCGTCAGTTTTACGGGTGATCTCGGTGCTTCCCTCGTCGTTTTTCAGTTCTACGTTGAAGTTGCGGTTGTTGCCATTGCGATCTACCGTCACACTGATCTTGTCTCCCGGGCGATAGCGGTTCAGCTGGCTCTGCAGTTCTGCGAAGTTGCGGATAGGTATATTGTTGATGGCAGTCAGGATGTCACCTTTCTGGATGCCGGCAGCCTTAGCGGCGCTTCTGTCGGAGAAATCCTCCACCATTACCCCTTTAATTTGTGATAGCTCACGTGCCCTGTCAGGATTCTCACGGCGGATGTTTTCTATGTTGGGAACCTGGATGCCCAACAGTGCGCGCTGTACTGTGCCAAATTCTTTCAGGTCCGCTGCAATTTTCCCGGCGATGGAGATGGGAACAGCGAAAGCATAGCCTGCAAAGTTGCCTGTCTGTGAATAGATGGCGGTATTGATCCCCACAAGCTCACCGCGCGTGTTGACCAGCGCACCACCGCTATTGCCGGGGTTGACAGCTGCATCTATCTGGATGAACGACTGGATGCCGAGACCACCGCCCATCACGTTGCCTCTGTTCTTGGCGCTCACGATACCTGCCGTGACGGTAGAGGTAAGGTTGAAGGGGTTGCCTACGGCGAGCACCCATTCACCCACCTGCAAAGCGTCTGAATTGCCGAAGGTGAGGTAGGGGAAGTCATCTCCTTCAATTTTAAGCAATGCGATATCACTTTGACGGTCGGCACCCACCACCTTGGCTGTGAACTCGCGGTTGTCGTTCAGCGTGACCGATACTTCGGTGGCATTCTCCACCACATGGTTGTTGGTGATGATGAATCCATCCTTCGAGATGATTACCCCGGAGCCGAAGCCCACCTGCTCGCGGGGCTGTGATGGCATACGATCTCCAAAGCCGAAGAAGAAATCGAACGGGTTGATATACTGTTGCTGGCTGATGGTCTTGGTCTTCACATGCACCACGCCGTCAACAGAGCGGGAAGCTGCTTCAGTGAAATCAGGATATCCCTCCGCTGTGGTAAGACTGGTGAATACAACGTTCTTATCCTGGTTGAATGATTCGGCCAGTACTCCCATCTCTTCGGTGGTGGGATTTACTGTAGATCCTGTTAGTTTTTTCTCTCCCTTTACAATGATTGTGTGATACCCAAACAGGGTAATGACTGAACTCAGAATAGCAACCAATAAGATTGCAATCACGTTTTTTGTATTACTTTTATTCATATTGTTGGGTTTGAAGTTTATGGTTGTTTCTCATACCAGCAAATGTAAGACAAAAACTGTACAGAAAAAGTGATGTCAGCATGGCTTTTAACACTTTTAACTGAAAGATTATCCGATTAACCCGATTTAACCGCACGGCAGTGAATCTTTCTCTCGGCAATACTGACAAGATGGCATTACCTGCACCTGCGATTTTCTTATCGTCTATATCTGGTTCTCTTGTTGGCATAACGCCTGAAACGGAAATTGTTGAATGGATGGAACAGATCGTACAGCAACAGGTTGATGTGGTAGCGGGTGTTATCAACCAGCTTACTTGCTCTATTGATCACCCATAGCTGAATCCCGTAGCGAAGCAGGAAGAGCAGCAGTGCCGTACCGGTGAGTAGTAGGGAACCGGTGATGAGGCCCATGACAACCGCTGAGGTGAAGAGCAGGTAGAATGCATAGCGGGTGAAGCTCTCCATACTTAGGATACGAGGGGCCACCCCGCGATAGTACTGTTTGGTATAGAGATATTTCGATTTCAGTGAACGCCAGGTGAAGAAGCTGTCGATACCGTGTGCTTCGGTCATGCTCTCAGGTGAGAGAACAACACCAGTCCTGACACCGGGAGCAATACGGTTGATGTAAAGATCATCTTCCCCACCGTCAATGTGGAGGATGGATGAGAATCCCTTGTGCCGGAAAAAGAGCTCCTTGCGGTAGGCCAGATTGCGTCCGATACCCATATATGGTTTCTTCAACAATGCCATGGAGAGGAATTTAATGTGGTGCATGAAGTTATCATACCGTATGAAACCCCGCATTCCTGCCTTTTTGCCAATGGTCAGCCGGCTGAATCCCAGTATGATGTCCATGTTTTGTGCAAATGCGTTGCCATGCTCTCTGATCCAGTTGGGTGTACAGGGCTTGCAATATGCTTCGGTAAAGAGTAGATGCTCATGCTTTGCTGCTTTGATGCCTATGGTGAGCGCCAACTTTTTCTCATTAACACTTTCTGCTTCATCCGGAACATAGGTGTGGTAGAGATGCGGATACTTTAAGGCGGCAGCTTTCAGAACCATGTCAGTCTCATCTGTGGAGCCGCTGTTGACAACAACCACTTCGAAGTTGGGATAATCCTGCTCCATGATGTACGGCAGGTTCTTTGCCAACTCCTCAGAGTTGTTTTTTGAGGGGATGATTACCGAGATGGGTGGCAGCTCATCATCCTGCAATGATGCAGACTGTTGTTTTTTATGATGCCGGTAGGGACTATTGTAAACCAGAAGATAGAAGAGTACCTGAAGCAGGAAGAAGAACAGTAGTGCTCCCCCCAGGATCAACTCTGTAAGAGAAAGCCCTGAAACAAGCAGGTAGATATGATCCATGTGATAACGTTTAAATGTTGTCTGAGTAGCGGGAGGCAGGCAGCTCCCGGAGATTGTAGTTTGATGCCATTGTCTCTCCATACGCTCCCGCCGAACGGATGGCAATCAGATCACCACGTTTTGATTCGTTCAGCATAAAATCCCGAACAAAGACATCGCTCGACTCACAGACAGGACCTACCACATCATAGGAGGTGTATGGTTTTTCGGAACTGATGTTTTCGATATGATGGAATGCCTGATAGAGTGCCGGACGAATCAATTCCGTCATGCCGGCATCCACAATCAGGAACTTCTTTTGTATCCCCTCTTTCACATAAATCACTCTGGTGATCAGAGAGCCGCAGGGGGCCACCACCGAGCGACCCAGCTCAAAATGGAGGGTCTGTCCCTCTTCCAGTTTGAGGTATTTCTCGAAGAGTCTGAAGTACGACTCAAAGTCGGCTATGGGACAGTGATTCGGATGGTGATAGTTGATGCCCAAGCCACCACCCACATTGATCACCGGCAGGGTGACACCTTGCGTGTGGAACCATTCACGCAGCTCCAGAGCCTTCACGCAGAGATCTTCGAAGGAGGAGAGATCGGTTATTTGTGATCCGATGTGGAAGTGCATGCCGATCAGGTTGATATGACCTCCATCGGCAATCATCCGCAACAGTGTTGGCAGATCCTGTTCATTGATGCCGAACTTGTTCTCATTGAGCCCCGTAGTGATGTATTGATGCGTGTGCGCATCCACATTGGGATTGATGC
>DAINAS010000041.1:0-11622 GCA_036733365.1 Proteiniphilum sp.
AAGGCCCATTCGTCTATCGGTTAGGACGCCAGATTTTCATTCTGGAAAGAGGGGTTCGATTCCCCTATGGGCTACAAGAAATAAAAAAAAGAATTAAATATACGCGTCAATCAAATGGCAAATCACAAATCATCAGAAAAAAGAATCAGGCAGACCAAAGTACGTCGTTTAACCAACCGGTATGCTTCCCGTACCACTCGCAGCCAGGTGCGCAAGTTCCGTACCCTGACTTCGAAGGAGGAAGCTGTTAAGCAGTACCCCGCGGTTTGTTCCATGTTGGATAAGCTGGCGAAGAAGAATGTCATTCACCAGAACAAGGCCAACAACCTGAAGTCGAAGCTGGCTGCTCACGTGAACAGCTTAAGCTGATTGCCTTTCGCAATGAGAAGATATTTGAGCCGGACAGAGATGTTCGGCTTTTTTTTATGACTAAATTGCAACCCCAAAATGTTGTACCAAAAATAGTGAAGTTATGATCAAACATCTGGTAATGTTTCAACTGTCCGAAGAGGCAGAGGGCCGTTCAAAGGCTGAGAATGCACGCATCATCAAGGAGAAGCTGGAAGCGTTGCAGGGGGTGATCCCCGAGATCCGCAGGATGGAGGTAAAGATCAACCACGAGGCGGCATCAGCAGAGAACTATGACATCATCCTGGAGAGTGAATTTGATTCGCTCGAAGAGCTGCAGCGTTATGCCATCCATCCCGAGCACCTGAAGGTGGGAGGGTATGTTTCGAAGGTTCGTACGGCGAGGGCGGCGATTGATTATGAGGTGTAACATCAATGGTTTGATGTAGTTGGTGCATGAAACGGACAGAGCGTCCGTTTTTTTTGTTTCCTGCCGGTGATGCCTGCCTCTAAAAAAACAAAAAACGATTGCCGGAGAGCCGTTTTTTTCGTATATTTGTTCGTTTTTAATGCAGTATTGAAAGCCTCTCTAAGGCATTCAATTGTAAAGTGATATAATTAAGCAAAACAATATGTCAGAAGAAGAATTGAAATTGGCGAGCGGTAATTATTCCGCACAAAATATCCAGGTGCTGGAGGGACTTGAAGCGGTACGGAAGCGTCCCGCCATGTACATCGGCGATGTGAGTGAGAAAGGGTTGCACCACCTGGTTTATGAGGTGGTGGATAACTCTATCGACGAAGCACTGGCCGGCTATTGTTCGGAAATCAATGTCTTCATCAACGAAGACAATTCCATCACTGTGAAGGATGACGGTCGCGGTATCCCGGTCGACTATCACGAGAAAGAGAAGAGGTCGGCCCTGGAGGTGGTGCTCACCGTGCTTCACGCCGGAGGTAAGTTCGACAAGGGCTCCTACAAGGTCTCCGGAGGACTTCACGGTGTAGGTGTCTCCTGTGTGAATGCGCTCTCGGTCTATCTGAAAGCCGAGGTACACAAGAATGGGAAGATTTACACGCAGGAGTACTCCAAGGGAAAGCCATACGCTGACGTTCAGATTACGGGAGACTCAAATGAGTCAGGCACGGTGATCACCTTCAAGCCCGATGACACCATCTTCACGGTCTTGGAGTACCGTTACGACACGCTGGCCACCCGACTGCGGGAGCTGGCATTCCTGAATGCGGGACTGACACTGACGCTTACCGACAAGCGCCATCCCCGCGAAGATGGAACGTTCAAGACCGAACGGTTCTACTCTGAGACGGGATTGGAGGAGTTTGTGCTCTACATCGACAAGAACAAGGATTCACTCATCCAGAATCCCATCCACATCACCACCGAGAAGAATGGCATCCCGATTGAGATTGCCCTGACCTACAATGATACCTACAACGAGAATATCTTCTCTTATGTGAACAACATCAACACCATTGAGGGGGGTACCCACCTCACCGGTTTCCGCAGGGGGCTCTCACGCACGCTGAAGAAGTATGCCGAGGACTCCAGGATGCTGGAGAAGGTGAAGGTGGAGATCAGTGGCGATGACTTCCGCGAAGGACTCACCGCGGTGCTCTCGGTGAAGGTGCAGGAGCCGCAGTTCGAGGGACAGACCAAGACCAAGCTGGGCAACAGCGAAGTGATCGGGGCGGTGGACCAGGCCATCGGGGAGGCACTCAAGTACTACCTGGAGGAGCACCCCAAAGAGGCCAAGGTGATCGTTGAGAAGGTGATCCTGGCAGCCACGGCACGCCAGGCAGCACGTAAGGCACGTGAAATGGTGCAACGCAAGTCGCCCCTCTCGGGTGCGGGACTGCCGGGTAAGCTTGCCGACTGCTCCAGCAAGAATCCCATTGAGAGCGAGATCTTCCTGGTGGAGGGTGACTCTGCCGGCGGTACTGCCAAGCAGGGCCGCAACCGGATCTTTCAGGCCATCCTGCCATTGCGAGGTAAGATCCTCAACGTGGAGAAGGCGATGCCGCACAAGGTGCTGGAGAGCGAAGAGATCAAGAACATCTACACAGCACTGGGCGTTACCATCGGCACCGAGGATGACTCCAAGGAGCTCAACATTGCCAAGCTTCGTTACCACAAGATCATTCTGATGACTGACGCGGACGTAGACGGCAGCCACATCGACACGTTGATCCTCACCTTCTTCTTCCGTTACATGCGGGTGTTGATTGAGAATGGTTATGTTTACATTGCCACACCACCCCTTTACCTCTGTAAGAAGGGGAAAGTGGAGGAGTACTGTTACAACGAGCGTCAGCGAAGGGATTTCATTGACAAGTATGGCGACGGCAACGAGAATGCCATCCACACGCAGCGATACAAAGGTCTCGGTGAGATGAACGCCGAACAGTTGTGGCACACCACGATGAACCCGGAGAACAGGCTGTTGAAGCAGGTGACAATTGAGAATGCCGCCGATGCCGATATCATCTTCACCATGCTGATGGGCGAAGAGGTGGCTCCCCGACGTGAGTTCATCGAAGAGAACGCTACCTACGCCAACATTGACGCATAACCTATATCCTCTATGACGCGATGAAGCGACCACCCGCACTGAAAGAACATGACAGCGCCGTGATCCTCTCCCCCGCAGGCAGGATTGAGGCACAATATGTGACGGGTGCGGCAGCTCTGTTGAGAAGGTGGGGGTTGCAACCGATCGTTGCCCCTCATGCGCTCGGCAGCCAGGGTCGTTACAGCGGTAGTGTGGAGGAGCGACTGGCTGATATGCAGCAGGCGATGGACGACCCCTCAGTGCGGTTGATCCTTTGCTCCAGGGGTGGTTACGGCATGGTTCACCTGCTTCCGCAACTCGATTTCACTGCTATCAGGGAAAACCCCAAGTGGGTGGTGGGCTACAGCGATGTCACCGCCCTGCATGCCGCCCTGCAGCTCCAGGGGTTTGCATCGTTGCACGCTCCCATGGCAAAGCACCTGGCTGAAGAAGGTGAGGAGGATGCGGCGGTGCAGTATATGCACGATACACTCTTTGGCAAGTCGTTGCATTATGAAATCCCCGAAGTGGAACAGCACAATCTGAACAGAGCCGGTCAGGTCAAAGGGAGACTCTTTGGCGGCAACCTCTCGGTATTCACTTCTCTTCTTGGCACGAAATTTGTAAAAATTCCCAAAGGGGGGATCCTCTTTCTGGAGGATATCGGGGAGCATCCCTACAAGGTGGACCGCATGATTCGTCAGCTGCTGCTTGCAGGTGTTTTCGACAGGATTGGCGGTATGATTGTGGGGCAGTTTACCGATTACGAGGAGGATGATCAGATGAGTGCTCCCCTGCTGCAATCGATCCGGGATGCTGTGAATGGTTACAGCTTCCCGCTCTGTTTTGGTTTCCCCGTCGGACACGTGAAGGAGAACTATCCATTGCTCATGGGGATGCAGGCAGAAATGATTGTAGGTTACGACACGATATCCTTTACACAATAACAGAGGAGTGAAGAGACTATGATGATAAGTACGGAGATATTGCTGCTGACAGGTTCGGTACTCTTCTTCATCAGCATGCTGGTGGGCAAGGCAGGGCATCGTTTTGGCGTGCCGGTACTGCTGTTGTTCCTGCTGGTGGGAATGATCTTCGGATCCGATGGCTTCGGGTTGATGTTCCAGAACGTGCAGACCGCACATACCATCGGCACCCTCTGTCTCTGTATCATCCTCTTCTCCGGCGGTCTGGATACCCGTTTCTCAGACATCCGGCCGGTGATCGTGCCGGGGGTGGTGCTGGCTACCCTGGGGGTTTTCCTCACCGCGATCATCACCGGTTTGTTCACCTGGTGGATTTCAGGATTGATGTTCCCCTCTCTCGGCATTGGTCTGCTCACTGCATTGCTGCTTGCATCAACCGTCTCATCTACCGACTCGGCTTCGGTCTTCGGTATCCTCCGCTCAAAGGGGGTGGTGCTGAAGAACAACCTTCGCCCCATGCTGGAGATGGAGAGCGGCAGCAACGACCCGATGGCTTACATGCTGACGATCCTCTTCATGGGGATCATCCAGTCGGGTGAAGACCCCAATCTCCTTCTGGTGATTGGCAGCATCTTTTTGCAGTTGGCAATAGGTGCGGTAATCGGTTTTGTGTTGGGACGTCTTGCCGTACGGCTCATCAATGGCATCCGCATGGACAACGCCTCACTCTACCCGGTGCTGCTGCTGATGATCGGTATTTTTGTATTTGCCGCCACCTACTTCTTGAAGGGGAACGGTTACCTGGCCATCTACATTGCAGGCTTGGTGATTGGCAACTCCAAGTTCGTACACAAACGTACCTCCATGAAGTTCATGGATGGATTTGCCTGGATGAGCCAAATTCTGCTCTTCCTCACACTCGGACTGCTGGTGAACCCTGCAGAGCTGCTGGAGGTGCTCCTGCCGGCAGTGATCATCGCCTTCTTTATGATCTTCTTCGCCCGTCCGCTTTCGGTTTTCATCACGTTGTTGCCTTTCAGGAAGATTGGTTTCAAGGATAAACTCTATACCTCCTGGGTGGGACTCAGGGGTGCCGTGCCCATCATCTTCGCCATCATGCCGCTGGCAGAGGGTATTGAGGGTGCACGCTGGATCTTCAACATCGTCTTTGTGATCACCATCGTCTCCCTGCTGGTGCAGGGTACCTCGCTGCCCCTGGTGGCCAAGTGGCTGAAGCTGGCCGACAAACCGTCGAAGTTCAAAGCGTTTGAAGACTTCGACGTGGAGTTCTCTGAGGAGATCAAGTCGGCAATGACAGAGATCGAGATCTCTGAAGAGACGCTGAAGTACGGAAAGAACCTGCTCGAGATGCCCCTGCCCGACAAGACACTGGTGGTGATGGTAAAACGGGATGAACAGTATTTTGTTCCCACGGGACAAACGGCTCTTTATGCCGGAGACAAGCTGCTGGTGATCTCCGACGACGAGGAAGCTTTGCGCGAGACCTATACCAATATGGGGATCTATGATTTTACCTACCAACGTAACAGGTAGTTGCAGCGTGAAGGATATTTTGAAATAAGGGGATTGAAAAAGAAATAAAGACAGAGGGATGAAAAGAGTAGGCATATTTTCAATGGTTATTGCATTGACAGCAGGGATGCTGCTTACCGTATCATGTAACTCTTGCCAGTCGGGGAAGAAGAGCGTCGTGGCAGAAGTGTATCAACCGCAGTCACCGGCTTTCATTGCCGACAGTGCCTATCGCTATGTGGAAGCACAGGTGGCCTTCGGTCCCCGTGTGCCGGGTACGTCGGCACATGAAGCATGTGGCGATTACCTTGCCAGGAAGCTCACATCTTTCGGAGCAGTGGTGACCGAGCAACGTGCTCAGGTGACCCACTATGACGGGAAGGAGCTTCCCATCAGGAACATCATTGGCAGCTATGCGCCGGAGAAGGAGAAAAGGGTGTTGCTTTTCGCACACTGGGACTCACGCCCCTTTGCCGATGAGGAGAGCGATCCAATGCGCAGACTTCAACCAATTGCCGGTGCCGACGATGGTGCCAGCGGGGTGGGGGTGCTACTCGAGATTGCCCGTCAGCTGCAGCAACAACCGCTGGAGATGGGTGTCGACATCATCTTCTTCGACCTGGAGGATTGGGGACAACCTTCGTTCGATCAACAACAGGTGACCGGTGACTGGTGGTGCATGGGTTCACGCTACTGGGCGGAGCAACCGCACCTGGAGGATTACCGTGCCGAATATGGCATCCTGCTCGACATGGTGGGATCTGCCGGTGCCACCTTCCTCAAAGAGGGATATTCTATGCGATATGCACCCTCAATGGTGGAGCGGGTTTGGAGCACTGCCCGCAAGATGGGTTACGGCAACTTCTTCCCCCTGCAACAGGGAGGTTACATCACTGACGACCATGTTCCTGTGAATGAGATGGAAAGGGCTCCCAGCATCAACATCATCAACTTGAAAAGAGATACCCGTAACGGGTTTGGACCACACTGGCATACGTTGAATGACGACATGCGCAACATCGACCGCAACACGCTGAAGGCTGTGGGTCAGACGGTGCTTGAACTGCTCTACACCGAAAAGTGAAATGGATACCCCGGTGGTAGAGTGGGTAAGATAAATTTTAGATTATGCAGACAATAGATAAGACAGAACAGGAGATTATTGATGAGTTCAGCATCTACGATGACTGGATGGACAAATATGCAGTGATCATTGAGCAGGGAAATGCCCTGGCACCGCTGGATGAGCAGTATAAAACACCCTCCAACATCATTGAGGGGTGCCAGAGCCGTGTATGGTTGCAGAGCGACTACCGTGACGGAAGACTCTGGTTTCAGGCTGAGAGCGACGCCATCATCGTGAAAGGGCTGCTGGCCCTGGTGCTGCGTGTCTTCAATGGCCGTACCCCCGATGAGATCATTGGCAGTGAGCTGCGCTTTCTGAAAGAGATCGGACTCACCGAACATCTGTCGCCCACCCGTTCCAACGGACTGCTCTCGGTGATCAAGCAGATCCGTTTCTACGCCATTGCCTACAAGGCAAAAGCAGAGCAGCAACAGCAGGGTTGAATTGGCTCTAGTCGCCGTTGCGGCTCATCTCTTCCGATCGATAGCGTGCAGCATCGAGCACTCCTTCAAAATGTTTCCCTATTTCATGGGTCCTGAAGTATTCCAGTCCCGCCTGGGTAGTGCCCCCCTTGCTGGTGATGTTGCGGATCAGCTGCTCGATGCTGTGTGCCTGCTGGTTTTCGGTGAAGTAGCGTGTGGTACCCCGGGTGAGTTCGAGCAACAGCTCATCGAGCAACGCTCCCGACAGGCTGAGCTCCTGCATCTTCTGCTTGAATATTTGAATGAAGGCGAGGATAAAGGCAGGCCCACTCCCGAAGACGGAGGTGAAGAGATCGAAGCCGCTCTCTTCCAGCTCCACCGCCTTTCCCAGCTTCCCCAGCAGGGTGAAGATCCCGGTTGCTTTCTCATCGCCCGGCCTGTTGGTGCAGAAGGCGGTCACCGACATGCGGTAGGCCATGGCCAGGTTGGGCATGATGCGCACGATGAGCTGCTCCGCTCCCAGGTGCCTTTCAATCCAGGCGATGCTTTTACCTGCCACCGGTGAGACAATGGTCTTACCCGTGAGGTCACACTCCTTCAGTTGCTGAAGGATACCCGCCAGATCCTGCGGCTTCACTGCCAGCCATAGCACATCTGAACGATCAACCAATTGTTCCAGCTTTTCTTGGAAAGGAATGGGCTCCTCTTTTTCACTGCGTGCAAAATAGGCGAATGTCATCCCCTCCTCTTCCTTCAATCCTTCGTAAATGGCCCGGGCAAGGTTGCCGAAGCCGATAAATCCATGTTTCATCGTTGATCTTTTTTGTTGTTGTGGCTGCTCTGTTGGCGGTCAGCTCTTCGTGGCCACACTCCTGAACCGCGTGCAGGGAATCTCTCCGTTCATCGCCCTGATGATGTAGTTGGCCCGCTGTCCATTCACGATCCACATCTCCACTCCCTTTTCCATGCAGATTTCAGCCGCATGAACCTTGGAGGACATTCCCCCTGTGCCGAGGGTGGACTCTTTCTCTTCGATATAACTACGGATGCTCTCCAGATCTGTCACCTCGCTGATGAGCTGTGCATCGGCATGCAGGTGGGGGTTGCGGTTGAAGATGCCGTCGATGTCGGAGACCAGCAGCAGCAGGTCGGCACCTGTGATCACCGCCACCAGTGCCGAGAGCTTGTCGTTGTCCCCCAGCAGGATCTCCTCGATGGAGACGGTGTCGTTCTCGTTCACGATGGGAATGTAGCCAGCTTGCCAGAGCCGCTTGATGGTGTTGCGGGTGTTCTCATTGGCAACAGGGTTCTCGAAATCACGATAGGTGAGCAGGATCTGTGCAATGTTAAGGCCGAAGGAGGAGAAGATGGTGTCGTAGAGCTCCATCAGCTTTGTTTGTCCAATGGCGGCCATCGCCTGTTTTGAGTCTACGTTTCGCTGGTAGCCGTTGATCTCCACGAACTGGCGGGCGGTGGCGATGGCACCCGAGGAGACAATCACCACCTCATAGTTTTCTCTGAGTACCAATATCTGCCTGGCCAGGCTTTCAATCACCGCGAAGGAGATGCGGTTGGTGCCGGCTGTAAGGGTGGATGTGCCAATCTTGATGATCAGTTTCTTTTTCATCTGTATGATAACCCGTTAAATCTGTTTGGTTTATTTTGCTGTTTCAGTCATTCTCTTATTTGACCCTCTCCGTAGATGAACCATTTGTTGGTGACCAGCTCCTGTGCGCCGAGGGGACCGCGGAAGTGGAGCTTTTGAGTACTGATGGCAATCTCACCGCCCACACCAAACTGACCGCCGTCGGTGAAACGGGAGGAGGCATTGTGATAGACCGCTGCACAGTCCGCCTCCTGCATAAACATATCGGCCTTCTCCCGATTGCGTGTGACAATGACTGCCGTATGACCTCCCGAGTAGCGGTTGGTCATCCCGATGGCTTCACTCATCCCCTCCACCAGTGTCAGGTAGAGCTTGGGTGCCAGGTACTCTTCGCAGAGGGTGTTGGCATTGTTCTCCAGCCGGATTGCCGGGGAGAGTGCAGCTACCTCACTGCTCCCCCAGACACTGATGCCTTTGGCTTCAAGCTGTTCGACAAGCAGGTTCACTTTTTCACTCAACTGTGGCAGATCCTTGTGTATTAAAACCTTGTCGATGGCGTTGCAGACGCTGATCCGCTTTTTCCCGTTGATCACCAGGCGGATGGCCATCTCAAAATCGACATCCTCATCGATATAAAGGAAGTTGTTGCCGCGACCGCTCACGATCACCGGTACTGAGGCATGCTCCTGCACGAAGTGAATCAAGCCTTCGCCGCCACGCGGGATGATCAGGTCCACCCCCCGGCTGTTATTCCGGATCAGTTGCTGTGTTTCCTCGCGGTTGAGGTTGAGGTACTCCACCCAGTGAATCTCTTCACCGTTGACGGTGAGGGCTTCCTGCCAGAGACGGGTGAGCAGCGTGTTGCTATGAAATGCCTCCTTGCCCCCTTTCAGCAGGATGCGGTTGCCCGCTTTGAAGGCAGTGGCTGCAGCCTCGATGGTGACATCGGGGCGGGATTCGTAAATGATCAGGATGGTGCCGAAGGGAACAGTGCGGTTTTCGATCTGCAACCCGTCTTCACGGGTGTGTTGGTATAAAATTTTACCTTCCGGGTCGGCCTGGGCAGCCACCTCCTCCAGGGAGTGGATCATCCCTTCAATCTTGGTTCCGTCTACTTTCAACCGGTCGCGCATTGATGCATCCATATCGGGAAAAGCATCCATGTCGACACCATTGGCATGTATGATCTCATCACCCTGTCGTTTGAGCAGTTCTGCCAGGGTTTTCAGCACGTTATTCTTTTGGGAGCTCTTCATCAGTCTGTTTAAAAAAGTAATGAATCAGGCCCCAAAGGTAACAAATTATTCGATAAGAGCTCCTTTTTCTGCCAAAAAGGATTCGGAAAGGCGCAGGCTGTCCATCTCCTGCAATACCCGTTCATGTACCAGGCGGAAGCTATCCAGCAGCTCCGGCTTCACCGGCAGGGAGGGGGGTGCCTCCATTGTGAGCGGGTTGATGGGCTGGTTGTTCTTGTGTACACGAAAGTCGAGATGGGGGCCGGTAGAGAGGCCGGTAGATCCCACATAGCCGATCACATCTCCCTGCTTCACACTCTTCCCTTTCTGAATACCCTTTGCAAAGCGGCTCAGGTGCATGTAGGTGGTGGTGTAGGTGCTGTTGTGTCGGATCTTGAGATAGTTGCCGGCACCCCCCCGCTGAAAAGCTTTCTCTATCACCACTCCATCGCCGATGGTTTTTACCGGTGTACCGGATGGAGCGGCATAGTCTACCCCATGATGGGGGCGATAGCGCTTCAGTACAGGGTGGAAGCGGGCGTTTGAGAAGCGGGAGCTGATGCGGAAGAAGTCGAGGGGAGCTTTCAGAAAAGCCTTTCGAAGGCTGTTACCCTCCTCGTCGAAGTACTCTCTCACGGAATCCTGTTCAAAAGGAATGGCCCGGTATTCCTTGCCACGGTGAGTGAAAGCAGCTCCCTCAATGGAGGTAATTTCCACGAAGGTGGTGTCGTCTACCCACGCCTCGTCATACATCATTCTGAACGCATCGCCCTCCTTCACATCGAAGAAATCGATCTGCCAGGCGTAGATATCGGAGAGCTTGAGTGCCAGCATGGGGGTGGCACCCGATGCAACGATGGCGTTCCATAGTGAGGAGGTGATGGTGGCTTCACTGTACCTGCGGTGCAGTGTGACCGGCTTGGAGGAGGCCCACGCGGTGAGGCTGTCGCCACGCAGGTCCACCACCACGTAGTCGGTGATGGAAGGTTCAAAAACAAGGTAGTGTATCGCAGCCAGGCTGTCACGTTGGCTCATCACCGCGTAGCGGTCGCCGATCTGTAGCTTCGAAGGTGGATAGTGGGGTGTCACCACCCGGGTGATCTGTTCTGCTTCACTGCCTGTGAATCCCAGCTGCCCCAATATTGAGGAGAGATGATCGCCTTTCTCAATCTGGTGAAAAGCAACGTCGAGCGTGTCCACACAGATGCCGTACTGGGTTAACTGACAGGGTTCAGGAGTGTCTGTATCTTCATTCTGGGATGATTCCTGTTTCAGTGCACAGGAGAATGTGGTGAGTGTCACCAGCAGATAAGTAATTGTCCGTAGAATTTGTTTTTGTGCTAACATCTGCCAAAGATACTTTTTTGAGACAAAAATGGCAAAAGATGCTGCCGGAAATATTAAACGTTCGTCATTTAGAGATGTCCAACTGCCAATGAAACAACGCAAAACCGAAAACCACTCTTTCAAGACCCTTTTCCGCAACCTGCTGCCCTATGTGAAACCCTACAAAGGGATGATTCTGGGCACGTTGCTGCTCACCATCGTGGGCTCTTTTGCCGCCCAGGTGAATCCGTTGATCGTGAACGAAACGATCACCCGTGTAGAGACACTGCTGCGGCAGCCCGATCCGTTTGAGAATGGGCTGCGGCTGCTGCTGGTGATCTCGCTGATCATGCTGGCAAATGAGCTGCTCAACATCGCCATTCGATTCGGGCAGAAGTACTTCGGGGAGAAGATCCGCATCCGCGTGGGGAGCGACCTCTCCCAGGCGGCGGTGGAGCGTATCCTGCGCTACCGGATGTCGTTTTACGCCGACCCAGAGAACCAGACGGGGCTGCTGCAGACGCGCATCA
>DAINAS010000042.1:0-10972 GCA_036733365.1 Proteiniphilum sp.
GACCGGTAGTCGGCAATCTCGATGGCACGTATGGCTCGTTTCTTTGTGTCGGTATCGGTGGTGTTGTGCAATGGTCCGTAATTGCGCAGGATCTCAGTCAGCTCGTCAAGCGTCTTTCTCTCCAGTCGATTTCTCAGTTCTGGATTGGCAGGCACGTCGGGTAGATGGTATCCCTTAAGTACCGATTCAATGTAGAGGCCTGTGCCGCCACAGAGAATGGCTCTCTTCCCGCGGTTGCAGATATCCTCGTATGCCGCGTGGAAGTCCTGTTGATAATTGTACAACGTATATTTTTCGCCCGGTTCCCGTATATCGATCAGGTGATGGGGAATGGTGACCCCTTCCAGGGTGTATTCACCCAGATCCTTCCCGGTGCCGATGTCCATGCGACGGTAGAGCTGACGTGAGTCGCCGCTCACGATCTCTCCGTTCAACGCTGCTGCCAGGTTCACGGCAAAGGGGGTTTTGCCACTGGCCGTGGGGCCCAGAACAGTGATCAACTGCTGCTTCATGATGATTACCCGGAATGCTGCTTACCAGCTCCCGCCGGCGCCTCCTCCGCCAAAGCTGCCGCCACCGCCGCCACCAAAACCACCGAACCCTCCTCCTCCTCCTCCAAAGCCTCCAAAGCCGCCACTGCGGCGGCTTCCGCCCATGATGGGAGGAAAGAAGATGGGTGGGTTGCCACCCCTGTGGTGTCCCTCACTGTCGATGTGCTGGTCTCCCCCGCCGGAGATGAATGCAAAAAGGATGAGGATTCCGATCACCAGGATGATGATTGCCAGGGGGGGGATTCCCTCCTCCTCCTCTGCTTCGGCGGTAAATTCACCCGATAGACGGGCAATCATCTCATCCACCGCCGCATTGACACCTCCAAAGTAATCCTCCTCCGCGAAGTAGGGGATCATCACGTTGCGCACGATGCGGCCGGCATAGGCATCGTTGATGCGCGCTTCCAGGCCGTAGCCGGTGGCGATGAATGCATCACCCCTTCTGTTGCCCCGCTTGGGCTTGATCAGGATCACGGCTCCGTTGTTCTTGCTTCTTTGCCCCACCTGCCACTTCTCTCCCAGACGGAAGGTGAAGTCAGATGCGGCATATCCCCCCAGGTCATCTACCGTAACCACGTAAATCTGCGTGGAGGTGGAATCATGGTATGCCAGCAGTTTTTGCTCCAGAGCGCTATTCCCGGCATCGGTGAAGATGCCGGCGAAGTCGTTCACCAGCCGGTAGGGCATCATCGGTTCCGGAATCTCCTGTGCCGACAGTGGCCATAAGAAAAGAAGAAAAATGGCAAGGATCCGGACCCTACTCTTCCAGTATAACATCATCGCTCAGTTCGTTTTTATCATTCTCCAATATGGGGTATTGTGCCTTGATCAGTTCACCAATCCGTCCTACGCCAAGGCAGATGCCATCCACAATCCTTCCCTCGCGAAAGAAGGATAACATCTCTTCCAGCACCTCATTCCAGAAGTCTTTCCGAGTGGCATCATGGATGCCGCTGTCACCCCAGATGGCTGCCTTGTGATCTGCCGGGGAGATGTAGAGCAACACGCCATTGCGCTGCGCGGTGGCCTCCATTTTCAATCGTGTGAACTTGTAGCGGGCGGCCTCCAGGGGATCTCCGTTGCATTGCCGTGCCACGCATACACGGATCTCACCCGAGGTCTGGCGTTCGGCATTGCGAATAGAGGTGCTGATCTGTTCCAGCTCTTCTTTGCTCAGCATGGTTGTTTTCCGTTTTTATCGCTTTCTCAGAACTGAACTTCAGGGGCCGTTTGCGCCTCGGGAGCCGCTTCAAAGTAGGCTTTCGACTCAAACTTGAACCACCCGGCATAGATCACCTGCGGGAACTTGCGGATGTAGGCATTGTAATCCTGCGCAATCTGGTTGAACTTGTTGCGTTCCACCGAGATGCGATTCTCGGTACCGGCCAGCTCATCCTGCAGTGCCAGGAAGTTCTGATTGGCCTTCAGTTCCGGATAGTTCTCCTGAATCAGCAACAACCGTCCGAGTGCCTGACTCAGCTGGTTCTGTGCCTGCTGATACTCCTGCAGGCTCTCCGCTGTAAGGTTCTCCGGGCTAACGGTGGACTGTGTGGCCCTGGCCCTGGCCTCTGTCACCTGCGTGAAGGTCTCCTGCTCATGGGTGGCATACCCCTTCACGGTGTTCACCAGGTTGGGGATCAGGTCGGCCCGCCGCTGGTAGGCATTCTGCACGTTGCCCCATTGAGCAGTGACGGCTTCCTGTTTCTCTACCATGTTGTTGTAGCCCTGGCAACCGGTCAGCGAGAGGACACCGGCCAGAATCAATAAAATGTAAAATAACTTTTTCATTTTGTGCTGTTTTTTATTTTTTAGATGCTCACATTTGCATGATGAATCTTTGCAAAGATAGGAAAATAATTTCGGTAGAAGAGGGAGATGCTGTTCCAAAAAGTGTGCCTGATTCGTTTATAAAGAACTGGGAGCTGAGTTTCCGAAAAGGGAACAGTGACTTCAAGGAAGCTATTTCGATATTCTGGGGTAATTGCACCCTTATATCCACTCTTAAGATTATTGGAGTGGATATAAGGGTGCAATAAGGGTGCAATAAGGCTAGAGGCACCGAATCTCCCTTGAGGTCCTGAATGGGATAGTTGATTTTTTTGTCTATCTTTGCAAACAGGATCAGGGTTCCCGTTGTTCTCTTACTTTCTGAGAAATAATTAACAAGGAGAGTCTTTCTGTCAAAAATTGCTTATGAGAGTTCACAATTTTCTGTCGTCAATTACACTTTCTCTGCTGGTGTTTTCTTTTGCCACTGCCGAAGTAGCATTGGCAGTGCCGGCTGAAGCACTGCGAAGTGCCGTCACTGCTGACACCACCGAACTGTTTCATGATATCACCGACATCAGCCGCCAGATTGAGAAGCGAACCATCGGTCAACAACAGGATAGTCACTCTTTGGCTGATTCATCCCATGTCACCGTTAAGGAACAGAAGCACTCGATCATCGACGGTGATAGCCTTCATTATGTCAACCCGCTCGACTCCCTTTATCCGCGCAATGAAGAGGGCATACTGATGCTGCCGCCGCTCATGCAACATTACTCGTCACTCAACGGCATGACATTCAGAGACACGCTCTTCTACAATCCCCTGTTTTTGCCGATGATCTTCACCGGAAAGATCTTGCCGCGCAACCTCTCATTCTACTCGCCTGAAAAGGAGTCCAGGAAGGGTCTGCTGATCCCGCAGGAAAAAACATTCGCACCTGCTTTGCACGACGCTGATTTTGTGCGGGGAGTGCGCCGCGACTACTACCGCAATTATCCCGACAGGATTCGTTATTCGGTGGCCAGTTTTGATTCGATCCCGCTGATGGAGAGTGGCGATGCCATCGTGCGCGAGACTTTCAATCCATTCCGTGAGTTGCTCAAGACCGAAACAAATTATTCGCTGAGTGCCCCCGGCGTTGAGGTGGCCACCATTCAGAGAAAGTACTGGGTGTATGACGGAGAGCACTCCTTTCAGTTTGCACAGAATTATTTCTCGAACAACTGGCATAAGGGTGGTACCAATAACCTGAACTTCAATAGCTACCAGGTGATCAGGGCCAACTACAAGAAAGATAAACTGCGATTCAACAACACCTTCGAGTGGCGACTCTCACTGTTCAATGCCCCTGATGACTCGGTGAGGAGTTATCGCATCGGGAACGACCAGATTCGCTACTACGGCGACTTCGGACTCAACTCCTTCGTGAAGGGATGGTCATACTCCACGAACCTGGAAGCCAAATCGCAGCTGTTCAATAATTTCAATCCCAATTCAAGCGATCTTCGTTCAGCTTTTCTGGCACCTTTATATGTGAATGCCGGTGTGGGTTTGAAGTTTGAACTGGACAAAAAATCGGAAACTGTACGCCACCGTAAACTTAAATGGGAATTAAACCTGGCACCGATATCAATCAATTACAAGTATGTGGGGAACGATGAGGTGGATGTGAAGCGATACGGGATTCCCGAAGACCGGAAATCATTGCTGGACATTGGTTCCACCATCACCTCCATTCTGAAGTATGATTTCACCCAATATGTCTCCTGGGATTCCCGTCTCACCTATTTTACCAGTTATGAGAAGGTGGTATCGGAATTTCAAAACAGCCTTAACCTGTCATTGAGCAATGCTTTCTCCACCCGCATCTATGTCAACGTGCGTTTCGATGACGGCGTGCCTGCCGATCCCGATTTCAAATACTGGCAGGTGAACCAGACCCTCAGTTTCGGTCTGAACTACAAGTGGTGATCCTTATACAAAGGCAGCATCTGCCGGAAAGGAGAAACCGTTCAGAAAAACGGTGGTCTGCATTCTCTTTTTTCCCTGCAGCTGCAGCTCAATGATCCGTACGAAGCCGTCGGCCACGGCTACCTCCAGCTGTGACTTGTTGTCGGTACGAATGGTGCCTGCCGGCAGGGTGTGCTGCTCAACAACCTTTTCGGCCGCGAATAATTTGATGCGATAAGGCTCTTCTCCCTCTTTTGAAGTCATTTCCGTCCAGGCGGCGGGATAGGGAGAGAGACCCCTGATCAGGTTGCACACCTCTGTTGCGGTACGGTTCCAGTTCACCCGGCAAGTCTCGCTGAAGATTTTTGGTGCGCTTTTCAGCAGGGCTCCCTCCTCAATCAATTCACTTTGCATCAGCGTTGAGACGTTACCCTCCACGATGGCATCTATTGTCCTGGTCACCAGCTTTGCGCCCATCACCATCAGCCTGTCGTGCAGGGAGCCGGCGTTCTCCTCTTCGCCGATCGGGGTCTTTTCACGGAAGATGATGCGACCGGTGTCAATCTCATGCGAGAGGAAGAAGGTGGTGACACCGGTTTCCTGCTCACCGTTGATCAGTGCCCAGTTGATGGGTGCGGCACCCCGGTATTGGGGCAGGAGGGAGGCGTGCAGGTTGAAGGTGCCCAACGGTGGCATGTTCCACACCACTTCGGGCAGCATCCTGAAGGCGACCACTACCTGAAGGTCGGCTCGCAGAGCCTTCAACTCCTCCAGGAAGAGCGGATCCTTGAGGCTCGCAGGCTGCAGGATTATCAACCCCTTGCCGAGGGCATATTGCTTCACCGCCGAGGGTTGCAGTTTGTAACCCCTGCCCACAGCCTTGTCGGGCATGGTGATCACACCCACCACATTGTACCCCGCCTCTACAATCGCCTTAAGTGATTCCACCGCAAACTCGGGAGTACCCATGAAGACAATCCGTAGCGATTCTTTTGTCATTTGTTTCAAGCTTTCAGTCATTTGCTTCAGAATAGTTTTCCACCAGCACCTCACGGTAGGAGTTGAAGACGGAGGACTGTGACAGGATCCCCTTGTAGATTCCCTTGCTGTCAACCACCGGCAGGTTCCATGCCTTGGTGTTCTCAAACTTGGCCATCACCTCTTCCATGGAGGAGGTGATTTCCACTTTTGCGGGAGCACCCACCATGAACTTCTCAACCGTGAAACGGTCGTAGAGTTCCGGCCGGAACATGATGTTGCGGATGTCGTTGATCAGAACCATCCCCATCAGCTTTCCTTCATCGTTTACCACGGGAAAGATGTTGCGGGTACAGGTGGAGACAACCTTCACCATCTCTCCCAGGGTATAACCCGGCTTGACGGTGGGAATATCGGTCTCCAGGAGATCCTCCACCTTCAGGAAGGTGAGCACTGCCTTGTCCTTGTGGTGGGTGATCAGCTCGCCCCGCTTGGCGAGGCGTATGGCGTAGATGCTGTGTTTCTCGAACACCAGGATGGTGCCGTAGGAAACCAGTGATACGATCATCAGTGGCAAGAACAGGTCGTAGCCGCCGGTAAGCTCTGCAATGAGGAAGGTGCCGGTGAGGGGTGCATGCATCACGCCGGCCATCACGCCAGCCATACCCATCAGAGCGAAATTCTCTTGCGGCAGGTAGGTGGTATATCCCAGTTGGTTCAAGGTGTAGGAGTAGACAAATCCGGCAATACATCCCAGGAAGAGCGTGGGGGCAAAGACACCCCCGGTACCACCGCCACCGTTGGTGGCACTGGTGGCGAACACCTTGAAGAGGATCACCAGCAGGAGGAAAACGACGATGACCCATCTGTTTTCCATGTTGTAGAAGAAGCTCTCGTTGGTGAGTGCGTGAAAGCCGTCACCCGTGGCCAGCAGCGTGTTAATGGTGTTGTATCCCTCCCCGTAGAGCGGTGGGAAGAAGAAGATCAACACGCCCAGCATTCCTCCCCCCAACAGGAAGCGTTTCCATTGTGGCATGGCATGGAAGATGGTTTCCAGCCAGCTCATGACACGGATCACGTAGAGGGAGATGAATCCGCAGAGGATACCCAGCAGGATTACATAGGGGATCCGGTTCAGCAGGAAGGGCTCCACCTGTGAATAGGCGAACATGGCGTCCATGCCGTTGAGCAGGTAGGAGACAGTGGTGGCCGTGACGGCCGTGACTAGCAACGGGAGGATGGAGGACATGGTGAGGTCGAGCAGCAGCACCTCGATGACAAAGAGGATGCCGGCGATGGGAGCCTTGAAGATGCCTGCGATGGCACCGGCGGCACCACACCCCACCAGGATCATCAGGCTGTGTTGTTCCAGTCGGAAGAGGCGTCCCAGGTTAGATCCGATGGCGGAGCCGGTGAGCACGATGGGGGCCTCGGCACCCACCGATCCGCCGAAGCCGATGGTGAATGAGCTGGCCGCCAGAGAGGTGTAGATGTTGTGCGGTTTGATGCGGCTCTTGCGTTGCGAGATGGCAAACAGGATCTTGGTGACCCCGTGGCTGATGTCATCCTTCACCACGTACTTTACGTAGAGTCCTGCAATGAGGATGCCCACGATGGGGAAGAGCAGGTAGGAGAAGTTGAGGTTCTCCTGGCTGAAGTTCTCGGTGAGGAAGACCTGGAAGAAGTGGATGGCACTTTTGAGCAGCCAGGCAGCCACTGCTGTAGTGATCCCCACCAGGAAGCTGACAAACAGCAGGAAGTGACGCTCCTTGATATGAGAGTCACGCCACAACAACATTTGATTGAAGACTTTTTTGATCTGCATCGGCTGCAACTGTTCAGGTTCTTCGTGCAAAGATAACAATTTTCCTTACTTCCGGAGAATCTGAATGGTGCCGTTTCGTCCCAAGCGGATGATGGAAGATGTTTTCGCCTCAGCCTGCTCCTTCCGGCGGTAGTTCACCACATAGTCGACCCCCTCCTTGATCTCCTTTCTGATCTGGGAGAACCGTGCTGGGGAAGGCGTACCGCTGAGATTGGCAGAGGTGGAGACGATTGGCTTGCGGAAGCGCTTGCAGAGCTCCCGTGAGAAAAGCTCGTCGGTGATGCGGATCCCGATGGAGCCGTCGGCAGCGATGAGTGCCGGAGCCAGGTTGCGTGCTCCCTCGTAGATGATGGTGAGGGGTTTGTCGGTCAGTTCTATCAGATCCCAAGCGATGTCCGGCAGATCGCTCACATAGTTCTGCAACTTCACGGGGTTGTCGAGCAACACAAGCATCGACTTGTTGTCGTCGCGTTGTTTGAGGGCAAAGATCTTTTTCACCGCCTCCTCGTTGGTAGCATCACAACCTATTCCCCAGACGGTGTCGGTGGGGTAGAGGATGATCCCCCCGTTTTGCATCACCTCACACGCTTTCTTGATATCTTCCTGCATACAATAAAATAACTGAACAATTAATGGAACTGAACAATGTTACCCTTCAGGGTTGATGCGCTGCATCAACAGCACATCGGTAAAACGATCTTCCTCGCGAATCCACTCCTTCAACCTGCCGGCCAGTGCATATCCCCCCTTTTCGAAGAGGCACACACTTGCCTTGTTGGTTACGGGAACAAAGGCGTAGAGCTGCCTGAGGCGGAGGAATCGGAATGCATACTCCTCCAGCAGTTGCAATGCCTGCAGTCCGTATCCTTTCTCCCGTTCGGAGGCTTCCACGAGGATGCCCACGGCCGCCCTCAGGTGAAACGGGTCGAAATCGTAGAGATCGGCTGCCCCGATGGTTTTCTCCTGTTCCCGGAGTGTGATCATCAGACGCAGCTGTCGGTCGCTGTAGATGTCTTGGTTCGATTCGGCAAGATATTGCTTCAGGGTGTAACGCGAGAAGGGAGCGTTGGCATTGCCAAGGTTCCACTGGAGGGTATCGTTCTCCCAGCGGTAGAGCAGCTCCAGGTCTTCCGGCTCAGTGGCCCTGAGTCGCATCAACTTATTTTCCAGCAGTGGTATCATCGCCAATGTGATCTTCGTTGTCCAGGTGTCCGGTGTCACTGCCAGCAGGCGTTTCCAAAAGGTTTTCCAATTCCTGATAGGAAGGCCGGCAAAAGAGAAAGACAGTGAAAAGGACGATCGTGAACCAAAAGAAATTCATGTTTCGGGAGATGCCGAACAGCAATAGGTGAAAGAGAGTCACCGCGGTGAGGATGTAAAGTCGCCAGAGGGAGGCACTTTTGTACCGACCACGGGCATCCTCGCCTGTGAGCGGAAGGGGATCTTTTTTGAGTCTGCTAGCGAACATCTTCAGGGCAAGCGGTATGGCAATCAACGTGACCACAATGAGATAGCGCTCGAGAATGATGCTCACCGGTCTGCTCTCCTGCCAGAAGGGGATCAGTTGAAACAGGATCAACAGCAGCAGCAAAACCAGAGAAGAGAGAATGATCCAGTAATGAAGGTACAACTGTCGTATGGTCGCAGTGAAGAGGTCTGTCCGGTTCATTTGCTCATCAGTTTATAGGATTCGTCGAATGGGGTGCGGTTCAGGATGGAACGACCAAGAGTCACTTCGTCGGCATATTCAATCTCATCCCCAATGGAGACCCCGCGGGCGATGATGCTCACCTTCACGGGAAAGGCCTGTAGTCGCCTAAAGATATAGAAATTGGTGGTGTCACCCTCCATAGTTGCACTCAGGGCCAGTATCACTTCGCGAATCTCACCCTTTTTCACCCTTTCCTCAAGGCTCATGATCTCCAAATCAGAGGGGCCGATGCCGTCGATGGGCGAGATGATGCCTCCCAGCACATGATACAATCCTCTGAATTGCATGGTCTTTTCAATGGCCATCACCTCCTTCACATTTTCCACCACGCAAATCAAGGAACTATCACGACTGGCATCCGCGCAGACGCTGCATACGGGGCGATCTGAGATGTTGTGACAGACGGAGCAATAGGTGATTTCTCTTCGCATTTTGAGGATTGACTCTGCCAACTGGGCCACCCTCTCCTCATCCTGACGGAGGAGGTGGAGTGCCAGACGGAGGGCTGTCTTTCTTCCGATGCCCGGTAAACGTGCCAACTCGTTTACCGCATTTTCCAGTAGCGTTGAGGGATAAGAGCTGTTCATTCGGTTCTAGGGATGTTGCAGCGCAAAGATACGATGATTCAATTTATCGCACAAATAACTTTTAGCGATTGCGAAGGGAAGAAGAGAGCCGTTTTTTTATCCCAATTTCGTGCTCTGTTTGAGATAAGTTTGTAATTTTGTGAATCCATTTTCTGGAGAGAAATTTATACTAGCAAAATCAAACTATGAAGGTACTTTTAGCGACAAGTAAACCATTTGCAACAAAGGCAGTGGAGGAGATTCAGCAGATCATTGAATCTGCCGGATATCGGTTCGAAAAGCTGGAGAGCTACACCGATAAATCTCAGTTACTTGAAGCCGTGAAAGATGTGGATGCACTGATAATCAGGAGTGATGTTGTTGACCGTGAAGTACTGGAGGCAGCTCCCAACCTGAAGGTGGTGGTACGCGCCGGTTCCGGTTATGACAATGTGGACCTGGTTACAGCCACCAAACGTGGAGTGTGTGTGATGAACACACCGGGTCAGAATGCCAATGCCGTGGCAGAGCTGGTCTTCGGCATGATGATTTTCATGCAGCGAAACCAGTTCGACGGGAGTGTAGGCCATGAGCTGTTCAACAAACGGTTGGGTCTCTATGCCTTTGGCAACGTTGCCAAGATGGTTGCCCGGATTGCCCGTGGCTTCAACATGACCGTCAACGCCTATTCGCCGACGCTCACACACGATGATCTGCGCAAAGAGGGTGAATATGGCGTGTTCACTGTTTACAGCAACAGAGAGCTGTTTGAGAACAGTGATTTTCTCTCCCTTCACATGCCGTTGCTGGAAGAAACACGCAACTGTGTGGGCTACGAGCTGCTCTCATTGATGCCGCCCGACGGGGTGCTGATCAACTCAGCCCGTAAGGAGTTGGTGATAGAGGCCGATCTGATGCGCATCATGGAGGAGCGTCCCCGCTTCCAGTACATCACTGACGTGAAGCCCGACCGGCATGAGGAGTTTCAGGCTCGTTTTCCGAAGCGATATTTCTCAACACCAAAGAAGATGGGTGCGCAGACAACTGAGGCCAATATCAATGCAGGACTTGCCGCCGCCGGTCAGGTTGTCTCCTATTTTCGCAAGGGTGATGAACGATTCAGAGTGAACAACAAATCATAAAAAGGTTAATCGTATGAAGAAGTACAATTTTAACGCCGGACCCTGCGTATTGCCCAGGCCGGCCGTAGAGTCAGCCATTGAAGCGATCCGTGATTTCGACAACACTGGTATCGGTATCCTTGAGATCTCACACCGTACCCCCGGTTGGGAGCGCATCATGAAAGAGACCGCCGACCTCTGGAAAGAACTGTTGCATATCCCCGACAACTACCGGGTGCTTTTCCTGGGTGGCGGTGCCAGCATGCAATTCCTCAACGTACCTGCCAACTTGCTGAATACAAAAGCAGCTTACCTGCAGACCGGTGTATGGGCCAAAAAGGCAATCAAGGAGGCGAAGTTCTACGGTGCCGTTGAGGTTGTAGCTTCTTCAGAAGACAAGAACTACTCCTATATCCCCAAAGGATACAGCATCCCGACTGATGCCGACTATTTTCATATCACCACCAACAATACCATTTATGGTACCGAGTTGCACGAGG
>DAINAS010000043.1:0-10943 GCA_036733365.1 Proteiniphilum sp.
TCGTACGACAACAAGCGGTCGCCAGGGAAAAGCGAAAATCAGTTTTTCTTCCTCCTACAGCTTTCAGTCACCTACCAACAACATGAGAACCATGAACCGCGCCGGCATGATCGAGTGGATGAAGGAGACGCAGTGGCGTGAGGCTTACACCGAAGCGTCGGGCTACACACAGGACAATCCCAACTTCGATCTCGCCCAGACAGCTCCCGACTCCTACATGCGCGATGAGAACGGAGAATTGATCACAACAGACTACGACTGGTGGGATCAGTTCACCCGCACCGGCTCTATCTTTGAAAACAAACTGAGCATATCGGGCGGTAATGAGGATGCCATTTACATGATTTCAGTAGGCAACACCGACCAGAAAAACTTCTTGCTGAACGATGACTTCCGTCGCAACAGTATCCGTATGAACATTGAAGTGCAACCGCGTGACTGGTGGAAAGCCGGTGTACAGGCATTCGGATCGTTTGTGAACAAGGATGGAGCCGAGACCTACTTCCCCTTCCTGATATGTTACAGCCCCTTCGCCGAACCTTTCGATGCGGAGGGTAAGATTGTACCTTATCCCATGGGAGGTGTCATGAGAGACAACCCCTTCATGGGTTCCGTGGCCGATGACACCGAGCGTCAGAACACCTTCTTCGGAAACCTCTACTCAGAATTCCGCTTCCCGCTGAAAGGGTTGACCTACCGTTTTAACTTCGGTAACAACTATCGTATCAATGAGCATTTCTATTCCAACGAATACAGCAACTATCCCAGTGGACAGGCTTACAAGAACAGCAGCAGTTATTACGACTATACATTCGATAATATCGTGAACTACCTGAACAGCTTCGGAAGACATACTATTGGGGCTACCTTTGTATATGGTGCAAGCCGAAGAAAATACAGCTACACCGGTGCCGAAGCAAAAAACTTCGCACGCCTCACATTGGGATATAACAGTCTGGAACAGGGTAAAGAACAATACACCACCTCTGATGCCTGGGAATCGTCACTGCTTTATCAGATGCTTCGCGTGAACTATAAGTATGACAACCGCTACCTGGTGACTGCGACCCTGCGTCGTGACGGCTTCTCCGGCTTTGCCGCCAACCACAAGACTGCTACCTTCCCTTCCGTGGCTTTGGGCTGGATCGCTTCAGAAGAGGAGTTCTTCAATGTGCCATGGGTCGACTATCTGAAGGTTCGCACTGGTTACGGTATCAGTGGTAACCAGACGGGTCGCTACTCATCACAAGCCCGCGTCAACTCCTCTATCGGTTATGTATTTGGGAACGGTGCCACTTCAGGTGTACTGGCCCAGGAGCTCTCCTCTCTGGGTAATGCAGACCTGAAATGGGAGAAGACAGCCGGACTCAACCTCGGACTGGACTTTACACTCTTCGGCAACAAATTGCAGGGTACCCTGGAAGCTTACCAGACAACAACCAACGATCTGCTCTTCGATGTGGCCATTCCCTCAGTGACAGGCTTCACTAGTATCCGCTCGAACGTGGGTAAGATAGGGAACAGAGGTGCTGAGTTGACTCTTACCTCGCATAACATCACTACCCCTGACTTTGAGTGGAACACCACCTTCAATATCTCACACAACAGTAACAAGATCAAGTCACTCACGGGTAAGGACAGCAACGGTGACGGAGTGGAAGATGATATGACCGCCAGTAGCCTGTTCATCGGTGAATCGCTCTCAGCCATCTACGATTACAAGGTTGATGGCATCTATCAGATTGGAGATGACATCCCCGATGGGTTCCATCCGGGTAACTACCGTGTCGTAGACACGAATGGTGACGGCAATATCAATGCCGACGACCGTACCATCATCGGGAAAACAGATCCCGCTGCCCGTATGGGTCTGTTGAATAAGTTCCGTTACAGAAGCTTGACGCTTAGTTTCTTCATCAACTCAATCATCGGTGGAAAAGATGGTTATCTGGGCCAGAACAGCAGCGTAGTTCGTCCCGATGATAACGGTAAGCGTTATAACCGTCTCATCGAAGAGGCTGCCCTCTACTGGTCGCCCAGGAACCCGGATGGCATCTACGACCGTTCGCACCAAAATGGTGCGCTGGGTGATAAACCCCACCGCTACGAGAAGCGCGACTTCGTGCGCCTGCAGGATGTGACACTGGCTTATGATCTGCCCCGCAAAGGATTAGAGAAGCTGGGACTGGAGGGTATCAACCTCTATATGAGCTGCAAGAACCTGCTTACCCTTACCGGATGGCATGGCTGGGATCCCGAACCCGACATGAGCGCGAATGATGGCAATGACCGGAGCATCATCACCGGTAGCGGATATTACAACCGCCCCGTGATGAAGAGTGTAACCTTCGGTGTGAACATCAATTTCTAAACCCCAATCAAATAACTCTCTATAGATATGAAAAAATATATTATCTCCATACTGCTTGCTGCTGCAGCAACGATGACCTTTTTCGTGAGCTGCAACGAAGATAGCTTTCTTGAAGAAAAGCCACTGGACTTCATGAGTGGTAACAACTCCTACGCTACCACATCTGACTATACAGCCGCTGTCAATGAACTCTACTTGCTGGTGCGTAAAGAGTTTTATAATGGAAACTACGACCGTATGCAGGACCATCTCTGTCGTACCGACTTCTTGATTCGCGCCGATCCTCCCATGTCTAACCTGGCAGCAGACATGAACCCTACAGGCGCTATTGCACAATGGCACTGGGAAAACATCTACAAGCTGGTAGCTCAGGCCAATACCATCATCACGCGTGTGCCCGGCTCGAATATAACCGATGACCAGAAGAGAAACTTCGAAGCGAAAGCACGCTTCTTTCGTGGATTCGCCTATCGTACGCTGGCCTATATGTATGGCGGTGTGCCCCTGCAGCTCGAAGAGGTCACTTCACCCAAGAGTGATTTCACCCGTGCAACCAGGGAAGAGGTACTCAATCAGGCTATTGAAGATGTGAAGTTTGCTGCTGAAAACCTGAGTGACATCACGGATGTGACGGATGGTGAGATCAGTGCTCCTGCCGCCCGGTTCCTGCTTTCAGAGCTCTATCTCGCTGTGGGTGATAATCAGAAAGCAGTCGATGCTGCCACTGCCGTTATTCAAAACCCTGCACTGGGCTTAAAGACCCAACGTTTCGGCTCCCGCGCAAACGAGCCCGGCGATGTCTACTGGGATCTCTTCCGTATGAACAATCAGAATCGTGCCGGTGGCAACACGGAAGGTATATGGGTGATACAGATCGAGCCCAACGTGACCGGCGGTGCCGGTAATACGGGTAACGCCTTCTGGGTAGAGGGTGACTATTGGCTGGAGAGATGGTTAGCCCCGCAGACCGGCCTCTTCCGTATCAAGTACAACGGTAAAGTGCTTTCACCCTTCGTATGGCCTGTAGGCGACTATACCGGCGGACGTGGAATCGGCACTTTCTATTCCAACAATCACTTCTTCCTCGATATCTGGGGTGGTGAGGATAGCAATGACTTTAGAAACGACATTCGCAACTCTCTGTACAACTATCCTCGTAAGTATAAGTTCAACAACGACGCGTTTGTAGCAGAGTATGGGACACTTTTTGGTGATAGCATAGACCTGATGGATCCGCAATTGCCCGAAGGAGCCACCCTGGAGACAGGTGCTGTAAGCCAGGGTATCGTGGCAGACCCCTCACAGATTCCCAACCGTTACCTCTGCGCTTACCAGACGAAGTGCACCACACCCTTCAACCACCCCGCAGCACAGTATGCGAATAAATCCACCTACCTGCTTACCGGTTCCGGTGGTAAGACCTACACTGACCAGTATATGTTCCGCCTTGCCGAAGCGTATCTGCTGAGGGCTGAAGCATACATGAAGCTGGGACAGAAGGACAAGGCTGCTGCTGATATCAATGTGGTGAGAAGACGTGCAAAAGCTTCTGATGCCACAGCAGACCAGATTGATATGGACTTCATCCTCGATGAACGCCTGCGTGAGCTTGGTGTTGAGGAAAAACGGAACCTCACCTTGTCGCGTACAGGCACCATGTCAGATCGTATCAGGAGGTACAATCCCTACTACAGTGCGGCTCACAGTGCCGATGGCAAGGACTTCGACCCGAAGTATGAACTCCTTCCCATTCCACAATCCTTTATCGAAGCCAATACAGATAACGTGATTGAGCAGAACCCGGGTTACTAATAAGCGTTGACCGTTTTTACAGGCATGCATTATTCTTTCATTCTCCTTTGTTTCATTCTGTTCGCCACCGCCGGTTCGAATGCGCAGCAGACCAACTGGCTCGGCGAACAGAATGTTAAGGGGGCCTTTCCTCTTGTGTCGGACAAGGGCGATGCCTCGCTTTGTTACGATAGCAATGAACCGGAAGGTGTCTCACGCGCAATAGGTGATTTGTGCACCGATATACACCGCGTTACGGGACGTACTCTGCGTACCGCGGTTGGGAACGACCTTACACGCAGACCTGTCATCATTGGAACTGTGGGGCACAGCCGCCTGCTTGATCGTTTGGCTGCCAATGGCAAATTGTAGCTCGATAGCCTGAAAGGGAAGTGGGAGAGCAGTGTCGTGACAGTGATCGATGCTCCTTTACCCGGTGTTGAACAGGCCCTGGTGATTGCTGGAAGCGACCGGCGTGGAACCATTTTCGCAATCTACGAGCTTTCCCGGCAGCTGGGTGTCTCACCCTGGCACTGGTGGGCCGATGCTCCTATTCGTCAGCGGAAACAAGTTTATATCCGTCCCTCACTGCACTATTCCTCGGGTGAACCGGCTGTGAAATATCGCGGGATCTTTCTCAACGATGAGTATCCCTCTATGACCGCCTGGGCACGAGAACGTTTTGGGGGTATGAATAGCCGCATGTATGCTCATATCTATGAGCTGCTACTTCGCCTCAAAGGCAACTGTCTGTGGCCCGCCATGTGGGGCTCGTTCAAGGAATACAAGCCCCTGGTGCCGATCCTGAAGAACGAAGAGGGACTCTATGAGGGCAATTGCTTCAACGAGGACGACCCTCTGAATCCTGTGGTGGCGGATGCCTATGGAATTGTGATCGGCACCTCACACCACGAACCGATGCAACGCTCCCAACAGGAATGGATACGTCACAAGCAACACTATGGAAGTGGAGAATGGAACTACCAGACCAACCGCAAGGGGATGGACCGTTTCTTCAGTGAGGGTATCGTCAATATGGGTAACCATGAAAGCCTCGTAACCATCGGCATGCGTGGTGATGAAGACCGCCCGATGGTGGATGCAGGTGGTGTGGAAGCCAACTTCAAGCTTCTCAAAGAGGTCATACGCAGGCAACGTAACATCATCAGCAAGGCCACCGGCAAACCGGCGTCAGCCACACCGCAGGTGTGGACACTCTACAGCGAGGTCCTCGACTACTATGATCAGGGACTACCTGTACCCGACGATGTGATTGTGATGTTCTGCGATGACAACTACGGTAACGTGCGCAGACTTCCTTCACCCGATCAACCACACCACAAGGGTGGATATGGCATGTATTACCATGTTGGTTATTATGGAGCCCCACGTGCCTGTAAATGGCTCAACACCTATCAGGTAGAGCATATGTGGGAGCAGCTGCAGGTGACCTATGAATATGGGGTAGACCGTTTGTGGATGCTTAACGTGGGTGATCTCAAACCACACGAATACCCCATCGATTTTTTTATGGAGATGGCCTGGAACCCTCAACGCTTTCACGCCGGTAACCTGATGGAGTACACGCAGAATTTCTGTGCCTCACTCTTTGGGGTGGAGTATGCTGAACAGGCAGCCACGTTGCTGGCCTGCTACTCACAATATGCCGCACGCATTACGGGCGAACAGCTCAATGAGCATACCTTTAACTTGGCTTCCGGCGAATATCTGCATGTGCGCAATGAATTTCTTGCACTTGAGGCACGTGCTGCACGGTTGCTGGTTGAGTTGCCCTCTGAGGCGCACGACTGTTATCGTCAACTTATCTTCTTCCCCATACAAGCACTGGCCAACCTCTACGATATGTATTATGGTGTGGCGATGAATCATAAGCTGGCAAAGGAAGCCAATCCTGATGCCAACCGATGGGCTGACCATGTGGGGCAATGTTTTCTGCGCGATTCGCTGCTCTGCCATAAATATAATCACGAGATATCGGATGGCAAATGGAATCATATGATGGACCAGGTGCATATCGGCTATACCGACTGGTATGCACCCCCATACAACATCTGCCCCAGAGTATTTCGTGTTAACAATCCCGGACCTGAAGGTGGATACCGCTTCCAGATGAACTGTGGCGTGGCTGTGATCGAGGCAGAACATTATTATTCGGCTTCATCGCCCGACGATGTAACGTGGACAGTGATTCCTCGCTATGGGAGAACAGTCTCCGGTGTAGCCTTGATGCCCTATTCCCGCCCTACGGGAGGAGCTACTCTTTGCTATCAGATTGAACCTGAGCAGGTGGCTGAGTCGGTTAAGGTACACCTTATTTTGAAGAGCACGATGCCTTTTCTGGGTAAGAACGGACATCGCATCAAGGTGGGGTTTGCCGGAGCTGCCCACCAGGAGGTCAGCATCAACAAAAAAATGACCTGGGCCAATCAATACACCCTGATGTATCCCACGGGTTCCTCACGAATCATTGAGAAGGTGGTGACCTTACCATTACCCCGGGATGCTGAGATATGGAACCTCGAGTTTGAACCGCTTGACCCGGGGGTGGTCCTGCACAAGGTGATTGTAGATCTGGGAGGGTACAAGAAGAGCCATCTGAAGATGTCGGAGAGCGGTTATACGTTACACCGTTGACTCATTTCTGTGAGGCCTCTTTTGCCCGGTATTTAGTAGGAGATAATCCGAATTGTTCCTTGAAAGCCGAGGAGAAATTGGTGATGTTGGGTATTCCGACTGCTGCTGCCAGTTCAGTGATCGGAATATCTTTGTTCTTCAATAGGTCTGCTGCCAGGTGTAATCGCACATTGCGAATGAAGTCGCGCGATGTCTGATTGGTCAACTCTTTCAATTTGCGGTTCAGGTGAACACGGCTGATGCCTACGTCTGACGCCAGTGTCCCCACCGTATAATCGGGATTGGCGATATGCAGATTGATAAATCTCATCACTCGCTCCATGAGCTTCTCGTCGGGACTTTTTAACTCTAACTCCTCCATTTGCTCTTCAGGCAGCTGTTTGTTAAGATAACGGTTACGTAGTGTTTCTCGGTTTCGTAACAGGTTTGCGATGGTGTTCCGCATGATCAGCATGTTGAAGGGCTTGGTCATGTAGCTATCTGCTCCACTGTCGAGCCCTAACAGGGTGTCTTCTTCCTGCGTGCGTGCTGTAAGCAGGATGATGGGTATGTCGTTGAGGTCGATGTTCTGTTTCACTTTGCGACAGAGTGTGATGCCATCCATTTGTGGCATCATCACATCGCTGATAATCAGGTTGGGTCGGTTTATGCTTATCTGCTCCAATGCCTCTTTCCCGTTGGCACACTCACTGATATGATAGTCACTTACCAGCTCCTGTCGCAAATAGCTGCGGATGTCCTCATCGTCTTCTACGATCATTATATTGAACCTGCTTCTGGTGGGGTGGTGATGTGCTGTCTCCGGAACGGAAGGCTGTGCACAAATCGTTTTCTCTTCGCTGGTATAAGGAACAGCGCTTGTAGAGAGTTTCTCAGGAAAATGGTCAGGGTGGGGGAGTGTGATGCTGAAGCATGTCCCTTGTCCTGTCTGTCGGTTGTGTACCTCAATGGTTCCATGATGCAGTGTCACAAGCAACTGTACCAGATGTAGTCCAAGGCCGGTGCCTGATATTGCCTGATTCTGTGGTGTGTTGATGCGGTAAAACTGTTCAAAGATGTGTTTTTGTTCAGCTTCAGGAATGCCGGGACCGTTATCAGACAGTTCGATGTGAATCCCGTCGCCTTCTGAACGGAGATTCAGTGTGATGCTGCCGCCGGATGGCGTATATTTCAGCGCATTGGCCATCAGGTTTACCAGCACCTTGTCAAAATTCTGCTGGTCGATGCATACCTCTATGGTCGATGGAACTACATCTAACCTGAATTTAATGCCTTTCTCTTCGATCTGCTCTTCGAAGAGTGCAATCACCTGCCTGACGAAAGTAACAAGATCGGTCACAATAAAGTTGAGCTTCATCTGTCCTTTATCAAGCTTTCGCAGATCCATGAGCTGGTTGACCAATTGCAGCAGACGATTGGTATTACGGTTGATGATATGGTATTGCCGTTGTCGTTCCTGGTCGCCGTCTGTTGCGATCAGATTCTTCAGTGGGTTTGATATCAGGCACATGGGCGTACGGATCTCGTGGGCGATGTTAAAAAGAAACTGCAGCTTGACTTCGTTTATCTCTTCCTGCTGAGCTTGTTGCAATTGCTGTATATGCAATCGATGAAAGCGACGCGTGAGGGATATGATCAGGCCTATTGCAGCCAATGCCAACAGACTCCAGAAGATGATTGCGATTGTAGTGGCATACCAGTGGGGGCGGATTTGAATCATCACATCGCATGCCTGTGATTGCGGATGTTCTCTACCTGCTTTTACACTTACTGTATGGCGGCCAGGTGCCAGTTCGCTGAAGTTTACTTTGCTTACACCGTTTGGCAGGGCGTTCCATTCACCTTTATTCAGGGAATAGAAAAAACGATATCCCTGACCGCTACCGGGTTGTGCCGTGGCAAATTCAATGCCGAACGAATTGTCCACAGCTGCCAGGTGATAGACATCCTGTTTCGCTCCTTCACCTATCACCGGAACCTTGCCTGAAAAAGTTTCTGTGGTAATAGGCTGCCCATGCAGGTAAAAATCTACAATCCGTACCCGGGGAATGGGTGGCGGTATTGAGTCGATGGTTTCAGGAAGGAAGCAGGTAACACCTTCTGTCCCTCCAATGTAGATCCATCCGTCGGAAGCAACCAGGATGCTATTGGGAATGAACTCGTTGCCCAGCAGTCCATCCTCGGCATAATAGGCAGTAAAGGTCTTCTTCCGATGATCCCATCGTGCAATGCCATAGGAGGTGCTGATCCATAGGTTGTTCTGGAGGTCAATAGTGAGTCCGGTGATACTGTTATCGGGCAGACCGTGTTGAGTATCGTACTTCCGCAGGCTTTTGTTGTCTGCTTCCAGACAGTAGAGCCCATTCGTAGTGCCGGCCCATAAATTACCATCACTGTCTTCACATGAGGTGATTACTGAGATCCCTCCCAAAATTCGATTCTGGGTAAAGCGACTCAGGAAACTCTGCGTCTGCGGGTCGTAGCATCCCAGCCCATAGCATGTATTGATGTAGAGTAGATCGTTTCTGCCTTGCGATAATCCATTTATCCATCTGTTGTTAAGCGTGTTGATGGCGGGATCATATTGGTCTGCCGGCCGTCCTGTTTCCCGGCTGATCAGGTTTCCCTCAAGGTCAATCTGATACAGCCCTGCCCCCAAAGTAGCCACCCGTAATGTTCTTTTTCCATCGGGTATTAACCCGGTAACATTGGTACTGTCGATGGCTTTTATATAATGACAAACACCTGTGACCGGATTTATCCGGCTCAGCCCATGTTGTGTACCTCCAATCCATAGGCCGCCACAGCTATCCATCTGTATGGTATTGATTGCTATTGGCAGGTCATATCCATCATCAATACTGTAGTGTCTCATAAACTGACGATCGGCATTGAAACGGTAGAGCCCCCCTCCATCTGTACCGGCATAAATGTCACCATTTGGGCCATGGCCCAATGCTGTCACATTCTTCATGGGGGGCGTTTCATTCACTGTGTTGCGTGGTATTCTGAGACTTCTGAATGGCTTATTGACAGCTGGCATACGGGCTACACCCTTTCCCTGCAGGCCAAACCAGAGGTGGTGCCCCTGATCTTCGAAAATTGCCCACACGCGTGTTTTGTAAAGGTCGGTACTGCCCAATGGGTTTGTTTCCGGCAGAATTTTTTCTGTCGCCAGATTGTATTGTTGCAATCCCTGTCCATGTGTGCCTATCAGCAGCCTGTTCCTGTAGTCAACATGCAGGCATCGGACGTGGAACCCTTCGCTTTGAGCAATTCTGCTGCATACACCATTGTGTGTGATGTGGTATAAACCGTTCTCGGTTCCGGCAAAGATTGCACCCTCTTCGGTCAGTGCGATAGCTGTCACTTTCAGCTGTTCCGTACCCTTGACTGTTTGCCAGTGGATATCTCTCCTATCGTCCAGGCGCCCTGCCTGTACTCCATTCCGTTCTGTACCGGCGTATATGTTCCCGTTACTGTCCATCGTGATGGCGTTGACGAAGAAATCCACTGCTTTTCCTGTTCCTGTCTGTATCGCTACGTCTTCATCTCCCTCAATGCAGAAGACTCCGTGACCAAGCGTTGCCACCCATATCCTTCCGTTCTTGTCGCTTGCCAAGTCTTTTACATATACTTCCATCGGTTCACCGCTGGCACTTCTACAGACCACCTCGTGCGCCTTCCTGGTGCGGTGGTCGAAGCGTGACATGCCATCAGAACGTCCCACCCATGTTCGTCCTTTCAGATCGTGTTCCAAAGAGATCACTGAGGCAATGGCATTTTCGCCATCTACTTTGATCCACTGATTATACAGGGTGCATTTTGCCCCGTCAAATATATTCAATCCTTTTTCGGTTGCGATCAGGATGTTTCCATCTAGATCCTGCTTCATGTCGAAGATGGTGCCTCCAGCCAGGATGCTCTTTGACGGAAGCAGCAGATCTTCCTGTGCCCCAATAAATAGAACCTCTGACAAAAGTAAAAGGAGGGTGACGCAAAATCTCAGCTTATTCATGAACGAAGATGATTATAGGTTGTATGCTCTCCTGGTGTCTTTCCTGTAATATAGGGTCTGCTTACTAATTCCCAATCAGGCACACAATTTCATTTGTGGCTTGACTGG
>DAINAS010000044.1:0-9961 GCA_036733365.1 Proteiniphilum sp.
CGAGACCGACGGCGGTGATGAGCAGCGCATGAAATACCGCTACCTGGACCTGCGCCGCAACGTGGTGCGCCGGAACCTGGAGCTGCGCCACAAGATGGCATTCGAAACACGCCGCTACCTCGACGAGCGGGCCTTCCTGGAGGTGGAGACGCCGGTGCTGATCGGTTCCACACCCGAGGGTGCGCGCGACTTCATCGTCCCCTCACGGATGAATCAGGGCGAGTTCTACGCCCTGCCCCAGTCGCCCCAGCTCTTCAAGCAGCTGCTGATGGTCTCCGGCTTCGACCGTTACTTCCAGATCGTGAAGTGCTTCCGCGACGAGGACCTCAGGGCGGACCGCCAGCCGGAGTTCACACAGATCGACTGCGAGATGTCGTTCGTGGACCAGGAGGATGTGCTCTCCACCTTCGAAGGACTTACAAAACATCTCTTCCGCACCATCAAGGGAATCGAGATCCCCGACTTTCCACGCATCAGCTATGCCGATGCCATGCGTCTTTACGGCTCCGACAAGCCGGATACCCGCTTCGGGATGAGCTTCATCGAGATGAAGGATCTCACCACGGGGCACGACTTCGGGGTGTTCGACGCTGCGGAATACGTGGGTGCCATCTGCGCCGAGGGTTGTGCCGCCTATACCCGCAAGCAGCTGGATGAGCTGACCGACTTCGTGAAACGCCCGCAGGTGGGCGCCAAGGGGCTGATCTACCTACGCTACAACGAGGATGGGTCGCTCAAATCTTCGGTTGACAAGTTCTTCAGTGAGGAGGACCTGAAACAGTGGGCCGACCGCTGCAACGCCAAGCCGGGCGACCTGATCCTGGTGATGGCAGGCGAGACGGAGAAGACACAGAAACAACTCTCGGAGCTGCGCCTCGAGATGGGATCGCGCCTGGGGCTGCGCGACAAAAACAACTACCGCTGTCTCTGGGTGGTGGACTTCCCCTTGCTGGAGAAGGATGAGGAGCTGAACCGCTTCTTCGCGAAGCACCACCCCTTCACCTCTCCCAAGCCGGAGGATATCGCCCTGCTCGACAGCGACCCGGCTGCCGTGCGCGCAAATGCCTACGACCTGGTGATCAACGGTGTGGAGATCGGTGGTGGCTCGATTCGTATCCACGACAGCGCTCTGCAGAAGAAGATGTTCTCCGTGCTCGGCTTCACCGAGGAGAAAGCGCAGGAGCAGTTCGGATTCCTGATGAACGCCTTCCAGTACGGTGCCCCACCCCATGGCGGCATCGCCTTCGGACTGGACCGCTTCGTCTCCATCTTCGCGGGACTCGACAGCATTCGCGACTGCATCGCCTTCCCCAAGAACAACGCCGGTCGCGACGTGATGATCGATGCACCCTCCCACGTAGAGTTGGAACAGCTCGACGAGCTGGGCATCATGCTCAAGCCTCAGAAGCAGGATTGAGATCCTGCACAGATGAAACCGTACGGGTGATGATGCCTCAACTGCTCATCCCCCACTGTGAAACAAAAAAGCTGCCCGTGGGCAGCTTTTTTTGGTTTCAGAAACGGAGATCCCTTACAGGGTGTATCCTTCGCTGTAGCTCTTGTTGAACAAACGGTGCCCATCGGCTTCCGCATCATCCACGAACTTTTCGGTCGCGGGATCCCACTTGACGGGTCGTTGCAGGTCGTCTGCAATATTACCCAGCGTGCAGACGGTACAGGAACGGTGACCAATCTCTACCGGTACTACCGGGTCGCTCTTTGTCTTTACGGCGTTGATGAAGTTCTCCAGGTGCGGGATCTGTGTCTCATAGGCTCCCTCCGACACTTCCGCGGCCGGTGGCAACAAGCTCTCGTCGGAAGCAAGGAAATGCTCACGGGAGATCTCAATCCACCCCTTGTCGCCCCAGAACTTGACACCCTTGGTCTTTTGCTCGTTGAACGGCTCCTCGGTCATCACAACGCCGTTGGCATACTTGAAGGTGAGGAACTGGGTTCCCTCGTAGCCGGCCGGGATGACCTCCACGGGACCACTTTCGTCCATGCCCAGTCCCCATTGTGCGATGTCGAACATGTGGGCACCCCAGTCGGTGGTGAAGCCGCCGCCAATCTCCTTGTACCAGCGCCAGGCACCCCAGAACTGTTCGTTCTGCTCGGGATCGAGCGAGATGGGCGGGTTGAGCTGTGCATTGTAGTGCAGGTACTCCGACGGCCCCAGCCACATCGGCCAGTTCAGGTCGGCCGGCACCGGCTCCTCGGGCAGGTCATACGGTTTGGGAGGTGCTCCCACATAGGCGTTCACCCTTTCAATCTTACCGATACGTCCCTCCTGCACCATCTTCACCGCGTGCTGAAAGTTGGCATCGGAGCGCTGCTGGCTCCCCACACCCAGTACCACACCGTTGTCGCGTACCGCCTGGCGGAGCATCTGCCCCTCCTTGATGGTGAAGGTGAGTGGTTTCTCCAGGTAGATGTGCTTCTTGGCGTTGCAGGCATCGATCGCCATGAAGGCGTGCCAGTGGTCGGGGCTGGCAATCACCACCACGTCGATGTCGTCGCGGGCGATCAGATCCTTGTAGTTCTCGTAGGTCTCCACGGCAACCTCTTCGCCGGTTTCGGCGTAACGGGCGTTCACCCGCTTCAGGAAACGTTCCCGTTTCACACCGTAGACATCACTGCCGGCAACGACCTGCACACCTTCCATGCCGAGATAACCGGCAAGCAGGTACATCGCTTGCTGACCCAGTCCGATAAACCCAAGGCGGAGGATGCCGTCGCCGTCAGCTTTCTTGTTTTGAATACAGGATGCCAGGAACTGCGGGAACAGTGCCACACCGGCAGCACCCACGGCTGCCGTCTTGAAAAATTTTCTTCTGGTTAGTTGATTGCTCATGACTTTTGATATTATTATCAGGGATTAAACTTTTTTCTTTTCTCTCTGCAAATATAACCTTTTTTATATCCAACACCCTTCAAAACGAAAAATTACTACAGAAAACTACCATGAATTGCCTGAGTCAATCGCTCTACATGAATCTAAATGAATCTCATTGGTTAATATTTTATTAAATTGAACAGAATAGAATCCGGATTGCAATTCATATTGATTCTAAATAGTATATTTGTATTCCAAAACAAAATAAGTATGAGCGAACTGATCAACAATTCTTCCCAACGCAAGGAGCTGCTGAAACACCTCCTGCTCCGGCTGCACGAAGGGGACAACCTCGAAGTGCTGCGTAGCCGCCTTATCGACGCCCTGCAACAGATCCCCTACAACGAGGTGGTGGAGGTAGAGCAGGAGCTGATCAACAGCAACGCATTGACCGAGGAGGAGATCCTCGATTTCTGTGACCTTCACACCGCGGTGCTCGATGGAAGCATCGACCTGGAGGCGGCGAAACAGATTCCAGGAGGACATCCGGTGGACACTTTCAAAAAGGAGAACAGTGCCCTGAGAAGGGAGATTGATGCCTACAAACTGGTGAAGGAGCAGCTGTGGCAGGTGAGCGACAGCGACGTGCCGGCCTTCATCCTGCAACTGCGCACCATCTTTAACAATTTCGCCGATGTGGAGAAGCACTACCTGCGCAAGGAGTACCTGCTCTTCCCCTTCCTGGAAAAACATCTGATCACCGGCCCCCCAAAGGTGATGTGGGGCAAGCATGACGAGACTCGCGGGCTCCTGAAGAACGCGCACGAAGCCCTTGCCGCGCCGGTGGAGAGCGCCGAAGAGCTGCAGTCGCTGGTGGAGCTGGTACTGGATCACACGGTGGAGATGATTGAAGGGATGATCATGAAGGAGGAGGAGATACTGCTCCCCATGGCAATGGATACGCTCAGCGATGAGGAGTGGTACAAGGTGTACCATGAGACGGCTGACTTTGGCTATTGCCTGATTGACCCGCAGGATGAGTGGAAACCGGAAGGCATGAGGGCGGAGAAACAGGAATATGTGACTGCCGACGCCATTCGTCTCTCTTCGGGAGCCTTCGACATTGGTGAGCTGGAGGCGCTCTTCCTGCACCTTCCCATCGACATCACTTTCGTGGACAAAAACGACAAGGTGCGTTTCTTCTCCCATAGCCCAAACAGGGTGTTTGAACGCAACCGCGCCATCCTTGGACGGGATGTTCGAATGTGCCACCCCCCGGGCAGCGTACACATTGTGGAACAGATCCTCACCGACTTCAAGAGCGGCAAGGAGAACAAAGCGGTCTTCTGGATGTCATCTTTCATGAAGGAGCGGTTCGTATACATCGAATATTCGGCCGTGAGAAGCAAGGAGGGTGAGTACCTCGGTGTGGTGGAGGTAACGCAAGACATCACCCGACTGCGGCAGCTCGAAGGAGACAAACGCCTCCTCTCTTATGAGCAGAAGTAGATTGGATATCACGCCCGAAACGAAGGTGGCCGAGCTGCTGCGCGAATATCCGGAGCTGGAAGAGCTACTCTGTCGCTTGGCGCCCACGTTTGCTGCTCTGAAAAACCCTGTATTGCGCAAAACGGTTGCACGTGTCACCTCACTGCAACAGGCTGCAAAGGTGGGTAACATCAATGCTGTGGAGATGGTGGACAGCCTTCGGCAGGCTGCAGGTCTGGAGTCACTCGGCGCGCGTTTGTGCGCTGACTGCGATGAGGAATCACTGCAGGTCGCTGAGCAGGCTCCCGTGACACCGGTAACCTTCACGCTAGATGTGCGTCCCATCATCAATGCAGGGGACCAACCCAAAGATGCCGTGATGGGTGAGGCGGAGAAACTGAAACCGGGCGAGTGCATGTTACTGCTTGCTCCCTTCCCGCCAGCGCCACTGATCACTCTCCTGCAGAAGAGGGGATTCCGGGTGACCATGCTGGCTCCCGGGAATGGAATGGTAAAAACATACGTGGAGCCATAACCGCCCACCGTGCAGGAGATCAAAAATTGAGATAAAAAAAGACGGCCCATGGGCCGTCTTTTTTGGTATGTTGCAACTATCTCAGCTTACAGGTTTGGGTTCACGCTGCTCCACTGATCCACCGCGGGGATGATACCCATGGCAATCACTTCGTCGCGCAGTTTCACCAGGTGGCCGTAGCTCTGCTTCAGATCAGCAATCTCGGCGTCTGTGCCCTTCACCTCACCGAAAGAAACACCGTTCTTGTCGAGTGTGGTTTCCATTCCCATCATGATGTGCCCAAACTCGGGGGTGTTCACGTAGCAGCCGGAAGGCCAGCGGAAGGCTTCACCGCCCATGGTGGCACGGATCATCTCCACAGAGGTGTATGCAGGGCTCTGGAAGGAAGAACGACCGCGCAGCTTGATGATGTTGGCACCACCCTTGGTGACACGCACCTTCAGGTCAGCCCACGCTTCGTTGGTCAGCTTGTCGGTGCCGATCAGTTCGGACAACGGTGTGCCATCAATTTTTGCGGTAGAGGCGAAAACAGCCATCTGCTCACCGTGGCCACCATAAGTGCGGGCACCGGTCACCTTGCTCTGCTCCACACCGAAGTTCTTAGCCAGCTCGCTCTGCAGACGGGTGCTGTCGAGTGCTGCCAGGGTGGTCACCTGTGATGGTTTCAGACCTGAATAGATCAACGCCACCAGCCCGGTGATGTCGGCCGGATTGAAGATGATGGTGAGGTGCTTCAGCTCGGGGCAGAAATTCTTGATATCCTTGCCAAGCTGTGCGGCAATCTCAGCGTTACCTTTCAGCAAGTCTTCACGGGTCATGCCATCCTTACGGGGCGCACCACCGGAAGAGATCATGTACTTGCTGCCGCTGAAGGCCTCCTTCACATCGGTTGAATAGGTGAAGTTCACCCCTTCAAAGCCACAGTGACGCATCTCTTCAACCACTCCCTCGAGACCCTGTGCAAAGGGGTCGTAGAGACAGATGTTGGGTGTTAAACGCATCATGGCAGCAGTCTGTACCATATTGGAACCGATCATGCCGGCAGCTCCTACAATTGTCAGTTTGTCGTTCGTTAAAAAGCTCATAAATTTGGTTCTATTTGATGATTGATGAATAGCCACAAAGGGTGATTTTTTCAGGGATCAAATATACGAAAAAAAGCCGAACGACCAAGCATCCAAAATAATAATAAACACTAAACAAGTTGTCTCTTACAGGAGGCTCCAGGCTACCGTCAGGCCGGCCATCACGATAGAGACCATGCTCATCAGCTTGATCAGGATGTTGAGCGACGGCCCGGAGGTATCCTTGAAGGGATCACCCACCGTATCGCCCACCACCGTGGCCTTGTGTGCATCGCTTCCCTTGCCGCCGAGGTGTCCCTCTTCGATATACTTTTTGGCATTGTCCCAGGCACCACCCGAGTTGGCCATGAAGATGGCCAGCACGAAACCGGCGCCCAATCCACCGGCCAGCAATCCCAACACGCCGGGAACACCAAGTAAGATACCTATCAGTATGGGTATCGCGATGGCCAGGAGTGAAGGAAGGAGCATCTCACGTTGTGCTCCCTTGGTGGAGATCTCCACACAGAGCGCATAGTCGGGTGTAGCCTCACCCGTCAATATTCCCTTGATCTCACGGAACTGTCGGCGCACCTCCTCCACCATCTTCTGTGCCGCCCTGCCCACAGCGTTCATGGTCAGTCCGCAGAAGAGAAATGCCATCATGGATCCGATGAAGATGCCTGCCAGCACCTTTGGGTTCATCAGCGTCACCTGATAGTAGTTCATGAAATCGACGAAGCTGGCCCTGGCCACCTCCACCGTCTCACCGTCGGCGAACTCCAACAGCGTATGCCCGAGCCGCATCATGCCGATGCGGATCTCCTCCATGTAGGAGGCGATCAGCGCCAGCGCCGTCAATGCCGCCGAGCCGATGGCAAATCCCTTGCCGGTAGCAGCAGTGGTGTTCCCCAGCGCATCCAGCGCATCGGTACGTTTCCGTACCTCAGGTCCGAGACCGCTCATCTCAGCATTGCCTCCCGCATTGTCGGCGATGGGTCCGTAGGCATCGGTGGCCAGCGTGATACCCAGCGTGGAGAGCATCCCCACCGCCGCGATGGCGATGCCATAGAGTCCCATGCTGAGGTTCTCCGCGCTCATCATCTGCGCCACATCGAAGCGTATGGCCGACAGGTAGGAGACAAGGATGGCCGCTACAATCGTGACCACGGGAATCACCGTGGAGATGAAGCCATTGCCCATGCCGGCGATGATAACCGTGGCAGGTCCGGTCTTGGCACTCTCAGCGATCATCTTCGTGGGACGGTAGGAGTGCGATGTGAAATATTCGGTACCCTGACCAATGATGATGCCTGCCAGCAGCCCCGCGATCACCGAGAAGGAGAGACCCACCCAGTTGCTGAAGCCCAGCAGGTAGAGGATACCGAAAGTGGCGCCGGCAATTAGCACAGCGCTCACGTTGACGCCCCTGTTGAGGGAATCCATCAGCTGCTTCACCGATGCTTTCTCGCCAGTACGCACCAGGAAGATGCCAATGATGGAGAGGAAAACACCGATGGCAGCGATGATCATCGGGGCGAAGACCGCCTTGAGCTGCATCTCCGGGTTAAGCACATAGGCTGAGGCACCCAGTGCCGCCGTAGAGAGGATGGAACCACAGTAGGATTCGTAGAGATCGGCACCCATGCCGGCCACGTCACCCACGTTGTCACCCACATTGTCGGCGATGGTGGCAGGATTGCGGGGGTCATCCTCCGGGATACCCGCTTCCACTTTCCCCACCAGGTCGGCACCCACATCGGCCGCCTTGGTATAGATACCTCCTCCCACGCGTGCAAAGAGCGCTTGCGTAGAGGCACCCATGCCGAAGGTGAGCATGGTGGTGGTGATCATTACCAGCTTGTGACCGGTCGCTTCATCTTCGATGAAATGATCGAGCACCAGGTACCACACCGAGATATCGAGCAGTGCCAACCCAACCACCACCAAGCCCATCACTGCTCCGGAGCGGAATGCAATTTGCAGACCACTGTTGAGCGAGCGCTGCACGGCATTGGCTGTGCGTGCCGATGCGTAGGTGGCGGTCTTCATCCCGAAGAAACCGGCCAGTCCGGAGAAGAAACCACCGGTAAGAAAGGCAAATGGAACCCAGTTGTTTTGCAACCCAAAGTATGCCATCACTCCAAAAAGGATGGCCAGGACGACGAAGACCACTGTTACCACCCTGTATTGCTGGGTGAGGTAAGACATTGCTCCCTCCCGCACATAGCGGGCGATGGTAACCATTTTTTCTGTTCCCTCGCTTTCGCGCATCATCCGCTTGAAGAAGTAAAGGGCAAACAACAACGCAACCACGGAGGCTGCCGGTACAAGATAAAAGTAATTCACGGTGTTACTATTTTAAAGTGATTGTTCTCATCCAAATGCATCATACCTGGCAACAGGTTATGTTACCCACAAAGATGTGGAAATAATTTAAAAAAATAAAAAAAAACAAGAGAAATCAGTAATTGTTGTAATGATTGTAAACAGAACATTTTTTTTTGAATATTGAAAAATATTCGTATTTTTGTGATTTCATGAATGATATGAACGCCAAAGAGCTATAGACAAAACCAAATTTACAGTGGTGCGGTACGAACGGTTCCAGACACAATCATCACATAAACGATGCACAGGAACATGCTCTCCGATTTTGTTTTGACAATCAAATCTGATTATTCAATATCACAGAAAGAACATGGTGAAAAATCACTTTTTCAAGAGCGACAAAAGTCCGAAAAATATTCAAATAAAAAAGGACATCATCTCCCATTTCATCAACTTGGGCAACGATACAATTGCTGAATTGGCCAAGGAGCTCGATTTGAGTGTCCCCACCGTCACCAAGTTCATCGGTGAACTGACGGATCAGGGTTTGATCACTGAATTCGGGAAGATACATACCCCCGGTGGCCGTCATCCCATCGTATATGGACTGAAACCCACCTCCGCCTACTTCGTAGGAGCAGACATGAGCCGTCATCACCTCAACATTGCGCTGATGGATTTCACCGGCAGGATTGTGGACAATGAGATGGGCATCTCCTATACCTACGAGAACACTCCCGAATCGTTCGACCTACTCTGCAGTCATCTGCAGAAATTCATCGATAAGACAGGAGAGATGAAGCGCAAGATCTATCACATCAACCTGAACATCTCCGGAAGAGTAAATCCGGAAACAGGGTACAGTTTTAGCAGCTTTTACTTCAGCGAGGAACCCATCAGTGAGATCCTCACCGAAAAGCTACACTATCCGGTGAGCATCGACAACGACACCCGGGCCATGGCTTACGGTGAATACATGAAAGGGGCGGTTGAAAACGAAAAAAACGTCATCTTCGTCAACGTCAGCTGGGGACTTGGCATTGGCATCATCATCGACGGCAAGCCCTATTACGGTAAATCGGGTTTTTCAGGGGAGTTTGGTCACTTCCCCATCTACGACAATGAGATTATCTGTCATTGCGGAAAGAAAGGATGCCTCGAAACCGAAGCATCAGGCCTGGCCATACACCGAACCGTCAAAGAGCGGATCAGACAGGGAGAAAGCAGTATCCTCACCCAAAAGGTGAAGGACCTTGATCAGCTCACCCTGACCCATATCATTGAAGCCACCAACAACGAAGATCCGCTCTGCATTGAGATCGTGGAAGAGGTGGGCTATAAATTGGGAAGGTACATCGCAGGGCTGATTAACATCTTCAACCCCGAGCTGGTGGTGATCGGTGGCCAAGTGGCTGAGACTGAAGGCTTCCTCATGCTGCCTATCCGCAGTTCCATTAAAAAGCATTCTCTGAACCTGGTGAACAAAGACACCCAAATTGTCACCTCCAAATTAAAGAACAAAGCCGGCATCATTGGTGCCTGCATGATTGCTCGTAGCAGGCTGTTTTCTGAATAAGTGTTAATTTATCACTTATGCCCGTCCTTTCATGTCATTTTCTCATTATTTCCCCTATTTTTGCGGGACATTAATTTTGGATTGCAATGAGAAAAGAACATTTTGAAACTTTACAGTTACATGCGGGTCAGGAA
>DAINAS010000045.1:0-9528 GCA_036733365.1 Proteiniphilum sp.
TCGCCTTAGTTGGCTTTTTACTGCGTATCAATTCAGACGTAACTGACTCTAATCTCATTCGAATCTATTAGAACGAGATTAGAACCATATTAGAACCATATTAGAACCATATTAGAACGAGATTAGAACCAGTAACGAAGAAAATAGGCTGTCTCATGTTATAATTTGAGACAGCCTCCTTCGCTGTTCATGCCCTAAGGGTTCAGCATTTATCAAGAGTTGGCAAGCGCATCAGCATCCTTCTCCTCCTTCGTCCTGGGGAGGATCAGGTTGAGCAGCACACCAATCACGGCTGAGAGGCCGATGCCGGTCATGCTGACAGTACCCATCTGCAGCACGGCACCGCCGATGCCGGTGGTGAGGATCAGTGAGACGATGATCAGGTTGCGTGAGTTGCTCATGTTGGTCCTGTTCTGGATCATGTTGTTGACACCCGTGGCGGCAATCATTCCGAAGAGAAGCAGCATGATACCTCCCAACACAGCACCGGGAATCGCCTTGAGCAGGGCGCTCACCTTGGCCACCATGGAGAAGATGATGCCCGTGACGGCCGCGATGCGGATCACCGCCGGGTCGGTCACCTTGGTCAGCACCATGGCACCGGTCACCTCCGAGTAGGTCGTGACGGGAGGGCCGCCGATCAGTCCCGCCACGCAACAGGCGATACCGTCGCCCAGCATGGTGCGATGCAGCCCGGGACTCTTCACAAAATCCTTTCCGGCTACCTGGCTCACGGTGAAGACGTCGCCCACATGCTCAATCACAGGTGCGATGGCTACGGGGATGAGGAAGAGGATTGCCTCCCAGGAGAACTCAGGCTTCACGAATTGTGGCAGTCCCAGCCAGGGGGCTGCGGCCACGCCGGAGAAGTCGACCCGCCCCAGAACGGCCGCTACGGCGAATCCTACGATGATGCCGGCGAAGATGGGAATCAGTTTGAGCAGTCCCTTTGCATACATGCTCACCACGATGGCGGTGACCAGTGCGATGATGGCCAGGAGCCAGTCCTCAGAGGCCATGCTGACACCCGTACCGGCGAGCGAGAGACCGATCAGCATGATCACGGGGCCGATCACCACGGGTGGAAAGAGCCGTTTGATGAGGTTCACTCCCTGCCACTTCACCAGGGCGCTCATCACGAAGTAGACCGCTCCCACGGCGACCAGTCCCGAGAGGGTGCCCGGCAGGCCGTAGAGTTCGGTGGCCTTGACGATGGGTGCGATGAAGGCAAAGCTACTGCCCAAAAAAATAGGGACCTTGCCTTTCGTTACCAAGTGAAAGATCAATGTCCCTATCCCTGCGGTGAACAGTGCGGTGGAAGGATCAAGTCCGACGAGTAAAGGTACCAATACGGTGGCTCCGAAGGCCACAAAGAGGAATTGAACCCCGACGACCGTTTTTAACGCGGGGCTGAGTTGCTTTTTGTTTTCCATTCAATTGTTAAATTCATGATTTGCCTGCAAAGGTAAATGATTTTAGCTTTAACGGAAAACATTTTTTTAGTAAATAAAGATGTTTTGGAGCACTTTTCCAAAACCCCTTTTCGATGGGAATCACCTCCCTTCTGTTTGTCCCATTTCGGTCACTATCGCCTCCTCAGGGAAGCATCCATGCCAGGGCGAAGAGGAGGGATGCCTGCCAGTTGATGGCGATCTCGTTGTGCGAGTAGCTCTCCTCCAGGTCCACCCAGTCGGTGGCGCTGTGACCGCCGCCCACCAGGTATCCGGGCCAGGGAGCTTCCACCTTGTCGGCACCCGATCTCCGGTCGTGCGGATGCATGGGGGGATTGATACCCAGGCCGGTCACGTAGGAGCGGTTATAGGTGTTGCGTCCGAAGAGGTGTGCGATCTGTGTGAGGGCCGTCTCCCGGTAGTCGTCCCGTGGCTGAAGCTTCTCTGCCACGTAGAGGTTAAGCGTCTGCCGTGCAACCGTGCCGTTGCAACCCCAGTAGTAGCGCACCAGCGCCCGTCCGTAGGCGTCGTTGCGGGCACGCGTCACCATGTTGTCAGCCGCTCTCAGCGCGTTCTCCCGAATCCGTTCCTCCACGACCCTGTTTTTACCCTCCCTCTCTGAGAGGAGGTAGGTGAACATGCCCAGGTTGGTTACGTTGCCCCAGTCCCAGTCCTCATCCACCCGGAAGCTGATTGCTGCGGCTCGCTGTTCGAAGTCGAGCAGGTAAACCTCCTCGCCTGTGGTCTGCCACAGCTCGGCAGCGGCCCAGAGCCTGTTGTCCTGGTCGGTGGTCTGGTAACCACCCGTCTGGAAGTCGCCCTGTATGAAAGGCTTCTCTTCGGGGTGCTGTTGCAGGTAGTCGTAGCTGAGCCGTGCCGCCGTCAGCAGTCTGTCGGCATAAGCGGGATCGTAAGGTGCAAAGAGGCGTGCCGCCTGTGCCGTCATCGCCGTGAAGGAGGCGGTGGCAGCCGAGCTCCACTCGGTGAAGTATCGCTTCTCCTTGTCATCCTGCGGCATGATGAAGCCGGAGAAGTTGGTACGGGTGAGCTTGTGTGAGACCCGTCCGCTGCCGTCGGCGTATTGCATCTTGAGTACCCAGCTCATCTCCCACTTCAGCTCCTGTAGATAGTAGGGCAGACCGGGTGCGGTCTCCGGCAGCTGCAGGTCGATCTTCTCTATCTGTGGTTGGAACTGCTCCCATGCCATCGAGAGGATTCCCATGGTGATGCCGGCATTGACGATGTACTTGCCGTGGTCGCCTGCGTCGTGCCAGCCGCCGGTGCCGTCGCGCTGCACTCCCTTCTCTCCGAGGTAGTCGAGGTAGCCATCCTCCAGGTGACACGCTTCGGTGCAGAAGTGGTCGCCATTGTGTTCACCAGCGACGGCCATGCCGCAGCGCCAGAGGTAGAAGCCCCGCATGGCGGTACGAAAATGATCACTATAGATGGTCATACCCAGGGGGAAGGTAACGGAGCGGCTTCCGTCCGGCAACTCGAGGTAGTAGCTGCCCGAGCGATGCAGTGCCGAGAAGTCGGCCATTACAACCTCCTGCCCTGTATCTTCCTGGTAGAAAGGGCCGGAGGTCTTGCCGCTAAACAATGTTTCGTTTGTCTCTGCATCCTTCACCACGAAGGTAGTAACATCGGCAGTGATGGTTGCCTCCTTTTCCTGTTGTGGCAGGTAGCCGAGTGAATTGAGGCGGATGGCTCCTGCCGGCTGCTGTGCGGCGAGCAGGGTGAAGAAGGATAGGAACAGGGTTGTAAGGATCGTTTTCATGCTTATAAAGGTTTATAGGTTAGTTCGTTAGTACGTTATTGCGTTTTTGAGTTTGTAAGTTCTTAGTTTTTAGTTTTTAGTTTTTAGTTCGATGTTCGGGGTTCGGGGTTCAGGGTTCGAGGTTCCTGGCATATCATTTTTCAATCGGCAATTTGATCTCCGGCCGGTTGCGGTTAATACGGGGGTTGCCCGCATCGGAGGAGATGGCGTGTGCCCGCATTGCCTCTTCGGGGTAGGGTTGCATCAGTTGCTCCACGCTACTGCGTTTGGTGGCGGGATCGATCCAGGCAGCCAGATCGTCATGGCGGAGGATCAGCGGCATCCTCTTCTTGCTGTTGTGGATGTAGGACATCAGCGGGTTGGCATCGGTGGTGATGATAGAGAAGGTGTCGCGTACCTCTCCGGTCAGCTTGTTGACCCATGAGTTATAGATGCAGCCCATGTAGAAGACCGTCTCATCGGTCGGATAGATATAGTATGGGAATTTCTTGCCGTTCTCGTGACGCCACTCGAAGAAGCCGTCCACCACCAGTACACAGCGCTGGCTGACGATCGACTTCTTGTAGGAGGGTTTCTCGTAGATGGTGTCAGCACGGGCATTGAGGGTCATGTTCTGCAGCTCCGTGGTCTGTTCCTCCACCGCGAAGGAGGGGATAAGTCCCCATTCGGAGAGGGTGATAGCCCCTTGGCGAATCACCGGCAGGCGGGGGTGGGCGAAGCCTGAAACCAGATAATGGTCCTCCTCGAAGGTGAGTGGCATCTGTACACCTGCGTGCGACTGCAGGTACTCCCTGATCGCTTCTTTCGCTTTCTTCTCCACGGAGACGGTAAAACACATATGCTGTTTCGTTAAAGGTGTATCTCTATCAGTTCGTTGAAGCTGCTGGTGTAGGCGCGCGAGAGGTGTAGGCGCCGCATTTTATGTGTCAGCTCATCCTGCGAGGCGAGGCGCACCATCGTCTTGCCATGCTTGCGGTTGAGGTTGTCTATCGTCTCCATCAATTTCTTGTGCTTCGGGTCAGAGTTGAAGAAGAGCGACGGCTGGTAGGCGTTGGCATCCACCAGGTCGAGTAGGATCACGCCGGCGCGCTTGTAGTGTTTGTGTTCGCGGTAGATGCTTTTCAGTCCCTCAATGGCGAAGCGCACCAGCTCGAGCGAGGAGGAGGTGGGGAAGGGGAGCTTGAGCAGCACGCTGTTGGCGTAGAACTCCTCCTTGTCGTTGAATCGGTTGGTTTCGATGAAAACTACCATGCGGCGGCACATCGACTGCTGTCGGCGCAGCTTCTCGGCGCTGGTCATCACGAAGGTGGCGATCCGTTCGTGCAGTTCCTCCAGCCTGTTGTAGTCGCGGTCGAACGAACGGGTGGTGGCGATGCTCTGCTTCTTCTCTGCGATCTCCATCTCCAGGGTGGCGATCCCCTGCAGGTCGCGCTGCAGGTTGCGCCCCACCACGGTCATCAGTGATCGCACCAGCGACTCGGGCAGCTGGGTGAAGTCGTAGGCGGTGTGGACCCCCATGGTGCGCAGCTTACGGGCGTAGCGTCTGCCGATGCCCCACACATCCTCGATGGGTAGCCAGCGGAGTGCTTTGACCCGTTTCTCCTCGCTGTCGATCACATGCACCCCCTGCAGCTCCGGGTATTTTTTTGCGATGCGGTTGGCCACCTTGGCCAGTGACTTGGTGGGAGCGATGCCCACGCTGAGGGGGATGCCTGTCCAGCGTCCCACCTGTCGCCGCATCTTCAGGCCATACTCCCGCAGGTCCACCCTCATGCCGGAGAGGTCGAGGAAGCACTCGTCGATGGAGTAGATCTCGTGCGAGGGGGTGTAGGAGGCGAGGATGTTCATCACGCGGCGGCTCATATCGCCATAGAGCACGAAGTTGGAGGAGAAGACCTGCACGTCGTGGGTGCGGATCAGCCGCTCAATCTGGAAGGCGGGATCCCCCATCTTGATGCCCACCGCCTTCGCCTCGTTCGAGCGCGCGATGACGCAGCCGTCGTTGTTGCTGAGCACCACGATGGGTTTGCCGTTCAACGTCGGGTTGAAGACCCGCTCGCAGGAAGCGTAGAAGTTATTGCAGTCGGCTAAGGCGTACATTGTTGTTGATGATGGAGGTGACGATGCCCCAGATATAGATTTCCGCCTCCTCGGGGCTGTACTCCAGCGTGGGGAAGTCGGGGTTGAGCGGTATCAGCCTGATCTTGTCGCCGCTCTTTTCGATCCACTTGGCGGTGAACTCGCCGTCGATGAAGCAGCAGGCCAGCAGGTCGGACGACCACTCCAGGGAGCGGTCGATCACCATGATGCTGCCGGGCTGTACCAGCGGTGCCAGCGAGGTACCGCGTGCCACGGCATAGAAGGTGGCATCGGGATGTCTCACCAGCAGTTTGTTCACGTCAAGGCTCTCCTGCAGGAAGTCGTCAGCCGGCGAAGGAAAGCCGCAGGCAATTTCACCCGCCAGCGGCAGCTCCAGTTCAGAGAGGCCGGGGGTGAAGAAGTCGAAGCCGGATGAGGAGAAGATCTTTTCCATTGATGCAAATATATGTTTTTTCGCCCAATAAAAAAAAGAAGAGGTCAGGCCGGCACCAGCCGGAGCAGGGTAATCTCGCTCTGGGTGCCGAAGCGGATGGGTGAGAAGAAAGTACCCAGTCCCTGGGAGACATAGATATACATCTCTTCGTATTGGTAGAGTCCCTTGTTGTACCCGAACATCCATTTGGCGATGAGGGTGAAGGGGAACATCTGCCCCGCGTGGGTGTGGCCCGTGAGCAGCAGGTCGGCACCCCCATCCGCCATGTATGGGATGCCGTCGGGGCGGTGGTGAAGCACAATCAGCGGCCGCTCCGGTTCTATCTCCAGACTTTGCATCACGCTCTTCACTGTGGTGCTGTCGTTGGTTGCATGGATGTCGAACGAGTCGCTGTCCGCTAGCATGTTGTTGAGGCCCACTATCTGCAGCTCCCCGTTGTGCGCTACCCTGTTCATCAGCAGTGTGACGCCGCTTCTCTCCGTGCGGCGAAGCACCTGTTTCAGTCCCACCTGTTCGTCGTGGTTGCCGAACACGAAGTAATGGGGCACGCTAATCGTCCGAAAAGCGTCCAGCACATCTTCATTTCCGTTGAAGTGTGTCTTGCTGTCGAACAGGTCACCGGTGTTGAGGATGATCTCTGGCCGCAGCTCCCTTGTGATGCGTACGATCCGCTCCAGCTCCTTCTTGCCGCGCGAGTTGCCCAGGTGGATATCGGTCAGGTGTACCGCACGGATCTCCTCGGTGAGTCCCCTGATGGGGATGGTCACCTCCTTCACCCTGAAGTGATAGGCGTTCCAAACGCCGTAGCCGGTGAGCAGTGTCGTCAGTCCCACCGTGAGCCAACCCCGCAGGGCGGGGGAGGGTTTTAAGAAAAGGTGCAACAGGTCGGTCACGGCGAGCGACAGCAGCAGGAGGATGAAGGCCCCCAGCAGGATGGAACCCACCAGCGACCATGCCGTCACGAACGGGTTGGTGAGCTCGCTGAAGGCGATAGATCCCACAAAAGCGAATACCAGGCCCAGTGAGAAGATCCAGATCCACCCCTTCATGCCGGGAGCCGGGAAGAAGAGGGAAAACCGTCTGGAGAGGTAGTAGATCGCCGCGGCTACGAGGCCCAGCGTGATTGCCATGAAGAGGATGGGGGTGAATTGTTTCATAAATCGATTAACAACCGAGGGGCGGTCAATGTTTAGGAAAATCAATGCCTGAAATCAAACAAACCTGTCGTTATTTTTTGTAAGTTTGTATTCTGGCTGTAATGTAAAACACTACCATCAAAAATCAATTGTCCGGCAGGCAACCGGGATGATATTTCGTGCAAAAGAAGGAATTGATAAAAAAGCCCCACACAATGAAAAAAAATATCCTACTCCTTGCACTCTTCTTTTTCCTGTTTCAGCAGTGCGACAGTAAGCCTGTGACTCCCATTGATGAAGAGAACCCGAATGAAAGTGTGATACCCGATGAGTCTGAAGAGCCGGGTGAAACCGGTGATGCGGGAGATACTGAAGAGCCGGAGGTGCCGGGAGTCTGGGCAAGTGCGGCTGAGATCAACGCCCGCCTGGGCAGGGGAATCAACATCGGCAACACCTACGAGGCGGAACAATCGTGGCAGTCGCCTTTCGATCCTGCCGACCTGAAACGGATTGCCGACCTGGGGTTCACCCACGTGCGCCTTCCCATCCGCTGGGAACGGGGCGATCGCAGCCTGGCAACGGCTCCCTACACCCTTACACCTGCTTTCCTGCAGATCATAGAGGCAGCCGTCGATGAAGCACTGAAGCAGAAGCTGCACATCATCCTCAACATGCACCACCACGATGCGCTGATGGCCAATCCCACCGCCGAGAAGGCGCGTTTTCTATCGCAGTGGGAGCAGATCGCCGACCACTTCAGGGAGTACCCCGACAGCCTCCTGTTCGAGATTCTGAACGAGCCGCACGACCAGCTCACACCCTCCTTGTGGAACGACTATCTCTCCGATGCGCTGCAGGTGATCCGCACAACCAACCCGAAGCGCTGCGTGCTGATCGGCACGGCGGAGTGGGGTGGTGTAGGCGGCCTTTCAGCACTGCAGCTCCCCGATGATCCCCAACTCATCCTCACCATCCACTACTACAACCCTTTCCAGTTCACACACCAGGGAGCCAGCTGGTCCGAAGGGTCCGATGCCTGGCTCGGCACCAAGTGGCGCGACACCGCGTTTGAGCGGCAGGCGGTGGAACAGGATTTCAAGGCAGCCGTCCGTTTCTCCGAAGAAAAGCAACTCCCCATTCACATCGGTGAGTTCGGAGCCTACTCGCGTGCCGACCTCGACTCGCGGGTCCGCTGGACCCGTTTCCTCGCCCGCTGGTTTGAACAGCAGCACTTCAGCTGGGCCTATTGGGAGTGGAACTCCGGCTTCGGGATCTACAACCCGCAGAGCGGACAGTATGAAGAGCGGCTGGTCGACGCACTGACAACTGATTCCATGGCCGAGCCCTATGAACCCGATTATGCGAACCTCTACAGCAGCAACTTTGCCAACGGGCAGAGCGACGGTTGGACCCTCACCAACAACGATGCCTCGGCCGCTTCCACCATGGCCGTGGCGAACAATAAGCTGACCGTCACCGTTACCAAGCCGGGAACGGTCGATTGGCACATCCAGCTCATCAAAGCCGGCATGAGCATTGAGAAGGGGAAGACCTATCGTGTTGCCTTCAATGCCTCCTCCCCCGACAGCGACAACCGGAGTATCTCGGTCGGTGTCTCACGGAACTCCGATCCATGGACAGGCTACGGTAGCCGGTCGGTCACGATCGACAAGAGCCACTCCGCCTACAACCTCCTCTTCACCTCCGCCCACACCGACTCGCAGGCACGCATCCTCTTCTCCCTCGGCAACGCTGGCAACACCCGTGTGGTGCTGTCAGACATCAAGCTGATGGAGGTGCAATTTGAATAAAGAAACGATTCGATGAAACATCTTTTTTACCTTTTGTTGATCACTCTGGTTTTAACCACCTGTCACAGATGTACAGGTGGATCGAATTCACAATATGATTACAGCGTCAGGGTAGTGGGTGTTTCTGATGGTGATACCTTCACCGGTTTGACCGGTGACAACGAAGGTCGGTTTATGGTGTGATTCCCGTCCCGTCTCGCCATGGGATACGAGAAGAAAATGAATTTTTAAACTTGACATAAGTTGTCAAATATCCGCTTCATCTTTGTCTTTCTAATAATTGTAGCGATGGAGACAAAGCAAAAAGATCAACAGAGAGGCGGAAAAGGAGAGAAAACACCGATGACTCGCGAGGAACTTGAATGGTTCCTGAACAACTATTTGCATAAAATTGAATTGGAAAAGGCTGACCGGAAAAAACGTTAGATAGCCTATCATTACATCCCAAATTTGAAATGAGAGTCTAAAAGAGTATTTTTATTCTGTGAATATTTTACTATTTATCGAAATTGAGTTAAATTGCGTCAAAATTTAAAGACTATTGCTGCTGATTTAACTTTAGATCTCTTATACATGAACGAGCAGTTTTATTCCGTGTATCAACACTTGATGGAATCGGTCATCACCTGGGTAATGACCAGAGATTGCAATTCCTGAAATTCAGAGACCATTTATTTGAGTACATAACACAATTTACACGATACACGTCCATCACCCAAATCAAAGTACTTTTAATCTCAACAACATGAAACGTATTATTTTATCAGTAATTGTCCTGTTGTGCATCAGTTCGGTTGTCGGACAATCTACGGATGTAGTC
>DAINAS010000046.1:0-9433 GCA_036733365.1 Proteiniphilum sp.
TTTGGCCGGTAATATTGATGATGTTGATCCTGCTGATATAGAAAGTATCTCATTCTTGAAAGATGCTGCCTCGGCTTCAATTTATGGCAACCGTGCAGCGAATGGTGTTGTCTTGATTGAAACGAAGAAGGGTGCAGAGGGCACGACAAGCATTACTTACAACAGCTCTTTCGGTTGGCAAAAAGTAACTGAAATGCCCGATTTCCTTCCTTCTTGGGAATATGCTGAATATTACAACATGGCCATGAGAAACATGGGACGTCAGGATGCCTATACAGCAGATCAGATTCAGAAATATAAAGATGGTAGCGATCCAGATAATTATCCAAATGTAAATCACTTGGAATGGCTGATGGAAAGTGGTTCCGGTTTCCAGCACCAACACAACGTCAGTGTTCAGGGTGGTAATGAAAAAAGCAGCCATCACGTATCATTGGGCTATCGCAATCAGGAAGGTATGACTGCAAACACGAACAATGAACGCATGACTGCTATGGTAAGCTTGAAAAGCGAAATTGCCAAGGGCTTGATTATGAACATCAACTTAAATGGATACAATAACAGGTACAATGCACCCAACGGTTCCGGTGGTATTGGTTCAATTATTGGCTATTCGGTTCGTGAACCGTCTATCTATGCAGGTCAAAAGTCTGATGGTAGCTTCGGTTATCAAGATAACTATAGCCCTGAAGCTTGGTTGAACAGTGAATCGTTTGTTAAAAATATTGGTCGTAACGTGAGAGGTATCGGTCAATTAACCTGGAATACACCCCTCAAAGGCCTCTCTTTGATTGGTAAGGCAGGCGTAAGTTACTGGACCGGTTTTAATAAAAACTATGTAGCTCTAACTTACTTCGATGAAAATAAAACAGTAGGTCCGGCTAACTTGTCAATAGATTCATACAACAATACCTATACTACTTTTGATGCAATGGCTACTTATGAAAACCAAATAAAAGACCATTCATTTAAAGTATTGGCAGGCACCTCTGTGGAACAATCGGCCGACAGAGGTTTGAACGGATATCGCAATACATTTCCCAATAACTTCTTATATGAACTCTCTTCCGGTGATAAATCTACTGCAAACAACAATAGCTGGTTAAGTGAATATGCATTGCTTTCTTATTTCGGTCGTGTGAATTATTCCTATAAGGACCGGTATCTGGCAGAAGGTAACGTTCGTTACGATGGTTCTTCACGTTTTGCCAAAGATAGCCGTTGGGGTTTCTTCCCATCGGTATCACTGGGTTGGCGTCTTTCTGAAGAAACATTCTGGAAAGAAAGTAAAATCTCAGATCTGTTCGATAATTTGAAGTTCCGTGCATCCTATGGTGTATTGGGCAATCAAAACATTGGCACCTATCCCTACCAACAGACCTATGCATTGGGGCATGACTATGTGTTTGGTACTACATTATTGTCAGGGGCGTACTTGCCTACATACAAAAACCAAAACATTACATGGGAAAAAACAGCCATTACTGACTTTGGTGTTGACATCTCTTTGTTCAACGGAGCTTTATCCAGTACAATTGATTACTTCTATAAATATACATCTGACATTCTTTCATCTGTTGAAGTAGCCGGTATTATGGGACGTGGTGTAGGTGAATCCAACGTGGGTGCCGTATCGAATGAAGGATTAGAAGTGATGTTGACTTACAATGGTAAAATTGGGAATGACTTCCGATTCTCCGTTAGTCCTAACTTCACATGGGTGAAGAATGCTGTTGAAGAACTTTCAGATGGTGCTACTCAACAACTTAACAACAACCGTATTGTAGGAGAACCTTTGGGTATTATCTACGGTTATGAAACAGACGGTTTATTTGTTGATCAAAAAGAAATTGATGATGCTCCCGCTCAATTGGTAGGTAAAAGCAGCTTGAAACCCGGTTATGTGAAATATAAAGACATCAGTGGTCCCGAGGGGGTACCTGATGGCAAGGTAGATGCGAATTATGACCGAAAAGTTTTAGGAAGCACAACTCCTACGTTCTACTATGGTTTGAACTTGAACGCTTCCTACAAAGGATTTGATTTCGCAGCTTTGCTGCAAGGATTAGGTGGCCACAAACGTTTGATCGGTTCGTATATGGCTTACGCTTTCTACAATGGTGGCCAAATTCAACGTTGGCAAGCAGATAACAGCTGGACAAAGGAAAATCCAAACAAGTGGGCCGAATATCCCCGTATTGAAACACTCAATATGAATCACCCCAGTTTGCAGACTTCAGATTACTGGCTCCGCAATGCTTCATTCTTACGGGTGAAAAATGTTCAAGTAGGTTATACATTGCCTAAGGTATTGACAAATAAGATTGGTATTGAACAACTGCGTGTCTATTTAAGCGGTCAAAACCTCTTCAACTTCAGTAGCTTTTATAAAGGATGGGATCCTGAAAATGAAATTGGCACAGGTGATGCTCCCAACTACTACCCATTGAATGCTATTTACTCATTTGGTTTTAATTTCAAATTTTAAAAACTAGAACATCATGAAAAGATTGAATAAATATAGTAGTTACGCTACAAAATTATTGGTTGTAACTTTACTGACAGTTGGAACTGTGGGTTGTTCTGATTTTTTGGAACTCCAACCTCCTGCAGAAATTTCGGATGCCAACTTCTGGACCGGTGAAGGCGATGCTAAATTGGCACTGGTAGGCTGTTACAGATTTAGCAGCGGTTGGTCAAACGATAACTTTGACTCGGCACAAGGTCTTCTTTATTTAGACTTCAGCGGTGGAAACGGTACTGAAAAAGAAAACTTTACCACCAATATGGCAAGCAGCAATACGGTAGCTACCAACGGTAACCTGAACTGGTACTGGAGATCATCCTACGAAAAGTTGGCTAAGTACAATACATTCCTGGACAACATCGGTACCTGCCCGATGGATGAAAACAAGAAGACACAATGGATTGCTGAAGTAAAGACTTTGCGTGCTTATTTCTTGTTCAATTTGGCTTTCTATTTTCAAAACGTACCCATGCCTTTAACAACTATAAGCGTAGAAGAAGCCAATACAATGGCACAATCTTCTCAAGCAGATGTGTATGCACAAGTAGAAAGTGACTTAAAAGAGTCTATCAGCGTGTTGCCCTTGGAACAGAAAGATGCAAACCTGGGTAGAATCTCTAAAGGTGCGGCACGCACTCTTCTGGCACGCTTGTATTTGGCACAAAACAAGTTTGCAGAGGCCGCTGCAGTATTGAAAGATATCATTGATTCTAATGTGTATGCATTGGATCGGAGAAACGGTGACGACAGTTACGAGAAATTCTTCCATGATGGTGGAGAGACAAGTCCTGAAGCTATCTTCTCCATTTTAGGTCTGAAAGATAAGTTTACCAATGTTCGTTACATCTATATGCTCCCTGAAATGGCAGGTGGATGGCATCAGTTTGCAGTATACAATGAATTGGTGAAATCCTATTTCGCTGCCGATGGTAAGAGCATCGATGAATCTGAAGTTTATGATGACAATGATCCATACGTCAATCGTGACATTCGTCTCTATGCTTCTGTATTCTTGCCTCCACTGGGAACTTATCCCGGGACTACTTTCAAGGGTAAGACCTATAATTGTTATCTTGGCCCTAACACAGCCGACTCTTATAACAGGTATACATTGTTCAATGGGTATTGCCCTAAAAAAGGAGCCGACCCTGAATTTACAGACATTTGGAACAACTATACCCACACTCCTTTGATGCGATATGCTGAAGTATTGTTGTCATACCTGGAAGCAGTAAACGAAGCCACTCCCGGTGCTGTTGATCAAGCATTGTTGGATGTGACAATCAATGATGTCCGTGATCGTGTAAAGTTACCAGGTTACTCCAAAGCTGAATTGAGCAGCCAGGAAGCCGTTCGTGAAGCTGTACGTAAAGAACGTCGTGTTGAGTTGGCATTTGAAGGTCTTCGTTATTTCGATGTGTTGAGATGGGGAGTAGCCAAGGAGTTGCTAAACCACACTTTTACAGGGGTAAAACTGTCCGATGACCCTTCTGCTCCCAACTACCGTGGTAGTGGTTCAAGTGCTTCTCCTGTGGATGAGGATATGTACTACCAGTTTGAAAAACGGATGTGGTCAGATCATAACCGTTATTTCCCGATTCCACAAAATGAATTGAATGTAAATAAAAATCTGAAGCAGAATTCTGGTTATAATTAATAGAATGACAATTCTATGGCTGTAGAAGGATATGAAGTCAACAAATTCCATGGTCCGACCAAACGTTACTGTCGGACCATGGATCTGAAGAATGATCCTGTATTGATTGCTGAGTACATAAGAAGACACAGCAAGGAGAATGCATCTCCCGAGATTAGGGAAGAAATTCGTTCGATTGGCATTCTCGAAATGGAAATATATATTTGGAACAATCGCTTGTTTATGATTGTAGAAACACCTATTGACCTTGATTGGGATACTGCTATGAATAAACTCTCTACCCTACCCAGGCAACAAGAGTGGGAAGATCTAATGTCTGTATTTCAGCAGTGCAATGAGGGGGATGCGGCTTCCGATAAATGGAAAATGATGGAAAGAATGTTCCATCTGTATGAATAGATTATCTTTGTGTAGAAAGTGGGCACATCAATGAGTACCCTCTTTCTGCAATTATAACTCAAACAACTCTAAATCAAAATAAAATGAAGATATTGAAAACAATTTACCGGGCTCTCCTGCTACTTGTCTTGTTGAGCTCTTGTTCGCCCAGTCATGAGAAAGCGCTGGAAGGGATGTATGAACCTACGTGGGAATCGCTCGCGCAATACGATCAGGCTCCTGATTGGTTCAGAGATGCGAAATTTGGTATCTGGGCTCATTGGGGCCCGCAGTGTCAACCGGAACAGGGGGATTGGTACGCCCGGTTCATGTACGACGAAGGCAGTCATCAATACAACTGGCATGTGGAAAATTACGGACACCCCTCAGAGGTTGGATTCAAAGATGTCATCCATTCATGGAAGGCTGAAAATTGGAATCCCGATGCGTTGATGGCACTCTACAAACGAGTCGGTGCACAATATTTCTTCACGTTGGGAAACCATCACGACAACTTCGACCTTTGGGATAGTAAATATCACGAATGGAACGCTGTGAACCTGGGACCAAAGAAAGATATCGTGGCAGGATGGGAGAAGGCTGCTCGTGCCAACGGAATGTATTTTGGAGTCAGCATTCACTCTGCTCATGCATGGACCTGGTATGAAACAGCGCAGAGATCCGACAAGGAGGGTCCTTTTAAGGGCATTCCCTACGATGGAACACTTCAGAAGGAGGATGGAAAAGGAACATGGTGGGAAGGCTATGATCCGCAGGAATTGTATGCACAAAATCATCCGTTGAGCGAAGAGAGCCATAATACAGGCCGTATTCACAGTCAGTGGGGTTGGGAAAACGGTGCTGCTGTTCCTTCAGATGATTATTTCCAGAACTTCTTTGACAGAAACATCGACATGATCAACAAGTATAACCCCGACCTGATCTATTACGACGATACAAGCATGCCGTTGTGGCCTGTCAGTGATGTGGGCTTGCAAGTTGTTTCTCATTTCTACAATAAAAGCATCCAGGAAAATAACGGAGCCAACAATGCTGTCGTCTTTGCCAAAATACTGACGGAAGAGCAGAAAGAATCTTTGGTGTGGGATGTGGAGAAGGGTGTTCCTGATGAAATTCAGGAGAAACCATGGCAGACATGCACTTGTCTGGGTAGCTGGCATTACGACAGATCAATCTACGACAATGACCGATATAAATCGGCAAAAACGGTGGTGCACATGCTGATTGACATCATCAGTAAGAACGGCAACTTGCTCCTGAGTGTTCCCATGCGGGGAGACGGAACGATCGACGACAAGGAGGAGGCGATCCTGAATGAGGTGGCAGCCTGGATGGATGTAAACAAAGAGAGTGTCTTTGACACGCGACCCTGGAAAATCTTCGGCGAAGGACCGGTGGCTGAATCCGTGAATCCGCTCCAGGCTCAAGGCTTCAATGAAGGGAAACACCAGCCATACAGCGCTGAAGATATCCGGTTTGTTACAAAAGGAAACCTGCTCTATGCCCATGTGATGGCCCAACCGGAGAATGGTGAAGTGCTGATTAAATCACTGGCAGAGGGGAATCCACTGTTTGAACAGGCAATCAATGACGTTTCCATCCTTGGTGTTGATGCCAAACCTTCGTTTGAAAGGAACAGTGAAGGGTTGGTGGTGACCCTTCCAGCAGAGATGGAGTCGAGTGAAATCTCTTTCGTGATCAAGATAGATGGAATATAGAGAAATAGGAACAACCGGGATGATGGTCTCCAAAATTAGTTTTGGAGCCTCATCCTTAGGCGCAGTTTTTCACCCTTTGAAGGAAGAGTCCGGAATCAATGCAGTTCATACAGCGTTGGACAACGGGATAAACTTTATCGATGTATCTCCCTACTACGGGCACCTAAAAGCTGAAACAGTTTTGGGTAAAGCATTGAAAAGTGTTGACCGAAATCTTTACTATCTCTCTACGAAAGTGGGGCGGTACGGCAAGGATGGAAATAACAGCTGGGATTATTCTGCTGTAAAGGCCAGAGAAAGTGTTTATGAGAGTATGGAACGATTGAATGCCGATTGTATAGACCTGATCAATGTGCACGACATCGAATTTGCTGATCTGGAACAGGTATGCTATGAGACATTGCCGGCACTGGTTGAACTACGCAACGAAGGAATTGTGAAACACATCGGGATTACAAACTTGAATTTACGCCATTTCAAGTATGTCATTGATCATGTACCGCAAGGAACTGTTGAAAGCGTGCTATCTTTTTGTCATTATACATTGAATGATGATTCGTTGCGTGATTACTTTGAATTCTTCGAGTCGCATCATATCGGAATCATCAATGCTTCCCCCTACTCTATGGGTTTGTTGACAGAACATGGCGCTCCGGATTGGCATCCTGCCCCGGAAGCATTAAAACGAGTCACAAGAAAAGCCATCGATTACTGCAAATCAAAAGGTGTCTCAATTGAACAACTGGCGATGAGCTTCAGTACCGCAAATCCGAGAATCGCCACAACATTGTTCAGTTCTACGAACCCGGAAAATGTGCTGAAGAGCATCAGATATGCCAACACTCCGCTGGATATGGAATTGCTCAGCGAAATACAAATGATTCTTGAGCCGGGATTTCGTGACACCTGGGTGAATAGCTGAATTACGGTACAACCGATATCGCACCTGAAATCGGAGAGACCTGATTCCTTAGGATTAAAATTATTAAAGGAGACCCGGTATTGTGGGAATTTAAAGTATCTTAGCAGACTCAAATGACACACAAACTCATATTGACAATCCTCCTGCTGTTGAGCCTTACAATCACCTCAAGCAGCCTTCATGCCCAAGTTTCCGAAAGAACCCTACCGGAAGAATGGAATCATTTGGTGAAAGGGGGGCGGTTTATGGATCGCTTCCTGCCCATGAAAGGCCACAATCGCTCATCCGACACATGGGGCGCCACCGGCGTCATACCCCGCTTTACCGACAATGGCATCGAGGATCGTATCTGGTCATACTGGGGCGGAAACATTGTGAAGGGTGATGACGATCTCTATCATCTGATGGTGTGCGGTTGGCTGGAATCATCCCCAAAAGGACACATGGAGTGGCCCGACTCCTATGTGTTCAACACCGTCAGCGACAACCCCACGGGACCGTTCAAGCTGCACAATATGATCGGGAAAGGGCACAACCCGGAGGTATACCGGCTCAAAGACAACCGCTATGTACTCTATGTCATTGGAGGCCGATATCTCTCCGATGACTTGTCGGGCGACTGGGAGTATGGCGAGTTCGAGTTCGATGCCCGTGACCGCCGCATCATTGAAGGACTCTCAAACCTCTCATTTGCACGTCGTGAAGACGGTTCCTTTCTGATGGTGTGCCGGGGAGGGGGCATATGGATCAGTCGCGACGGCCTCTCGACCTATCATCAGATCACCGATCAACGCGTCTACCCCGATGTGGACGGACGGTTCGAAGATCCCGTCATCTGGAAAGACCACATCCAGTATCACATGATCGTGAACGACTGGCTGGGACGCATTGCCTGGTATCTCCGCTCCAAGGACGGCATCAACTGGGTGGTTGATCCGGGTGTAGCCTATGCACCTGGAATAGCAATCCATGAGGATGGAGCGGTGGAGGATTGGTTCAAATTTGAGCGCATCAAGATGTTGCAGGATCAGCATGGTCGGGCAATTCAGGCCAATTTTGCAGTCATCGATACCCTCAAGCATGAAGACAAGCCCTACGACAACCACAGTTCCAAAAACATCGGCATCCCGCTTAACCCGGGACTGCTGCTGACGATTCTGGATGAGAAGCCGATCACGCCCGAAACTAGACAGATCCGCCTCAAAATAGAAGCGGAAAAGGGTTTCAATCCACAGACGGATATTGAGCTGGCCTCGCTCCGTTTTGGAGCATCTTCGGAGGTCAACTTCGGTAGGGGATCAACTGTGCTGAAGAGTGAAAATGAGCGAAACGATCTGATCGTGACGTTCAATGGCAACGGCAACGGCATCACCCCCGATGAGTTTGCTCCCAAGTTGATTGGTCGGTACAAGAACGGCGAACTGCTGTATGGCTATGCCCGCCTGCCATATGTAGATTATATAGAACCGATTCTTTCGGCACGCTCTCCTGTTTTCAGTGAATCGGACCGGAAATTTAGCTGCACCATCGAAGTGGAGAACTTCGGCCAGGTCCCATCCGCAGAGGCATCTTTAAAGATTGAAAGCCTCGACAAAAACGGGAAAAAGCGGCTGGTGGCATCAGGAAAAGTTCCGGCATTGCAGCCATATGAAAAAACAAAAATCCGTTTAACCACCAAAATCAAACAGGTTCCTGCTGCTTTTGAAGGGCAGGAAATCATTGTCTCCATATTGGACGGAAAGAAAATTCTTTCAACATTTCGTACCCAACCGCGGGTGTCCCAACAGTAAAATCTCCCTACATGGGAAAGGACTCGGCCTCTGCCTCTCCAATTTTTATGGGAGGGGCATGGGAGGGGGGGTGGAGTGGCTTTGGAGGGGCACCGGCCCAGTCCTTGCCACTATAGAGGGGTAAATGATGTTGATACAGAAATTGTAAAAGTAGAGTTAGAAAGGGTTACAATTGTTTTGCAGGATCAGGAACTATATCTTTTTCTGTACAATTCGCGATAGATACATCCCTCCTTCATGGAACGAATTGTCTTGCCATTGGCAATCATAAAGACATTCCAGGCAGATGTTCTGTACTTTTCAGCAATCTGCTGATAGACTTCCTTCTCCTTGGAGAATACAAAATTGAAGAATAACGAGACAATCATGATAAAATGTGAGTATGTTTTTCAGACCTCCATATACTTTCGGTTGGGAACA
>DAINAS010000047.1:0-7334 GCA_036733365.1 Proteiniphilum sp.
ACAAGTGGGTGCATATCGCCGGAATCACTGGGTGCATATCACCGGAATATCAACCCGCTGCCGGTGGATGAAATTGCCTATATCTATACCGAATATAAAATAGCAAAAATTATTTGTTTCAATCAAAAGACATTCTCTATGGACAACTCCCTCGATGAGCTAATGGGCCAGTTGAATCCGGCACAATTTTTTCGTGCCAACCGGCAATATATTGTATCACATCGCGCCATAGAGGATATGTCGGTTTGGTTCGGAGGCAAGCTGGCGGTAAATCTTTCAGTAGAAACGCCCGAGCGAATCATTGTAAGCCGGGCGCGCAATCGTGACTTTAAAAACTGGTACATGGATAATATCCTGTAGGCTTTTTCTTACCTCCTTATCTTTCTTGTTATAAATACCGCTCGACTCCTCTTGCCGGAAGAGCCTGCTGTTGCCTTTGGCTGTTCCCGGCCAGAAATATTGATTGTCGCCTCCGTCTCCCTGTCACGTTTTCCTGTAATCGCTTTAAGATACGTTATTGTCGTTTAAAGATTCAATTTTTCCAGCTCAGTATTTTTTTCAAAACAGGGTCAGCTGTTGTTTAATAATTTTGCAGCCGTAAATGTAGAATGAAAACAGATGAAAATGAGAATTATGAATCCAGACAAACAGCAATTTACCTGTTTATTGACACTGTTCACACTCTTTGTATTCCCTCTCTCTGCACAGCAAAAACTCTCGCTCGACGAGTGCCGTATGATGGCGCTTAAGCAGAACAGGGAAATTCGTATCGCACAAAACGAGATGCAGACAGCCACCCATGCCAGAAAATCTGTGCAAACACAATATCTTCCCAAAGTAAGTTTCGGAGGGGCATGGTTACGTACAGGCAAGGCTCTTCAACCGCTGGAGAATGACCTGTTCCTTCCGGTAGTACCGTTCAATACTATTGATCCCGCAACGGGGAGATTTAACCCGGAAGCATTAAGGGATCCTGAAGCGGCTATGAATACGCTTGTCATTAATCCTCAAACAGGGGCGCCCATGGTCGATCAGGCGGGGAATCCCATCTTCAGGAATTATGCGATGCTGCCGGCCGATAAAATTGTTTTTGACCATAAGAACAGTTATTATGCCCGTTTTACCGTTACCCAGCCAATCTTTACGGGTTTTAAAATTACGGAAGCAAACCACATTGCCAGGCGAGCCGAAAATATTGCCAAAGAGAAGGAGGTACTGACCCGGGCGGAGGTCGTGGCCAAGACCGACGAAGCTTTTTGGCGTGTGGTGTCACTACAGGAGAAATTGAAGCTGGCAAATGCTTATGAAGCGTTGCTCGACAGGCTGGTCACCGATCTCGGGAATATGTATGCCGAAGGTATCATTACGCGGAATGATGTGTTGAAAGCCCAGGTAAAACAAAACGAAGCAAAACTGAAAACATTGCAGGCCGAAAACGGATGTGCGCTCTCAAAAATGGCGCTGGCACAGATTATCGGGATGGAAGAGAGCGAGATAGAGGTCGATCCGGATAATATGGAAAAGCCTCCGCTTTCCATGCCGGCTTCTTTCTATCAGGAAATCTCTCCCGATAACCGGGCAGAGATAACCATGCTGAAGGAGAAAGCCGCCATCATGGAGTCGAAAAGAAATATCGAACGTTCCAAATTTATGCCCGATGTGGCGCTTACCGGGGGGTATGGATGGATGAATCCTAATCCCTACAATGGATTGAGAAGTGAGTTCGGGGGAAATTGGAGTGTGGGAGTAATGGTCTCGATACCTATTTTTACCTGGGGTGAACGCCGACATGATCTCCATGCCGCGAAGCTGAAGATGGAGAATGTACAGCTTGAACTCAATGAAGCCCGCGAAATGATTGACCTGCAAATTCGCCAGAATCGCTATCGATACAGTGAGGCATTGAAAAAAGCGGAGATGACCGGGCTTTCCAGGAAGCAGGCTGAAGAAAATATGCGCATGGCAAAAGAGAACCTGATGGAAGGCCGGAGCCGCCTGACTGAATTGCTTGAAGCCCAACTGCAATGGGAGAATGCCTCCTCGGAACATATCGACGCGCTTGTGGAGATGAGGACAACACTTCTGGAACTGGATAAATCGACAGGCGAGATTTACAATCACCTTTATTGAGACTTACTTACATTTTAAACAAAAAATATACATTACAATACAATGATGCAACTGACAAATAAAATAGCTTACACAACCTGTTTGCTCGCCATTTTCGCGGGCGGATGCAGTACAAAAACGACAGAGAACAGCGGTCATTCCGCGACAAGTCCGGCAACCGCGACAAAAGTCACCGTGCATGTTGCGAAAGAGATGGAGTATATTCCCGTGCTGAATTTTACAGGTACGGCCGAAGCAAACAGGGAAGCTGCTCTCGGAGCTTCTATCCCGGGACGGGTGGAGAAGATTCACTTCGCCAAGGGCAGTTATGTCCCGGAAGGAGCCGTGATAGCCGAGATGTCGGACGAAATGCTGATTCAGGCACAAATTGAATTGGAAGCGATTCGCAAGGATTTTGAACGGATAAGCCGCCTGAAAGAAAAAGAGAGCGTGAGCGTGATGGACTACGACCATATGAAGGCCAAGTTCGACGCTTCGCAAACCAAAGTAAATATGCTGAAGAAGAATACCTCTATTACCGCTCCTTTCGGGGGAGTATTAACCGATATAACGGTGCAGGAGGGAGAGAATTATACTTTTGTTCCTTCGGTAAGCTCCGACCTGAAAATGCAGAGCGGTATACTTACCATACGCCAGCTCAATCCGCTGAAAATAATTATTGAAGTGAACGAAAAAGAGATTAACTCCATCAGCCGGGGACAACATGCGGATGTGGTATTTGATGCTTATCCGGATGAACCCGTTTCAGGGAAAGTGAGCTATATTTCACCTGTCCTGTCGTCGGTGACCCGTACCGCCACGGTAGAGGTTACCATTCCCAACAGGGAAATGAAATTGAAACCAGGTATGTTCGGCAGGGTTTCGATCTCCATGCCGCAGACAACCGGCGTGTTTGTACCCGTAAATGCCCTGTACAGGCAACAGGGAACGGGCGAAGACTATCTCTTTATGGTCGTCGACCAGAACCGGGTCACCCGCCGGAAAGTCACTCGTGGCGAATCAAAAGGGAACCTTATCCGGATTCCCGAAATCAGTGCCGATGAATATGTGGTTGTCGATGGGAAAAATAAATTGGACGACGGTTCGCCTATTGAAATAGTGAATAAATAACAGGGAGTTTATCCTGCTTTTGATCATCTTATAAACAATATATACAAATGAAATTACCCGAAATAGGTGTGAAAAGACCTGTGGCAACCGCCATGCTGTTCACAGCAATAATCCTGCTGGGAATCGTATCGCTCAAGATGTTGCCGCTTGACCTGATGCCGGAAATGGAGTTCCCTTCCGTGACAGTGATCACCGTATATCCCGGAGCTTCGGCCAACGAGGTAGAGGAACAGGTCACCAAGCCATTGGAAACCGTGCTCTCTGCCGCAGAGCGTTTGACGGAAATCAAATCGACATCGAAAGAGAACGTCTCATTCATTCAACTCAGTTATGAATGGGGAGGTGATGTGACCTCCGCGGCAAACAATGCGCGCGACCTGATAGAGTTGGGAAAGAATCGACTGCCGGCAGCAGCACAACAACCCATTATCTACAAGATCAACTCCTCGATGATGCCGGTTCTGGCGTATGCCATCAATGCCGATGCCCATTACAACAGTATCGAGCATATTGTGGAGGAAGATATCGCCTCTGCCCTGCGCAAAGTGGAAGGAGTGGGGACAGTGCTTTATTTGGGACAACCCGAACGTGAGATAAAAGTAAATATCAATCCGCAACAGATGAAGGCATACGGAGTGTCAACATCGCAGATATCTACAATGCTTAAAGCCAATAACATCAATATCCCCGCGGGAAATATCAATCTGGGTGTGTACGATTTCTCTGTGCGTGTGCCCGGGAAATTCGAATCGGTGGATGAAATAGGCAATACGGTGTTGAAAGCGTTCAACGGTCAGGTTGTACGGTTGAGAGATGTGGCCAACATCGAGGATACGTTCAAGGAAAAAGAATCGTTTGCCCGTAATCACATCGGCGAAGGAGTGGCCTTGATGGTACAGAAACAGTCGGGAGCCAATACCGTGGAGGTGGTGGATGCCGTCCGTGCGAAGATGGCAGAGCTTGAGCAGCAACTGCCTGCAGATATCCGGGTGAACGAGATACTCAGCTCGGAAGAGATCATTACCGGTTCCATCAGGAACCTCACCTCTTCTATATGGTACGCCCTTGTCTTTGTAACGTTGGTTGTCCTTATGTTCCTGCGTGAGTGGAAATCGAGCTTCATTGTTTTCATCACCATGCCGGTATCTCTTATTTCCGCATTCATAGCGATGTATGTCATGAACTATACCATCAACATATTTTCGTTGATGTCGCTCGTGATTGCCATAGGAATGGTGGTGGATAACGCGATCGTGGTACTCGAAAATATCACGCAGCATATCGAAAAGGGAGCCGATCCCAAACAGGCGGCTATCTTTGGAACTTCGGAGATGGGCATGGCTATTATTGCATCAACGGCAACAACGCTGGTGGTATTTCTCCCGCTCCTTTTTATGGGGGGGATTGTAGGAATCATGTTTAAACAGCTTGCCATTCTTACGGTCGTCTGCATGACCATGTCGCTCTTTGCGGCGCTTACACTCACTCCCATGCTTTCGTCGAAGTTGCTGAAGAGGGCTCCTCGCGATAAGGAAGAACAGCGCCGTTCTAAACTCTATACTGCCAGTGAAAAGATATTCAACCGGATCGAAGACGGGTACAAACGGGTACTGGGATGGGCGGTTTTTCATAAAGGCATGACGTTGGCCGTGGCACTGCTTGTTTTTGTGTTAACGATGTGGTTAGGCAAACGAATAGGTACCGACTATATTCCCGATTTTGATGCGGGAACGGTATCCGTGGTGTTCGAAACCGAAGTAGGAACGGCGGCAAATCAAACAGACAGCGTCGGGCAGCAGATATTAAAAATTATGCTCGACGAAATACCTGAAATAGCCGACGGCGCTATCGCGTCTATCTCAGGTCAGACACGTGACGGGGCGCTTACAACCGTAGGTTTCAAAGAAGGTAAAAATGTAGGGACGGTACTTTGTCACCTTGTGCCGGTTGAGCAACGGAGTCGCTCTGCCGCCGAAGTGGCCGAATCTATCCGTCAGCGGGTGGAAGCGATCCCGCAAATAGAGGCAGTAAGTATACAGGGAGGGAGCGCCCTGGCTACTGCCGTAACGGGAAATAAAAAACCCATCGAAATTATTGTTTCCGGAAATGATCTGGATAAAATCAAAGCAGTGGCTCTTGATTTTGAGAAAAAAATGATTGCCGAGAAATCGTTTACCGATGTCTCAACCACTGTTGATCCCGGCAAGTTAGAGGTACAGGTGCGGGTCGATAAGGAGAAAGCATCACAGATGGCATTAAATGTTGCCATGGTGGGGATGCAGGTACGACAGAATCTGTACGGTACCGAGTCGGGTGAGTTTACCGAAGAGGGAAACGATTACAGTGTGGTGATACAATATGCGCCGGAGTACCGCAATGAAGTGTCGAAACTCCGTGAAATGCAGATTACCAACCTGCTGGGGCAACAGATACCCCTCTCGTCGGTTGCCGATATTGTGGAAGAGAGCGGTCCGATTGAGATACAGCGCCTGTCACAACAGAGATATGTGAAAACTGTCGCCAATTTGAACGATATCTCCCTAGGTGAAGCTACCCGGCTAGCCCAGCAGTTGATCGATGAAACCACCGTCCCGGAGGGCATAACCGTTGAAATCGGTGGACAGGTAGATGACCAGTCTTCATCATTTCAATCGCTCTATCTGATTTTCTTTTTGGGTATAGCTCTTGTGTATATGGTGATGGCAGCGCAATTTGAATCGTTTAAAGACCCCTTTATCATTCTTTTTGCCATTCCCTTTATCCTTGTGGGGGTTATCCTGGCGTTTTTTATCACCGATATCACGTTAAGCGTTGTCACCTTCATCGGACTAATCATGCTTGTAGGGATTGTAGTGAATAACGGAATCGTGCTGGTCGACTATACCAATATGCTGCGTAAACGGAACTATTCTCTTCGTGATGCCGTGATGGAGGCCGGTCGCTCGCGTCTTCGCCCCGTACTGATGACCTCGCTTACCACCATTCTCGGTATGTTGCCCATGGCTCTCAGTACAGGAATGGGAAAAGAGATGTACGCCCCGCTGGGTGTCACGATTATTGGCGGACTGTTCGTGTCGGTGCTCACCACCCTGATACTGGTTCCCACCATGTATACGGCGCTCTATCACCGTACATTGATAGAGGATCGTATCTCGGTACGGTTGGGCAAGGGAACAGATAAAACAGAAGAGAATAGGACAAATTAATCACTCATTGTTTTTGTAGTGGGGGGGGGGCGATGAAAGATTGCGCCTCCCGCTATAAACATTAATCATAGTTTTAAAATGAAGTTTATCTATATTACATGTAACGTAAGTATGCTGGAAACCCTGACACTTTTGCTCAATGAAATGGAGTATGCCGATTATCAGGTAATAGAACAGGTGACAGCCATGAGCCGGTGGGGAGAACCCCGGCAAAATACCGCCGTATGGCCGGGTTACAACTCTGCCATTATTGTGCAGGAGGTTGATCCGATGAAAGCAAAGGGGTTGATCGGAGAAATCAATAAGATGAATGCGGCAGCGTTCAACAACAGTGAACTTGTCGCAGCCTACATGTGGGGAATAGAGGAGTACACCGTGGTAAAACCGGTTGAATGACGTGTGTGAGCCCCCGAGCTTTTGTCTGGAACAGCGAGGAAGTGATCCGACGAGGCGGATTCCGGAGCCGATTTCTCGAACAAGAAGAGTCTGAATAAAATATATTTGAACTCCATCATTCGTTCCATCTTTTGCCGGTCGATTTTGAGGGATTTCAATCGCTATTTTGAGTTTGTCTTGGTGTTAGGTTTTATTTCTTCTACCTTCGATATTCTTTGTTTGAGGTTTGAGGTTCGATGTGCGATGACGATGAGCGATGTCTGTGAGCGCTGTCTGTGAGCGGATATAGTTCCAAGACCTCAGCTTGTTGTCGGGGCACCCGTTCGCTGCAACAAGCGCAACCTGAAATGAGCAACTGCAAGCGAATGAGATTCTTTTTTCAAGTACTCTGCTTATGGTTCAAAACCGTTTGCTGTCTGTATGCGCTGTCCGTGAGTGGATATAGTTCCAAGACCTCAGCTTGTTGTCGGGGCACCCGTTCGCTGCAACAAG
>DAINAS010000048.1:0-7307 GCA_036733365.1 Proteiniphilum sp.
ATATCGTTTAATTTGCTGATTTTCAGCATAGATATCTATTATTCAGCAGACCCTAGTTAAAAAAAGCAGGATGTTTTGTGCATCCTGCTTCATTCTTACCATGGTTCGATTGTCAATCCTCAAATATCAGTATTTTCTCAATCTCATCGCCCTGGCGAATCTGATCAATCACCTCCACTCCTTCATACACTTTGCCGAAGCAGGTGTGGTGACGGTCCAGGTGGGCGGTGTTGTCGCGGCTGTGGCAGATGAAAAACTGGGAGCCTCCTGTGTCGCGGCCGGCATGTGCCATCGACAAAACACCGCGATCGTGGTACTGGTTGTTGCCATCCAGCTCGCACTTAATGGAGTAACCCGGTCCCCCGGCACCTGTCCCGTCGGGGCATCCGCCCTGGATCACAAAGTTAGGAATCACGCGATGGAATGTCAGTCCGTCGTAAAATCCATCCTCGGCCAGTTTTACGAAATTGGCCACCGTCTTGGGGGCATCCTCCTCATAAAACTTGACCTTCATCACCCCTTTATTGGTGTGTATCTCAGCTATAAGCATATTTCTTCTTTTTTGGTTTAAATGATTTGCAAAAGTAGCCGTTTTAACTGTGATATAAAAATTATCACCCGGCAGAAATATGGACTTAGGAGGGATTTCTTCCCGGTACGGGGACTACTTTTTCCTGGTAATCAGGTAACGGACCCATCTCATAGGTCTCCGGACCATATCGCAACCCGGAGGCCATGATCTCGTCCCAGCTGATCGCTTTTCCGGTATAGGCTGCTTCTCTTCCCATGATGGCGATTTGGGTGGAATAGGCCAGATCTTCCCCCTGATTTATTTTCTTGTTCAATCGAATTGATTCCACAAGATGTACATGCTCCTGCTTGTAGGGGTTTTGCACCGGTTTGTTTTTGTAATCATATTCCCACAACAGATTTCCTTCCCAATCGAGGATCTTGATCTCTCCGGCATCATTCAGTTGGGCGATTCCCTTTGTCCCCAACACCTGTTCTGAGATGTTACCGTCACATCCATCGATCTGCCGTGCGGTATGCAGCATCCGCTTGTGGTTGTTGTAGGTATAATCCACACTGAAAAAATCGAAAATGTCTCCTGTCAGGCGTCGTGCCGAGCCGCCATAACCTACCGCTTTGATGGGTTGCTCTCCCATGAACCAGGTGACCACATCAATGTTGTGAATGCCCTGATCAAGGATGTGGTCGCCACTCAGCCATTTGATGTTGAACCAGTTGCGAATGCAATATTCCATGTCGCTCCATCCCGGTTGTTTCTGTTTGTTCCACCATGCCCCCTGATTCCAGTGGGAGGTGGCTGAGATGATCTCTCCGATGATCCCGTTTTTCACCTCCAGGTAGGCTTCCCAGTAATCACGCCGATGTCTTCTCTGGTTGCCGGTTACAACGCTCAGTCCTTTTGCCGTAGCCACCTTCGAGGCAGCGATCACCGTGCGGATTCCCGTCGGATCAACAGCACAGGGTTTCTCCATGAACACATGTTTCCCTGCTTCTATGGCAGCCTTAAACTGCTCCGGTCTAAAATGTGTGGGGGTACACAACAGCACCAGCTCCACCTCCGGCATGGCCATCACTTTTTGATAGGCATCAAAGCCGAAAAAGCAATTGCTGTCATCAACCTTGTTGTTATTTTCAGCGAGGATGGTGCGACATCGTTCCATCCGGTCAGGAAAGAGATCAGCCAAAGCGATGATTTCAAGGTTCGGTCCCGCACTTAAGAAATTGACAGCAGCTCCCGTTCCCCGGTCACCACACCCTATCAGGGCTGCTTTCAATGGTGCTCCATCGGGTGCTGTCTCCACAAATGAAAACATCCCCAACTCTTCAGGAGAAAACGAAGCTTTGGAGCTCTTTTTTGAAGTTCCCGTACAGGATGACAGGATTGCAGGCGTTGCCACACCCAACGGAATGGTGCTGCCCAACAGGGCACTGTTTGTTAAAAATTTTCTGCGTTTCATGATACTCATTATTTAGTAGTTTGTTTGAATTGTCTATTCTTCCCATTTCACCCATTTCTGCTCATCGTTCCATCCCGCTTTCACGATTGTTTCGATGAACTGCATGCCCCGCACGCCATCCTGTACGTTCGGGAAGTCCAGCATCTCGGGCGTGGGTTGTTCACCCGAGCGGTGTGCCATCACGGTAAGGGTGAAGTTGCGGTAGATGTTGGCGAATGCTTCGATGAACCCTTCGGGGTGACCGCCCGGAGTGCGGATGTTCCATAGGGCTGCTTTGCCCAGGTCGGGCTGGTTCCCACCGATGTGGATGATCTCCTCCCTGTTACCGCCGCTCTTGATGATCAGCCGGTTGGGATCCATCTGCACCCATCGCATGCTCGCCTTCTCGCCATATACCCGAATGTTGACGCCATTGGCTTCACCCACTGCAATCTGGCTGGCCGAGAGCAGTGCCTTCACACCCTCTTCCAGTCGCATCATCGCCACGCCGTCATCGTCGATCGGTCGCCCCGGCACGAAGGTGTTCAGCTCGGCACAGAGCTCCTGCACCTTCAATCCCGTCACATACTCGCAGAGGTGCCAGGCGTGCGTGCCGATGTCGCCCATGCAACCTGCCTTGCCCGACTGAGCCGGGTCGGTACGCCAGCCGGCGTTGTTGCCACTCTGTGTCTCTATCCTTTCCGACAGCCATCCTTGCGGATACTCCACATAAATGCGGCGCAGCTTCCCCAACTCGCCGGCGGCAATCCTGGCCTTCATCTCCTTCACGGCAGGGTAGCCGGTATAGACATGCGTCAGTGCCAGCACCAGTCCTGTCTCCTCCACCTTCTGCTGCAACGCCTTCGCCTCCTCCAGCGAGAAGGTGATAGGCTTGTCCAGCACCACGTGGATGCCCCGTTCCAGAGCCATCATCGCCGGCTCGAAATGGAGCTTGTTGGGGGTCACGATCACCACGAAATCCATCCGCTCCGTTTCCGGCAATGCCATCTCCTTTTCGAACATCTCCTCATAGCTGGAGTAGATGCGCTCATCGGGAAGGCCGTAGTGCCGTCCCGACGCCAGGGAGACCTCCGGTTTCGAGCTGAAGCATCCGCAGACCAGCTCTGCCATGTTTTCCATGATTGCCGCCCGTAGGTGGATCGCTCCGATAAAGCCGGTGGTGCCGCCGCCCACCATACCCATTTTCAGTTTCTTGTTCATCTTCTATGTTGTGTTGTTGGTTAATCCTTTGCGAAAAATGCATCGAATGCATGCCCCGATGTTTGAAAATCGATCTGCTTGGTGAAGGCGCATGACTCACGCGCACCCTGCTCACGATCCATTGCGCTATCCTCCCATTCAATGGAGAGTGGTCCCCGGTACCCGATGGCGTTGAGTGCACGGATGATCTCCTCGAAGTTGATCCTGCCCCTGCCCACGCTCCTGAAGTTCCAGTAGCGACGGGGGTCACCGAAGGGCACATGCCCCCCGAAAACACCCACCTGCCGGGGAGTGTCACTCCAGTATACATCCTTCATGTGCACATGGAAGATCCTTTCGGGGAATTGGTAGATGAAATCCACATAGTCTACCCCCTGGTAGCCCAGGTGGCTGGGGTCGTAGTTGAAGCCGAAAGCAGGGTGATGGTGCAGCGCTTCCAGCGCCCTCGCGGCCGAGAAGGTGTCGAAGGCGATCTCGGTGGGGTGTACCTCCAGCGCAAAACGGATGCCCAGTTTTTCATAGGCGTCCAGGATGGGTGTGAACCGTTCGGCAAAAAGTTGATAGCCCTCATCAATCATCTGTGGGGTTACTGGCGGAAATGCGTAGAGCAGGTGCCATATTGGACTGCCGGTGAATCCTACTACCGTATCGATACCCAGTGCCTTGGCCGCCTGGGCGGTCCGTATCAGCTCTTCCGCAGCGCGCCGGCCTACACCCTCAGCGTCGCCGTCTCCCCAGATGTGGGCCGGCAGGATGGCTTTGTGCCGCTCATCAATCCGGTCGCAGACCGCCTGCCCCACCAGGTGGGAGGAGATGGTGCGCAGCTGCAATCCATGTTTTCCCAGCAATGCCATGATTCCCTCGTAATATGCCGGGTCCGTTTGCCGCACATCGAGGTGATCGGGCAATCCCAGTTCCAGTCCGTCGTATCCAAATTCCTTTGCTTTGATGCATACCTCTTCAAGGGATAGGTCTCCCCATTGAAGCGAGTAAAGTGTGACCAGTCGTGCCATGTTTTTAGATTTTTATCGTTCGTGTTGTTCTTTTCATGCACAGTGATCGTGGATGCGCATGTTGCGACCACCACCACTGAAGGTAATTAAAAAAATAAAGATACATTTTTTTTATATCTTGCCACGTTGTCCGGCAAATAATTGTCTGCTTGAAGTTGAAAAGATGAAAGAGTTGGAGCAATGAATCAATCCGTTCCGGACAATGAATGTTTAACAATTTAAAAAAAATCAGCAGATGGAAACGACAAGAATCCCCGTTCAGTCGACTATTCAGGCCGTCATCACGTTCAGTAGTGAAAATGGAGCCACCCTGGTGACCGTCACCTTTGATGCCGAAAAAGAAAATGCCGGAGAGTGATCGCAGTCAAAAGCAAGCCTACCCTCTGTATTGATCAATTGTAGAAATGGGAATATTGCCTACGGTTCAGTTTGGCAATTTTCCATTTCCACGATGGCATATCCTTTCTGCCTGATATCTTCCTCCCATTCCGGTTTCAAAGCCTCTATGTGACAAAACTGCGATTCATTGGAGGTGAGCGGCTGCCCATCCTCTCCTTTTGACTTCAGGTACTCCCTCCCATAATTGAATATCTGTTCCGGGTCATTGGTCTCCACCGGTACAATGATGTCGAAATGCATGGTAACACCATTTTTTTTGGGTACATAGGTATCCCAGACTGCTATTTTCATCTTTTCGTTGTAATGGATGCTGTGCAATATTGCTGTTTCAATATGGCATAACAAATCATCGCGCCCATATGTTTGTGGATATCCGTGAATAGTGACAGTGGGGCAGCAAGTAAGCAAATGACTGATGAACCATTCCCTTCTTGCTGACTCCCTCGATCATTTTCTTAAAATCTTCTCCATTGCCTTTCCCTTGGCCAGTTCGTCGATCAGCTTGTCGAGATAACGCGTTTTTTGTACAATTTCATCCTCTATCTCCTCCACCCGGTAACCACAGATCACGCCGGTGATCTTGGATGCATTGCTATTGAACTGCGGTGCTTGCCTGAAGAAGGTTTCAAAGTTCATATCGCCGACCAGTATGTCCTGCAGCTCCTTTTTGCTGTAACCGGTGAGCCAGCAGATGATTTCGTCCACTTCATCCTTGCTGCGGCCTTTCTTTTCAGCCTTCTCCACGTAATAGGGATAGACGGCCGGAAAAGATAATTTGTATATTTTCTCCTGATTCTTCATACTATTTTTCCTTTAGACTTGTAGATATGATGCGTTTAAACTCTCATTTACCGAAAAAAATCCTGATCGCGTCTTCCACGGAGTCCACAAATATCACCTGTTTGCGTTGGTTGCTTTCACGAATAAAATCTTTGATGCTGTTACTCACATGCCGGGAGAAGTCGCCCACAATGGCTAGGGGCATCCTGTAGTTTGAGAACTTTTGAAGTAATTCGCCTGCAATACCGTTTTTCAGATCAAAAAAATCAGGTGTGATACACCTCTCATGGATGATCATTTTGTCAAATCCCTGATAGTAGATATTGCCCAACAGATCCAATCCTTCCTCAGGCGAGTGAATCAGTATTGAGTCGGATGTGATCTCCGCGATCCTGGTATCGTTTACAGTATGAATCAGAATTTCCATTGTACCTTTTTTTGCGTCAGTAACCATTCAATTGATCACAGCATCTGAAGCTGCATGGTTCAACATTGTCCCGCAAAGATAACACAAAACCTTTGTGCCTTTTGGGATGAGTGAGCAGTGGACGGCTTTCACACCTTCAACATACCTCTGAATCCCCGCGCGGCATAGTAGGACTCGGCCCCATTGTGATAGACGAAGGTGCGCCCATAGCGGGAGTCACCGAAAAGTGCTCCACCACGTTCACGTATTTCCCGTGGCGCGACAATCCAGCTGGATGTTTTCTGGTCGAACACCCCCAGAGTCTGCAGGTAGGTATATTGTGCTTCGTCAAGCATGTCGATGGCCATCTTCTTGGCCATGCCCAAGGCACTGCCATTGGGCTTGTTCTGCTTGCGCGATTGCAAGGCAGCTTCATCATAACAGAGGCTGCGGCGACCTGTGGGACTTTCGGGTGAGCAGTCACAGAAGATGTATTCCCCTGTTTCAGTATCATGACCGGTTACATCGGGTTCCCCGCCAGATTCCTCCATCTCGTTCAGCGACCATACCTTGTCCGGATTGCTTTCCAGTCTTTGTTGTACATCTTCCCATTTTATGTCGGGATGGCGCTGCATATGTTGTTCAAAACGCTTTTTCAGGATGTCGAATAACGATTCTTGCTGTGATTGAGTGATGCTGTTTTTTTTCATTTCACCTATTTAAAATGTTCCATTTCCGCATGGTACGTACGACAGCCATCCGATCTCTTCTACAGGAATTCTCTTGCACCCCGTAAAGGTAGATCGTCGCTTTTCCCATGAGATTCATTGCTGTGATGTCGGTCCTGCACCAAATGATTTTGCAACTATACGAAAAATAATCATACTTCCACCTGTCTTATGGCAAGAAAATAGTATTCAGAGAAGTTGAGATCAAGCATGCCATGTGACATTCGCTTCTTCTTGAAGGGTCTAGCCTTATTGCAGCCTTATTGCAACCTTATTACCTCCTCAATAAAAGTGGGAGTGGATATAAGGATGATATAAGGAGGATATAAGGAGGCAGGCACCCAGTCCCCTCTCTGTCTAGTCCTTGTCTAGTCCTGAAAAATGTTCACACAATCAATAAATAGAAATCAGGACGATACATCTCTTCAACACTGCTTTTTTGTACTTTTGCATTGGACCCATATTGAATCACTGAATGGATATCTGGGATCACTGGTGTCCCGTTAAAATAATGTTTGTTGTTTGTAAATCTTTTATATTTAGCAATATATACTCTGAATTTCTTGTACACGATTTGAATTGGTTACTTTTACGTTTCCCTTCAAATAGCGTACGAAATGAATTCCAGCAAAACAGTTTTCGCTCAAATTATGCAGCTTATTCCTCGTAGAGAATTCAACGAAATAGTTACCAGATACAAGGGTGATTACCGAGTCAGGAATCTTTCCTGTCATGATCAGTTTCTTGTAATGTGCATGGCTCAATATGCCGACAAGAACAGCTTGCGTGATAT
>DAINAS010000049.1:0-7285 GCA_036733365.1 Proteiniphilum sp.
TAAGTGGTATACTTTTAAATTGAAATGTGGGGTACTTTTTAATTAATATATACACACACCCTTTCAAGATATTTCTCTTCTCTTTCTCTTCAATCTGTTCACTGATGTTGCTCAGTAAAATAGCCAACCATTCACTTTTTAGTTTGTTGTTGCACTCATTTGTGGGGTTGCTTGTTACTGAATTATTGGAAAAACCAATCGCACCCAAACCACAGAGACAAGCTCCGGCACAACAAATTCGTTTGATGAAATATTTCCTGCTGATTGGTTCCATTTAATCCCATCCCATTGGTTGTGTTGTTGCTGGTGTAAGGGAATCAGATTCGATCCACACTTTCATTTTTCCTTCACCCCGATTCGACCAGGTATAATAAGGGATTAAATTCCATAGCCTGTTACCCTCTTTTGCAACAATTTCGTTGATGCCCCCAAGTTTGACAGGATTGTATGTGACATTCAAATCCTTTGCATTCAGACTCTTGTTGAAAAGTTGCGGATTGTCTTGTTCCTCCATGCAATAGACCAAAGCGCCATATTGAATGGCTGTTTTACCTTTGTCATCTTCAATGAGCGGATTGGCGATAATTCTCCGAACTTCGGTAGGGAAGGTCACCTCCACCTTGTCGCCTTTTTCCCATTGGCGATCGATTTTGATGTAGCCATCGCTCACGTTCAACGCAATTTCATTTCCGTTTAACAACAATTTAACCGGTGATGAGATTTTATTTTCATAAGCGTAGAGTTCCGATGGTAAAGTGTTTGTCGCCCAATCGGGAACACGGATCATCAGCGAGAAAGATGTTTTATTAATTGGATCAATTGATATATTGACCTTTCCGTCAAGCGGATAATTTGTTTGTTGCGAAACATGCACGATATCCTCTCCATAAGGAATAGCCGCTTCATTCCCGATAAAAAGGTTTACATAAATGTTTTGCTGGTCGGTGTTGTAGATCAAATCAGGCAGCGAAGGTAAAAACCGGATTAAATTTGTGGGGCAGCAGGAACAGTCGAACCATCCGGCGCGAGTCAAATGTCCCTGATTGAACGCATAAACAGCGTCTGATTCGAGTGGGTTGGGATAGAAAAAGCAGGTCCCGTCGAGAGAAATTCCCGGTAGCACGGCGTTGTACAGCATTCTTTCCAGATGATTGTAATAATCCACGTCACCGAATAAACGGAACATGCGATCGGCCCACATCACCCCGCCAATCGCTGCACAGGTTTCATTGTATGCCGTCAGATTAGGGAGTTCATAATTGTTGCCGAAGGCCTCTCCTTCGTGGCGTGCACCCAATCCTCCGGTGACATAGAGCTTGCAATCAACCATATTGTTCCAAAGGCGCTCAACAGTGTTTGAATATGTGATATCTCCTGTGATGGCTGCCACGTCGGTTACACCTGCATAGAAATAGACAGCCCTCACAGCGTGGCCCACCACCTCATCTTGTTGCACAATCGGTTTGTCGTCTTGCCAGTACGCACCACGCGGTTTGCGATGCAGATCGGTCCCCCGCAAGTCAATGAATTTCCTGGCCAACGTAAAATATGATTTGTTGCCGGTAATCCTGTATAGCTTTATCAATCCGGTCTCTATGATTTCATGCCCCGGCACCTCGTAATTGTCCTCAGCGCCAAATACGTCAACGATTAAGTCGGCATTTTTGATCGCGATATCGAGGAAATTGCGTTTTCCTGTGGCGTAATAATGTGCTGCTGCAGCCTCATAGAGATGCCCCGCATTGTATAGTTCGTGGCTGTTGGCCAGATTGTCCCAACGTTTTTCGCATTTTCCGACCCACTCTGCGGGCGGATTGGAGGGATTGATGGTTCGCCATGTGGTCAGGTACCCATCAGGTTCCTGACCACGAGCGATGATTGCAATGTATTTGTCAAGCTCTGTTTCGAGCTTGGCATCGGGAGCACTGACCAACGAAAGCGATGCTCCTTCAATGATTTTATAGAGATCGGTATCGTCGAAAGGCATTTTGCCGCGTACCATCCCGGAGCCTCCATTCATGACACGTTCGGCTACAAGGAAATTCTCGAAACGTCCCTCTTTTTCGCATCTCTCAATCGCAACAGGAATGGTGATCTGTTGTATCTGGCGAATCCTGGGCAGCCAAAAACTATCGGTCAGATGTACGTTTTTCAGATCAATTTTCTGAATGGGATAGTTTTGCGCAGAAACAATGAGACAGGAGACGAATAGGATTGTACTTAGGATATACGTTCTCTTTTTCATTTTTCAGCTGTTTAATATTAGTGAAAATTGACAAGATTAAAGAGGAAAAAGCGAGCGCTGCAATGTGTTACAGCCTCAGTGTTATTTTATCACCTGAATAATCAACCGTATGAACCTCATTGGTGATGCCCTGTTCAATCAACTTTATGTTGAAACGCCTTTGGTTCAACATGCCGTCAAAGTCACCCTTGCGTTTCGCAATTGTAAGTTTCCTGGAAGAGTCATCCCATTTAAACGCAATTTCCGAATAAGCTCCCTCCTCATAGTTGTAATTGTCGAACTCATCTTCGTACAAAACAAATGTTCCGTCAGCTCCTTTATAAACACGAATTTCAAGATCATCCCATTTTTTCTCCTCTGCATATTGTACTTTCGGTCCCAACGGAAGGATCGATCCTGCTTTGACAAAGACCGGTATACGATCAATGGGGGCATTGCTGTCGACCGTTTTCCCTCCCGTTGTCCGTACGTTGCTCCAGAAATCATACCAGTCTACACCTTCGGGAAGATAAACGGTGCGAGATTTGACAGAAGTGAAATCTGCCTCCCGGATTACGTTTCTTCCTTCACCCGAAACAACCCGGGTGTACATTGGCTCTGTCACCGGACAGACAAGCAGGGATTTACCAAACATAAACTGGTCGGAAACATCCCAACAGTTGACATCATCCTGAAAGTCCATGACCAGTGATCTGATCATACTGGAACGGTTCGCTGTAACATCCCATGATACAGAGTAGATATAAGGAAGAAGCGTATAGCGAAGATTGATGAATTTCTCGATGGCATCGTATACCGGTTCTCCTTTTTTGCCGAATTGCCAGATCTCACGAGGGGCGTCCGCCCCATGGGAGCGCATCATGGGAGAGAATGTTCCGAATTGCAGCCAGCGGGTATAGAGCTCTCTGTAATCGGGGTCTTCCAGTTTCCGGGGATAGCTGCCGAGAAAGAAACCGCCGATGTCGCTGTTCCAGTGAGGAATGCCACAGAGTGAGAAGTTCAATCCGGCAGGTATTTGTCGGGCCAGGTCACCCCAGGTAGCCTGCACATCACCAGTCCAGGTATTGGCACCATATCGTTGTTGACCGGCAAATGCGGATCGCGTCAAGATAAATACTCTTTTTTGAGAAGTGGTTGCCCGCTGGTTGTCATACACACCTCCCACGGTCATGAGCGGATAGGCATTCCGCACTTTGCGCAGCGAACCCATGTATGTTTGCAGGTTCATATCCTCCTCTTTTGCGTCAAGATGATCCGGTTCGGTTGAATCCATCCACCAGCCATCAATTCCAAGAGAGAAAAGGCCATTATTAAGATGCTCCCAGTAGATCTCCCTTGCCTTCGGGTTATAGGGGTCATACGGTTTTACACCTGAGGGGTAGTCTCTATTTGGAGGCCAGAGTGAAGATCCCGATTGCGGCCAGGTACCCATGTTCAGGAGCATCCCCTGAGGTTCCATGATTCGGTATTGTTTTGTCATCGGTCCGAAAGAGGACCAGATTGAGATGACCATCCTGGCATTCATGTCATGTACTTCACGGATCATTCTTTTAGGATCTGGAAAGTTCTCGTTGAGAAACTCCATGGCATTCCACAAATAGTTGCTGCCCCAGTACTGCCAGTCCTGAATAATACCATCAATCGGGACACCCGATTCACGGTATTTCCGTACAATGCCGGTTGTTTCATCCTGCGACTTGTATCGCTCCTTGCTTTGAAAGTAACCGTAAGTCCACAGCGGGAAGAGAGGTACATCGCCAGTCAGATGACGCATTTGTGCCACAACACCATCGGCGTTTTTCCCGTACATCAGGTAATAATCCACACAGTCCCCAACCTCTGAATGAAACAATGTCCCTTCCTGGTTGTCACTAAAAAGTGTCGGAGAATAGTTGTCCCAGAATAAACCGTAACCTTTCACCGATTGGAAAAAGGTAATGACATCTTCCGTATTACCCTGAATCAGTTTTTTTCTGGTGCCCCGTTGCGACATCTTTCCGTTCTGCAGTTGTCCGAGTCCATAGATTGCCTCATTCTCCTCAAGCTGAAAGGTTTGGGCTACATCAAATGTTTTCACACCTGCATCGTCAAAGATGTTAAAGCGGGGAGCTCCTTTCTCGCTGATCAGCAACTTCCCGTCGGTAGAGTAAAACGAGACAACACCGTTCTTTTTGTTGATTTTCAATTCCAGCTCGCTGCTGCGAATGTTCAAAAAATCGCCTTTGTGTGAAGTTTTCAAGGCAACTTTCTCAGGCTCAGCGATCACGGAGAGACTCTCTTTTACCGGATTTGTCCCTTCCGGATATTTGACAATCCTGGCTGTTGAGGGATTGTAAAAAGAGACGGATATGGTGGTAGAATTGATGGTTGTTTTGATGCCATCCGGTGTTTTTGATACTGCAAGAGTTGTTGATTGCACTGCCTCATTTGTATTCCCAACCAGAAATAGTGAAGTTAAGACAAATGCAAGCAGGAGATTTGTTTTAAGATTTAATAAGTTCATCTTCATGTTGTTTTTTTATCGTTTAGGCTAAAACGTGAATTGAAAAAATGCTGTCCGGATTACATTTGAAAAGATTTGCAAACCAATGTTTGTTTGAATCATCATATATCCGGACAGCAAATATACACTTTTAAAATAAATTAATTCAAGTTTCGCAAGTTACTAACTTGCGAAACTTGAATAAGTAATATTCATCGAAGTGTAACCTATGGTTTCATTAACCGTACATGATAGACCGCACCCGTGCGATTGTCTCTGCCTTTATCGGCTTGAAAACGTACACGAATATTCTTTTTCCCTTTCAACATGGATGCAGGGATAGGATATTCTACTTCGACGAATTCATTTTTATTCCATTTGCCGACTATATTTTCAGTCAACAAAAGTGTATTATCAATGAAAATATCACAGGCACGTTTTCCTTCTTCATTGCCCCAGTAACGTACACGGAGCAACAAATTGGTTTCTCCACCGGTTAATAAATCGTAACTAAAGTAACCACTATCAACAGCATCCCGAAAACTTTCATCCCGAAAATAATTGGTTCTCGATCTTTCAGCTTGCATTAAATGATCCGTTTCAGGCTGTTGCTCTCCCGGTTTTACCTGATCTACGGTTCGCAGGTCAAGTCTCATTCGTTCTTTTTCCGCCAGTTCGCGTTCCTCTTTTACAGCCGAATATCTTTCTTGTGTCATAGAGGGCCAGTAGATGATATATCGATTGTCGTGAATGCCATAAAAGGGTTCCAAAACAATCTCTTCCTCAGTAAATTGGAACAAACCGGGACAAGTAAAATGAAGCGGTTTTCCATCGATGGTCTGCATGTTTTCAAGCTTTTCGATAATTTCGTTACGCTCGCCTACAATATGCGGAGCTTGCGTAATAGGCAACAACGAACCGGAGGCAATATGTGCCCAACGACCGTCGTCGCAAATCAAACCGTGTAGATCATGATCTCCTGCTTTCGCTCCTAATAAGATAGGACCTCTGAAAATAGCCAGATAATCGGACACATTAGGCATTTCTTCTACTGTTGTCTTCATAGGGAACGACAGTTCTATCACATCTCCGTCTTTCCACTTACGATTTATTTCAACATAAGAAGAGGGGGTAGCTTTCACACGATGGAGAGAACCGTTGATTTTCACACTCAAATCGGTTGCCCAAACAGGGTAACGAATCAATAGTGCAAATTCCTTCGGCTGATCAAGCGTAAATGTCAACAAGGACTTTTCCTCATAAGGAAAAGCCGTTTCTTGTTTAAGCTTCAGACCTTTTTCTTTCCAATCCAGTTCGGATGCGACAAAGAGGTTTACGAATAAATCCTCCCCCGCATGACTATAGATAAACTCTCCGTATTTGCCATGGTTTTCCATCCCGGTTCCTACACAGCACCACATGGCCTGGTTAGGAGCGGAATACACCCGGTAATGACGTGGACGTGCGGAAGTGAAATAGACATAACCACCATGCTCAGGGTGTTGGGTGGAAAGAATATGATTGTACATGGCTCGTTCATAATAGTCGGCATATTTCGCCTGCGGATCCATGCGGAACAAACCATCGGTCAATCGTAACATATTATAGGTGTTGCACGATTCCGGCCCCTGACGCTCTTCGGTATATTCGCGACAGGCGTCGGTTGTAGGAAAATGCTCGCGGCGACTGTTACCTCCAAAAGCTAAGGAGCGGTTATTCACTACCGTTTCCCAAAAGAAAGTAGCTGCTTTTGTAAAAGTCGAATCACCCGATAATTCAGCGACACGTTGATACCCAACTGCTTTCGGCACTTGTGTGTTGGCGTGTTTATTATCCAAATTATCAATTCCTTTTGCCATACTGTTGAGCAATACCCGATGCGAGAAACGTTTAGCCGCTTCAAGATATTTCTCATGACCACTTATTTTATACGCATCCGCATAGACTTCGTTCATGCCACCAAATTCGGAATCGAGCATCAGTTCCATCTGTTCGTCGTCCAAAGGAGATATGATGGTAAGCCCCCAATCGCATAAGTCAAGAAACATGTCTCGAGCTTGCTTGTTCTCTCCGTATATCCAGGCATCGCGCAATCCGGCATACATTTTATGCAGATTGTACCAAGGCGCCCATGCGTCGGCCGCCGCTTTGCCATTACCTGCTTTTATCCGGTTATAAATCTTTTCCAATGCGCCGGGTTGTCCTCCGAGATAACCGTTGCCATGTGCATCTTGGCATTGCTTAAGTTCGGCAAGCATATATTCCATACGCTCCTTACATTCCTTGTCTCCGGTGGCGGCATAATGGATAGCCATCGCACTTAGATAGTGTCCGCCAACGTGCCCATCAAGATCGATCCAGTTAGGAAAACTTTCAGCTTTCGGTTTTAATCCTGCTTCTTTGAAAAATGGAGCAAGCAAGCGGTCAACGTCGTATTGCAACAACACTTCGACGTTCAAATCGCAAGCGTGTTTAAATGGGCCATCTAATAAATGGACGTTACTTAGGGTCTGCTGAATAATAGATATCTATGCTGAAAATCAGCAAATTAAACGATA
>DAINAS010000050.1:0-6731 GCA_036733365.1 Proteiniphilum sp.
TTACAATCTCACCGGCAATTTCTTCCGGAAGCCATCTTTGAAACAGATGAGGGTCTCGGTACGGGAGAGGCCCAGGGGTTGTAGTTCCGAGTGGATGATGCGCAGCAGATCTTTGTTGTTCTTCGCGTAGACCTTGATAAGCAGGTCGTACTGACCGGTAGTGTAGTAACACTCCACCACCTCGGGAATCTTTTCCAGCTCTTTCACCACAAAATCGAACGTTGAAGGAGAAGTGAGAAAAATCCCCACATAGGCACATGTCTCGAAGCCAATCTTTTCCGCATCCACGATAAACTCCGATCCTTTCACCACGCCAAGTTGTATGAGTTTCTGCACCCGCTGGTGAATTGCCGCTCCAGAGACACCGCATTCGCGGGCCACCTCCAGAAAGGGTATGCGTGCGTTGTCGATGATCATTCGCAAAATCTTCTCATCCAACTCATCCAGTTCATGTTGTGCCATAGTGTAAGTTTTAATCTGTCAGTAAAATAGGTTGTTTTATGCAAAAATAGTAAAATATTCGGATCTCTGAACATCAACTCAATCAAATCACTCCATTTTTAAGCATTTTAAAGCTATGGCAGCAGGCAGTCCGGTGGCTGTGCGCAGCGCCTCCTCGTCGATGAGGAAGCTACCGGAGTGGAGGGCTCCTGATCTTTTGTTTGTTGTCGACACCCCGAAACGGTAATAGCAGCAAGGGTATTGTTGGGTGAAGAAGCCGAAGTCGTCGGCTGTCATCCGTCGCGGGTATTCCCCCACCCGCTCAGCGCCCAGCCATTCAGCCGCCGCAACTTTGACCTCCCGGGTGATCGTCTCGTCACTGATCACGCAGGGATACCCCTCCGGCAGCACTGCCTCACACCGGCAGCCATAGGCTGCTGCAGTGTCGGAAGCGATTTGCGGGATCAACCCAAGCATCTTACGCCGCTCCTCCTCGTTCATGCAGCGCAGGGAGCCGGCGAGTGTCACCTCCGGTGGGATCACGTTGGTGGCACCGGCAGCAATGAAACGCCCAAAGGAGAGTACGATGGGATGGAAGGGATTGCTCCTGCGACTGGCCAGCTGCTGCATGGCCACCACGATTTGCGAGGCGGCCAGTACGGTGTCGTTCAGCTCGTGCGGGAGGGCGCCATGTCCCCCCTGCCCCTTCACGGTGAGGTGCACCTCGTCGGCCGAGGCCATCACCGTACCGCTCTGAAAGGCCACCTGACCCGCAGGCAGGTCAATGTAGGCGTGCTGTTTGACGATCATGCGGGGTGTCTGCTCCCCGAAGAGATTGTCGCGCAACATCAGGTTGGCCCCCCCGGGCGATTGCTCCTCACCCGGCTGGAAGACAAAGAGCAGCGTGCCGGCAAAATGGCCGCGCAGCGAGTGGAGCATCTTCACCGCTCCCATCAGTGCAGCCGACTGAGCATCATGGCCGCAGGCATGCATCACCCCCTCGTTCAGCGACCGGTAAGGGACATCGTTCTCCTCCTGCACCGGCAGCGCATCCATGTCGGCCACGAAGGCGATGCAGTTCTCCGACAACTCCTTCTCCCCCTTCACCTCAACCACGATGCCGTAGCCGCCAATGCCGCTCCGGTAGGAGATCCCCTCCTTTTGCAGGAAGGCGGCGATGTATGCAGCCGTCTCCTGCTCCCGGTAGGAGAGCTCGGGATGGCTGTGGAGGTGGCGGTAGTGTCCAACTACCTCCGGGAAGAGTTGCTCCGTCAGGAGACGGATCTGCTGCAGGAGGTCCATCAGTGCAGGTTGTGGATCACCAGCCCTGAGCGCAGCTTCGGCTCGAACCAGGTGGTCTTGGGCGGCATAATGTTGCCGGTGTCGGCGATATCCATCAGCTGCTTCATCGATACCGGGTAGAGGGCGAGGGCCAGAGCCATCTCACCGCTGTCGACCCGTTGTTTAAGCTCTCCCAGTCCCCGGATGCCCCCCACGAAGTCGATTCGTTTGTCGCTGCGCAGGTCCTTGATACCAAGGATCTCATCGAGGATGAGGCCGGAGGTGATGGTGACGTCGAGCTGGCCAATGGGGTCGCCGTCGTCGTAAGTGCCCTGCTTGGCGGTAACGCTGTAGGAGCGTCCGTCGAGGTAGATCGAGAAGTTGTGCAGCTGCTTCGGCTTCTGTATCTCCGATCCGGTGGGCTCCACCGTGAACTTTTTCTCCAGCCGCGTCAGGAACTGATCGGGTGTGAGGCCGTTGAGATCCTTTACCACCCGGTTGTAATCGATGATGGTGAGCTGTTTGTCGGGAAAGCAGACCGCCATGAAGTAGTTGTACTCCTCATCGCCCCGGTGGTCGGGGTTGTTTTTCGCCTTCTCGGCACCCACCAGTGCTGCTGCGGCCGAACGGTGGTGACCGTCGGCGATGTACATGGCCGGCATGGCGGCGAATAACTCCGTGATGCGACGAATGTCATTCTGCTCCGTCACCAGCCAGAAGTGGTGTCCCACACCATCAACTGAAATAAAATCATATTCCGGCGCGGAGGCAGAGACCCGCTCCACGATGGCGTTGACCTCGCTGTTTTCCGGGTAAGCGAAGAAGACCGGCTCGATGTTCGCATCGTTCACCCGCACATGCTTCATCCGGTCCTCCTCCTTGTCGCGCCGGGTCAGCTCATGCTTCTTGATCTTCCCGCTCATGTAATCTTCCACGGCGGCAGCCACCACCAGGCCATACTGTCTTTTGCCGTTCATGGTCTGGGCATAGACGTAATAAAGCTCTTTCTCATCCTGCAGGAGCCATCCCTTATCGCAAAACATACGGTAGTTCTCCGCCGCTTTCAGGTAGACATCCTCGTCGTGTTCATCCTTGCCTGCGGGGAAATCGATCTCCGGCTTGATGATGTGGTAGAGCGACTTCTCGTTGCCTTCAGCCTCTTTGCGGGCCTCCTCAGAATTGAGCACATCATAGGGTCGGGAGGCCACCTCGCGGACCATCGTGCTGGGCGGCCGCACGCCCCGGAAAGGTTTTATTTTCATCTTCACAAACGTTAAAAAAGTTATCATCGCAAATGTAGCCATTTTCTCCTGAATAAAGACAAGCCGGAAGGCAGATTTGGAAAAAAACAGCTACATTTGTTTCAACAACAGATTAAACTTTTAAGGGATGGTACAGATAGAGGAAAAGCAGATCATTGCAGCGGCTGAAAAAGGTATGGATGAGTTCCTGAAAGTGTTCACCGACGCCTACCTGGAGCTGCTTGGCGGTGACATCACGGCCGAGAACATGGAGCTGCTGAACGGCTACCAGCACACCCTGCTGGCCTACCGCTTCTTCACCGAAGAGGTGAACGAGGGGGGCTTCGTGCAGCTCATCCAGAACGGATACGGCGGTTATCTCTTCAACAACCCGGTGGCCAAGGCACTGAAAGAGATGGGCGTAAAGGGGATGTCGAAGATCCTCTACAAGGCGAAGGAGATCTACGATGCCCACCGCGAGGAGCTGGAACGGGAAACCAGCGAGGAGGAGTTCATGGCGATGTATGTCGACTTTGAACAGTTCGACGAGCTGGAGGAGAAGTTCTTCTACATCGAGGAGGAGGAGACCCTCATGGTTGCACAGTATGTCGATGAGCACCTGGAAGATTTCGCCGAAGTAATTCAGTAGCCCAACAACAGGATCATTCCTTCACCAGGTTCTTGAAGGCCGAGCCGAAGATCAGGTAACCGGTGTTGCCGGCTATGGTCCCTTCATTCTGTCCCCAGAGGAAAGGCCAGTCGTCGTAGTTCTCAAAGTGGTCCGGTTGCCGGAAGAGGATGCCCGGCGCCATGTTGCCGGGGATAACGGAGAAGTCGGCCCTGTTATTGCCGTAGAACACCTCCTTGGGGCGTGTAGCACCCAGGGTGGCCACCAGTGAATAGTTGTGATAGAGATGGCACCCGAAGAGCCAGCTGGAGACCTTGTAGACATGGTTGGCGTCGATCAGATCGGGGTAGAATTCATTTGCAATACAAAGGGTGGTACCAAAGTTGACTAAATTGCCTCCCCCGGCCCAGTTGCCCAGTCCGATTGGCACCCCATAGGGATTGTCCTGTTCCAGCTCGTCGATATACTCCTTGTATTTTGCCACGTAGGGACGCAGTTTCTCCTTGTAGGATGCATCCAGGTGGGGGATGGCATTGAGGGCCGTCAGTATCTGGAAGTTGACATTCCTGTCGAGTGCCGGCCAGAGCAGCTCCTGGAAACGATCGAGATAAGATTGCTCACCGGTAGAGATATATAGTTGCAGGTAAGAACCGATATCAAATGGTTCAAAGCCGCGGCGCCCCTGCCGTTCGGGACTCTCCGCGAGCAGTTCCGTAACCTCTTTCAGCAGTCGTTTCGATTGTACCAATGCCCTTTCCGAGAGGTCGTCGTTGTAACCTTTCAGCGCCCTGCTGGCAGCGGCGAACATGGTAGCCGCCCTGAGGTCGAGACCCGGGTTGCGGCTGGTGAAGGCCCACATATCATCCTTCACACCGCTGGAGCGACCGTCGGCGGCCACCTCGTAGGGACCCAGCTCCGGGTTGTAGGGAAGGCCGTCGGTGATGGAAGCTGCATCGCCCAGATGGTGGTAGTTATCCAGCACCGCGTTGGAGAGCGTTTGCGCCATGTGACCGATGATCTCCGCCTGCGCCACCAGCTGCATGGTACCATGCTCAATGAACTGCAGCATGTCGGGAGTCCCGTCGGGGCGGTGCAGGTCCACGTAGCGTTGCGTGTGATCGACAAAAGTCTGGTCTCGCAACGGCTTGAAATACTCCCAGGTATGTACGAAGTTCTGCACCACGTTAATGTTCGATCCGGTCTCGATGTCAAAATCACCCGCGTCGAAGAAGCCCCCCACGTTCAGTCCGGGGATCAGCTCCAGCGCCTTGTACTTCGTATCGGTGGTAGGACCCTGACTGTGCAGGTCAAAGTGATCGGTGTTGGGCGGTGCCTGCAGGTAACCCTCCTTGAAAGGCTCCCCGTGCCACACCCTGTAAGCCTGGTTCACATACATGTGGTTCATGTGTATCGGAATCCAGATATCGCTTGTGGCATCGGTAATCTGGTCGTAGACATTCTCTTCAATGATGAAGTTGTTGGTGATGCAGTCGCCGTAGCGAATGTAGTATATTCCGGGCGTGTTGACCGCTGTGAAATCGAACTTCACGTAGTGATACTTGAAGTAGTCGCCCCAGGGAGTGATCTTGCCGGTGAACACCTCGGAGGCATTGCCATCCTCTCCAATCCTGTAGATCGAAGCAGTCTCGAGCGGCTTATCCTTCTTGTCCAGTTCAATCACCGATATTTTTGGTTGGTCAGGGATGTATCCCACCTGTGAGAAGCCGATGTTGGGTTCCCGCACCCAGCCCTCCACGGCATTGGGCTCCACCGTCCATGTCAGCACCTTGCCCGTTTTGCCGGCCGGCAGGAGGCTGCGCACCACGAACCAGCCGTTCTGTGCCAATATGCGGCCATCGAACAACATCAGGTCCGCATCGTGTGAGGTGATCTTCACCATCCGCTCGGGGGCATCGGGAGCCAGCAGCAAGGAGCGTCCCGTCTCGAGCGGGAGGGGATCGATGAACTGGCCCGTACCGCGATCGTCAGAGGTGACATAGCCCTTGAACTGTTTTGTCTTCTCGCTGTTGGGGCGTGTCACCGTGTTGCCCACCGTGTAGCGCGGGAAGCGGTTGGGCCTACCATCCATCAGGTAAGCCTTTGCCCAGTATTGAGAAGGGAGGAACTCCAGGTTGAAGCCCGCTTTTCCCACCAGCTCTTCCGGGAGCGGCTCATCGAGCCATACCGAGATCTCTACCCCGTTGTTTTTCGCGGTGACCACCACACGCGAGTCGAAGTCGTACTCCTCATACCGCAACAGCGATTCAATGCTTTTGGTTGCAGGATCCACCTTCCTGGTGGGAATCTCCGGCACCAGGTCCCACTGTTCCGGTGTATTGGAAAGGCGTACCGCACCACCCTGCGCCGTGCGCACCCCATGGTGGATTAGTTCGATGCCTGCATTTTTTTCATCGTTGAAGCCACCGGTAAAGAGGTTGCTGTATACCAGCACGTTGACACCCTGCCGTTCAAAATATTCCAGCTCGTTGAGGGTCAGCTGTTGCGCCTTGGCATGATTACCAGTTGCGAAAAAAAGAAGTAAAAGGGGTAAAAAAGTCAGTCGTTTCATGGAAATCAAAAAAATATTAAATCATCAATTGTTGTTTCTCTCGGTTTTGAAAAGCGTAAAGATAAGCAAAAAAGGTAAAAGTTACACACAACACCAATTTTGAAATCATGAAGCAAGCAACACCTCTTTTATCCCCACTGCGTTATTTGGAAAAGGAAATAAGAACCGATACACTCTATTAGGAAATAAGACATTGGATACTTTGCGGTTAAATATCAAGGAATATCAACCAAAAGATTGGTTGTTTGAGGGAGCAAATGGGGGAGGCAATATTCAATCAGAAGTGTTCAGAACATACTAAAAATCTCTTTAAAGAAAGTTGGGATTCATAAAAATATTTCTGTACATTCGTTGCGTCATTCTTTTGCTAAACACTGGCTTGGGATATGAAATCCATTGGATAACCCTGATATTTAAGAAAAAAGACATATTATACTCAATCAATAAGTTATGTATGCGCAATTGCTTTTAAACATACAACTTCTTATATAACTCTAGGAATCAGTTTATTAGAAAAACAAGGAGGGAGTATATATAAAATATATACGCAATTGTATTGCGTATACACAAA
>DAINAS010000051.1:0-5343 GCA_036733365.1 Proteiniphilum sp.
TCTTCATCTCGGCGCATACCCCGTATATCCAGTACAATGCCTCAGTGATCCATGACAATACCTCTGCCTGACTGGGGTGCGTGGATGCAGTGATGGTAGTATTAACCCTGTAACCTATACGGGTAATGAGATCAGCCGCAGTAGTAGCCACATGAGCCTCCTAAATTACTGTTATTATCGTTCCTTCTGTAGGAACCCTACGTTGCTTTCCTCACCGAGCGCACGACTGATCAGGATATACTCGGACTTCTTATCGTCCAGTGTCAGCCCTTTCTCATCCGGCTCTTTCTCGCGCCTGAGCACTGTATGAGGATTAACCCTGCGCTCTTTTTCCATCTGGCGCGGAGGCGTGAGATCACCGATTTCCTTAGCCAGTTCCTTCCGGCGTTTGACTAATTTATCCTCATTCTCATTCACGAATTTCTGAGTCTCATCCCAGCTATTAACTATGGAACTTAACCTCTCACTAATCATCCTATACTTATTCTCGACCTGTGGTCGCATATCCGAACTGACTTGGTTCTTGTCGAGCGCTTCCTTGTATGCCTTGGCCTGTTCATTCAATTCCTCAACACGCTTCGGTGATATCCAGGCAGGGAACTTACTACCTTTGTCGTGAGTACCGAAAAATGTGGGGTATGTACTTCTTAGATGATCCCTATTTCCCTTGTGACCAGCGGCCCTGTCATTACCGGTCTTGCTACGAGTAATTATGTATGACACTGTAACCTCCTGGATTGTAATGAGGGGAAGGGCATGTAACCCCTCCCCATGTTTGATGTTGTACTATTATGATCCAGTGGACGCGGTAGGGTTAGCTACCAGACCACCACCTACTCCAACGATAGGCATATCCGCACCGATGTAGTTGTTACCGGCATCCGCATCCTGCCACTCATCAATACCGAGCGCGCCGCAGTGATGCAGGAAGATACCGTGGGTCGTGCCGCAGTTGTCATAGAAAACCTGGTTGAGATTCGCTGCCCAGTTGCTTGAATAGTTCTCAAACGTGCAGTTATCGAACAGCCAGTTTCCATGTATGCAGTAGTTGGCCGGCAGAGCGACCATTGCCACGGTAGCGGTTTCGGATCGTGACAGGAACCTGCACCGCCTGAATGTGCCGTTATAGGGTCCACCTGCTCCGGTGCCTGTAAATCGGAGTACACCGCTGAGAGCACCTTCACGTACATCCCAACAGTTCTGACCGATGTAACAGTCCTCGAAGATCGGATATGACCCACCGGCAGCAATGTACAGGGATGCAGCGGCAACCGTATCGTCATTACCGGCAGTCATGACACCCTGGAACGATACATTTTTGAAGTAGTTACCGTAACCGTTAAGGGTAAACGCAGTAAGGCATGCAGCGTTATTACCAGCATTCTGGATAGTACAGTTTATGACCTGGTTGTTGTTCCCGGTCATATTGATCGTACTGGCATTATCCGTGGAGTCTGTGTAAATAACTACATTGTACTCACTGTAATCTCCCATCGGGTTGGGGCCACCGAGGCCGACCAGGTGAGTGTTGGAGTTTGCCCATGTGATAGATGAAGTTTCATCATATGCACCTGGGGTAACTGCAACCACATCGTTCCTGCCGGATGTAGTAGCCGCATATGCGGTAGCTACTGTGGTGAAGATATCACCGTCACTGATACCATCAGTTCTGAGCTTGTCCCAGTAGTAATTCGAGCTGGTCTTGGCTTTGACCACGTACTTGATCTGGCCGCAACCGGGACCGAATATACCACCGCCTCCGAACTGGGGTATGCCGAAGCTTGAAACGCCATGAGGGAAACGTGTTGGCATAGTTTCACCTCCTTCCTTAACTTACTACCGAGCCGATGATCCAGCGCCAGTTAGTGAATCCATGGCCTATGACAAAGTAGTCGCGGTATTTCCGGACCATTGTGTCAAAGTCAGTAGTGTTCTCGAATTCCAGAGGGATACTCTCGATCCAGAGCAGGTAGCGTTTCATAGCCGCAGAGTCTACGATCATCCAGTTGTTTGTGTCGTAGTCGTCGAGGAGCGGGAGTTCTATACTCTTCCAACGACCCTTCTGGAAGTTCTCGTTATTCTCGGCAGTATCTACCTTCTTCTGGGAGTTGAGAAGTTCCCACACCTGTTCGGTGAGTGTACTGCCATGGATGATTGTGTCGAAATTGGTTTCCATGCGCTCACCGATGTCTGAACGGAGACCGAGTGACTGCAAGCGGAGGGCTTCGAGGTTCGTAGGTGAGAATACCAACGTGCTGAGGTTATCGAATCCGGTTGAAGTCGATACACCTGAAGCCTTGGTGGTATGGGAGTTGGAACATAATGCAACCCCTTCCTCACTCTCCATGAACGAGAATGCAGAACTGTTGAAGTAGATGAACGGCTCATGTGCAATCTTGTTCATCTTTCTCAGTGCCGCACGACCCAAACCCTTAGCCCTGCCTTCGATAATATCGTACCTGTCCGTATCGATCAACCTGCGCTGAATTTCAATACCACCAGCGTATTCGGTCGGTTCGATCTTGGTGTGGTATCCAGGGGCAACGGACTGGTAAACAGTCGTGCCAGTGAATTCCACCGGATCGGGGATATCACCGATTGCATAGTATTCCTGCCATGCCTTTTTATCTTTGATCGTGGTGTAGAGCTGATCAATGATTGGAGGCAGGTCTTTGGTCTCATCCGAGTATACTTTTGTCAGTCTGTCGTCCAGTAAACGAACAAACTGCCTTGAAGTTAAAGGATTACCCATGACTTACCTCCTTACGCGCCAGCCGGACCACAAGCAGAGGGCAGGAAGCAGAATGTTACTGTTTCTTTGCCTGACTCGCTGAGGTCGAACTGTTTGACCCAACAATCGTAGTATGCAGCTGACATTGTAGTCGTTCCATCTATGAAGTTGGCTGTTGAGCCGATATACAAACCGGCAAGCCCATGACGTACGTTGGCGCATACGAACGTGTCACCGACTGCTATATCGTATGTAAAGCAGATGGTGAGATCCTGATCATTCGCGCCACCTGAAGTAATGAGCCTGTGCTGTCCACGGTTTGCGCCTGTACGACAATATGCTACAGACTGACCGTTATTCGGTGCCGTGAGGGTATCATTTGCGTGAATCACATCGTCACCTTCTGCATCGCCTGTAGTTACTGTTACCGCCGTTAATGCTTTCCCATATGTACCATCGTAGATACTGCCGGTGATGAGCGTATCCCACGGTATGATCTTGATGATCTCCACATACTGAGGTCCAACCGGATCGTGGGCGGTCTGATCTGCCTGGGAGGTGATATAGGTAGCGGTATCACCGTATCCGGTTGTTCCGGAGAATGATGGAGTGGTGTCGTAAACACCGGTCACAAGACCATAGACCCAAAGGTCGTTCTCGTGGGCCTCGTTCGCTACGTCCTGAACCGTCAACTCAGCGGTCATTCCTGACTGCATGAGAATCTGGCCGACATAACAGGTCTCACCGATCATGATCTTTTCTATAATGGGAGCAGCACCACTGATTGATCCTGCATATGAAAATCCCATAAGTTTCTCCTGATGTTAGCGTTATGTTGTGTTATCGTGAGTTTAATGACCCGCAGAACGGGCAACCTGTGGTTACATTAGACTTGTATGTGCGTACATATAATGTAACCGTTCCTGCTGTGGCTGCGTCCTCTGTCGTCAACGAATCACTGCTTATGAGTAATATGGTTGAGTTGGTAACGCCTTTCTCCTCGATGGTGTAAGTTCCATCATTGGTGCCACTGGTGGTTTCTATCTTAATCGTCATGTTGGGCCGTAAGTGATTATCCGCGAACTTTTTGGCCGAATCACTGAGTTGCGCGGGATCACTACCGGAAGCCGCCGTGAACGATATAGTAGATGAAGAGTATATCTGATCCCAGAACGTAGTAGGTTCGGGTGTGGTGTTAGAGCCGTAATCACCGGTCTTGGTTACACCGCGAGACCAGTGGGGAACCTTTTTACGTACGCAGAGAGCGTTGCATACCTGACAGCGGTATGTGTGCTCACTGAGGTCTGGGATTCGTGCTATGTTCAAAGCTTATCCTTATTATCCTAATACCCTTTGTATATCGTCTGCTGAGTAGCCAAACCTCTTCACGAAGTTGGCAGAGTACTCATCCAGTTTAATGTCCTTGGCTGGTGGTTTCGGTGGACCGCCTGAAGGCTGAACCCCGCCGGTCGGTACAGTTGTGGGCTTGTTCTGGTTGAGAGGATTGACCGGAGTACTTACCCTTTTTGACAGTACGTTTGCCTTGGCCGTGGCTATTGCGAGTTTAGCAGCTACACCAGCAGGAAGGGACCGGTCTACTAATGAGGGGTTAGCTGTGAGTTCAGCTATAACCTCACCTGCGAACTTTTGGTCAGTAGCAGCCAGCGGATCAGTTGAGATGGTAGCGTTCACTGAATTCACGAAGTCACTGTTGTACTTGACCTGCTGCTGAGCCTGAGCTTTGGTCTTGCGCTCGAATATCTGCTCGATGTACTGATCGGGGTTGTCCAGGAACGTGGCTGCATCTACTGGTGCTGGTGGTGCAGGTGCGTTGCGTGACTGTATCAGCTCCTTAATCTCAGCAATAGTATCGTTAATTTGCTTATCACGCCGACCTACCCACGACTGCATTTTCTGAACCGCCCGATCTACAATCTGGTCTGCTGTGAATGATTGAGGCGCTGGTGGTGTATCAGCTGGTGGAGCCGGTGGAGTATCCTGTGGTGGTGTGTCCTGTGGTACGCCCTGTTGCTGCTGCTGATCGACTACAGGCTCTTGCCCAGGTACTACTGGGGGAGTATCTGCATCAAAATCATCATACGGCATGTGTAACCTCCTTAATTTTGTCCAATCATAGGACTGAGTATAATAATTTGACCAATGTTACCGAGCTGGTATTACATACTGCTATTACATCTTGCTCAGTTCCTCCTCGATTTCATCACCCTTTGATAGTGCTTTTGCCCAGCGTTCCATGATGTCGCGGTAGCAGTCCATTTTCTGGCAGATAGAAACTATAGCTTCGGGCGGTTGATTACCTCTGCCGACATCCAGGGCTGTGTCGATGAGATGGAGCTGTGCGTTCCCCATTAAGGCTATCAGATCATTTAATATAACCTTGCCCTGGGTAGTATCGAGCACCTGGCTGAGTATGCGCGAGTGTACAAAGTAATCGTATACTGTCTCGCGATGAGATTCAGGGAACCTCTCAAGGTACTCGTTTAATTGTGCCTGTGTGAATCGTAACCGTTCCCTGGCTGACTTCTGTGCTAATTCCAACTGACTTATTTCCGGTTCTGCTGCTTTCTTACCCATTACATACCTCCTCTATT
>DAINAS010000052.1:0-4670 GCA_036733365.1 Proteiniphilum sp.
CCGCGGTTGCCGGCTGTGAGGATATGCACCTCGGGGAAGCTGCCGGCATGAAACGCGATGACATGCACGATGTCGTTGAGGCTCCCCTTGTAGTCGAGGGTGTCGGGCGGCACCTCCCAGTGGAACGCCACCTCGCGGGTGGCGGGTTGGTAGCTCATGCCCGCATTCACGGGAAGCTGCAGCGTGCCACGGCAGAGCTGCACCTTGCCGTAGTTGAAGCGGAAGTCGGGATAATCCCCTTCAACCGCCTCTTTCGTGGCCCGGCCCACCACCTTGTTGTAAGCGTTCGGAACGTTGCCATAGCCCTGCTGGATGATGTGGCTCAAGTGCTTGAGCGAACTGCTTGCGATTCCAAAACGGCCGCGCCCGTCCTTCTGCGCCGGCGTGTTCGGGTTCCTTGGAATGACGTGCGCACGGCAATGCTGGATGCCGTCGGGGGTGACATAATAGACCACCTCGCCCAACTTGCCCTTCAGCTGTCCCAGATTCGTTGGATTTAATTGTGCCATGTTGAAAAAAATTTAAGGGTGAAAAAAAATAATTTGGGTAATATTTGGGATAGGAATGGGCAAGACATCGGCCTCTGCCACTCCGAAAAATATTGGAGTGGAATTGGAGCGGTATTGGAGGGGCTTTGGAGGGGCACCGGCGAAATACCGGTCGCGAGGGGGACCGTTCCTTTCCGATTTTTATTTACATCAACCTGATTCATAGCGGTTGAAGTCGCAATTTTGTTGCAATTTAACAAAATATTTTTACTTTTGCAAAATATGTTATAACCAATGAATGTTTAACACAATTAAAAGTTGGATTGCGATGCGTACAAGTGAATACCTTGAAATTTCCAGAAAGCAGATCTACTACTTTGAGTTGGTTGAAAAAGCGGTAGCAGGGCTTTATCCCCTGAGATTGGATCGGTGTAAGACGTATGAGTATTTGAACCGCTATCTTTTTGCCGATGCACGAAAGCGGGTGGAGAAGGACTTCCGGTTGCGCGAGGGGGAGGTGGATCCCAACCTCGCCGTGTGGGTGAGACAGGAGTTGATAAGAGCGCTCGCCGGGGATGACACCTTCATCTACGCCCACAACATCCTGGCCGAGGGCAGGAACAGATTCTGGAACCATCCCGTGTTGAAGATCGGGGAGGTGAAAGATGTGAATGGAAACACGCTGCAGGAGATTGAGGAGCTCTACAAAATTCTGAAGGAGGATTACCCGAAGGATAACCTGGCCGACTACCTGCTGGACGACAAAAACAGACACTTTTACGACGAAAAGAGACATTTGGTGAACCGCGACGAGATCTGGTGGCTCGATGCCTTCAACCGCGCCTACCGGTTATTCGACCGCGTGCGGGTGAAGAACGACAACCCCTTCAACGCGAAGCGGGTGGTGACCGAGTCCGCCACGGGGGATGAGGAGAAGGATCAGATGGTTGTAGACATGGTCTGCAACCTGGCGGAAAACTTCGATTTTGGCGAGGAGGTGGAGCAACGGAAGAAGATGGACCTGCTGCTGGGGTTGCTGCGCGACGATGTGCTGCAGGAGGATAAAGTTGAGTTTGAGAAGGTGATTGCTCAGCTGGAGGAGAAGCTGAAGGAGAAAGATCGCATCATCGCCGAAAAGGAGGAGGAGCTGAATAGCTTGAAAAGCAAGACGAAGGCCTCCGCGGGGCAGGTCATCATCTTCTTCTACTACCTCCTGCATGCATTGGGCCTGCATTTCAACAATTCAGACAAGACCAAATGGGCCAACGTGATCGCCTTCGTGAGCGGTTACAACAAAGAGTACATCAGAAACAAACTGGAATTCAGGTTCGACAACGATACCGTAAAGCAAAACATCATGATCGTGGCGGGCTATATGAGGGATTTGCTGCCCCAAATAGCGTTGCAGATGCAGTACGATTTGGATGCGGAGGAGGAGAAGCAGAAAGAGATACAGAAACAGGAGAAGGTGCAATTTGCAACATCATCTGCATAGTAGCTTGCTACTGGCAACACCCCTATATCGCGTTTTTCACGCCTTATATTTGCGCCACTACCTCACGCTCGAGGTGGTGGTGCTTTGTTTTAACAGAAAGGAGGCCGCGATGAAAAAGATTGACCTGACGGAATGGCCGGACTGGATTGACGGGCAGGATGTGATGCTCAAGTTGCACATCACGCACCGCACGCTGCAACGATGGCGCATCAACGGGATGCTGCCTTTCTCGAATGTGAACGGGAAGTTTTACTACCGCAAGTCGGACATCCTCGCACTGCTGCAAAGGCATTACAACGGGGAGAAAGGAGAGGAGCAATGAACGCACAAAAGGGTTTCATGGAGCTGCTGGAGCGCGATCTGCAGGCGTTCCGCGAACAGTTCGACGGGGCGGCGGCCGGGTCGCAAGGGGCGTTGCCGCACGAGGCGCTGCCCGAATTCATCTGCGGAGAGACCGCGACGGTGGACTTCCGCGCGGAGGCGGGTCTGAAGAGGAGCGACGCCAGGCTGGCGATGCGCCACCTGCTGGTGACCTGCACCGAGAAGGTGATGGAGACGGTGCAGCGCCTCCGCCTGGGGATCTGCTGCCGCCACAACACCGCCTACCTCTACAACGGGGCCTACTGGCAGCCGGTGGAGCCGCGGGCGCTGGAGGCTTTCCTGGGCAAGGCGGCGGAAAGGATGGGGCTGGATCGGTTCACGGCGCGCCACTACCTGTTCCGCGAGCAGCTGCTGAAGCAGTTCCTCGCCACGGCACCACCCCCGCCGGTGCGCCGGGGCGACAGCGTGCTGATCAACCTGCTGAACGGCACCTTCGAGATCGGCGGGGAGCGCATGGGCCTGCGCAAGCCCTGCCGGGAGGATTTTCTCACCTACCGCCTGCCCTTCGCCTACGACGAGGGTGCCGCCTGCCCCCGCTTCGACGCTTACCTGGAGCGGGTGCTGCCGGAGCCGGGCCTGCGACTGATCCTGCTGGAGTACTTGGGTTACCTCTTCGTGCGACCCTCGCAGCTGAAGCTGGAGAAGACGCTGATCCTCTACGGCAGCGGCGCCAACGGCAAGTCGGTCTTCTTCGAGATCGTACATGCCCTCCTGGGGGGCGACGACAACGTGAGCCACTTCTCGCTGCAGAACCTGACCAACGAGAGCGGCTACTACCGCGCCATGCTGGGGGGCAAGCTGGTGAACTACGCCAGCGAGATGAACGGCAAGCTCGACGCGGCCATCTTCAAGCAGCTGGTCTCGGGCGAGCCGGTGGATGCGCGACACCCTTACGGCGAGCCTTTCACCCTGTCGCACTACGGCAAGCTGATCTTCAACTGCAACGAGCTGCCCCGCATGGTGGAGCACACGCATGCCTACTTCCGCCGCTTCCTGATCATCCCCTTCGAGGTGACCATCCCGGAGGAGGAGCAGGAGAAGGGGCTGGCGCAGACGATCATTGACAGCGAGCTGCCGGGGGTGCTGAACCGTGTGCTGGAGGGGCTGCGGCGACTGCTGCGGCAGCGTGGCTTCACACAGAGCGAGGGGGTGACGCAGATGTTGCAGCGCTACCGCGAGGAGAGCAACAGCGTGGCGCTCTTCCTGGAGGAGCAGCAGTGGGTCCCCTCGAAGGAGCGGCACATCACGGTGGCGGAGCTCTACGCGGCCTACCGCACCCACTGCCTGGAGAGCGGCTGCTGCGCAGTGACGAAGCGGCACTTCACCAACCGCCTGCGCAACATGGGGGTGGTCATCGAGCGAAAGAGTTCCGCCATGATGGTCTGCGTGGAAAAAAATGTTGGGAATTCTGGTTCATCTGGTTCATTTGGTTCATACGGTGCTCCCCAAACGCCTCACACGCCCGGCACTCCGGCCTCTTCCCCAACGCTTCACGAGCCCGGTTCGCAGGGTTCTTCCCAGACGCTTCACACGCCCGGTTCGCAGGGTTCTTCCCAGGTGCTTCACGAGCCCGGCACTCCGGCCTCTTCCCCAACGCTTCACACACCCGGTTCCCAGGGTTCTTCCCAGGCGCTTCACACGCCCGGCTCCCTTTTTCCCCCCCCGTCGCATTATGAATGAAATGAACGAAATGAATGAAATATCGCAAAAATGTTGTTGAAACAGCCCTACCTGGAACCCTATCACGGGCCGGCGAGCAGGCACACCTGCCCCGCCTGCCGCAAGCCGCGCTGCTTCACCCGCTACCTGGACGGCAACACGGGCCGCCCCATTCACCCTACCGTGGGGCGCTGCAACCATGAGATCCACTGCGGTTACCACTACCCGCCCCGCCAATACTTCGCCGACCACCCGGAACTTTCATCGGCATCCCCAAACCGGCATCCGCAGTCATCCTCCAAAACTGCATCGGCAATCGGGCATCCGCAGTCTTCCTCCAAACAATCATCCACAAACGGGCATCCGCAGTCGTCCTCCAAAACTGCATCCAAACTTTCATCCTCAAACCTTCATCCGGAGTCTTCCTCCAGACAATCATCCACAAAGCTTCATCCGGAGTCTTCCTCCAAACCGGAACCCCTTCATATTTCGGCGCCGCTGCATCTCCCGAAAGCGGGCCTCTACCCTGCCCCGGCCCGCAAGTCGCCCGAGCGACTGGATCTGATCCCCCTGCAGTACCTGATTGACTCTACCTCCTTCAACTCCAACTTCGTACGCTTCCTCTGCGACTACTTCCCCCGCGAGCG
>DAINAS010000053.1:0-2842 GCA_036733365.1 Proteiniphilum sp.
TCAACCTGACCTCCGCCATGGCCCGTACCCGGGAAGAAAAACTCCAATCTGAATATACCCTCTTACTGGGCGTCTATACAGAACTGGCCAAACAACAAGAACAAGCCAAAATCGCTGTCACCGAAACCACACCCATATTAACCGTTATTGAACCGGTAGTTGTGCCGGTAGAAAAGTCAAAACCCTCACGTGCCCGGATGTTGATCATCTATACTTTTCTAGGACTTATTGTTGGAGTGGGGTGGGTGCTGGGAATGCCGTATTTGAAGGAGACTTTTTCTAAGATTAAAAAACAAGATTAGATTTTATGAGAGCATGCTTCATGGGACTGGGCTATATTGGCCTTCCTACAGCCATTATCACAGCCGAAAACGGCATCAATGTAATTGGTGTGGACATCAATCCGCACGTAGTAGAAACCATCAACAAGGGGAAGATCCACATCGTGGAGCCGGGACTTGAGGAACTCTGCAGTCGGGTGATCGGCAAGGGAGCCCTCAAGGCACAGACCGAACCGCAAGAGAGCGATGTCTACCTGATCGTGGTACCCACCCCTTTCACCGGCGATCATCAGCCTGATATCTCTTACGTGGAGGCGGCCACCCGCAGTGTGATCCCTTTTTTAAAGGAGGGCGATCTTTATATCATCGAATCCACTTCACCCGTGGGTACCACCGAAAAGATGGCCACGCTTATTTTCACCGAACGTCCAGAGTTAAAAGACAAAATATATATCGCCTATTGCCCGGAGCGTGTGCTGCCGGGCAATGTTATTTATGAACTGGTACACAATGATCGTGTGATAGGGGGTATCAACGAAACCTCCACCGATCGTGCAATCGCATTTTACAATCAGTTTGTAAAAGGAGAACTGCATCGTACCAATGCTCGTACCGCTGAGATGTGCAAGCTTACCGAAAACTCATCGCGAGACGTTCAGATTGCTTTTGCCAATGAGTTGTCGCTTATCTGCGACAAGGCAGGCATCAACGTCTGGGAGTTGATCACACTTGCCAACAAACATCCTCGCGTCAATATTCTTCAACCCGGTTGCGGAGTGGGAGGGCATTGCATTGCGGTGGATCCCTACTTTATTACTGCCTACTTCCCACTGGAATCACGGATCATCGGAAAGGCAAGAGAGATAAACAATCACAAAGCTTTCTGGTGTGCAGAGAAAACCCAGATAGCCATGAAGCAGTTCGAACTGGATCACGGTCGTGAACCTGTAGTTGCACTGATGGGATTGGCTTTCAAACCCAATATCGACGATTTAAGGGAGTCTCCCGCCAAATATATTGCCACAAAAGTGATGCAGGGGCACAACAACGGTGATTTCCTCATCGTGGAACCCAATATCAGCGAGCACAAGGTCTTCAAACTGACCGATTACAAAGAAGCGTACGAGAAAGCTGATATCGTAGCTTTCCTTGTCGCGCACGACCCCTTCAAGGAACTGGCATGGAGAGAAGATAAAATCATACTCGACTTCTGCGGCGTTTTTAAAAGAAACTAGATCATATGGAACAAAAAAAACGGGTGATGCTGGTATTCGGCACACGTCCCGAAGCCATCAAGGTAGCACCGTTGGTAAAGGCTTTTCAAAAACATACAGAGCGTTTTGAAACAATTGTCTGTGTTACAGGTCAGCACCGTGAAATGCTCGATCAGGTGCTTCATATTTTTGAGATTACGCCCGATTATGATTTGAACATCATGAAGCAGGGGCAGGATCTGTACGATGTCACTGCAAGGGTAATCACAGGCCTGAGAGATGTATACAAAGAGGCAAAACCGGATATTGTGTTTGTCCATGGCGATACCACCACCTCCATGGCGGCTGCACTGGCAGCCTTCTACCAGCAGATACCCGTGGCACATATTGAAGCGGGACTCCGCACCCATAACATCTACAGTCCCTGGCCGGAAGAGATGAACCGGCAGATCACCAGCCGTATTGCAACATATAACCTGGCACCCACACCCCTCAGCAAAGAAAACCTCTTAAAGGAGGGAGTGAAAGAGGAAACGATTACCGTCACCGGCAATACTGTGATTGATGCCCTCTACCTGGTGGTAGACAAAATTAAACAGGATGCTTCGTTGACAGGAGCGTTGCAGGAACAATTGAAAAAGGCAGGGTATGATACCGGCCGTTTAAAAGAGGGTAAGAAGCTTGTACTGATTACCGGTCACCGACGTGAGAACTTCGGTGATGGTTTTGTGAACATGTGCAATGCCATCAAAACCTTAACGGAAAAGTATCCCGAGGTAGATTTTGTCTACCCAATGCACCTCAATCCCAATGTGCGGAAACCCATCCTGGAGATCTTCGGGGAGGAAGCCGTATCGGGAACCAATGGTTGTGAAAGAAATATTTTCTTTATCGAGCCATTGGAATATCTTCCTTTTGTTTTCCTGATGGAACAAAGTACGCTGGTCCTTACCGACAGCGGTGGTATACAGGAAGAAGCCCCCGGGCTGGGAAAACCGGTACTGGTGATGCGTGATACCACAGAACGACCTGAAGCAGTTGATGCTGGTACAGTGAAGTTGGTGGGTACCAACTATAACCTCATCTTAAAAGAGGTTTCCTTTTTACTTGATGATATAGCATATTATAGCTCAATGGCGCAAGCCAATAATCCTTATGGAGATGGTTTGGCATGTGAAAGGATTGTTGAATTTGTGAAATAATGGATATTCTTAAGCTAATAGGACGAGAAAAGGAATTATTTACTGATGATATTCAGCGGAACGAGAAAGCTCTATCGGAGATAGTAAGTTCATCTCGTTTTCTTGTTATCGGAGGAGCCGGGTCGATTGGACAGGCAGTAACGAA
>DAINAS010000054.1:0-2565 GCA_036733365.1 Proteiniphilum sp.
AAGCCCAATAGCGCCGATGGTACTGCACACAAGTGGGAGAGTAGGTAGCCGCCGTTCTTTACAGAAGCCCCCGGGAGAAATCCCGGGGGCTTTTTTGTTCTGGGTGACTTGAACGTAAAAGTGTAATCTTGGTTAAATCAGTACTATTTTTGCTTTACTAATTCTGCTACTTTTGTACACAGGGATTTGATAATCCTATTGCTCACTGAGCAGAGATGTTTACTCTTCTTGCTCTGTGGCGTGTTTTTGTACTAATCTGATCATTTAAACACAAAAGTATTACTCATATGAAAATAAAGCCAATCCTTTTACTCACACTGCTCATCTCTTTATCAGTAAATGCCGGTGATCATGAACTGCTTGTTTCAACAAAAAATAGTTCAATGCTTCTGTCTGCAAAGCCGGGTGAGGAGCTTAAAATCCATTATTACGGTGCACCGATTGCATCCGGACAAGTTTCACAACTTCAAGAGGCAGGAGTCACTTTCAGCATGCCGGCATATCCTGTGTTTGGCATAGAAAGCAAATCGGAGACGGCACTGCAGGTGCAACACAACGACGGCAACCTCTCACTCGACATGGTGGTAACAGCTGTAGCACAGCGAGTCGATGATGCTGCAACATATCTTGAGATTACACAGAAAGACAAGGTATACCCTTTCGAGGTGAAGTCGGTCTACAAGGCATACAAGGAGAGTGATGTGATTGAGGTGTGGAATGAGATCTCACATCAGGAGCCGGGAGATGTACGCCTGCAGCAATTTGCATCATCGTTCCTGCCTGTACGGAAGAATGATGTTTGGATCTCCTACCTCAATGGTACCTGGGCGAACGAAAGCAAGCTGTTTACAGAGCCGTTGATGCCGGGGATGAAGGTGATCAAGAACAAGGATGGGGTGCGTAACTCACATACCGACCACGCGGAGGTGATGATTTCTCTCGATGGCAGGCCGCGTGAAGAGAGCGGAAGGGTGATTGGTGCAGCCCTCTGCTGGAGCGGCAATTACCGTTTACGCTTCGATACCGGTGACACCAACTGGCACTCCTTTTTTGCAGGGATCAATGAAGATGCCTCTGATTACCTGTTGGCACCCGGTGAGATCTTTGTCACACCGGAGGTAGCCTACACATACAGCAATGAGGGATTGGGAGGTGCTAGCCGCTCTTTCCACCGTTGGGCCCGAAACGGTAAAATACATGGAGGGAAGAAGCAACGTGACATCCTGCTCAACAGCTGGGAGGGTGTCTACTTCGACATCAATCAGGAGGGAATGGAACAGATGATGAGCGACATCGCCGACTTGGGTGGCGAACTCTTCGTGATGGATGATGGTTGGTTTGGCGACAAGTATCAGCGAAACACCGATAACTCATCACTGGGCGACTGGGTGGTTGACCGCCGTAAACTCCCCCTGGGCATTGAGGGGTTGACTGCAGCAGCCGAAAGAGAAGGGATCAAGTTTGGTATCTGGCTTGAGCCGGAGATGACCAACAGCGTGAGTGAGCTGTATGAGAAGCATCCCCACTGGGTGATCGGTCAGCCCAACCGTGAACTTCGTCACGGCAGGGGAGGTACTCAGCTGGTGCTTGACCTCTCCAATCCCGAGGTGCAGGAGTTTATCTACAAACTGATTGACGATTTGCTAACCAGACATCCTCAAATTGCCTATATCAAGTGGGATGCCAACATGAATATCAACAACTATGGCTCCCATCATCTGCCGGCAGAGCGTCAGTCGCATCTCTACATCGACTATCACCGCGGATTTGCAAAGGTGATGCAACGCATACGCGACAAATACCCCGACATGGTGATCCAGGCTTGTGCCAGCGGCGGTGGAAGAGCCAATTACGGAGTGTTGCCCTACTTCGATGAGTTCTGGGTCAGCGACAATACCGAGGCACTGCAGCGCATCTATATGCAATGGGGGATATCCTACTTCTTCCCGGCTGTTGCCATGGCAGCACACGTGGGCTCATCACCCAACCACCAGACAGGGAGGGTGATGCCGCTCAAGTTGCGCTTCGATGTGGCCATGACAGGCCGTCTCGGCATGGAGATGCAACCACGCAACATGACCGACGAAGAGAGAGCCTTCTCGCGCAAAGCGATCAGCAACTACAAGGAGATCCGTGAGGTGGTGCAGCAGGGTGATCTCTACCGGCTGGTTTCACCCTACGACGACAAAGGGGTTGCCTCCCTGCTTTATACTGCTCCCGGAAAGGAAAAAGCTGTTTTCTTCGTTTTCAAGACTGAGCACTTCCACGGACAGGTGCTTCCCCCTCTCAGGATGGCGGGTCTGGACCCCGGGAAGAACTACCGAATCAGGGAGCTGAACCGATCGGATAGGGAGCATCTCTCGGTTGAAGGAAAGGTGGTCAGCGGTGCCTTGCTGATGAACACCGGCCTGGAACTGCCATTGGAAAAAGAGTATGCCAGTCGCGTTTTACTACTCACCGAAGTTGATTGAGTGAATTAAGAAAAGCTCATCCATTGGTTCTTCCGGTATAGAGGGTGTGTCAATATTGCGCTTTTATTGTTTTTTATAGTTATCAGGGTGTGGT
>DAINAS010000055.1:0-2154 GCA_036733365.1 Proteiniphilum sp.
ATATTGCCACTCGGGTGATGCAAGGGCACAACGATGCCGACTTCCTCATCGTGGAGCCCAATATCAGCGAGCACAAGGTATTCAAGCTGACCCCTTATCAGGAAGCCTACGAGAAAGCCGACATCGTCGCTTTCCTCGTCGCCCACGAACCGTTCAAGACCCTGCCGTGGAGAGAAGATAAACTCATCCTCGACTTTTGCGGCATCTTTAAAAGAAACTAAACAGTGAACCCCAAAAAACGAATCATGCTCGTCTTCGGCACCCGCCCCGAAGCCATCAAGGTAGCCCCCCTGGTGAAAGCGTTTCAACAGCAACCCGGCCGGTTCGAGACCCTTGTCTGCGTCACCGGGCAACACCGCGAGATGCTCGACCAGGTACTCCGTCTGTTCGACATCACGCCCCACTACGACCTCAACATCATGAGACAGGGGCAAGACCTCTACGACATCACCGCCCGCGTGCTCACCGGCCTGCGCGATGTCTACCGCGAGGCCAAGCCCGATCTGGTGTTTGTGCACGGCGACACCACCACCTCCATGGCCGCCGCGCTGGCCGCGTTCTATCAGCAGATCCCCGTCGCCCACATCGAAGCCGGGCTCCGCACCCACAACATCTACAGTCCCTGGCCCGAGGAGATGAACCGGCAGATCACCAGCCGCATTGCCGCCTACAACCTGGCACCCACCCCCCTCAGCAAAGAAAATCTGATCCGGGAGGGAGTAAAGGAAGAGACCATCACCGTCACCGGCAACACCGTCATCGATGCCCTTTACCTGGTCGTAAACAAAATTAAACAGGATGCTTCGTTGGCCGGACAGCTGCAGGCACAACTCAAAACAGCCGGTTATGATACCGGCCGTTTGAACGGAGGCAAGAAACTGGTGCTGATCACCGGCCACCGCCGCGAGAACTTTGGTGATGGGTTTGTGAACATGTGCAACGCCATCAAGGCCCTCACGGAGAAGTACCCCGATGTCGATTTTGTTTACCCCATGCACCTCAATCCCAACGTGCGCAAGCCCATCCGGGAGATTTTTGGCGAAGAAACCGTGTCGGGCAGCAGTTGCCACGAAAGAAACATCTTCTTTATTGAGCCCCTGGAGTACCTGCCCTTTGTCTTCCTGATGGAGCAAAGCACGCTGGTGCTCACCGACAGCGGCGGCATCCAGGAAGAAGCCCCCGGGCTGGGCAAGCCCGTGCTGGTGATGCGCGACACCACCGAACGCCCCGAAGCAGTCGATGCCGGCACGGTGAAGCTCGTCGGCACCAACTACAATTTAATTGTATCGGAAGTCTCCCGATTGCTGGACGACACCGCATATTACAACTCCATGGCACAGGCCAGCAACCCTTACGGGGATGGCCTGGCGTGTGAACGGATTATTGAATTTATAAAATAAAATATGGATATTCTTAAACTAATAGGTCGACATAAAGAGCTTTTCACAGAAGATATTGCAAAACATGAGAAAGAGTTAACTGATATAGTTAGTTCTTCACGTTTTCTTGTTATCGGAGGAGCCGGGTCAATTGGTCAGGCTGTGGTCAAAGAGATTTTCAAACGCAATCCGCTCAAGCTTCATGTGGTTGATATCAGTGAAAATAACATGGTAGAGCTGGTAAGGGATATTCGCAGCTCTTTTGGTTATATAGATGGCGATTTTCAAACATTTGCGCTTGATATTGGCTCTGCTGAATACGATGCATTCTGGAATAATGATGGTGAGTACGATTACGTACTTAACCTATCGGCATTAAAGCACGTTCGCAGTGAAAAAGATCCCTTTACCATGATGCGGATGATTGATGTGAATATATTTAATACAGAAAAGACAATACGACAATCTATAGATAAAGGTGTCAAGAAATATTTTTGCGTATCCACAGACAAGGCAGCCAATCCAGCCAATATGATGGGTGCTTCCAAACGGATCATGGAGATGTTCCTGATGAAATACAGTGAACAGATAACCATTTCCACAGCCCGCTTTGCCAACGTAGCATTCTCTGACGGATCCCTGCTGCACGGCTTCAACCAAAGGATACAGAAGCGTCAGCCTATTGTGGCACCCAACGATGTAAAAAGATATTTCGTAATTCCCAAGGAATCAGGCGAACTTTGTTTGATGTCCACCATCTTCGGAGAAAACAGGG
>DAINAS010000056.1:0-2119 GCA_036733365.1 Proteiniphilum sp.
CAATGTTCTCATTCCCCAGTTCACCATAGCTCCCCCGGATCTTGAGCAGGTTGATCGTCGTTTTGGGCACAGGGAAGAAGTTTTCACGTTCTATCCGCCAGCCTGCGGATACGGATGGGAACCAATCCCAGCGGTCCTCTGAAGAGAGGCGGCTTGAACCATCGCGACGTGCCGTCGCAGATAAAAGGTACTTCTCATCGAAATCGTAAAAGATACGACCAATATAGGAGGCCAGGACATGCTCGCTTTCATAGCTTGTAGAGGAGGTCTCCCCGGCGTTGTTGACCTGCAGATAGTAGGGTTCAGGCATGGTCACCCCCTTGCCGGTGAGGGTGTGATAGAGTTCACGCTCGAAGGTCTGGCCCACCAGGGCATTGATGTGATGCTTTCCGGTTTTACCATCGTAGTTGATCGTGTTTTCTATCAGTGCATCACTGTAATTGCGATAGCCCTCTGCCAGGTTCTCATTGCTTTTCGACAAGTAGTTGGTTGTACTCTGAATAAATGCAGGCACGAAGGTCAAATCCTTGGCAATTGTTTTGCTGTAGGAGAGGTTAAGGTTGTAAGCCAATTTGTGATTGGGGCTCCTGAGGCCAAGCATGCTGATGAGGTCCACATTGGCAGAGCCTGAAGCCACGGTACGGTCAACTACGGAATTCCTCCTGATCAGACTGTTTTCGAGCAGGACATTCGTCACCCGGATGTCGCCGTGAACATCGTCATAGTAGGTGCCATAACCGTAAGAGTCGTAGCTGTATTCTGAGGCAGGTGCAATTCTGTCGTCGAGCACCCAGGTCGATTCATCATAAGCCTTGATGGTCGGTGGTAAGAGGAGTACCGAGGCCATCACAGGATATTGCGCACCATACAATCCCTGCACCCACTCATTGGCGTTACTGAGGGCCATATTGTCCTGGTTGCTGTGGCTATACACGATGTTGGTTTTAAGTTTAACAAACTTCACATCCATGCTATTGTTGATACGTGCAGTGTAGCGGTCGAAGTTCGGACCCGCCCCTACCATGGTTCCTTCCTGGGTATAATAGTCAAGGGCGATGTTGTAGGTATTGTTGGTGCCACCTCCCGACATGTTGATGTTGTGGTTCTGGCGCATTCCAGTTTTATAGGCTTCATCGAACCAATTGGTATTCACACTGGCAGGATTGATATATTTTGTGCTGGCAGGATTATATCCGGGAGGAACATCCATACCACTGTTTTTATACGCCATGGTGACATATTCCCCATATTGGTTTGAATCCATCACATCGTAAATCCCTTCCTGCACCTGGTCGAGCCCCAGATAACCCCGGTAGTCTATTTTCATGGTCTGGTTCTTCTTTCCCTGCTTTGTGGTGATGATCACCACACCGTTGGCTGCACGCGAGCCATAGATGGCGGCCGCAGAAGCATCCTTAAGGACCTGAAGGGTTTCGATATCGTTGGGAGAGAAGTCCCGAATGGTGGTCCCCATCGGTACGCCATCGACGACGTAAAGGGGTGCGGTGCTGCCGAACGAGCCTATACCACGGATACGAACGGTGGGGTCGGCTCCCGGCTGGCCGTCAGAGGTAATCTGTACCCCTGCCACTTTACCCTCCAGCATGGTGGAGATGTTGGAATGGGAAATTTTCTTCATTTCGTCGGTGTTGACCACGGCCACCGAACCGGTGAGATCCACCTTGCGTTGCGTACCGTAACCGATCACCACCACCTGGTCGAGTTCCCTTAATTCCGGAACCAGCGTGATGTTTCCAAGGGCAGTTTGCCCGTTCACGGGGATTTCCACACTTTTGAACCCTATGAAAGATACGACCAGCGTAGCATCTGAAGGAACAGATATAGAGAAGTTACCCTCCTTATCGGTAATGATCCCCCGGGAGGTGCCTTTTTCCAGGATTGTTGTGCCAGGAAGGGGTTCGCCAGTTTCGTCAACGACTCTCCCTTTTACTGTAATGTTGCCTTGCTGAGTCACGGGCATCTGGTCGGCTTTGCCTTTGCCTTCAGCGAATGTTGCCGGTGCGAGCGCCAGCAATCCCAACAGGATTAAAAAGATGTATTTCATAGTTTTAGTTGTTTTAGCTGATTGATCACTGAACAAGTACGAGATAAGACAATT
>DAINAS010000057.1:0-2066 GCA_036733365.1 Proteiniphilum sp.
GAGGTAAAAATTTACAAGCAGTACCAATAAATAATATTTGGGGTAAATAATATGATTCATTTCATTCAAAATATCGGTGAATACTTTGCCAGCAACTACTTCGATGAAGATTTCTCCAAAAAGGTGATTGAGAAATCGGGTTACAGCAACGAGGCAATCAGGGAGTTCAATCAGCAGGTCAACCGGTTGAAGCCCGACTATTTCAAGCTCAAACAAACCTTTGTCGAAAATCACCTGCGCACGAAAGACAAGATCAATCTGTCGCATCGCTTTCACACCAGGGTGCTCAATGTGTTGGGTTATGATGCCGAACAGACGAACTACGATGATCTTTTTCCACTAAGTGAAAGAGCTGTTTTGCCGGTACGTCACATCCTCTATCGCGGTGAACAGCCCCACCTGATGGTGATGGAGATGCATGCCATGATTAAAACCAGGGATGAAGAGGAGCCCGATGGACTATTCGACCAAAGCTACAACGTGACAGAAAATGGTGAAGATCAGAAAAGTACAACGCAGAAGTATCATAGATCGCAATGGGCAGATATTTTCACCGTACCCGAGGGGATCAGTATTTCCCCCATGGTGATTAACAAAGCGGTGAGCGAGTTATTCCTGTTACCCACCTATCAGCGCCCAAGATATATCCTGCTTTGTGCCGGCAATGTCTACTTTTTACTTGAGGCAGAGAAGTGGTTCCGCGGCTCCTACCTGCAATTCGACCTGGAGATACTGTTTGACGATGCCTCGATCGACAAGAATTTCTTCGCCCTTTTCTATCTTTTACTGGGAAAAGAGCAGCTGGCTCCTACTGCCGAGATGGTATTGATGGAACAGCTCGACGAAGATGCCCACAAGGTAGCCTACGAGGTGACCAAAGATTTGAAAGAGGGAGTGATTCATGCCGTGGAGCAACTGGCAAACGAGGCTGTTCATTATCTTACCCGGGAGGAGGACTTCACTTACGACACGATCAATGCCACATGGTTAAAGGACGACTGTCTGATGATGGTCTATCGACTTTTGTTCCTGTTTTATGCCGAGTCGAGAGATGAGCTGGATATCCTGCCTACGGACGATGAAATTTATCAGAAAGGATATTCATTGGAGATGCTACGCGATCTGGAGCAGGTGCCATTGAGAAACGAATTGAGCTTGAATGGCTTTTTCTTTCACGAATCGTTAACCAGGCTGTTCAGATTGCTCCACAAAGGATATCGTGAAAACAACGGCACTTCCAAAAGCTTTAAGATCCGTCATTTGGATTCCCCTCTTTTCGATCCTGACAACATGTACTACCTGAGCAGGGTACAGATACGAAACCGTGTATGGCAGGACGTAATTTGTGAACTCTCACTTTCCAGGAAGCAGAACGGAAAAAACCGCGGGAGGATCTCTTATGCCAACCTTGGCATCAACCAGTTGGGTTCGGTCTACGAGAGCTTGCTCGCTTTCCGTGGGTTCCTCGCCGATACCGATTATATTGAGGTGCACCGTCAAAGAAAGGAGAACGAGCGTTCGGAAAAAGTAGTCAGTGACGATGGTTCCTATTTGGTACCGCGCCATCGATTGGATGACTTCCACCAAAAGGAGGTTTTCTGCCACGAGATGGCGGATGGAAGTGAGGTGTTGAAGGTGATACCCAGGGGTACTTTTATCTATCGCCTGAGTGGCCGCGACCGGCAAAAGTCAGCTTCCTATTATACCCCTGAGGTGCTAACCCAAACCACCGTTAAATATGCGCTCAAACCCATATTGGAGCGGCTCGATAAAGATGAAATTGCTGCCTTGGATTTGTTAAACCTGAAAATCCTTGAACCCGCCATGGGTGCTGCCGCTTTCCACAACGAAGCCATCAACCAGATCGCTGAAGCATACCTCACCTACCGGCAACAGGAGCTCAGGCTGCATGTTGATCCGAACAAGTACCGGGAAGAGTTACAAAAGATTAAAACGTACATTGCCCTCAACAACGTCTATGGTGTCGATATCAACCCCACGGCCGTGGAACTGGGTAAGCTCTCGCTCTGGCTCAACGTGATTCACAAGGATATGCAGACCCCCTT
>DAINAS010000058.1:0-1975 GCA_036733365.1 Proteiniphilum sp.
TGACCAATCCTTCCACCTGAAATGTTTCGTTGTAATTCTTCGACTCGAGGGTGTCGAGGGTATCGTCAATCAGCTGCTTGATCTTGGTTACGGTGAGACGGAACGAATGTACCGAGCTTTCCAGCCGTTTCAGCAGGTTGATGTTCATCAGCCGCTGGATGCCCTTTTCACGGTCGGACTGACGGAAAAAGGTGTTGCCCATATCTCTACCATACTCTTTCTCGTACTTCTCCTGCCTACTGGGGAAAACATATTCCGATGGGGTATAGATGCTCAGGTTGAGCTGGGTGAGCAACTCATATATTTCATCGTAGTTGATGGCTCCGTTCTTCTCGGTTAATGACGGGCAAATGGAGATCGGTTTCAGGCGTGTAGGAAAGTTTCCAACGGCAGTAGTATCGTAGTATTTCTGAATGTGCTTCCGGGAGCGGGCAATGGTGACGCTGTCGAGCAGTTCGAAGAAGTCGAAGCTCAGCATATCGAGCAGCGTGCTGGTGGTTCGCTCTTCCACGCCCAGTTTGCTCCACCGGTTATAGGCAGCCTGCGCCTGACGGAAGATATCGTCGATACTCTGATTCGTATCCAGCAGCTGCTCAATCTTTTCTGGTTCACCTTCGTAGGCAAGTGCCAGCTGGTTGCGCAGGTCGAAGAAGCGGTTGTTTACCGGTGTGGCGGAGAGCATCAGCACCTTGGTGCGAACGCCTGTACGGATCACCTTGTTGAGCAGCTTCAGGTAACGGTTCTCCTTCTTCTCCTCATCACCATAGATCTGTCCGCCGTTGCGGAAATTGTGGCTCTCATCGATCACCACCAGGTCGTAATTACCCCAGTTGATCCGGTCGAGCGGCAGTCCGTTGGAGGTTCCGTTATCGCGCGACAGATCGGTATGATACAGCACATCGTACCGCAGGCGATCCTTGGCAATGGGGTTGTTGGTGAGGTTGCTGCGGAAGGTGATCCAGTTATCGCCCAGTTTCTTGGGACAGAGTACCAGCACCGACTTGTTCCGGTTCTCGTAGTACTTGATCACCGCCAGGGCGGTGAATGTTTTGCCGAGTCCCACACTGTCGGCCAGGATACAGCCATTGAACTTCTCCAGCTTATTGATGATGGCGAGGGCGGCATCCTGCTGGAAGTTGTAGAGCTTGTTCCATATCTCACTCGATTTGAATCCGGTGGCCTCGTTGGGCAACACATCCTCCGAAAGATCTTCCAGAAACTCATTAAAGATATTGTAGAGGGTGATGAAATAGATATACTCAGGGGCATTCTCACGATAAACATTTGAAATGTGTTCCACTACCTGATCGGTCACCTCCTGCATTCGTTCTTCATCCTCCCACAGCTCGTTGAATACTTCAAGGTACTGTGCACTCAAAGGAGCAGCAATGCGGTTGATGAGGCTGAACATCTGATTACCCTTCTCTTTTCCCAGATCCACCGTGGTAAAACTGTTCACCGGGGCATAAGCCACCTCTTCCTCCTGACGGAGATGGATAAACCCGCCCATCTGGTCGTGGGTAGTGTTGGTCTTGAATTGTACCCGCTGACGGATCCATTCGGCACACTCCCGTGCAATTGCCTTTTGCGACAGCTCATTTCTCAGTCGCACCTCAAACTCAGTACCATAGAGGCTCCGCTCCCGGTTCAGCTGCGGAATATAAAACTCCCGTTTCTCCTTATTGGTTTTTTCTTTCAGAAAGGTAGGAGAAGTGAAGATAAATCGCAGCTCATCTATCGCCTGCAACTCCTTCTTCAGTTCCTGATAAGCGAAAATGGAGAAACTGGCCGACGCAATAGAAAGCTTGCTAGCCTTCTCAATCGTTTTGGTTAACTCATCCCCGAGTTTACAGTTGATATTGTCGATCAATTCCATTTCAAAACAACTTAGTCAACATCCTCATTCTCCTCTTGATCATTAATATATATACCCTCCTCTGCGATTGCTTGTTCACGTACAATTGTTTTGCCCATT
>DAINAS010000059.1:0-1504 GCA_036733365.1 Proteiniphilum sp.
GCGCATCATCCACTCGGAACTGCAACCCCTGGGCCTTTCCCGTACCGAAACCCTCATCTGTTTCAAAGATGGCTTCCGGAAGAAATTGCCGGTGAGATTGTAACCGGTTTCCTAAGAAATGATTAACCACCATACTACATTGCGTGACTACACGAAGGAGCTTTATCAAAAAATCGACCCTCGGGTTGACCGCACTGGCTGTCAACCCTTCCTGGGTTACAGCTGCCGTGAATGAATACGGGCAGCATCCCGCCTACGTGTCCAAGAGACCGGCCACCGGTAATAGACGTTTTTCCTCGGCTGCTGTGGAGCAGACCATCAGCCACGTGAAAGCGAGGATCAAAGACCCCAAATTGGCATGGATGTTCGAGAACTGTTATCCCAACACACTCGATACCACCGTTTTTCACGGTGAGAAGAATGGGAAACCGGATACCTTTGTCATCACGGGCGACATCAACGCCATGTGGCTGCGCGACTCCACGGCACAGGTTTGGCCTTACATGCCGCTGATGAAGAGCGACAAGGCACTCACGAAGATGATTGCCGGACTGGTCAACAGGCAGACACAGTGCATCCTCATCGACCCCTACGCCAACGCATTCAACAAAGAGCCCCATCCTGAGGGTGAGTGGATGAGTGATTACACCGATATGAAACCGATGCTCCACGAACGCAAATGGGAAATCGACTCCCTTTGCTACGCCGTGCGGCTGGGGTATCATTTCTGGAAAGAGACCGGTGATAGCTCGGTGTTCGATGCTGACTGGACCAGGGCGATGAACCTGGTGTTGAAAACCTTCCGGGAACAGCAGCGCAAGAATGGCCCGGGTCCCTACATGTTCCTGCGCAAGACCGACCGACAGCTGGATACCCTCAACAACGTGGGGCTGGGGAACCCGGTCAACCCTGTGGGCCTGATCGTCTCCTCCTTCCGCCCCTCCGATGATGCCACCACCTTCGGTTTCCTAATCCCCTCCAACTTCTTCGCCGTGGCTTCACTGAAACAGATCGCTGAGATCGCACGCAATGTGACGCGCGACAACAGGCTGGCAGATGAAAGCTTCGCTCTGGCTGCCGAGGTGAGCGATGCATTACAGCAATACGCTGTTGTGGATCATCCCAAGTATGGCAAGGTCTACCCCTTCGAGGTGGATGGTTTCGGGAATGTTTATTTCATGGATGATGCCAATGTGCCCAGCTTGCTGGCAATGCCCTACCTCGGAACGGTCTCACCCGATGATGAGGTCTACCGCAACACCCGCAGGCTGGTGCTCAGCAAGGATAACCCATATTTCTTCAAGGGCAGTGCCGGCGAAGGAATCGGCGGCCCCCACGTTGGCTACGACATGATCTGGCCCATGAGCATCATCATGCGTGCACAGACCAGTACCAGCGACGAGGAGATCAGGCATTGTCTCCGCATGCTGCGCGATACCGATGCCGGTACCGGCTTCATGCATGAGTCCTTTCACAAGGACGACCCTGCAAAATTCACCCGCAG
>DAINAS010000060.1:0-1190 GCA_036733365.1 Proteiniphilum sp.
GATGAGGAGGCTGCTTTTACGGTGGTTGGCTCTATAGGCTTACAGGGCATCCGGTTGTTGAATCCTACACTGGGTGAAACCGTGGTGGTGATTGGTCTTGGATTGATTGGTCTGCTGACTGCCCAGTTGCTGAAAGCAAACGGGTGCCGGGTGATAGGTTCTGATCTGGATGAAGAGAAACTGGCACTGGCTGAGAAATGGGGGATCATTCCCTTTAACTCCGGCAAGGGTGATGTGGTGAAGTTCGTAGAGGAACAGACGGGTGGTGTGGGTACCGATGGTGTGGTTATCACCGCTTCTGCTCATACGGATGCAATCATCTCGCAGGCTGCAAGAATGAGTCGCAAGCGTGGTAAGATTGTACTGGTGGGTGTGATTGGCTTGAATATCAGTCGCGCTGAATTCTACGAAAAGGAACTGACTTTTCAGGTCTCTTGTTCTTATGGTCCCGGCAGGTATGACGATGACTACGAACAGAAAGGTGTGGATTACCCGCTACCGTTTGTGAGATGGACGGAACAAAGGAACTTTGAGTCGGTTCTCTATGCCATTTCTTCGGGTGCTTTGCAGGTGAAGGAGATGATTACAGAGGTGGTGCCTTTGGAGGAATACAAAAAGATTTATGGCGATATAGGTACTCATAAGTCGATCGCTTCTGTCATCAATTACGAAGGTGCTGAGATAAAAGTGCCTAAGCATACTGTCTCTTTTGTCAACAACAGCTTCAAAGGTGCAAAAGGGGTGATCGGTGTGATTGGTGCCGGTAACTTTACAAAGATGACGATGATGCCTGCCCTGAAAGATAGCGGGGCCGGTTTTAAATATGTATCGAGCCAGGGCGGACTGAGTAGTACCCTGCTGGCAAAGAAATATGGCTTTTCGCATTCGACGACCGACTACAAGGAGATCCTGAAGGATGAAGAAGTGGATACCCTGTTGATCACCACACGTCATGATTTGCATGCACAAATGGTGATTGAGGGTTTGCAGGCCGGAAAGAATGTGTTCATGGAGAAACCGCTCGCACTGAACAATGAGGAGCTTCAACAGATCATAGAGGTGTATGAGCAGTCGGGCATGACACTGACCGTGGGGTTCAATCGCAGATTCTCACCGCACATGGAGAAGATAAAGCGTCTGGTGGGTGACAGTCAGATGAACGTGATTGCCACCATGAACGCCGGTTTTAT